>NZ_MZGT01000005.1 GCF_002029255.1 Clostridium chromiireducens
ATATATTTTTATTAATAAAAATAGCTATTCTAGATTAAATAACCTAAAATAGCTATATCATTAGTTCGATATATTAGTTTTTACTTCCATAAAACATTTGCATCTTTTCTTGGTACAGTCCTAACATATTTTACATTTGGATATCCAATAACCATGCAAGTTACAATCTCTTCTTTCTCTTTCAACCCAAGTAAACTTCTAATCTCATTATTTCCTTGTGCTGCCATTGCAAAAAATCCACTAAAAAATGTTCCAAGTCCTAGAGCATTAGTCATAAGTTCCATATTTGAAGATGCTAAAGTTGCATTTACAGGAGACTCTGAAACCGCAAGAATTAAAATTGGTGCATTAAAAAATAACTTATCATTTTTCTTTGGATCTTCCTTATAGTCATTGTACATTTTAATCCACATTTGTGCATATCTCTTGTAAGGTAATGTTTGTGCATTTAAATTCGCAAGTATACCTTCACCTCTGACTTTTAGATTTTCTAAAGCCATTTCTTTTAATTGTTCAATATTATCTTTCACTACTATATACGAAACATTTTGACTGTTAGTCCCCGTTTGTGTAAATCTGCCTGCTTCAATAATTTTTAGAAGCTTTTCTTTTTCTACTTCTTTATCTTGAAATTGTCTTGTAGTTCTTCTAAATTTAATAAAATTAAGAAGTCTATCTGCTTCTATTTTGAATTCAGATTCATCATAATCTTTTACTTCTTCCATATTGTATTCATCTGTAGATACTGCACCTTTAGGGCATACAGCAATACAATGTCCGCATTTCATACATGTAATATTTCTGATCTCAGCCTTATTTTCAACTATCTTAATATCACTTGGAAAACAATCCTTAACACAAAGTCCACAACCCACACACTTTTCTTTGTTTACAATCATCATAATATATTTAGCTCCTTTTATATTAATTTCATTTAATCTTAGTCATCTTACAATTCACTAGTTCTTCAACCAAATTTTCAATTGCCTTTTCCCTATCATCTTTGTTATAGAAATCGAATCCCATTTCATTTTTTATGTTTTCTGCCTTTAAGAATATGTAATTTAAATATCCTGCAATTAAGTAATTTTTAACCCAAAATTTATGCATATCATCGCCATAAAGTTCTTTAAGGCATTTATTGTATGATTCCTCTGAACCCAATAAATGTGCTGTCATCTGATTCGTCTCTAAATCATCTAAAATAGCAATCTTTGAAATTTCAGAGTTATCAGCAATAAAATTTGCAACTTCTTTTAATATAAAGGCAAGTCTATAAGCTGGCGGTTCACCATCTTTAGATTTCGTTTTTTCGCTCAATGACTTTGTTGCACAGTTCATGACCTTTTTTACGGCTAATCGAATTAAGTTATCCTTACTTTGAAAATGATAATTTACCATACCGTTACCAAGGCCTGCTTTTTCGGTAATATCTTTAACGGTAATCTCGCTTGGTTTTTTACCTTCACATATCATTCTTATGGTAACATCTATTAATTTTTCCTTGGCATCATTTTCTCCCATCCGTTCGCCTCCTTATTATTATTTCATCACATTGAATGATATACTGTATGATATACAGTATATCATTCAACTCTTAATTTTGTCAATTCTGCACATCCTCGAAAAAGATTATTATACTAAGTCCAAAGCATAATATAATCACTTATTTTGTTAGATGGAATATACTAATAGGTATGTAATAATATTTTGTTCAGGAGTATATAATGCTATCAAAGCAAGAATTTATTAATCAATCTTTAGAGCTAAACCTTTTCTTCTTAAGAATTATGAAGGAACATTCAATATTCATTGAAGCGGCAATTCCACAGAAAAATAAAGACTTAGTAAGCCAAGCTGATGCTTTTAAAAATGAATTTTCTATATTACTTACACGTGCTATATCATTAGCAGATGGAATCATACCATCTAGAGTTTTAAGTTCAAATGAGATTGTAACAAAATACACATTGGATGCTGAAAGAGCAACTCAATTTTCTACTGGCATTTTTATAGATACAAACATAACCTCTATGGAAAATTCACTTTCTTATGACTCAGGCGATAATGATGTATCTACGTTTACAGATAATGTTTATATGTTAAATCATCAAGCTATTACTGCAACTAACCTAATCATCAGATTTAAAACTAAATTTAAAAATGATGTTCTAACCTGCAAAGTATTCACAACTTTATATCCATCATTAATAAATCATGTACTTAGTGAAGCTATAATATTTATGGAGCTATTAACAAGATTGCAAAAAGGTATTAAGATTGATATGAAAAAAGATTTGCTTGCTCTTGAAAACTTCTGGGATGATAAAATGTATGAGCATGGATTTACTATTAGAGGAATGCTAGATCCTACCGAGAAAGAATTATTTATTATGGCCCATAATTTCGGAAAAGAATTTGAAACTTTAAGAAAAGAAGCATCTCAGGTAAATTCAGAATCAGATTTATCTAATCTTACCGAAATAACACTAAACAAAACAATAAAATTTAGAGATTTTAAGACACAAGCAACCGAAGGGCTTTTGACATGTAAAATAAGATCAATAATACTTCCACTTTTAGCAGATCATGTTCTTAGAGAATCAAATTATTACATTAACTTACTCAGTTCATATGATGATCATTAAAATATTAAATCAGTGTAGAAATACTGAAGCAGATTATTGTATTTTTTGAATTGCAAGCTATAGTTTTATGCTTAATTTAATTGTAAATAAATAAGTGAGGATTATTCATTTAACTCCTCGCTTATTTATTTAAATATTCTATTAATACTCTATATAAAATTCCTTGTAAGATTTAAAGTTGTATCTGATATAAATAATAATTCTTTATACAATAGATTGATACTCCCATATTGTATCTATAAAAATATACTAGCATCAAACCCTGATGTTTCCAATAAATATTTACATATGTTTATATTTTTCTATTTAAATACTTACATTTCTAAATAGTTTTCTATAAACATAGATTCCTTTTAAAGCATATTCCCATAAACATAGTTTTATTCATATATAGGTTTCTAGGAAAATCCAAAATAATTCTTACTTTTAAAGTAAAAAAGAGCATAAATTCGAATTATAAAACTAAACCGAAGGCTCTGTTCTACTGATTTTATGCTCCTCTTTATATTCTGTTTTTTACCGCTCCGCCCCGTAGTTAATCTTCTTTTGACGGGGACAACTATTGTAGTTTTATAAAAATGATTGACGACATCCCAAATTTTCCAACACCCTTACATCCATATATCCATCCCATTCTCTCTTCCATCAAATCTTCAAAACATTCACACTTTATAATAAAGTCTGGAGAAAAATTGTCCACAAAACCTTCTTTTTTACCTTCAATATATCCACATTAATCACAGGTTTTTTATAATAAAGTTTGCAGAAAACTAAACAGAAAAAATGACATGAGAAAAGGGATAAGATTTATCAATATCTTATTTCAATACTCTTTCAAGCCTTGAAAATCAATACTTTAATCTTATCCCTCTTATTTTTTTCTATTTAGTTTTCAATATAAAAATCAATATTCTTGATTCGTTTTTCTTGTCCTTTTGCCTTAAAATCTTCAATCTTTTTTATCACGTAAGCATTCTTTTTTATGATGTTGTCAAAGATTATTGTTGGAGGACAACTATTTTAATTTATGAACAAATAATCCACTTCTAAGCTTTGGCTCAAACCAAGTTGATTTTGGCGGCATTACTTCTCCAATATCCGCAACACTCATTATATCACTAACTTCTGTAGCATACATTGAAAATGCAATTTTCATATCAGTATGAACTCTTTTTTCAAGTTCCTTAAGGCCTCTAATTCCACCTATAAAATCTATCCTATCTGATGTTCTAACATCTTCAATTCCTAAAATAGGTGTTAAGACATTATTTTGTAAAATTGCTACATCAAGGCTATCTATTGGATCTTCTTCATTATAAATTCCGTCTTTAGCCTCTAGCAAATACCACTTATCTTCTACATACATTCCAAATGTATGTTTCTTAGCTGGTTTAACTGGTCCTTCGCTAGTTGATTCTGCTACAATGAATTTCTCTTGAAGCTTTTCTATTAATTCATCTTTAGTTAATCCATTTAAATCTTTAACAACTCTGTTATAATCCATAACCATCAAGTCATTATCTGGAAATGCAACTGCTAAGAAATAATTAAATTCTTCCTCTCCAGTATAATTAGGATTCTCAGCTCTCCTTTTTAAACCAACTTTAACTGCTGATGCCGATCTATGGTGACCGTCAGCAATATATAAATAATCTATCTCTTTAAATAAATCTATTAATTCACTTATTATGATATCATTATCTATAACCCAAACAATATGAGTAATTCCATCTTCAGCTACAAAATTATACGCTGGTTTTCTTTTGCTCTCATTCTGAATCCAAGCATCAATTATTTCAGAAGCGATTTGGTCTTCCTTATATGTTAAGAAAATAGGTCCTGTATTTGCATCGCAATAGTCAACATGATTAATTCTATCTAGTTCTTTATCTGCTCTAGTAAACTCATGCTTTTTAATAACATTGTTCATGTAATCATCAATAGAAGCACAAAATACTATTCCAGTTTGAGACCTTCCATTCATTATTTGCCTATATATGTATAAACATGGTCTCTCGTCTTGAATAAATTCTCCTTCAGATATCATTCTATCAAGATTCTCTCTAGCTTTTTCATACACTTTTGGATCGTGTATATCTATTGATGGATCTAAATCTATCTCTGGTCTATCAACATGTAGAAATGAGTTTGGATTTCCAACTACCATTTCTCTTGCTTCATCGCTGTTCATTACATCATAGGGTAAAGCTGCTATTTTTGAAGCTAATTCTTTAATTGGCCTTATCCCCTTAAATGCCTTAACTACCGCCATTGAAAAACTCCTCCTAAATAATTATAAATTAAAGAATTCTTTAATTACTGAAACTACTTCTTCACCTATTCTTGTTTGAGCTTCTTTAGTTGCAGCTCCAATATGTGGTGTAGCACTAACTTTGGGATGATTAACTAGTATTTCATTCTTAGTTGGTTCTTCTTCAAATACATCAATACCTGCTCCAGCAATTACTCCATTATCAAGTGCTTCTATTAAAGCCGCTTCATCAACTACTTTACCTCTAGCACAATTAATAAGGTATGCTGTATTCTTCATTAATTCTAATTCTTTCTTTCCTATTAAAGAACCTGCTGCTTTATCATATGGAACGTGAAGCGAAATAAAATCTGAAGTTTTTAATACTTCTTCTAGAGATACGAAATCATACGCTAAATCATCATGTTTTCCTTCGATTGTGAAATATACAACTTTCATTCCTAAAGCAGTAGCTTTCTTAGCTAATGATTGACCTATTCTACCCATTCCAACTATTCCAAGTGTTTTTCCTGCTATTTCAGTACCTTCATATTTTTTCTTATTCCATTCACCATTTCTCATAGTAACATTAGATACAGCTATAAATCTTGCAAGTGCAAACATATGGCCGATTGCAAGTTCTGCTACTGAATCTGAGCTTGCAGCTGGAGTATTTTTAACAGTAACTCCTACACCTTCTGCAGCAGGTATATCTATATTATCTATTCCTACACCAGCTCTTATAGCCAATTTTAAGTTTCCGCCCTTTTCTGCATCGAATATATCAGCAGTAAGTTTAGTAGCTGATCTTATAACAATCGCATCAAATTTCTTTAATTCTTCTCCTAATACATTTTGTTCGATATGTTCGTTAACAACTTCTGCTCCCAATTCTTGTAGTGCTTCGATTGCTGCACTTTCTAATCCGTCGTTTGTTAATACTCTAATCATTTTAAAAATCCCCCTTAATTTATCGCGCTTATTACTATTATTTTTCAATATAATCATGAGATCTATGCATGATTAAAAATAGTTAATTTAGTAAATTACCCATTTTAAGTAATACATCATTGCAATATTTATCAAATTATATATCCTATTAAAACCATCTGAATTGTAAGGCTAAAAAAATAGCATAAATCTAAACTTTACTAAATTATTTAAATAACTTTTAAATCTTGCAATTCTACAATTTCAACTATTAATTACTATAACATTTGACTATTTAATTTGCATATGTATTATAAACATACCGAAACTCATTTGTTTTATTCTACTACTTATTTAGCTTCAATTCAAGACTTTATTGCTCTGAATTAAAATTTTTAAATAATACTAATTTTCTTAGAACTCTTAAAAACTTTATAAATCTTTTAAAAGCAGGGCTAATAGCGATTATTTGCGCCCAAATAGAATAATTTATAATGTTGAATACAGTTTAACAAACGATAAAAAGGCCATTTTAGATAGCATTAATATGCGTCTAAAATAGCCTTTTTTAACTTAATTATTTACATCTATCAATTGTACTATAACAAAAATTTATAGAATAATTATAAAGATTTAGATTATAGATTATTTCTTACCTTCTATATACGCTTGATCAAAGAATATATATCCAAGCGGAGATACTTTTACACCTTTTACATAATCTTTTATTCCAAAAGTTTTAGTATCGTGGTATAAAGGAATAATCGGCATATCTTCCATTAAAACATCTTCTGCTTGATGTAGTATGTCAAATCTCTTATTAGCATCTATTTCATTCTTAGCAGCATCAACTAATTGATCATACTTTGGATTGTTATATCCAACTTCATTATTAGGAGAAGTCGATATAAACATATCAATAAATGTCATTGGATCAGAATAATCTGCATTCCATGCACCTCTTGCCATTTCATAGTTCTTCGCATCTCTTGTTGCTTGGAATACTTTCCATTCTTGAGTTTGAAGTTCAACATTTACACCAATCTTCTTCCACATATCTTGGATTGCTTGATATAATTCACCATTACCATTTTCAGGATTGTATAATACTACAAGTTGTGGTAAACCTTGACCATCTGGGTATCCAGCTTCAGCTAATAATTTCTTAGCCTTTTCTATATCGCCTTTTTCTTCAAAATACTTCTTACTTGCAAAGTCTTTTCCATCTGGACCAATAATTCCAGGAGCTACAAAACTATGTGCAGGCGTTTGGCCGCTCTTAAGTACTTTTTCAACAATTGTTGTTCTGTCTATAGCGTTAGCTAATGCTTCTCTAAATTTTGCATTACTTAATACTTTTGCAGCATTTGCATCTATTTCTTTAGCTTTTTCTGAAACATTAACATCAACATATTGAGTTCCTAACATCTTAAATGTAGTGGCTGTCTTATCTTTTATAGCCTGCTCAATTTCTGATGATGGAACAGAGTATACCATATCAAATTGACCTGTTTTATAACTAGCCCATGCTGATGTATTTTCTGTAACCATCTTCATTGTAATTTTATCAAGTTTAATTTTATCTTTATCTGGATAGTTTTCATTTTTCTCTAATACTATTTGGTCTTTAATCTTATAATCTGTGAACTTGAAAGGACCATTTGAAACTAAAGTTTTAGCATCTTTTGCCCAATCTTTATTACCTTCAACAATTTTTTGTTCTACAGGCATATATGTCGTAGAAGCTGTTAATTCTAAGAAATATGGACATGGTGCAGCAAGAGTAACCACTAGTGTAGTATCATCAGTTGCTTTTACTCCAACTTGATCTGCTGTTCCTTTCCCTGTATTATATTCGTCTCCACCCTTTAGATATAGTAATTGGAATGAATATATAGATGCTGTTTCAGGATTTAATACTCTTTTCCATGCATATTCAAAATCGCTTGCCTTAAGTGGATCCCCATTTGACCATTTAAGATCTTTCTTTAAGTGAAAAGTATATGTTAACTTATCATTAGATACTTCCCATTTTTCAGCTTGACCTGGAATTGCTTTACCATTTTCATCCAGCTTACATAGACCTTCAAACGCATTTGCATCTACGATAGAGCCATCAACCGCCTGGTTTAAGCCTGGATCTAAAGTTTTTGGATCCGCTGCTAAATTAAAAACTAACTCTTGTTTTGATGAAGTTGCTGCTTTATCAGCTGTCTTAGAACCACATCCAGCTAAAACTGAAAGCCCAATTGTTGCCGCTAAAGCTACTGCGCATAATTGTTTTACTTTGCTATTTTTCATTAATATTTCCCCCTTAAATAATTATTATTTATTATAATACCTGTTTAAGTTATTATTTCTAAAATTCCTTAACAGTATACTACTTACTAGTCAAATTATTTTATAATATTTTAATTAAATACTTAATTGCTTTGCCTAAATTAATCATATAAATGACATGCTACAAAATGTCCTGGTTTTACTTCCTTTAAATCAGGATCAACTTCTGAACATATTGGTTTTGCATATTTACATCTTCCCTTAAATCTACATCCTGGTGGCGGATCTATCGGAGACGGGATATCTCCTTCTAAAATTATTCTTTTATTATTTTTAGCAACCTCTGGATCAGGTATTGGTACTGCTGAAAGTAATGCCTGCGTATAAGGATGCAATCCTTCTGAGTATACTTTACTACTTTCTCCCTTTTCTACCATTCTTCCAAGATACATAACTCCAATATGGGTTGATATATGTTTAACCATTGAAAGGTCATGCGCTATAAAAAGATAAGTCAATCCAAGTTCCTCTTGAAGTTCTTCAAGCATATTTATAACTTGTGCTTGAATTGAAACATCAAGAGCTGATATCGGTTCATCACAAACTATTAATGATGGCTCTACAGCCAACGCTCTTGCTATACCTATTCTTTGTCTTTGCCCACCTGAAAATTCATGAGGGTATCTATTAATATGATCGCTCGCAAGTCCAACCTTTGATAAAAGGCTTCTTATTCTTTCCGTTCTTGCTTCACCTGTTAGCAATTTATGAATATCAATAGCTTCTCCAATTATATCTCCAACAGTCATCCTTGGATTTAAAGATGCATATGGATCTTGGAAAATCATTTGCATTTCTTTTCTTAAAGGAACCATTTCTTTTACCGAATTTTTTGTTATATCTTTTCCATTAAATATTATTTGTCCTGCTGTTGGTTCATAAAGCTTTAATATAGTTCTTCCTGTAGTTGTCTTTCCGCAACCCGATTCACCTACAAGTCCCAAAGTTTCTCCTCTTTTTAGTGAAAATGAAACTCTATCTACTGCTTTAACATAACTTTTACCTTTAAATAAACCCTTATCTGCATGGAAGTACTTACATAAATCTTTAACTTCTAAAATTATATCTTTATTATCTTCCACTACTTTATCCTCCTTATAGGTGATTCAACTTTTGGCGCATCCTCGTGGCATAACCAACATGCTGTTTTGTGTTCTTTTCCTACTTCAAATAGAGGCGGCTGCTTTTGAAGGCATATCTTCATTGCATAGTCGCACCTTGCAGCGAACGGACATCCAACTGGTGGATTTAACAAATCTGGTGGCTGCCCTTCAATTGGGATAAGCTTTTCTTTAATATCTTCTTTAGGATTTGGAACACTTCTTAAAAGTCCCCATGTATAAGGATGTTTACCTCTATAGAATATATCTTCAGTAGTTCCAGTCTCTACTATTATTCCACCGTACATTACATTTATTCTCGTACAAACATCTGCAACAACTCCTAAATCATGAGTTATTAATATAATTGCAGTATCAAGCTTTTCTTTTAATTCTTTCATTAAATCTAAAATTTGTGCTTGTATTGTAACATCCAATGCCGTTGTTGGCTCATCTGCAATAATCAGCTTTGGTTCACAAATTAAACTCATAGCTATCATTGCTCTTTGTCTCATACCGCCTGAAAATTCATGAGGATACTGTTTCATTCTCTTCTCTGGACTTGGTATTCCAACTAGTCCAAGCATTTTTATAGCTTCTTTCTTAGCTTCTGCTCTAGTAATCTTTCTATGTTTTAAAAGCGGTTCAATTAATTGATCGCCTATGGTATATACTGGGTTTAATGATGTCATAGGGTCTTGGAATATCATTCCTATATCATTACCTCTTATAGTTTCCATTTCTGATTCTTTGATACTTGAAATGTCTTTCCCATTAAAACGTATTTCTCCGCCAACAATTCTTCCGTTATCTGCTAGCAGCCTCATAATAGACATCATAGTAACACTTTTACCACAACCTGATTCTCCAACTATTCCTAACGCTTCTCCTTTTCCTAAGTAGAAAGATACCCCTCTTACTGAGTGTACTTCACCAGCACTAGTTTTAAAGGAAGTTTGTAGGTCTTTTACATCTAATAACTTTTCCATATGTTCTTTCTTCCTCCTATCTCTTGTTCTTAGGATCTAACGCTTGACTCAATCCATCACCAAAAAGGTTAAAGCATAATATTATTATACAAATCATTGCTGCTGGGAAAAATAATTGGTATGGGTATGTATATATACCTTGCATTGCTTCATTAGCCAATGTTCCAAGAGATGCTCTTGGAGCAGCAATTCCAAGACCAATAAAGCTTAAAAATGCTTCTGTAAATACAGCTTCTGGGATTAATAATGTTAATGTAACCATTATTGATCCTATACAGTTTGGAATCAAATGTCTTATTAATATTCTTCCATTTGTTGCACCTAATGACTTTGCAGCAAGAACGAACTCTTGTTGCTTTAATTGAAGTACATCTCCTCTTACAATTCTAGCCATTCCAATCCAATAAGTTATGGAAAGACCTAACACTATGGTAATAAGACCACTTCCACCAGCTGCTCCTGGCTTATTTAAAATTGCCATAAATATTACTACATATATAGTCATCGGAATTGAAGATAAAACATCTACTATTCTCATTAATATGCTATCTACTATTCCACCAAAATAACCAGCAATTCCACCATATAATACTCCAATAACTAGATTTATAAAAGCTGCTAAAACAGCAATAATCAATGAATATCTAGCTCCGTAAAAATTTCTAACAAACAAGTCTCTTCCAAGATTATCTGTTCCAAACCAATGCTCAGCAGATGGTTTTAAATATGTTTGTGATAGATCGTTAGCTGCATAATCATATTTAGATAACATTGGAACCAAAATAGCTGCCGAAACTACAAGTATTATTACCACTAAGGACACTATTGCCATCTTATCCTTTTTTAATCTCCTCCATGCATCCTGCCAAAATCCAACACTTGGTCTAACTATTGCATCAATTTTCTTTTCTTCTGCACTTAGAGGAGCAAACAATTCTTTTTCAATTTTTAATCCATTTTCCATTTTTCTTTTCCTCCCCTAGACTTCCGCATCTTGTAATTTTATTCTTGGATCAATCAATACATATAGTATATCCACAAAGAATGTAAAAAATATTAACATTGTACAATAGAATACTGTTACTCCAAGCAACATAGAATAATCTCTGTTTGTAACTGATTGTATAAATTCATTACCAAGTCCAGGAATGGCAAAAATCTTTTCAGTTATGAATCCACCAGTTAATATAGAGGCTGTTAATGGTCCAACATATGTAACTATTGGAATCAACGAATTTCTTAAAGCATGTTTAAATATAATTGTACTTTTACTTAATCCTTTAGCTTTTGCGGTTCTTATGTAATCTGACTTTAATACATCTATTAACTTACTTCTTGTAAGTCTTGTAATAAATGATAGAGATGCTGCTGATAATGCAATACAAGGCATTATATCATTTTTCCATTCACCAAATCCTGTTGGAGGTAGTAATTGAAACTCAACACCTAATACATAAATTAAAACCGCACCAATTACAAAGCTCGGTATTGTAATACAAAGCGTTGCAATAAATACTACAACCCTATCCGGCCATCTTCCACTCTTTAGCGCTGCAAGCGTTCCTAGAAGTATACCTCCAATTAGTGACATAATTACAGCTATTATACCTAACTCAGCAGATGCTGGAAATGACTTTTCTATAGTATCTGCTACTCCTCTTCCTTCAAAAACCATCGATTCACCAAAATCCCCATGTACCAAATTATTAAGATACATTGTGTATTGGTCAAATAAAGGTTTATCCGTTCCATATTTTGCTGCCATATTTGCCTTAACTTGCGGTGTTAGCTTGTCTCCATCAAATGGCCCTCCTGGCATAAGTCTCATTAGAAAAAATGTTACTGTTATTACAACCCATATGGTTAACAGACTTACTAAAAATCTTTTTCCAATATATTTTAGCATTTATTCCTCTCCTTCTTAATTTTATCTTTACTTTAATATTGTTAAATTAATTTATTTTAATTTGTTGTATTTAGATATTTCTATTGACATTTAAAATTATAACTGAAATATTATATTTTTCATAATTTAAGGAAAGCGCTTCCATACTTTTCAAAAATATATAATATATTAATGGAGTCATTAAACACACTCAAACGTTTAATAACTCCTTTGTTATTTTTTCTCATTAATGATTTATCAATATTTGATTTTTCTTTATTAAAATTTAATTTATTCGTAACACAATATCATAATAATAATATTTTTATTTATTTATGTCAAGATTATATTAAAATTAGGTAAAACAAATTAGAGGGATCTTTACCTATTTATAGTATGGAATTTATTAAAACTTCACACTCTTTAGGCAAATAACCCCCAAATATTTTCCTTGTTTGCTTATATTTAACTTTTAAATTCCAAAAATTTTCTTTTAGATAATATATTAAATGAATTTCGAAAAATCCAAAGTTTTTACCTTTATATAATAGAATTTATGGAGTTAGAATTCATCTTTTAAATTTTTCACCTATATATACTTAATTTTATTAATATAGACTTTTATATATGTGATAAACTTGATCCCTATCTAGATTTATATAATTATTGGCCATTAGCCTTTGCTGTTTCCCAATAACACTATCCGAAAATTCTTCCAGCTCCCTTTCACTTACTCCATATTCACTTAGTGACTTCTTCACAATTAAATTATCAAGTAAGAATTCCAGCTGTTCATAGACTCCATCTTCTGAACATTCTAATAAGTTCGCCAAAAACTTATTTAATTCTCCAATTTCTCCATCTGGATTCACTTTTTGATATACTTTGAATATTTCTGTGAACATCACATAATTTGCTTCTCCATGAGGCACATGGTATGCTGCGCTTAAAGGATAACTCAATGCATGAACCGCTCCGCACCCAGCATTCCCAAAAGCAATGCCAGCGTAATTACTTGCTAGAAGGAATTCATCCAACATTTCGTTTCGCACATCTTTTCCTTTTTCTACAATTTTTTTATATCCTTTAATTATTATCTCCATAGACTTTAATGAGAAAAGCCTTGTATGCGCTGTAGCTTTAGGAGATAGATATGATTCGATTGCATGAATAAATGAATCAATCGAGCTAGTCGCAAATACATCAAATGGCAGGCATTGTAATAACTCTGGCACCATAACGGCACTATCAGCATATAGTTCATCTGTAGCAAGCCCCATTTTAGTGTTTTTATCTTTCAATTCTAAAATAGATATATTAGTAACCTCACTACCAGTCCCACATGTGGTTGGCACCAAAACCAGTTCTTTTTCCTTTATAATTTCTAATTTATGATCATATAAATCTACAACTGGTGAAATGTTTTTTAACGCAAATAACTTTGCAATGTCTAGAATAGATCCGCCTCCAATAGCTATAACTCTTTCATAAGATATCCTTTTAATATGCTCATACATAGCTTCAACCATTTCATCAGAAGGTTCTCCACTCCCATAGTTTTCTCTAAATAATACAGCTGCTTTATTCACATTAGTCTTCAAATAATTATCATAAACCCTTTTATTAGTAATAATAAGATCATCCTTCCCAACACGAAATTCTCTGCAGAAAGTTTTACAATCATTATACATATATATAGTAGGATTTAACATTAATTGTTTCATAAAGTACTTACCCCTCCTTTATTATTAGAAATACTATAGATATCTCAACCCAATATTTTACTTATAATCAGGATAATACATGTCAGACTCATGTGTCTAATATACTAGAAACAAGTGACATGTCACTTGTTTCGGTAAGTCATCACATAATTCTAAACATTAATTATATACTTATATATTGAACTCTTTTCTAGTATCCTCTAATGCGATATCCATTCTCTCGATTACATTATCCATATCCTCTTTGGAAATAACTGCTGCTGGTTCAAAACGAATGCATTTAGCATTTACTAAGGTACCTGCAGTCATAACTCCTCTTTTAAACAGACCTTTAGCAACAGAGTATCCTATATCACTTTCGCAGAATTCTACTGCTAGCATAAGTCCAGTACCTCTTACTTCATTAATTACTGTAGGATACTTCTTCCATAAACTTTCTAATCCTGCTTTTAGATACTCTCCTTTTTCTTTACATTGTCCAGGAACATCGTTTTCTAGCATATATTTTATTGTTGCAAGTGCTGCTGAACAACAAACTGGATTTCCACCAAAAGTTGGTGACCCTAATAACCATGGATTATCTATTAAATCTTGTGTCCACATTTTAGGTCTGCATATAATTCCTGTTATTGGCATTATTCCACCACCAAACGCTTTACCAAAAGTCATAATATCAGGTGTTACACCTTCTGCTTCACATCTCCACATTGTTCCTGTTCTGCCCATACCAGTTTGAATTTCATCAAATATTAATGCTACTCCATATTCATCACATATTTCACGAACTTCTTGTAAGTATCCTTCTGGCGGAATAATAATTCCTGCTTCACCTTGTATTGGTTCTAGTATGACAGCTGCGACTTTTTCTCCTACTGCATAAAGATTTTTTATAGCTTTTCTCATATCTTCTGCGTTACCATATTCAACGTGTTGAACTTGTTGCACCATTGGTGTGTAAGGTACTCTATATGTACTCTTACCTCCCATTGAAACTGCTCCCATTGATTTGCCATGGAAAGCTCCTACTGTTGAAATATACCATCTTCCACCTGTAGCTATTCTTGCAAGTTTTAATGCCATTTCTACTGCTTCCGCTCCTCCATTAGTGAAAAAGCAGTATTCTAAATCCCCAGGAGTAATATCAGCAACTGCCTTTGCAAGATATCCTCTTAATGGATCTAATAGTTCTTGCGAGTGTAATGCTTGGTGATCAAGTTGTGCCTTTACAACATCGAGAATTTCCTCATTTCTATGTCCACATGTATAAATTCCAAAACCACCCAAACAATCGATAAACTTTTCTCCATATAATCCTGTACAATAAGATCCTTCATCAGTCCACTCTATAACTGCTGCATTTGTAGATACTGACTTTCTGTATTTAAGCCAGCCTGGGCTTACATAATTATCAAAATAATTTACTGTATCTTTCGTAATTAGTTCCTTATCCTCATTTGTTAACTCATTGCTTTTAATATATCCTATTACTCTGTTTAAATCTTCAATAACTTGTTCTTTGTGTCCCATAATATTACTTCCTCTCTAAAACAAAACAGCGCATTACCTTGATTATTAAATCAGTAATACGCCGTTGTATTTAATCTATTTCTTTTATTGATATTATTATAAATCAAACTAGTCAACGAATACAATTCTCTATACGTATGGTTATTGCATTATTTTAGGAGTATACATACTACTTTATAAGTACCTTTTTTCTTCCTTAGTATGTAGCATTTCTAATATTTAAGTATTATTGAAAATATGTACAATTAATCTGGATTATGATACACTGTTTTTAGTGAATACACAGGATATAATGCATGTATTATTGGCATTTGTTCAAGGAGTGTAACTAATATGTAATTACAGAGAGGTATTTATATGCAAAATAATGAATTTCTCTTAATAAATAATATAATTTATCAGATCTATAGCATTCCTGATTTCGATACTATGAAAATAACATTCTTAAACCTGCTCAAAATGCTACTTCCAAGTACTGCTTCAAGTATCCTAATGGCCGATCATACCAGCTCAAATAATTTACTTTGTGACCCAATTTGCGTGCCCGAAATCTATTCAGAAGCTGAGAAAAACTACCTACTAAATGAAGATGAAGATTACACGCGTTGGGTTATGCTTAGCGGTCAGTGCTTACTTATTCGCGAAAGTGATTTGATGCCTGAAGAGGAACGAATAAAGACAGTTCTTTATAAAAAATGTTATGAACCATTCGGTTTTCATTATTCGATACAATTAAATCTTGTATATAATGATTTATTCTTAGGTGTAGTTACCCTTTATCGAAAAAAAGAAGATAAAGATTTTACATCTGATGAAATGTTCATTGTAAAAGCATTTAGTGATCATCTCAATCTTCGTTTCTATGAATATTATACAAAGGATTCAAAGAATTCTTCCACCAAATCCTACTCAATTGCTAATCTTGCAGCACAATATAATTTAACAAATCGTGAAGTAGAAGTTCTGCAACTGATTTTTGAGGATTTAGATAATGACCAAATTGCGGACAAACTATGTATAAGCGGCTATACATTAAAAAAACACATCCAGAATTTATACCGAAAATTCGATGTGTCTACAAAATGGAACTTGTTAAAATTTAGAGAATGACCGAATACTTAAAGTGAGGCAATAGACAACCGAAATAGAATACATATATGTTCCTCAGGACTGTGAAAAATTTCGCTGAACATATATGTATTCTATTTCTTTGTTTTGCTTTCACTTTAAGTGTTTAGAATTACAAGCTTCTTGCTATGCAGTATCAAAAATTACTGAAAGACTCTCATTAACTTTTACTCATCAAATCATTTATTATTAAGAAACTATTAATAATACTATTGATGCCTAGGAAATATATAAATACTTGCCTACATATGCTTTGCCTTTAAAAATTTACACCAAACAAAGAAATTGAATATATGTTTTTGCGGAGCGTTCATCAGAAGAGTTTGCTGGCTGTGATTCTTAGAATATAAGTTGTTCCAAATATGCTAGTTCAAAGCTTGCCTTTGAGGCTAGCATTTTGGGCACAACTTGTATTCTTAGAATCATCCAGAAAACTCTTCCAAGAACTGGAGTAAACACATATATTCAATTTCGGTTGCTTAGAAGTAAACTTAAAGTGTCATACAACTGAAAGTATTTTTATACCGATTTTAGTGTTCGTACCAGCCGATTGGTCCTGGTGTTAGATTGATGTTTATTTGTTTTATTTCTTGGTATTCTTCTAGACCATGGATACCTAATTCTCTGCCATATCCACTCATTTTATATCCTCCCCAAGGAGCTTCGTTGAAAGTTGGGTTATAGCAATTAATCCATGTGATTCCTGCACGGATTTCTTTTATTACTTTTAGTGCTCTTGTGCCGTCTGAAGTAAATACAGCTCCTGCTAAACCATAGATTGTATCATTAGCTAAAGCTATAGCTTCCTCTTCTGTTTTAAATGTTTGAATTGTTACAACTGGTCCAAAGATTTCTTCTTTTACAATTGTCATATCTGAAGTACAGTTATCAAATATAGTTGGTCTCACGTAATATCCTTCTACACATTCTCCTTCTGTGTATCTTTCTCCGCCACAAACTAGAGTTGCACCTTCATTCTTACCTATCTCAATATATTTTAATACTGTTTCCATATGTTCTTTTGAAACTAATGGTCCCATATCTGGATTATTTACTGGATTACCTATAGTCATTGCATTTGCTTTTTCTGCAAGACGCGCTACAAATTTATCTTTAATAGATTCCTCAATAATAATACGTGACCCTGCTGAGCAAACTTCTCCCTGATTAAAGAATATACCAACCATAGCCCATTCAACTGCTCCTTCAAAGTCCGCATCTGCAAAAATAATATTTGGTGATTTCCCCCCAAGTTCTAGGCCAACTTTTTTAAGGTTTCCTACAGCAGCTCTTGCAATACCTTGTCCCACTTCTGTGCTTCCTGTAAAAGTAACCATATCTACATCATTGCTTTCCGCTATTTCTTGACCTACAGTTCCACCTGAACCTAATACCAAATTAACACTTCCTTTTGGAAGTCCTATTTCATCAAAAATTTCAAATAGTGCAATTGTTGATAAAGGAGTATTTGAACTAGGTTTAAATACGACACTGTTTCCTGCTGCAATAGCTGGTGCTAACTTCCAAACTGCCATTAAAAATGGGTAGTTCCATGGAGTGATTTGTCCACATACTCCTACTGGCTCATGAACTGTGTATGAGTGCATTTGCCCAAATCCATCATTTACATCATAAACTCCTCCATATGGTTTTGTGATCAACCCTGCATAATATCTAAAACAATGAATTCCGTCGTCTATGTCACCTTCTGCCTCTCGAAGAGGTTTTCCATTATCTATGGTATCAAGCATAGATAATTTATCTCTTTTTTCTGCTATCTTGTCTGCAATTTGTAAAAGAATATCAGCACGAGCTTGTGCATTCATTCTCCTCCATTCACCTTTTCCATAAAAAGATTCTTTTGCAGCTGCAATTGCCAGCTTAGTATCCTCAATTCCGCCTTCTGTTGTTTTTGCAATCACTTGCCCATTTGCCGGATTTATTACATCTCTTGTTCTTTTTGAAATAGATTCTATCCATTCACCATTAATATACATCTTTTTAATTTCCATAACATCTCTTCCTCTCACTCAATTATTATAAAATTACTCAACTCATTTTTACTGTAAATTATATTTTTCTATTGATTCTATAAACTAATTTCTATTAACAATCACTTTCAAAGTCTTATAAAATATTTATAAAGCCTGATTTCTTGCGCATATTCTGAAGAATATATATGGTACAGAATATCTATTCTTTAAAATAGATATTCTGATATTTTTAGGAATGATTATGGTAAACCGTATTAACCTCAACATTTTTATTACTCCCAATTCCACAGATTACACTTATCTTTAATAGTCTTTCCAGCACTTACATCCAATACTTCTTTTCCTTTTACCGTCATGACTCCATTTACAAATACATATTCAATACCTTCCGGCCTTGTATCTGTGGCTCCAAAGCATGGATAATCTGCCTTATCTTCTATTATTTTCGCATCAAATATTAAAAGGTCTGCATCAGCTCCAATTCCAATAAACCCTTTATTTATTAACCCTAATCGTTTTGCCGGTATATATGTGCAACGGCTGATAGCATCTATTAAATTAATTCTATTCTGCTCCCGCACCATAGTTTTAAAGAACTTAGGGTATGTACCTGCATCTTGAGGATGGCCTGGCACTCCATTATCGTATAATGTCCCTGCATCTGTACAAACCATTACATAAGGTTTTTCCAGGATTTCAAATACTTCATATTCTTCACCTACCATTCCTATTCCAGTGTGATCAGGATAATCTCGTCTAAGCTCTTCATACATGTCTTTGGTTAATCTCTGACCTCTATATTTACCAGTACCAGCTATTATACTGCTGTAATCACAGCCCCATTTCTCTACACACCCTTCATCAAAAACAGCACTTCCTATAGAAGTTGCGAATCCACTATATAATCCACTATCTACTGATATATCTAAGCCTTCAGATAAAGCTTCATCAATCATATGAAGTGCTTCTGTTGCCATTCCCATCCCAAACTGATAAGTAAAATGAGAGATATTTACAGCTGCTCCTGTTTTTCTACTTATATCAATAGCTTCTTTTAGAGCTGAAAGACCTCCATAACAATCTGATCTTGTATGAATAGATACTAGCTTTCCATATTTAGCTGCAACTTTAGCTAACTCTAAAACTTCTTTTGATGAACTTCCTGGTACATACTCGAGTCCAAAAGACAGCCCACTTACTCCCAAATCAAACGCTTCTTCAAGGATAAACTTCATCTTTTTAATTTCTTCATCACTAGATGATTTATAACGATCAGTAACCCCAGCTTGTTCTCTTAGAGTAGTATGTCCAATCTGTTCTATCTGATTGATTAAAAAGCTATCATATTTCTTATAGAATTCATTAATATTTTCTGGAGACATTCCACAATTACCATTGTATACTGTAGTAACTCCCATTGCCGCTAATACCTTAGCGCAATCTAAATTCCCCTCTACATGAGCATGAATATCTATGATGCCTGGACATACTATTTTTCCTCTTACATCTAATTCAACATTACCTTTTATCTCTTCTCTTGTTATACTGCTTATTTTTCCATTTAAGATTCCAATATTAGCAACAGTACTCTTTTTTCTCTTTGGATCTATTATGGTTCCATTCTTAACAACAACATCGTATTCCATAATCAACCACCTTCTCTTGCACTTCTAATGTTCTATGCTTTAATAGCCTTTAATTTTTTAACTTGAAATGCAGTATTTAAAGCTATAATTATAATAGTTACAACCATTATTACTGTTGATAAAGCATTTACCTCTGGTGTTACCCCGGTCTTTACCATTGAGAAAATCTTAAGTGGAAGTGTTGTACTTCCTGGACCCGCTGTGAAGAAACTAATAATAACATCATCAATGGATAATGAAAATGCCAACATGGCACCAGATAAAACTCCTGGCATTATAAGAGGAAGTGTTACTCTCCAGAAAGTTACAATCCTATTTGCTCCTAAGTCCATAGCTGCTTCCTCAAGATATTTATCAAATCCCGCAAGTCTTGCTCTGACTGTTATTACAACAAAAGGAATACTAAATGTAATATGAGATAAAGTAATACTAATTAATCCTAAAGGAATGCTGAGAGCTGAATATATTGAAAGTAATGCAATACCAAGCACTACTTCTGGAATTACTATAGGAATATATAGCAATTTATCTATTACCTCTCTTCCTCTAAATCTATATTTACTTAATCCTATTGCACCAATAGTTCCTATAATAGTTGAAACAAGAGTACTTATAATTCCAATGATCAAGGTATTTGTAAGTGCCTCCATCAAAGTTCTGTTTTTAAAGAAAGTCCCATACCACTGAAAAGTGAAACTTTCGAAAGTAATATTTAACTTTGAGGTATTAAATGAAAAAATAATTACATAAAAGATAGGAAGATATAAAAATAAGAAAACAAGATAGATATAAGTATTTTTTAATATTCCAGCTATATTTTTTTTCTGTGCCTTTGTCATTTTACATACCTCCTAAATCATCCATATTACCACCTGACTTTTGGTATAACCACACAAGTATTAAGGTAATTACAATTAAGAAAATTGAAATCGCTGATCCTAATGGCCAATTTCTAGCGGTTATAAATTGAGTTCTAATAATATTACCAATTACTTGAGTTTTACTTCCTCCAAGTAAATCAGTAACAAAGAAATATCCTAATGCTGGGATAAATACTAGAATACTACCTGCAAATATTCCTGGCATTGTAAGAGGTAAGGTAACTTTTATAAACGAAGTAACAGGTTTTGCTCCTAAATCGCTACAAGCTTCCAAAAGAGATTTGTCCAATTTCTCGATCGAGCTATATAATGGTAGAATCATAAATGGTAATAACATATATACTAGACCTATCATAACGCCCGTTGTATTGTATACTAATTGAAGTGGTTCATTAATTAATCCTAATTTTAACAATAGTGAATTGACAACACCGTCCTTACGAAGTAAGTTAATCCATCCAAAAAGTCTAATTAATGAACTTACTAAGAAAGGAACTATTACCATAGCCATAAAAACAGTCTTCTTTATAGTTGTTTTTTGAGCTATAAAATACGTAAATGGATACGCAACTATTATACAAATTATAGTCGCAAAAGCTGAAATCAAAAGTGATCCTGCAAAAACTTTCAAATATAACGGATCAAATACCTGCATAAAATTATTTAGTGTGAATCCAATAACAACACCACCATAAGCCCCTTTATTCATGAAACTCATAGCAAATACATAAACAAAAGGAATAGCTACTAGCAAAATCATCCATGCTGAAACTGGACCTACTGTGGTTATAAGAGGCAGGTTTATTTTCTTTTTACTGTTCATTTAAGCACCTCCTTATTTTGCTTGCTTCTCTACTGTAAATACAGGGTTGTCTATAACATTAAATACTTCTTGACTTTGTGATTTAATAACTACTGCATCTTCCTTTTCCCAATATACACATACTTCTGAGCCTATTGGTAGCAATTCCACTTTTGGAGTGGTATTCATCTTTATCTCCATTCCTGTTGGAAGCACAATTATAGTTTTGTTCACATTTCCAATATAAACATGTTCTTTTACCTTCCCTACAAGGGTGAATCCCTCTATCGGCTCTTTAGATAACCTTATATTTTCCGGTCTTACTAAAACATAAATTATTTCATTATCCATAACTTGAGAGTCTAGTACTATAGCATCTCCATTTTCTAATTTTACTTTTAATACATCATTTCCCAATTTATTTGCAACTCCATAAAAAATATTTGATTCTCCAATAAAGTCTGCAACAAATTTAGATTTTGGTTTTTCATATATTTCCTTTGGTGTTCCTATTTGCTCTAAGTCCCCTCCATACATAATTGCAATTCTATCGCTCATGGTTAGCGCTTCCTCTTGATCATGAGTAACATAAATAAATGTGATTCCCAGCTTCTTCTGGAGACGCTTCAACTCAAATTGCATTTGCTTTCTTAATTTTAAATCTAGAGCTCCTAAAGGTTCATCTAGTAATAACACCTTTGGTCTGTTTATAAGCGCTCTTCCTATTGCAACTCTTTGTTTTTGTCCACCTGATAACTGATCTGGTTTTCTATTTTCAAATCCTACTAGCTGCACTAATTCAAGAATTTCTGTAACACGTTGTTTAATTTCTGATTTGTTAACTTTCTTAACTGATAGTCCAAAAGCTAAATTATCATAAATAGTCATATGAGGAAATAGTGCATAGTTTTGAAAAACTGTATTTACTTCTCTCTCGTATGGTTCAGTGTTTTGAACCTCTTCACCTTCAATATAAATGCTTCCACTAGTAGGTGTTTCAAAACCTGCTATCATCCTCAAGGTTGTGGTCTTACCACAACCTGAGGGCCCAAGCATAGTTAAAAATTCACCTTTTTTTATATCAATAAACAGATCTCTAACTACATGATTTTCTCCGTATTTTTTATTTATATTGTCTATTTTTACGATAACCTCAGACATTTTATCCCCTCCAAAGTCTTATTTTCTTCTTTCTATCCTTTAAACTTGGTCCATAAGTCAGTTATTTTTGATACATTTTCTCCAATATCTTGTAGACCTTGGCTCTTTTTCATTTCTGCTTCTGAGATATTTACAATATTGTTATTTTTAAATTCTTCTCCTAAAACTTCTTTAGCAGCTTTGTTTGGATTTACATATGGGAACGTCTTTGATATAGTAGCACTTACTTCTGGATCTAATATATAATTCATTAATAAATCTGCATTTTCAGCATTCTTTGCTTCATTTACTTTCATCATCATATCAAATGTGAAATAGATGCCCTCTTCTGGATAAACCACTTTAATTGCTGGATTTTCCTTAGCTGCTAAAGCACATTCACCGCCGTAAACAAGACCTAATGAACACTCACCATTTAATAATAATGTCTTTGGACTATCACCGTTAAATGCATGGATATTTGGTTTTAGTTGTGTTAAAAAGTCTCCTGCTTTCTTTAACCCTTCATCACTTGTATCATTTATCTTATATCCATTTGTCATTAATCCAATACCAACAATTGGCCTAGCATCTTCAACTACAACCATTGTATCTTTATATTTAGGGTTTAATAAATCCTTATATGATTTTATATCATCCTTAATTTTATCTGTATTGACTGCAATCAATATGCTTGTACCCAAATAAGGAATACTATATTCACTCTTTGGATCATTTGATTCATGTAAATATTGTTCATCAATATTTTTATAATTTTCTATTTTACTTGTATCTAATTTTTGAATTAAATCTTGAGATTTTAATATTTGGATATCTTGAGCTGGACCAATAATCATATCGTATGTCCCTTTACTCCCCGACTTAACCTTTGCTAGCATTTCATCTGGGTCAGTAAATGTAGTCATATTAACGGTAACTCCGTACTTTTCTTCAAATCCCTTTAGCACTTCATCTGGAAGATATTCCGACCAGCAAATAACATTTAATTCTTTGCTTCCACTACTAGAATTTCCACCAGCACTTCCGCCAGAAGTTGATTGAGTATTGGAACCACAGCCTGCTAAACTCATTATAGTCACAGTTCCCATCATTATGCTTACTATAAATTTTTTTAATATTCCCTTAATCATTTAACTCACTCCTCTTAATAAATCTCATTTTTTAGTTTTAAAATATCTTGATTAAACTCAAATTATAATTTCATATAAAAAAGTGCATAAAGATATTCATATCTTTATGCACCTTTGCATTTAAATATTTATAATTATAAAGCCTTACTTCCTCTTTCACCTGTTCTAATACGAACAACTTGTTCTATATTACGAACAAATATTTTACCATCTCCAACATTACCAGTACCTACTTTATCTATTACGGCTAAAAAGATATCTTCCAAAATATTATCTTCTACTACTGCCTCAACTTTGATTTTGGGTAGTAAATTAATATTTGTTTTTAATCCTTTGATTTCATTTACTCCCTCTAAAGATCCTCTCTGGGTTCCGCATCCCATTGCAGTTGAGATTGTCATTCCACCACAGTGATATTCATCTAAAATACTTTTAACAATTTCTAATTTTTCTGGTCTTATAATTAATACTATTTCCTTCATAACCTCTCTCCTCTCTAATTATAAAATTATATAAAAAGTTCCTTCTAATTAACTAGTCCACTACTTCTTGTGAATAATATACTATCAAAATCTTTTTATAACAATTCACCAAAAACACCATTTTAATTCTACTTTTTAATATATAAGTACTTATAAAGGAGTATGTTTATTATTTTTCCCTAACCATTTTGAATAATTGAACCCTATTTTTAATATTTAATTTTCTATAAATATTCAGTACATGCTTTTTTAAGGTATTATTTGTAATGCATAACTTATCACTAATTTCATTGTTCTCTAAACCGTTCATAAGTTCGGATAAAACAGATTCTTCTCTCTTTGTTAATCCATAAATGTCTACACATTGTGAAATAGATAACTTTTCACTCTCCATAGAATTATTATTTAAATCCTGATATAGTCTAAATGCTAAATGTTCCTTTATCATATCTAATACAAAAGAATCTTCATATCCAAAATCTGCTTTTCCTTTTAGCCTAAAAAAACACACTACGCCAACAAATTGATTTTTATGCGCTAGTATCATATTTAATGTATTATGCCAGTTATTAGGTTCAAAATATTTTTTATAATATTCAGTTTCTACTCGTTTTTGCTCAGAAATAATGTCACTTTCTCTATAAACTTTGCTTTTACCACCAAACATTAGTCCCCTGCTATAATCTATGCTGTCATACTTGTCCATATAGTTTTCATCTGCTCTAGGTTTATAATTATAGAAAACCGGGTCAGTCAATGTGTGGCTATTCAATTCTGACGCAATGTAAAAATCAGCGCTATCAAAAGCTAATATTAACGCCATCTGAGTAAGGAAATTTTTTCTCATAGTCACAGAATCCTCAATAGAATTAATTTGATAAACAATATTGTTTATCACCATCCAATCATTTGTTTCTAAACTACGCATATGTTAAAACTTCCTTTCTTATTATTAATTAAATTCATATAAAATAATAAAAGCATATGTAAAAACTCGTAAACCAAGTATTACATATGCCACTCTGCATATTTATATTATTTTCCATTTATTTTATTAGTTATATTCTACTCTCTTAGCATACCTCTTTCAACATTATCATTTGACCATTTTTTTATAACAGTCTACTCCTTTAGGAGTAGATTGAGAGTATGCTGTAATATTTAATAAATCTTAATAATCTCATTTTATGCGATTAATATTTGATAGATTAATTTAATTATCTTCATCAAAGTATAATACTGATTCTGTTTCTCTACAATATTTTACGCACATACATTGTGCTAATTTCCTTGGGCATTTATAACATAAACACGTTAAATCTTTTCCATCACATTTCCCTTGTTTTAACTCTGTGCAATCCCCGCAATTTACTCCATTTCCTGCCGGCATAATAATATCACTACTCCTTTAACTTTATACTTACATTATTATTAACCCAAAACTAATGAATGTCAAATAAATAGATAGCTTTTTTCACCAAAGCTATCTATTCTTACTTAAGACATATGAAATTGCATTTACCAAATTGCTACCCTATCTTCTGGACTAACATACATACGATCTTTATTTGTTATGCCATATGTGTCATAAAACTTTTGAAATTGAGGTAAAACTGCATTTACTCTAAATTTATTAGGTGAATGAACATCTGCTATTATAGCATATTCCGCATATTGTTTTGTTGTCATTTGCCGCCAAGTAATTGCATAGCTTTCAAAAAATGCTTTATAATCAGGATTGTCCATAGTTCCTAATATATCTAATAGGCAGGATACACCTCCGATATCCGCAATATTTTCTCCTGCCGTAAGATTTCCATCTATATTTACATCTGGCATAGCTTCAATTTCACTATAAAACTCCTTTACTTTCTGAGTTTTTTGTGTGAATTTTTCATAATCTTCTTGACTCCACCAGTTACTAAAATTTCCGTCTGAATCAAATTGTGCACCTGTGTTATCAAATGCGTGACTAATCTCATGACCTATGATTGTCCCTATTCCACCTAAGTTCTTTTCTTTACTGGCACTTGGGTCATAAAAGTGCCCCTGTATAATCCCTCCTGGTATTATAATCGAGTTCTCATTTACACTATAAAACGCATTAACTGTCTGAGGAGTGAATACTTCTTTTTTATTATCTACTGATTTATTTATCCTACTATATTCTTTATCAAGCGAAAAAACTCGTAGTTCCATTATATTATCAAAAAGAGAGCCACCTTCTTCATAAGACTTAATGCTCAATTGTGAGTAATCCATCCACTCTTCTGGATAACCTATTTTAATGCTTAAATTATCAAGCTTTTTGATAGCATTTTGTTTAGTCGAATCGCTCATCCAATCAAGATTTTTAATACGTTTTTTATAAACGTCTATAACTTCTTTGGTAATATTCTCTACATCCTCTTTAGTCTTTTTAGAAATATACTTTTCCGCATAAATCTTCCCAATTCCCAAGCCCATCATACCACTAACTGTACCCAACGCATCTTCTTCCTTTGATATATTCCCCTTTACGCCAAGAAGGCCATTTTCATATTCCCTATATGCATTTTCGAAGTCTTCGCTTATATAATTGGACGCATATAATAAATTGACTATTTCAATATAATTCTTAATAAGAGGCAAATTTTCCTGAACATATATTTTATTAAATCCCTCAAGCCATTTAGGATCTTCTAAAATAATTTTATTAGGATTATTAATCCCTAAATAACTAAAAATAGCCGAGAAGTTCAAATTTGGTGCTAAATCATTAAGTTCATCTAATGTATATACATTATAAACGGAATCAATTAAATTTGAAACCGTAGACGCCTTTTGTTCTTTTGAAATACTTTGCGCCACCATTTCTTCAAACTTAAACATATTATCTACTTTTATATTCGCCTCACTTTTAGTATATCCACTTAATACTAAAAGTTTATTATAATAATCTTGCGTTAACTTCTTATTTTTTAGTGTATTTTGGGTTGTATTAGTATACTTCTCTGAATCTCCTAGACTAAGTACCGTAGGGCTTATATACAATATATTATTTTTAACGTCCTTTATATCTTTATCAACATGAAACCTTATAGTTGAATTTGCTACTTTTTTATCAATCCACAATTTTGTAACATCATCGATTGTTTGTATGCTCTTAACCTTGTTTAAGGTTTGTTCTACTGGCTTTAATCCTTCTCTATTTCGAGCTTCTACATTAAGAACATTATTATACAGATTTATTATTTTTTTCTGATCACTATTTTCACTATATATACTTTCATTCGATATTAATTCATTCATAATAGATTTTATCTGATTTGTTACATTTTTTTCAACATCATTAAATGTCGAGGTGGTCGAGTTTCCTTCTTGAATTTTTGCAGTATTGAACCACTCATAATTTATTGCATCATAAAAATCATCTTGTAATCTTATTTTTTGATCATTATTTGAGTTTACTTCCTCCGCTATTGCCATCGTATATGATACAGGAGACATCATTAACATAAAGATTATTAAGCTGACTATGGCATATAATTTCTTAATTCTATTCATTATCTAACCTCTTTTCCAGCATAGTTTTTAATAGTTAGTATTGATATATCGGTTGTTATTTTCTTAAAAGAAGGCTTTTATTTCCTAATAACTTCCTAATACATTATGTATATACTTTCTTCACTCAATTTTATTTATATAAAGTATCTGCTAGAACCTTATTTATTTTACACTAATAAAAACTATTCTTTGACTTTCCAAATTAGTAACAAAATCCACCTCATTAGCAATATTAATAGTTAGGCTCATCTAAATAAATGTATCCGTACAAATAGCTTGTCTCATATATTTCTCTATATCTGAAAGCAGCTCCATGCCAAGTTGATTCGGATATATAAATCTTTCCACCGCTTATCTTTTCTACAACAGCTACATGTCCACTTCCGCTGGATCCCGGTAAACTAGATTTCCATACTGCTATCGCTCCAACTCGTGGCTGAGATCCATACTGATATTTACCACTTTTTTTATTCGCCTCCCACCACTCATAGCCATTGCCTATAAATCCTGCATCAACTGGTTTTATTCCAGTAAGTTCCCAAGCTCGTCCCCAAGCATACCATGTACAATTACCTTTAATTTCTTTTCCTCCATTAAGAAATGGCGGTGATAATCTAACTTTGTAAAAAAGATTATCATCTGAGTAGTAATATTTGTTTCCCATGCTTGGTGCTGTATCTCTTATTTTGCCCTTCTTTAATGAATCATCAGTAACATTATCATCCATACTATCATCTTTTTTACCACTATCTATTGGGGGAATATTATCGTTTTCTTCTTTGACATTTGTGTTGTTAGTATCCTCGGGCCCAATTACAACAATTGGTGGTGTGCTTTGAGGCCTTTCAAATATAATCCACTTGGAACTGATCCAACCTTCTTTCCCATTAATAACTATTGGATAGAATTCATTTTCTTTATCTCCCAGAATTTTTACTTCTGTTCCTTTAGCCAAAGTTCCTATTATATCTGAAGAAGTAGTAGCTTTTGCTCTTATATTTAACAACCCATCACTAGTTGATACATATGCTATACGCGAGTTATCCGTGTTTTTTATATCTCCTACTCCAGGTTGCGCTTGTTGAACTATTTCCTTGCCACTTAACATTGCCCCAGTCTGAGAAAAGTCATATGTTTTGCCATCAATTGTAATGGTTCCTGTTTCCATTTCTCCACTTGAATTTGTAAAATACCAAGTGCCATTATCATTAATCCATCCAATGCTCATTTTCCCATCATTATTAAAATGATACCACTTCTCATCGATTTCCTTCCAGCCTGTGAGCATTTCACCACTTCCAGATAGGTTGTACCAATTACTACTATATTTAATCCAACCAGTACACATTCTTCCATTATCATTAAAGTAATACCAATTTTTATCTATTTCTTTCCATCCAGTAACCTTGCTCTTATTCTCTATCCAACTCCAGTTATTTTTCGAATCTTTAACCCATTCCGCTGAAGCTGATGTGTAATGCATATTTGCCGTTGTTAAGGCTGCTATTGTCATTAGAATCAACTTTTTTATAACTTCTTTCTTCATACATTATACCCTCTCTTTACAAATTAATAGTCGTAATTCGTAATCTCATATGTAAACCTACTATGAATCCATTTCTACTATTATCTAATGAAGGAAAATAAATCCCATCTATTAAATATTAACTCAAAAATAAACAATTAACAAATGAATTATACATAATCATTCTGAAAATAACAAAACACTTGTTTATTAAATTTCAAAGAAACCTCTTTGAAATTCAGCAAACAAGTGATATTCTCTTTATTAAAAATTAAATTTTGCAACACCCTAAATTCCTCAACTGAAAATCAAAATTTTTGTTATAAATACAACCCTATTATTATTAAAACAATAACACCTGGAACTCCAAAAAAACCTGCTACTAAAGCCGTAATCGGATTAATTGCTAATGAGAAGTTAACATTTATGCCAACTACACTAAGATTTGCAATTATAAAATTAACTGCATATAGTATAACAACGCCTATTATCCCATTTATAATTATTTTTATTGGCCATTTTAATAATCTTGTTAATAAGAATAATGCTAATATCCCTATTAATCCATATACTAAATATTGTCCATCCATGTTCAACTTCCCCCACCTTATCTACTCAGCAATTTGTACATTCTTATCAACAACATAGTTAATACCTACACTTATACCCCTTTCTCTTGCTATTGAAAGTAGGTAATCATATCTCTTTCTCGCCACATATTCTGAATAAATCGCAACCTCTATTAGTTTGTCATCGTTAACATTATTAAACATGCTGCGTGCTACATTAATCTCCATTTTTGCAATTTCCATATCTTCTATTAATTTTGCATACATCTTTGAGTCTTCAGTCTGGTTCATCAGGTATTCTACAATATTTTTTTTATTCATGTAAATCCCTCCAAAAAACTTCTTGTTAACATTTTATCCATCAGTTGGTAAAAATATACATATTTTTTCTTTTTAAATACCTTAAATTTGTAACACTTTTAAAATACTCTTATATATTATATGTATAAGAAGCTTTTCACTCATGTCAGACAGAAACTTCTAACTCCCATCTATGTAACACTTTTTCTTGGAACCTAATATTACTTTAGGTTCCTTATTTTTTTAAAGTTCTTTTCTTCCTTCTAATGCCTTAGATAATGTAACTTCATCTGCATAATCCAAGTCTCCACCTACAGGTATTCCAGCTGCGATTCTTGTAACTTTAACATCAAGGGGCTTAAGTACTTTTGATATATACATCGCTGTCGCTTCCCCTTCAATGTTTGGATTAGTTGCAAGTATTACTTCCTTTATATCTTCATTCATTCTTGTGACTAACTCTCTGATCTTAATATCTTGAGGACCTCTCCCTTGCATAGGAGATATATTTCCGTGTAGCACATGGTATACTCCGTTATATTCCTTAACTTTTTCCATAGTCATAATATCCTTAGGTTGTTCTACGACACATATAGTTCCTTTATCTCTATTAGGATTATCACAAAGAGGACAAGGATCCTTATCTGTAAAATTTCCACATACAGAACAATACTTTATTGTCCCTCTTGCCTTAACTAATGCATCAGCAAATTCTTTTACCTCTTCATCTGGAAGATTCAAAATATGTAGTGTGAGTCTTTGCGCAGTTTTTTGTCCTATGCTAGGTAACTTTGCAAATTCCTCTATTAATTTCTCTATGGCCACCGGATAAAATTCCATCATGATTAAAACTTCCCCTTTATTTCATATTTGTTTGATATCTGATATTAAATAATTTATTATAAAAAAGCATACAGATTGAGGATCCCCGACAATTCTGTATGCTAGCCATTATAATTTCTTAAGTTCTTAGAATAATCCGCCTGGCATTCCCATTCCGCCTGTTAGCTTACCCATTTTACTTGAAGTCTCTTCTTCTGCTTTTCTTAATGCTTCGTTAACGGCACTCATCACTAAATCTTCAAGCATTTCTACATCGTCTGCGTCTACAACTTCTGGCTTTATGTTAATTGCTGTTACTTCTTTTTTACCATTTACTTTTACTACTACGGCACCACCGCCTACTGACGCTTCAAACTCTTTTGTTTCAAGATCCTTTTGCATATCTTCCATTTGCTTTTGAAGCTTTTGTGCCTGCTTCATAAGATTATTCATATTTCCGCCACCAAAACCGCCTGGAAATCCACCTTTTGCCATAAAAAATCCTCCTCTTTCTTCAATCTCATTTTCTAATTATAAAACATCTTTTAATAATACTCAAGTTATAACTAATAATCGTCAATACACAACTTACATTTCTTTACTATTCATCATACACCTTGAATGGCACTCCATTTACTGCTTCTTTCAGCAGATCTTCTTTATCCCTACTCTCTTGATTTGTTCTTACGATATAGTCAACTATTACTTTTTCTTTCAAGATTTCAGAAAATACTGAGTTTACAATTTCTCTATATTCTGCTTTTTGCAATCTATCTCTATTAAATGCATACATAGCATCATACTCCAATGTAACTATACCATTCTTAAAATTATAAGGCTTAGCCGTAACAATTGACGCATAGACGATCATTGCTCTCTTTGCTTTGAACTTTTCCAACACTTCAGTCCAAGCTCTACCAACATCATCAATAGTTAATGATGAATTAGGATTTATCTCTATCTTTTCTGCATGACTTATATTAGAGCTACTTTCAGCCACAGTTTTTTTGACTCCTGAATTAGTATGCGCATATTTTGAATCTTCATTAGTTTTTTCAACCTGAACCATTTGTATCTTTCCACTCTTCAATGATTCTTCAAGCTGATTTATTCTTGATACTATTACTTCATTTGAAGTGTCATATTCAATTTTACACATTTTAATTATTGCAAGTTCTAAATATAGTCTACTTTGCTTACTGGCCTTTGAATTTATTTCTGCATCCTGAAGTATCCTAATTGCTCTCATTATTTCTTCTACTCTGATTTTTCGTCCTTGCTCTTTAACCATATAAATATTCTCAAGAGACATATCTAAAACTTCTTCTGGATTGTTTGTAACTTTCACCATAAGAAGATTTCTAAAGTGAGCTATTAAATCCTTGATAAAAAGCTGCATATCCTTACCTGAATATACAAGCTTATCAATAATAATCATTGCCTTCTCAACACTTCTATCTATAACTGCATCAGCTATGTCAAATAAATATTCGTTAGTTACGAGTCCTAGAATACTAACTAAATCTTCGTACTTAATTTGACTATCTCCCATGGCAATTGCCTGATCTAATATACTTAATGCATCTCTCATTGCACCATCACACACTCTTGAAATCAAGTCTAAGCTTTTCTCTTCATAACTTATGTTTTGAGAATCAGCTATTTTTTTAAGTCTATTAGAAATTTCTTTTTGGTTTATTCTCTTAAAATCAAATCTTTGACATCTAGATAAAATCGTTATTGGTAGTTTCTGCGGATCTGTAGTTGCTAATATAAATATTACGTTTTTAGGAGGTTCTTCTAAAGTCTTTAAAAACGCATTGACTGCGCCAACAGATAGCATATGTACCTCATCCATTATATATATCTTATACTTTGCTTCCTGCGGTGGGTATTTGGTATCATCTATAATATCTCTAATCTTATCAATACCATTATTAGATGCTGCATCAAGTTCTGTTACATCAATCGCTAGACCTTCATTAATCTTTTTACACATTTCACATTTATTGCATGGCTCCCCATTTTGCAGTTCAAGGCAGTTTAGAGCCTTTGCCATTACTTTTGCCGTGGAAGTTTTTCCAGTTCCTCTCGTTCCACAAAAAAGGTACGCATGAGCAATTCTATCATTTATAATTTCATTCTTTAATGTTGTAGTTATATGCTCTTGCCCTACTACATCATCAAAATTTTTCGGTCTCCACTCTCTATATAATGCTGTATAACCCAAGGGGTTCTCACCTCGCTATTTCTCTTAAATATATACTTATTATACACCATTGCATCAGCGATGCAAATTGTACAATTAGGAAAACTATAAAGGACAAGGAATACTTAATTCTTTTATAGAAATGTTAAAATACTTGAAATTTACTCTACAATAAATAAATATACTAAGTGACTTGTTAAATAGTTTAGGTTAAAATGTATATTGGATAAATTTATTTGAAAGATAATTTTGACAAATTATACAAGGAGGAGTACATTCGATGAGTTTATATGATGATAAATACTTATCTATTGCTAACGATATATTAGAAAATGGTTATTTTGATGATAATAGAACTGGAGTTAAAACTTATAAATTGCCTCATCAAATAATGCAATTCAATCTAGAAAAAGAGTTCCCTATCTTAACAACAAAATTTGTAGCTTTTAAAACTGCTGTAAAAGAACTTTTATGGATATTCAAAGATCAATCAAATAGTGTAAAAGAATTACAAGCTCAAAACGTGAAAATTTGGGATGAGTGGATGATGGATGATGGAACTATTGGAACTTCATATGGATGGGTAGTTAAAAAATTTAACCAAATGGATAAATTGATAGAGGCATTAAAAAATAATCCTCAAGATAGAAGAATGATGATTAATCTATGGCAAATCCAATATCTCGACGGCGGTCCATTATATCCTTGCTGTTTCCTAACAATGTGGGATGTAACCGACGGAAGACTTAACTGCATGCTTGTTCAAAGAAGTGGAGATTGGGGTCTTGGAGTTCCATTTAATACATCACAATACGCTGTATTAGTGCATATATTAGCGCAAGTAACTGGGCATAAGCCAGGATTATTTACTCATGTTATAAATAACGCTCATATATATGAAAATCAAGTTGAAGGTTTAAAGCTTCAATTAACACGAAAAAATGATACATATGCTGCTCCAAAACTTTGGATTAATCCTGAAATTAAAAACTTTTATGACTTTACACCAGATGATATAAAACTTGAAGAATATAAGCACCACGAAGCAATTAAGATGGACGTTTCAGTATAGTAATTAAAGTGTTTGCTTAATAAAAATGAATTCAGTAACTTAAAGACTCAAGGAGGAATACTAAATGATATCTGTAATTGTTGCTGTTGCTCAAAATAACGTTATTGGAAGAGATAATAAATTATTGTGGCACATTTCAGAAGATTTAAAGAGATTTAAAAAAATCACTTCAAATAAAAAAATGATCATGGGAAGAAAGACATTTGAATCATTACCTGGTGTCTTACCAAATCGCGAACATATAGTTGTAACTAGAGATGAGAATTATAATGTTAACTCTGATCAAGTGACTATAATACACGATCTAAACTTATTGCTTGAAAAATATTTAAACTGCGAGGATGAAATTTTCGTAATTGGTGGAGCAGAAATTTATAAGCAGCTTCTTCCTTACGCACAAAAATTATATTTAACTAAAATAGGAACCTCTTTCGATGGTGATACTTATTTTCCTGAAGTTAATTATAATAACTACAAAACAGAGTATATTTCTGAACAATTAACTGATGAAAAAAATGGTCTTAATTATACTTTTATAGATTTAACAAGAATATAGACAGTGTTTACAAAAGAAATCCTAGAAGAAATAAAGATAATAGAAATTTGTGATTCTAATATTTTAATTTCCTTTAGGAATTTTTCTTAAGTTTTTATCAATTATTATTTAAATTAATATTGGGGGCTTTAATATGAAATTTATAACTTATAAATATAACAATCAAGAACAAGTTGGTATTTTAACAAAAGATGAAAATGGAGTTTATCCACTAGAAACCCTTGGCATTCACTATGTTACTATGACTGAATTAATTGAAAATATAAAAACAGAAGAAATAGACTCACTAAGCGGAATGCTTAATGATAGTAGTAAGGAATATATCTCAACTAAAGATATTAATATAATGGCACCGATCCCTAGCCCTAAGCAAGACATAATTTGTTTAGGCATTAATTATATGGAGCACGCAATAGAATCTGCAAGGTATAAAAAAGAAGCTTTTGGTGGCGATAGACCATACGCTGTATACTTTTCAAAAAGAGTAGGACTTGCAACTGGACATGGAGATTATATTCCTAGTTATCCAGAACTTGTAGATAGTTTAGATTATGAAGCTGAATTGGCAGTAATAATAAAAAAAGATGCTAAGAATGTATCTAGGGAAGATGCTTTTGACTATGTGTTTGGATATACCATAATGAACGATGTAAGTGCAAGAAATTTACAAACAAGACATAAGCAATGGTATTTCGGTAAAAGCTTAGACGGATTTACACCAATGGGGCCTTGTATCGTTACTAAAGATGAATTCACAACTCCACCAGTATTGAAAATTTCTTCTAAAGTCAACGGAGAGTTAAGACAAAATAGTACTACGGATCTTATGATTACTTCAATTGAAGATGTAATTTATGAATTATCTCAAGGAATTACTTTAAAAGCTGGAACTATTATTGCAATGGGGACACCTGCTGGCGTTGGCATGGGATTTGAACCTCCAAAATTTTTAAAATCTGGTGATATAGTTGAATGTGAAATTGAAGGCATTGGATGCCTTAAGAATATTGTACAGTAAGTTTTACAATTAAATATATATTAGCAAATTGCAAGTTAGATTTTAATTTTTGTTAATTAGTATATTATAAATAAGATAAGAAAAAGAGGGTATTTCATAAATGAAATGCCCTCACTTTCTTATCCTATTGTGTCCTATGTTAATCCTATTGAAGAATAACCTAATTAATATTCCTATAATTAAACATTAAAATAAACCATGCACCTCGCTTCGTTATTAGTTCTCTATACGTTACTAATGCAGTTAGCTCAGACCAGATTGATCCACGGCACATGAAAGGGACCACTTATCGCTGCTTCCTTCCAGACCTGACGAGGTTCATAGGCTTCCATTGCGTGGGACCCAGTCCTCAACACCACTTACAAAAGTCAGACTATAAATTGCTAATACCTAAGCGAGGGATTCAACCCTGCTGTAGCGGATTGCAGGTTACAGGGCACCGCTAACTCCCCATCTAGCATGGCAATGGTGGAATGTCGAGGGTTTGAACCTCAAAACTTTCTCTAAATCGAGAAAACCTTCGCCCCCAGTGGACGTCAAACCATGTTAAACATTGCTCTTTTAAAATATACACTTAATAAATTGCTAAGCATTAACATTTTATGTAAAATTATTAACCTTGATAGCATAAATTTATTAAACCGTATTTTTGATACTTGTTAATAATAACACATAAAGTTCTTAAGTTCAAGGATATTATCTTTGTCTTTATATTAAATTTCTTCCATCCTTGACATACCGTTATAGTATTGTGAGAAAATCAATACTATAATTTCAATAACCGTTTATATTTTCCTTATTTTCCTAGGAAGTTAAAAAAAAATAATTTATCATATTATTCTTTAACAAGAATAATATGATCCTTTTCCACATCTGCTAATGCCTCAAAAATCTTAATTAGATTCATATTATTAACTTCATTTTTATATTTTTCATAATAGCTTACAGCATGTTCCTCTTTTTGCTTTGCTAAACCTAATAGAGCATTATCACTATCATATCTTTCATAACTTATTTTACTTAAATTAGGAGCATTAGCAAATCCACCTAGCCTTTGATGCACTTTTGAATGAATTATCTCTATTCTTGATAACGCTTCAAATGTCTTTCTTACTTTATCATTCTTTGACATAAGTGCTGCGATATTGTAAAAATCACCATTAAAAAGTTCTAGCTTAACAGCATGATCTAAAATTTTCAAAGTATCTTCATTAAGTAAATTACTATCTATTTCAATAATTTCATTATTTTCGCTTAAGTATTTTTTACTCACACCACAGAACGGACAATATATTATATTATCTATAGTATTCTTATTTGTAAAAGCCGACTCGTTAAAATTATAATTTTTTTCATTTATATCCATACCACATATTTTACATTTCAAATGATCCACCACCTTAAAACTTTATATATACTCTTGTGTATTCTTACACGACTTTGACTTCCCCATATCTTAGATTGCTATTCTACATAGAAAACTAGCTAAAGCAACTCCACCTATGCTCAAAAATACATTAAGGAGAACATTGCTAATACCTAGTATATATCTCCCGTCATTTATAAGACCGATTGTTTCATAACTAAATGTTGAAAATGTTGTAAGCCCTCCCATAATTCCAGTTGTTAAAAAAAGTCTCATATTGGGTGATATTAAATTGGTAGACATACTTAGCTCCATAATCATACCTATTAAGAAGCCTCCAACTACATTTACTATTAATGTTCCTAAAGGAATATTTGAATTAATAATCTTTGATGACTGTAAAGTAACTAAATATCTAATTGCTGCTCCTATAAATCCTCCAATACCTACATAAATTATTTTTTGCACCCTAATCACACTCCACTCACTTAAAGATAAAAGACTCCTGCTTAGAAAGCAAGAGCCAGTAGTATTCACATATACCAGTGAACTCCATAATCTTTTAATTGTTGACTATTCTAAGTGTTATTATATTCTACTAAATAATAAAAGTAAATTACACCTTTCCCTTGCTAGCTGTAACATTTTTTGAGTGTAAGACTTTTATTATGCCTGTAAATATTATTAATAATGTTAATATTAATATTAATTCAATCATAAATAGTTCTTCTGGCAAAGCATTTATTATAGGGTCAGTTACTGGATCAAAGATCCAATAATCATTTCTAAAGAATATTTTATGAAAGATATAGAATGTTTTTGGGAAATCAATTATTGTCGCCGCAGATATAATTGCAAATATTATAGCTATTATATTTACGCTTCTATTGAAGCTTTCAACAAGCTTCTTTCCTTGCTTACTTCTTTTATTACCCATTAACTTTACTAATTTAAAAATCATTAAGATGATAAATATAATGCTAAAAATGTATAATGCTATAAATATTCTCTTTACTTCATAGAAATGAATCTTCCCAAAATTACTCATAGTCAAACTATTAAGTACTAATTCATGATCAAATGGATTTTGAACATAATTTATTACTCTATTATAATTGTCCATTAATATTTCTGTTGATAATCCAGTATAGTTATTTAATTCATATTTCTGTATTACATATTTATAAACAATAGTCATGTTTAAAACACTTAATACCGAAATAGAAATAATCGATATTGCATAGAATAAATCTCTGAAAAAATCATAAAATTTCTTAGTTGTATTTAGATAAACATTCTCCTTAATAAGCGACTCACTTCCTTAATAGAATTTTAAATAAAACCATTTATAATCTTTAAATCATAAATGGTTTACTATTAATTTAATATGTTAAATTGTATTCTTCTCCATAGAAATATTAACATCAATGTTCATATCTCCTACTCCCATTTGTACACAAACTACTTTATCCGAGCTTGCATTTGCAGTAAAGCTTCCATGCACAAGTGTTGGCGTGGATATATTTATATTTATATCTTCTTTTGAAAAATTAGTTGCTACAGTTGCAGTTATCATATTTGTAAGTTCAGATATTGCACTTTGAGCCAATTCATCAAAATTTTCTACAGGCATACCCATCATCATTGTTGATGCAATTGTTTTTGCAGCTTCTAAACTTAATCCATAAATAACATTTCCCTTAATATCTCCAATAATACCAACTATGATAACAACCCCTGGACTTTCTATAAATCTGCCTTTTAAGCTTATCCCCTTTTTTTCTACAGCAGGTAATCCTAATTGTGGCATTACACTAGCAAAAGAACTTATTATAGGATTTATATAATTGACATCCATTCTCCTTCACCTCTTCCAAAGCCTATACTTATTGACAAATCTCCAAACTGTGTCTTTGCATTTGCAGAGTATATAATTTCCAATTCCGCTTTTGATATATTAATTGATTCCCCATGAAACGTAGTTGGAGGTGCAACTCTTAACCCAAATATCTTATTTTTCTTGTTTATCATCGAACATGCATTTCCCGCTGCCATATTAGCTATTTCTGACATGACATTAAGAACTTCTTCGTTATTCTTAGGATCTCTCTTAAGTAAGGCTCCCGACATCTTTTGCGCTGTTTCAAATGATGCATCAAAAATTATTCTTCCTGAGTATTTTCCTATAACACCCATAACAATCGAAATACCCTTACTTACTTTTTCCACATTCTCATTATTTTCATTGGTAACTTCGGGGATTGTTTTAGTAAGTTTATTGAAAACATCTAATAGAGCTTCTCTAAATACAGCTGAATATAACCCATCTAATTCAGAAAACAACTCTTCATCTGCCATAACTCTATTTATTAATAATGTTAATTCTTCTGCATCAACTGGCTTTTGGGCATATCCACTCACATGAGTTTTTCTAGCCTTTCTTACTATCTCATCATCCATCATTGAACTAACAATTATAACTTTAATATTAGAATTTATTTTATGTATTTCTCTAGTACATTCAAAGCCATCCGTTCCTGGAATAGTCATATCCATTGTAACTAAATCCGGCTTAGTATTGGTAACTACCTCAATAGTTTCCTCTAAAGAACTTGCTTCTCCCACAACATTAAACCCATTTTCTGTTAATAAATCTCTCAATAATGCAATTTGAAAAGGTGAATCATCAACTATTACTATATTTACATTCTTCATAAATCTAACCACTCCTTTATTATATAAAATAATAATTAACTCACATACCCTATACATTTTTTTATCTTTTCTACCCTTGTAAAAATGCTACCATAAAAATTTATTAAGTATGTTTTTTATACGAATTAACTCTAACACCATTATATTTTAAAATTCAACATTACTCAACAAAATTCATAATGTTATACTACTAATTCTAGATATATCTAATCAAATGCATCCAAATTTAATGTTTATTTTTTTCTTCTGAAGTTATATTCACATATGGAACCTCAATTACATCTAATATAAACATGAAAATAGGTATTCCTATAATTAATCCTAAAACACCACCAAGGTGCTCTGAAACTAAAAGTATACTTAACGTATAAAATATAGGCAGCTTAGTTTTTGAAGACATTAATTTAGGATTTAAAATATACGCCTCAAATGCATGAAGTAAAGCAACCATTATAAGTATATAAACAACATGAACTAAACCTCCGTTATTAAAAGCGACAATACTTAAAGGTAATAATGATATTATCACTCCGGCTACTGGTATTAACCCAAGTAACATTACCATCATTCCAAACCCTAGTAAATGAGGAAATCCAATTATCCATAATCCAATAGTTGAAAGTATTCCATTTACCGTAGCTATAGCAATTTGTGCCTCAATAACCTTTCCGAAAGATGACATAAACTTTTCCCAAAAAAACTCGAGTTCACTGCAAATTCCCGAAATTTTACTTTGCTTAAATTTATAAGTGAAAAAGATTATCCTATCCTTTTCTAAAAGGAAGAAAATACTTAAAATTAATGAAATTATAATATTAATTCCCAGCCTGCTTATATTAGAAATAGATTGAACAATATAATTTATACCTTCTGCTGAAAATATATGGCCATAGATTTGATCCAATTTTTCTCTAACTAATCTAGCGATTTCATTATCTTGAGAAGAACCATAATATATTTCTTGTATTTGCTTAATAACCTGTCTAAATTCATGAATAACTAATGGTAGAAAGTCTATTATTATTATGAACAACATAGTAGTTACAAATAACGAGACTGCTAATATCATTACTTTATAATTTATTCTTATCTTTCCTTCAAATCTGTTTATTAAGAACTTTGAAACATTATGTATTAAATATGTAAATACAAAAGTTAAAAGCATTAAATTAAGCATACCTCTCATTGCATATAAAAACATAAATAATATCAATAATGTTATAAATCTTTTAAAACCTTGACTTTTTAAAATTTGCATCATATTTGGCATAAATAACTACTACTCCTTGCATATCTTATGCTTTTAAATTTGGGTGATTTCCATAAGAATTACTAATTTGATTTAAAAATGTTCCCTCATACTTATACTAACAGTTTTGCTTTTCCATGTAAATGATTTTAGGATACAGATACATCAAAAATCCTATTTAGATTAATTTTAAAAATTATAATTAATAAATAAGTAAATAAAATCAAAACAGGATAAATTATTATATATTTTATCCTGTTTCCAATTATTGTATTCTTATTCATAATATTTTTTATAGTAATTATTAAGTTAATAATATTACATAGGCATATCAGTGCCTATACTCATCAATTCCGGATTTAACATTCCAAAAATCATAGCTATATGAGCTACTACAAGGAATATTCCTACAAATATAGCGTGTAATTTAAGTTTATCTGTTTCATTCTTATTAGCTGATATAAGTCCAAGTTCAAGCAAACTAATTCCAAGAAGCGGAACCACGCCTAAAAGATAAAATCCTACAGCTATTACATCTGCGATTCCTCTCCAACCACCCGTAGTTGTTAACGGCATTACTGCATTTATAAACAGATAAATAAAAATGCCTAAAAAATAAAAACCAGCGAAGATTCCAGTTATTTTATTAATTTTTCTCGCAGTGCCTGTAAAGTTTCTCTTAAAAAGTATCATAAGTTCAGTGATGGCAAGTGTCTCTGCACAAATAACTGGTATCGCCATAAATATAATCAGATTCCACGGTTGATTTTGTGCGAGTAATTCCATGTAATGGGTCATATTATTCATAATTTAGATCCTCCTTTAAAAGTCTTGGTAATAATATAATTTTATAAAATTCATATGAAGATTTTATGAAGATTTTGATCAAATTCTTTTTTCTATAAGTATTTATAATTCTTAGTTTGATATGATTTCCATTTATTCTAAACATATTTTTAGGGTCACATAAAAAACACAGCATATTATACCGTATATGCTGTGCTTTATGATTAAAATAAATCCATAAGATTTTTTTCTTTCTGCTTAAACTTTAAATTCTTGAATTTCTTCAAGTAATCTATCTGAACTTTCTTTCGTAAGTTCAGCTTGCAATATTACTTCTCTAATACTATTAGCTATATCTATAGTTTTTCCTGCTATATTAGTTGAACCATTAGCACCTTCAGTAGCAGCACTACTTACTTCATTTATTATATGGACAATATTACTAATAGATTCACTTAATTTTTCCGCTGTACTTGAAAAATCTGAAACTAAATTATCAACAAAAGACGCATCATTACTATATTGTTCTCCGGTTTCAACAAGAGTCTCATAATCCTTCAGTACATTTTCATCAATAAATTGCAACATATTCTTAGACTCTGAAACTAGGCTGTCCACAGATTGTATAACTGTTTGAGTCATACTTTGTATTCCTCCTGCAGCTTCCTTCGAATCTTCCGCCAGTTTGCGTACTTCTTCCGCGACCACAGTAAAGCCTTTCCCCGCTTCCCCTGCTCTAGCTGCCTCTATAGCTGCATTTAATGCTAATAAGTTTGTTTGTTCTGATATACTCAATATTGTATCGGATAGTATCTTTATTTTTTCTATAGTCCTTGTTTTTTCTATAGATTTAACCATACTAGCGTGAGTTTTATTATATACATTTTGAGCTTTTTCATTTGAAGTTAACGCTTTTACTTTTAACTCCTCCGCTCTTTGCTTTATTTTCCTAGCTGCCTCTTTTCCCTCTTTGGCCTTCATAGCTGTTTCCTCAACAGATAATTCAATCTCTGAAGCAGTTTCATTCATTTCATGTGTTGATGCTGAAGTTTCTTCTAGCCCAGCTGATAATTGTTGAGTAGTGGCAGAAATACTTTCTATATCTATTTGCAATTTATTTAATTGTTCATTAGTGTTTCTTACATTTTCCTGAATCACATCAGTCTCTTTTATAACATCACTAATAATTGACTTTATTCCACCCTGCATAGACTCGATAGCCTTACCAATATATCCTATTTCATCTTTTCTACTTAATGGCTTCATATTCATTTTCACACTAAAATCGCCTTTTGCAAAAGAATTAATATCATTCCTAACTATCTCTAAGTCTTTTGTTATATATTTTGCTATAAAGATTGATATTATAAATCCTATAGCAATCATAATTGCACTTATTATAGAAATATCTATTGCTAAACTAGTAGTTTTATTTAATACTTCTTCATAAGACAATCCTACAAAATACATTCCAATAATCTTACTATTTTTATCTTTTAACGGTATATAATATCCTTCTACATCAATACCTTCTATAGTAACTTTTCCTATGTAATTCTCTCCACTTTTTAAAACAGTATTAACAACTTGCTCATTTGCCTTTGTTCCTATACTCCTCTTTCCATCTTTGTCTTTAACATTAGTTGTTACTCGAGTATCATTCATAAATATTGTAGCATACATATTAGTCCTATTTTTAACTTCATCAACTACATTGAAATCATTGTTAATTTCTGAATTCCCCTTGTATAACTTGTCACCCTTAACCTCCCAGTCTCCTGGATATTTTTCATCAAAAACTATTGTAAACATGCCCATATTTGAGTTAAGATCTTTTTCAATATTCATTTGTAATATATTAATCACCTTGGTATAAGTCCCAATTCCTAATGTCAACGAAAAAGTAACAAGAACCAATGAAATTATTATTGATATCTTCCATTTTAATTTCATAAATACCCTCCCTTAAAAGTTAGAAATATATTGCATTTAATGTGTTTTTTATCTTTACTTATTAATATTTTCTATTTTATAGAAGTCTTTTAATGATCCGATAAAACGATTTTCGTATAAGGTTCCCAGCTTATGATCTTTTATCTTAACTCTGGAATTAGGATCTACCCCATTTTCTATGCAATGCTTTGCGAAAACCTTAATCTGCTTTTTTCCAATAGTGTGAGGCTCTAAGGAAGGTTCACCCTCCAATGTATAAAAATCTTCTTTTTCAAGTTTCACAAATCTTAATATACTATCATAATTAATTTCCTTCTTATCTTTCGAAGACATTATAAAAGCATGATGATAATTATACTTTTTTGCCATTCCGTGATCATAACTTTCTATATATCCATTCTCAAGCACTATTCCAATCGTTGGTATGTATTTTTCTATAATGACTTACTCCCCCTAAAGTAATAGACTGTGCCAAAATCATTAGCCCATAATTAAAATTTTCATTTTAATTATGGCCTTAATATTTAGTACAGCCCTTACTACTTATGTTATATTATTTTAATTTTACTAATAATTCACCAGTCTTAACTTGTTTTCCTTCTTGAGCCAAAATAGATTCAACAGTTCCTGCACTAGATGCAACAATATTGGTTTCCATTTTCATCGCTTCCACAACAAGTAAGCTATCGCCCTCTTTAACGCTGTCGCCTTCCTTAACAAGCACCTTTATAATAGTTCCTGGGATACTTGCTCCAATTTCAAGCGCATTATCTGGATCAGCCATCTTAGATGAATCATCTGAACCTGAAGTATTTATAATTCTTTCAGTTTTATCTTTTATCTTAATCTCTCTTCTATTCCCATTGATTTCGAAGTCTAAAGTTCTGTTCCCTTCTCCATCTAATTTTCCAATTTCAATTAATTGAACAATCATTGTCTTACCTTCAGCAATTTCAATTTCACTTGTTTCGCCTTCTGCAAGTCCATGGAAGAATACATCACTGCCCATACGGCTTACATCACCATATTCCAATACAGATTTTATATATGATTCAAATACATCTGGATATAGTGCATAACTTATTATATCTTTCTTACATGGAGTAAATTTATATTTTTCTTTTAAATATGTTTCAATTTTATCAAAATCTTCTGGTGGTAATAATTCTCCTGGCCTAACAGTTATCGGTTCTTCTCCCTTTAATACAAGTTCTTGTAATTCCTTAGGGAAACCACCTTCTGGTTGACCCATCATTCCTTTGAAATATGAAACTATAGAATCTGGAAATGCCATATTCTTAGCCTTTTCAAGAATATTTTCAGGTGTCAAATCATTTTGAACCATAAAGATAGCCATATCTCCAACCATTTTTGATGATGGAGTAACTTTAATAATGTCTCCAAGCATATCATTTACTTTTTTGTACATATGTTTTACATCATTGAATCTATGACCAAGGCCAAAGCTTTCAACTTGTGGTTTTAAGTTTGAATATTGACCACCTGGAATCTCAAATTTATAAATTTCAGCACTTCCTGATTTTAAATCAGATTCAAATTGATTATAAACTGGTCTTACTGTATCCCAGTAATCAGATAATTTTTGAATTCCACTTAAATCAATACCAGTATCTCTGCTTGTATTTCCAAGAGCTGCTACTATTGAATTTAATGCTGGCTGACTTGTAAGTCCTGACATACTATTAAAAGTTGTATCAACTATATCAACTCCTGCATCTGCTGCCATTAATACTGTCGCAACACCATTACCAGTAGTGTCATGAGTATGAAGATGAATAGGAATTGAAATTTCATCTTTTAACGCACTTATAAGCTTCTTAGCCGCATAAGGTTTAAGTAATGCTGACATATCCTTTATAGCAAGTATATGCGCTCCCATTTTTTCAATTTCCTTAGCTTTTTCTACATAGTATTTCAAGCTATATTTGTCTCTGGTTTCATCTAAAATATCACCTGTATAGCATAATGCAACTTCTGCTACCTTATTACATTTTAATACTTCATCTAAAGATACTTCTATACCTTTTAACCAGTTAAGTGAATCAAAAATTCTAAATACATCTATTCCATTATCTGAAGATTGTTTTATGAATTCTCTTATAACATTATCCGGATAGTTTTTATATCCTACAGCATTTGCTCCTCTAATAAGCATTTGGAACATTACATTTGGAATTCTCTTTCTTAAAGATTCAAGTCTCTTCCATGGAGATTCTTTTAGGAATCTATAAGCAGTATCGAAAGTAGCGCCTCCCCACATTTCAAGAGAAAATAAATCATTTCCATAAACAGCTGTTGCTTTTGCAATATTCTTCATGTCCTGAGTCCTAACACGAGTTGCCATTAATGATTGTTGAGCATCTCTCATTGTTGTATCTGTAAGAAGTAGTTTCTTTTGATCTTTTATCCATTTAACTACACCTTCTGGACCTTGTGCATCTAAGATTTGCTTAGTACCACTTAAACCATCTAAAGATGTTATTACTGGAATATCCGGTACATCATATTCTCTTTTATTTCCTTTAGTTTCATTTACTACTTTTTCTCCAATGAACTTTAAGATTCTAGATTCTTCATCAGTTCTTGGATTTATATCAAATAATTGTGGATTATCTGATATAAAGTTAGTATCGCATTCACCTTTTTGGAACTTTTCATTATTTAACACGTTTATTAGGAAATCCACGTTAGTTTTAACACCTGAAATTGTTAACTCTTTAATTGCACGAATAGATTTTCTAACTGTGTCTTCAAATGTTCTTGAATATGCAGTGCTCTTTACAAGTAAACTATCATAATATGGACTTATCACTGCACCACTATATCCATTTCCACCATCAAGTCTAATTCCGAATCCTGATCCAGTTCTGTAAACATCAATTTTACCTGTATCTGGAGAGAAATTATTTGAAGGATCTTCTGTAGTTACCCTGCATTGAATTGCATATCCTCTTGGTTTTATATCTTGCTGAGAATATATTCCTACTTCTTTGGAGCCTAATTCATATCCTTCTGCTATTAAGATTTGGCTTTGAACTATATCTATACCAGTTGTCATTTCAGTAATAGTGTGCTCAACTTGAATTCTAGGGTTCATTTCTATAAAGTAGTGATCTCCGTGCATATCAACTAGAAACTCAAGAGTTCCCGCACTTCTATACTCCACAGATTTAGCTATCTTTAAAGCATCAACACATATCTCTTCTCTCTTTTCTGGAGTTAAAGATAATGCTGGAGCAACTTCTATAACCTTTTGATGTCTTCTTTGGATAGAACAATCTCTCTCATAAAGATGTACTATATTACCATACTTATCTCCCAAAACTTGAATTTCAATATGTTTTGGTCCTTCTAAGTACTTTTCAATGAACATATCATCGTTACCAAAAGCTTTTTTAGCCTCATTTTTAGCATTTCTAAAAGCAGTAAGAATTTCATCTTCATTTCTTACTATTCTCATTCCTCTACCGCCACCACCAGCAGCAGCTTTTATCATAACAGGGTATCCACACATTTTAGCAACTTCAACTGCGTTATTTTCATCAGTTATTGGCTTTTCTACACCAGGTATTACTGGTACGCCAACACTTTTAGCTACTATTTTAGATTTAATTTTATCCCCTAATTTATCCATCATTTCTGATTTTGGTCCAATAAATTCTATACCAACTTCTTCACATCTTCTTGCAAATTCTGGGTTTTCAGATAAAAATCCATAACCCGGATGTATAGCATCCACGTGCTTCTTTAATGCAAGATTTATTATTTCATCAATATTTAAATAAGCTTCAACTGGTCCTTTGTTTTTTCCAATTTGATATGCCTCATGAGCTTTAGTTCTAAAAAGAGCAAACTTATCTTCCTCTGTATATATAGCCACTGTTCTGATACCAAGTTCATGACAAGCTCTAAAGATTCTTATCGCTATTTCCCCTCTATTAGCAACTAGCACTCTTTTAAATTTTTTCCCCAATTAATATACAACTCCTTTAATGCTTATTATTTATTTATAATGAGCTATTCATTGCAAAACACTATATTAAAATAGATTCTGCAATTTTTACAACTCATATTTTGTCATAATACAAATTTACGCTGTTTAAAATTAACATAATAGATTATAACATATTTCTTACTATTTAACACATATTATTTATGTTTTATATTAATTTTTACACGATTTTTGTCACAATTACAATTTATTTTCTTTATCAAATATGAATCTTTTATTTTTTTTTCCTTCATTTCTTTGGCTTTTTTTTACAATAACCCAAGGATTTTTAGTTCAATTCTGATGTGCAATTAGGACATCTTATTGCATTAATATGAATTTCACTATAACAATAAGCACATATTTTCTTAGTTCCAGCTGGTTTTTCTTCTTTCTTTTTTGTAAATCTATTAATTTGTTTTATAACCATAAAAATAGAAAAAGCTACTATCAAAAAATCAATTATATTATTTATAAATAAACCATAATTTATAGTAGCAACTCCTGCATTTTTAGCCTCCTGTATTGTTTTGAACTCCCCATTTCCAAGGGCAATAAATAAATTTGAAAAATCAACCTTTCCCACTAATAAACCAACAAGCGGCATTACAATATCATTAACTAAAGATGTAACTATTTTCCCAAAAGCACCGCCAATTATGACACCTACTGCTAAATCAACTATGTTACCTTTCATTGCAAATTCTTTAAATTCTTTTAACATATAAAAATCTCCCCTTTTATAAAATTAATATACCTGCAAATATTAAATTTACTGTTATAACTTATACAATTTCATATACATGTGAATTAAAAATCAACAAGAAAGTGGTATTTGTAACGTAATATAACAAACTTCTTTCTCAAAATGAAGCCATGTTTATAGGTAATCCTATAAACATAGAACTAAATACAAAAACAACTATCTTAGACTTATTTTTATTATCTGTTTCTCAAGTAAATTTATTCTACTATGACAATTTCAAGTTATATTTTATCATATTTCAACAAAAATATATCTCCCATTAACTTCCATGTTAAATATGTGAACAAAAATAAAAGCATATGCATTTATCTATTCTTATCAACAGAATTAAATAAACACATATGCTTTTAGATTTAAATTACAACTTAATTATCATTCATTTTCAATTTTAAATATTATCAATATAGACTTCTTAAAATTCTAATTATCTTTAAGTACTTTATATATTTTAAAATCCATTGATTTCAAATATATGTTTTCACCAACATTTGATATCTGCGAATTTATGAGGTCTTTAATTAGGGAATTAATAGGTAATTTAAATTCAACTTGCTTTTCCTCATTATTAATAGCTATGATTGTCATTTCTTTTTTATAAGAACGTTCAAATATAATCAAATTTCCTTCACAATATAGGGTTTTATAAGATCCATAAATTAATTCCGGATTATCTTTTCTTACTGAAATTAATTGTTTGTATAAATCAAATAATTCTTTGTTTTGTTTTTCCTCTTCCCATACCATGCACTTTCGAGATTCTGGTTCCTCTCCTCCCCAAAGTCCAATTTCATCTCCATAATATATATATGGTACTCCTATGTATGTGAATTGAAAGGCAATTGCTAATTTCATTCGCTCAACCTTCTCACCACATTCAGTTAAAAATCTTTGTGTATCGTGGCTCCCAATCAAGTTCCACAGCTGTCTTGTTATGCTATCCATATAAATATTTCTATTAATAGATAAAATCTCACTAAACATTTTCGCATCTATGGTTCTGTTACCAAAGAAATCTACCAAAGCACCTTTAAAAGGATAATTCATAATTCCATCAAGCTGATCTCCCTTTAAGAAAGAGCTAGCCTCATGCATAATTTCTCCGATAATTATAGCTTCCTTTTTATGATTTTTTACATCCTTCTTAAAATCTCGCCAGAAACTGTGATCTACTTCATCACACACATCAAGTCTCCAGCCATCTATTCCAATTTCATCTATCCAATACTTTGCGACATTTAATAGATAATTTTTTACTTCTTCATTATTTGTATTAAACTTTGGCATTGTTGCAACATTATCAGCAAAAGTATAGTAATTCACATCTTCTAACCTTGCTGGAAATCTATCTATAAAATACCAGTCTTTATATTTAGATTTTTCTTGATTTAAAAGTACATCTTCAAATGCAAAAAAATCTGCACCAGAATGATTAAATACTGCATCAAAAACCACCTTAATATTTTTATCATGGCATTTCTTTACTAGCTCTTTAACTTTTTCTATATCTCCAAATTGTAAATCAATCTTATAATAATCAGCCGTATTATATTTGTGATTAGAAGATGACTTAAATATAGGGGTCAGATATAGTAAGTTTGCACCCAAATCCTCCAAATAGCCTAACTTATCAATTATTCCTTGTATATCACCACCAAACATTGATGCTTCATTTACATCATCACCCCATTTCGCAATATTTTCAGGGTCATTGCTCTTATCTCCATTACAGAAACGGTCAACAAAAACTTGATATACAACAGCTTCTTGAAGCCATTTTTCTTCATTATATACATCTGCTGGCGCTATATAAGGATATTGAAACGCCGTCGCTTCTTTTCTTCGTATCTCTTTTCCTCTGAGTCCTCTTTCATCTAAAAAGAACCTATTCCCTTCACCATCTATTATCTCAAAAAAATATCTATACCTATTTCTCTCAACAGATATATCTGTTGAGAAAAAATCAAATAAATTATTAGTATCTTTAATTTTCATTTCTTCTACATTGAAGCTATTTTCCCAATCATATCTGCTTTTATAATGTATATTGCATATTTTTATATCATTTTTAGCAGCTCTTAGTGTAACCGATAAGGTGTTGATATCTTTTGCATATGCATATGGTGTATCTAATATATGATATATTGCATGTTTGTTCAACTTAAAATTCCTCCTCTATTATGCCTGTAAGTGTTCTACTCTTTTACTGCTCCTGAAACCAAACCCTTAGAAATAAACTTTTGAATAGCTACAAAAAGTATTGCAAGGGGAACAGAAATCATTATAGAACAAGCAGAATACATAGGCCAGTCTGTTAACTTTCCAGCTGTAAATGACTTTAACCCTATTACTAATGTTTTTAAATCTTTATCTTTAAGCAGCGATGCCGAAAATACAAACTCTCCATAAACCGCAATAAATGAGAAGAAAAAGATTACCACAGACATGGACTTAGTTAATGGTAAAATTATTTTGGTAAATATCTGCCACACAGTAGCCCCATCAACTTTTGCAGCTTCATCTAATTCTTTAGGAAGCCCATCCATATATCCTTTCATAAGCCAAATATTATAAGCACTTCCTGCACAAAGTATTAATGATAAAAATATTAGATTGTCCATTCCAAAAGATAGTCTATATGCAACTGCTAATATTGCTGGCACACTCATTATTGTAGGAAACATTTGAAGTATTAATAATAGCATTAAACCCTTTTTTCTACCTATAAATTTTAATCTAGAAAATGCAAACGCCGCTGGTAATGTCATTGCTAATTGAATAATTGATACCAATACTGCCACAAATGTAGTATTAACCATCCACTTAACAAAACCAATATTATCACTTAATGCTTTTTGGTAATTTTCAAAAGTTATTGCTGTTGGAATAAGATTTTTTTGCATGAAACTTGTCCCTGTTGAAAGAGATGCTGCTATTATAGCGAATATAGGAAATATTATTATTAATATAGATACTATTAGAAATAATCTTTTCCCCCATAACTCTATCCACTCTCGCTTAGTCATCCTCTTTCTATATGTTAGTCTTTCCTCCGATATAGACAATTGTTTATTTATACTTACATTAACTTCTGACATTAGTTCTCCACCTCTTTAAATTGTCCTGATATCTTCATATTAATTATTGATAAAGTCCCTATTATTACAAATAATAATATGGACATTGCGGCTCCAAGACCAAAGTTCCCTTTATCCACTGACATTTTAAAAGTCGCAGAACCAATAATATCAGTCCATCCAGCGAAGGATGAGCCCGCTTTTGATGGTCCTCCCTCTGTTAGTAGATAAGCAGAGTTAAAATTATTAAAATTGAATGCAAAATTGGCTATCAAAAGTGGATATGATACGTTTGTCAATGATGGAAGTGTTATACTTACAAACTTCTCCCATCTACCTGCCCCATCAATGTCTGCTGCTTCATAATATGTATCAGGTATTGCTGCCAATGCTCCAATGCATACATTCATCATATAAGGGAATCCAAGCCATAAATTAACTAGGATCACAGCTACCCTCGATGTCATAGGGCTTGTTAGCCATAAAATCGGATCATGTATTAAGTTGAATTGCATTAAAATGCTGTTTATAGCACCATATTGACTATTAAACAACCCTTTAAATGAAATTATTGTTATCGCTCCTGGTAATGCCCACGGGATCACTAGGAGCCCTTTATAAATGAAAGCTTCCTTCATATTCTTATCCCCTAGAGCCATAGCAAATATAAGTCCTATAATAAAAGCCCCCAAAGTAGATACTACCGTAAAGACGAGCGTCCACTCAAGCAGCGGAAAAAACTCAGCTTTTAGAGGTCCTGTTAATACTTGTTGAAATTGATATAATCCAACTACTTTCCATCCATTAGCAGTTCCATAACCATGATTCTGATTTTTTAATGTATAATTAGTAAATGCTATAAATATTGTATATAGCATTGGTAACACACTTAATATGGTTATGCTTATTATAGCTGGTGAAAGATATCTGTAGCTTTGTATGCTATCTTTTAATTTAATTCCCATTATTACTTTAGCCATATTCTCACCTTCTTTTATTATTTTTATGAATGCTATTCCAAGCCTAGTTTAAAAGATAATTTGTTCATATAAGTAAAACATAAGCTTGGAATCTTTTTTCACTCTAATTTTTGCTAGCCTGAATTCCATCCTTAACTGCTTTTTCTATATCTTTAGCTACTGCCTCTGGATCTTCTCCACTTAATATCCTTGTCATATTCTCCATTGGTTTCCACACTGATTCAATTTCAGGTACATTAGGAATTGGTACAGCTGAATTTGTTTGCGCTATAAATCCTTGTGTAAATTCATTGTTCTTTATTTCATCTTTATTCAATTCCACCTTAAGTACAGGAATTCTATTGCCTATTTTATATAGTCTCTCTCCAGTATTATTAGCTAAATACTTCATTAAGCTCCATGCTTCATCTTGTACTGGCGATTTACTGCTTACGAATCCGGCTTGTACACCCATGAATGTTTTTGCCTCTGTTCCATTTATTGGGGGAATCTTCACCACTCCAAAGTTTACACCGGCATCTTTAAAACCACTAATGTCCCAAGGTCCCCCTATATAAAATATTGCATCTCCTGTTTTAAACGAGCTATTTGCGATATCTGCAGTTATATCTGCTGGCATCAGTTTATCCTTTTGAACTAAATCCTGTAAAAATTTATAAGCTTTTATTGCTCCGTCATTTGCAAGTCCTATATCATCTACTTTTATATTTCCTTTATCTCCTCCAAATATATACCCACCATACGACTGAACAAAAGCTGCTCCATAATAGAACTCATTCATTGAAAATTGAAAACCTGATGGACCATATGCTTTTGCTTGCTTTACTAAATCTTCAATTGTTTTAGGTACTTCTTTAACTTTATCTTTGTTGTAGAATAAAGCATAAGTCTCCATAGATAACGGAACACCATATGCTTTTCCATCATAAGATACAGCATCCCAGACAGCACTATTTACATACTCTTCTTTATTTGCAAAATCTTTTGGAACTTCTGAAAGTAATCCAGCCTGCTGAAATGTTCCTAAGTTATTATGAGTTATACCAAAAACTAAGTCGGGTCCTTTTGATGAATTCGCTGCTTGCAGAAAGGACTGAAACGGTGAATTATCCTTAATTACCTTTACCTTTTTTCCATTTTCTTTTGCCCATTCTTGCGCAATATTATCTAATTCCTCAACCTCATTGTCCATTAAATATGACCAAACCACTATTTCCTTGCTATCCTTCTCAGCGGAAACCGCAGATGACTTTCCACATCCAGCAAGCATAGATAGAGAGCAAATACCTGCAACGAGCATAGTAGTAATTCTTAATTTTTTTCGCATCTTAACCCCTCCAGATTATTATCTAAAATAGAATACATTGTTAAACGATTGCAACCTTTACAGGTTTATTATATCAACTTTATATTTAACAATTGGTTTTAAATTGACCTTTTTTATTTCTAGGTACCCAAATTTCTATATTTTAGTATATAATTTAATTAATATATAAACTTAGTTATTATTTTATTAGGAGGTGCCTTTTCATGTATGACGCATATGATTCTGATAGCTATTTTTTTAGTAATGAAATTACTTTTTTAATGGAACAAAAGGATAAACAAGCAATTCTTGATATAATTGAGCAGAAACATAAAGATGAGAATAAAGAATTTATCCCAATAGCAACTAAAAAAAATGATTTAATGATTTGGAATGTCATATTTGCTAGAGAAATAATTAAACAAGGTACATCTAAGCAGTTTATTCATACTTTGTATAATAAATATTATAGAACAATTCAGACCTCAAATAGCTTAGAACTCCTTCAAAAATTAGAAATTAATATTGCCACATCATATCTTGATATATTAATTAATTTTGTTGAAGTTACTGACAATTTTATTATAAACAAGGTTATTGGCTTTTTATATATACGTTTGGAAGATCACTTAAGTCTTAAGGAAATATCTGACGAATTAAAAGTTTCTGTCGGGTATATCTCTAGGTGCTTCAAGAAGAACATGGGCATATCAATAATGACTTACTTTAAAAACATAAAAATAGACAGGGCTAAAACTTTGCTAAAAAACACTGATAAGACCATACTCGAAATTTCAGCACAACTTAGTTTTTGTGACCAAGGAAACTTCTCAAAAGCCTTTAAACTCGTAGTAGGAATGACTCCAATGGATTATAGGAACACTTATTATTTAAAAGAGAAATAATAAATAAAAAAGTGTCTATATTAACTAATGCTCATTAATTAACAGACACTTTTATTTACATATTCATGATTTTTGTTTTTTATACTCTTTAATCGATAAACCAGTACACTTTTTAAACCAGTTACTAAAATAGTTCGGATCATCAATACCAATCTTTTTTGAGATTTCATAAGCTTTTGCATTTGGGTTCTTAAGCATTTCAATAGCTATTTTTACTTTGGCGTTTACAATATACTCCGAAAAAGTCTCATCAGTTTTTTCTTTAAAAATCCGGCTTAAGTAGCTTGGATTAACATAAAAATATTCAGCAACCAACTTTAAAGATAAATCTCTATTAGATATATTTTTCACTATAAATTTCTTAATTTGTTCTATATTCAAATTTTTATCATCTGTTTCACTAGTATCATTTAAATTTATTATATTGTTAAACGCAACCATCTTTTCTTTAATATCTTTGTATTCTTTTTTCTTTAAATATTCATTTTGGATCTCATCTTTTAGCTTTAAAACCGAATTCCTCAATTCATCTTCATCTATAGGCTTAAGTATAAAATCACTTACACCAATCTTTATACTTCTTTTAGCATATTCAAATTCATTATAACCTGTAATAACAATAACCTTTATATCTGGATATTTCTCCAATATACTCTTACTCATATCCAATCCATCTGTTACAGGCATGTTTATATCTGTTAAAATAATATCTGGCTTTTCTTTATTTATGAGATTTAATCCTTCAACTGCATTAGAAGCTTCAGCAACAATCTCCATGCCAATTTCATCCCAATCAATGCAATTTTTTATTAGGTCTCTTATAAGATGTTCATCATCAATTATCATAACTTTAATAATGTTATCCATAAATTAATTCACTTCCTTTAGAATATTCATTAGGGAACTTGATTTATCTTGAAACTCTAGGCATCTTGATTGTTATTTTAGTTCCAACATCTTTCTTGCTTTCAACAATAAATTCATGTTCATATCCATAGAATACTCTTAACCTTTCCTTTGTGGTTCTTACTCCAATGCCAGTAGTCATATTCTCATTTATATTTCTAACTTGTGATTCATCCATGCCAATTCCGTTATCTTCTAAAGTCAATATAACTTTTTCTTGCTCCTGAAAAGTTGATATTCTTATCTTTCCTTTATCTTTGCTGCTTCGAATACCATGATAAATAGCATTTTCAACCAATGGCTGTAATACTAACTTTATTATCTTAAAATCATCGCATCTAGGATCTAAGTCATATTCAACCTCAAACATATCTTCATATCTTATTTTTTGAATAATTAGATAGCTTTTTACTGTATTTATTTCTTCTTTTACTGTAATAATATCTTTTCCATTATTCAAACTTGTTCTATAGAATTTACCTAAAGCTTTTATCATTTCATATATTGTTTTATTTTTTCCGAGTAGAGCTAAAGAATTAATAGTATCAAAAGTATTGTATAGAAAGTGAGGCTTTATTTGTGACATTAATAAATTTAATTCATTTTGTCTTTTTATCTTCTCATCTTTACGTATTTTATCTAGAAGTAAATTAATTTGAGAAATTGCAATATTATATCCTTTTTTTAATTCTCCTACTTCATCATTGTACGTTTTTATGTTAACAATATTAAATTCACCACTTTCAATCCCCTTCATTGATTCACTGAGTTTCTTTAAAGGCATTGTAATAAATTTAGATATTACTATAGATCCAATAATAATTAATAGAAAATTTATGATACTAAAACATAAAAGAAAATAATTAGTATATTTAGTTTGCTGTGGCGATTGGTTGTATTCTGCTACAGTTGTCAAATTCCAGTTATAGTCCGAATTTTTAAGGTTTGATATTATATAATCCTTATCTTCTATTCTTTCCTCTAAGAAAAACACTTTTGATTTAGACTCATTATAATTTTTTATTTCTCTTAGTATTTTAGAATCAGCCTCTGACCCTGTTATTAATTCATCTTTATCATTCTTTATAATCAATCGTGTTCCGTATTGGTTATTTAATTTCAGACTTAAATTATAGAACGCATTCTCATTCATGTTTATAATTATTAAACCAATCTTTTCGCCAGTATTTATATCATTTATTTCTCTTATGAGTGATACATAGTTATTACCATTGCCCTCAAAAAATCCTCCACCGTTTAATCTTAATATATATTTACCTTTACCCTCTAATAATTCATTATACCATTCAGAATTTTTAATCTTCTCAATCTGAAAATCCTTATAAAAAACATTTTCCGAATAATACTTATTTCCGTAATTATCCAATACATATATCGAAGATATATTAGAACTGAAATTCGTGAATTGTATTAGATAATTACTAATATTATCATCGACACTTCCTTCTTTCTGAATTTTCTTTAATGTATTTTGGACGTTATCACTTGATATAATCATCTTTGAAACGTTATTAACATTATCAATTATCATGCTAGTATTAGTTTCTGCGCTTTCTAAAACTTCAACCGAACTTTGTTTCATCTTCTCTATATTATAAATAGAATTTATTTTCTTATATGCAAATGTAAGTATGACTGTTGAAAGCACAAAAATTATTGAAAAATATACAATAATCTTTATACTTATTTTTGAATTTAAATATTTATCCTTCAAATTCTTTAATATAAACAATTTATTATACATTTAATCATACCTCATCATTCTATATTCACCATGTCTTTGGTAAAGTCTTCAGGACTTATTTGTCCTTTAAATAACTGACTAACTAATTCTTTCTCTTTGTTTCCTTTTTCCTCTCCCAAGTAAATATCACCATACAAGCTATATGATGCATTCTCTGTTAACTTCTCTAATTTTTTAGATAACTTATTTACATTGCTCGTATCACCGGTGTATTTCCATGCTGGAAGTCCAGAACCAAATTCGAAATATCTTTTTGATATTCTTTCGGCTATAAATTTTGCCGCATCAACAGCTTCTTTTTTATATTTTGTATTATTACTTACCATTAAGTGATCCACTGCTCCACCTAAAAATTCTCTATCATTACCTTTTCCGTCTTTAACTATCGGAAATTTCTTAACGATTACATTGTCCTTTATAGATGGATCCATATTTCCTATCTCACCGATGAACCAGTTTCCTGTATAGTACATAGGAATTTTTCCTTGTTTAAATAAAATCTCAGATTCATCTCTTGTAAGCTCCATACTTGATTCATTAAAAGCTTTTAAATCCATTAATTCCTTTAATTTATATGCAGCTTTTAATATTGTGTCACTTTTATTTGCACCTATATGAGAATCACCAGCTCCGCCTATTCCTCCTTCTCGTAACGCTAAGATATCATAATATAGAATTCCTGTCCAATTATCTTTTTCTCCCACTAAAAGGGGTGCTATACCTTTATTTCTAAAAGCTTTTACTGCATTTAAAAATTCATCATAATTGTCTGGTATTTTAATATTTGCTTCTGAAAAAAGCTTTGTATTGCAATAAAACGTTCCAACTGATAAGGTCATTGGTAATCCATATATGTTGTTATCATAAGTTACATTGTCAAGCATATCTTTATTAATCTTATCTTTTGTATCCTTATCTATATATTCATTTAGATTTAATACCTTTCCTGACTCTATAAATGGCTTACTAAAACCGCCCCCCCAAGAATAAAATATATCAGGCAGTTCATTTACAGCAAATGCTGTCTTTATTTTTGCTTTATACCGCTCATTTTCTACCGCCTCAATCTTAATTTGGACATTAGGATTAGCTTTATTCCATTCTTCCACCGTATCCTGAATTATCCTTCCATTAGCATCCATTTTGGTTTGTGACCATATGTGCCACATGGTTAATGTTATCTTTTCTTTATTCTCTGTGCTATTTGCGTTATCTAAAGAGCAACCGTTGAGACTAATTAAAAATATTAAAATTATAGGAAATAAAATTACTTTTTTAATAATTATCCCTCCCAAAGAAACTTATAATTAGATAGATAATAGTCAAGCAATCCATAACTTTACTACGATATCATCTAGTTTCCTCATTCATATTTAATAAACCTTTTTCTATATTCTTCTACATTCAAGTTTTCCTTATTTAACTATATCTGTATTAGGCTTTTCCTGCAAGCCTTCCAATTCTTCTTCAATTACAAATATACTTTCTATTTTACTAAAACAAAACTTCCTCTCTTAACACAACACAACTCAACTAAATATTAAACTTATTAATAACTTCATTTAGTCTTAAAGTTAGTTCACTCTGATTCTGTGCATTAACCGAAATTTGCTCTACTTCATGGGTTACTTCATTTATACTATTTAATATTTCACTAGAATTATTTTTGGATTTCTCTATATTAGTTGAAAATTCTATCATGGCACTACTTACATTATGAATATTTGTATTTATTGCTTTTACCATAGTTGAAATTTCTTCGGACATCTCATTGATAAATTTAGCATCATTTTCATAACTTTTACTTGATTCTATCATAAACTCATAATCAGATTTCACATTTTGTTCTATATAATTTAAAATTCCTTTTGAATTCTCCGATAAATATTCAAAAACATTTTTTATTTCTTCCACACTTCCATGAATACCACTTACTGTAGCAATAGACTCTTCTGCTAGTTTTCCTACTTCATCTGCAACAACTGAGAAACCTTTTCCCATTTCTCCCGCTCTCGCTGCCTCTATTCTTGCATTTAAGGCTAAAAGATTGGTTTCAGAAGCAATACTTACTATAGATTCACTTAAACCTTCTATTTCTTTAACTACCTTTCCTCTCTCTATAGCCTCTTTAATTTTTTTATTTTTCTCTACATATATCTCTCCAGATAGTTGTATTGAGGCCTCGCTTTTTTCCATAATTTTACTTGATTTCATTTTTATATCTATTGATTTTTTAACCTCTCGATTTACTATTTCGGCTAAATTGTTCATATTTTCATTAATTTTTTTGATAGATAAAACAAATTCCTCAGTTGATGAATTCGTTTGCTCAGCTCCTGTTGCTATCTCATCTGTAGCTTCATTTATAAAGGAAAGCTTTGAACTAATTTCCTGAACAGATGCAGCTAATTCTTCAGAAGATGCCGATAGTTCTGTTGAATTATCTAAAATGATCCTTATGAGTTCCCTTACATTTCGCAATGCTATATTAAGAGCACCTGCCGTTTGAGCAAATTCATCTTTCCCCTTAAGTATAATTTCCTCAGAAAAATTATACTTCGCAAGGTTATTAGCATAATTTTTTATTTTCTTTAATGACACTATTATATTTCTAGTCATTAAATATCCTAAAGCCACAGTAAGAATCAATCCCGTTATTATAAAAGTTGTTATTTGCATCTCTACCTTGCTGTATAAATCATCATTATCAATATTTTCATTCTTAGCTTTAATTGAACTATATTCCAATAATTTAGTTAGTGATGCTGCAACCTTACTTCGTGATACTGCTAATTTTCGATAATCTAATATAGCTTCGTCATAATTATTTTCTTTCACAAACTTTAGCAATGAATCGCTTTTCTCTTTATAATCTTTATAAACTTCATTATAATTTGAAAGCTCATTCTTTTGATAATCATCTAAATTTAATTCACCATATTTCTCTATTAATAAATTTCCTTGTTCAAATCCCTTGAAAATATCATCATTTAATTTTTTCATCATTAATTCATCTCTATCATAAATTAGACTTAATATATTATTATTTATTTCTAACGAATTTTCATTTAATCTATGTAAAATATCTGTAGACACAAGATCAGTATCATACATATCATTTGAAGCATTATTAATTTTACTTAAACTCTTCAGCCCTATGATTCCTACCGATGCAATAATTATAAATAATAGTGTGTATGAAAATATTAATCTTTTCCCTACACTAAAATTGCTCCAAAACTTCATCTACTAAACCTCCTATCAAATCTAGCTTAAAGCTTGTTTTTCATGTGTATCTCAAATTACTTATAAATTAGTCCCGATCACTAATTAATCTGCATATTAATTTAAATAGCAAGAAAAGGGATAACTCAATTTGAAAATATACTAAAGTAAATTTGAATACATTAATCATTTGAGTTATCCCTTATTAATTTTGAATTTTACGTGTATTTAATTATTATTTAGTTTCTGTTGTAAATTGCTTTTGCTTTTCTTTTCCGTATTCAACAACTTTATCTGCAGTTATCCATTTAACTGGCACTGGATAAACACCATCAACTTTTTCACCCTTTATTTTCTTATCTAAAGTATCTATTATAGTTTTACCTATTGCATAAGAATCTTGGTCAACGATTCCTGATATTAAATTAGTACTTACACCATTTTCCCAAGTTGGAGTATAGTCAAATCCAAAGTGATATATGCTTCCAGCTTTGCCTTGAGATTTTATAGCTTCCATTACACCTGTATCTGGCCCTTCTGATCCTAATGAGAATACAGCTACCATATCAGAATTTGAAGTTATTTGTCCTTCTAATTGTCTTTTTGATTCTGCCGATTGGTCATTATCTTGAATTGGTTCTAACCACTCAAAGTTCTTAGCATCTGCTCCCATTACCTTTTCAAAACCAGCTTTTATTCCTTCTTGTCTATATGTCATAGTTGTTTGAGTTAAGTTTACTGCTGCCATTGCAATTTTACCTTTTGTGATGCCTTTTTCTTTTAAAGATTTAGCACCATTTTCTCCAAGCTGCTCTCCAGCAAGCTTATTATCTGTTCCTATATAAGATGTTCTATTTTCTTTTGTTTTTACGTCAGCATCAAAAGTTACTACTGGAATTCCTTTATCATTTGCTTCTTTAACTTTTTTATCAAACATATCTGGATCCATTGGAGCAATAGCTATTCCTGCTGCTTTATTCTTTATAGCCTCATCAAGGAATCCTATATGCTTTTCGTTCTTTTGTGTCTCATTAGGTGGCGATGTTTTAACTATTAATTCATATCCTAAAGCCTTAGCCTCATCTTCAGCTGCTTTCTTCATTGGAGACCAATAAGCTCCTGTATCAACTATCGGAATAAAGTAAATAACCTTTTTTCCACTTGTACTTGCTGTTCCCTCAGTTTGTGTTTTTGTTCCACACCCAGCTAAGCTACCAACAATAAATACTGTTGATAATAAAGCAATAATTTTCTTCTTCATAAAATTTTTCCCCTTCCGTAATTCCAATTTTTTTAGATATGTTGTTTTGGTATATTTTATATAGCTTAATCCATTAATTTCTTAAATCATTAACCTCTTAGAATCTATTGAATTAAGCTTAAATAACACTTGATAATTAGCTTTTTTTCTTAAATAAACTTCCTTTTCTGTAGAAGTCAACAACTATTGCAAGTACAATAACAGCTCCTGTTACAGCTTGTTGTAAGAATGAGTTGATTCCAAGGATAGCTAATCCACTTTGGAATACTTGTATAGTAAATATTCCTACCATAGCTCCTCCGATTGTTCCTACTCCTCCGCCGAATTGTACTCCACCCATGATTGCACCAGCCATTGCAAATAAATCTGGACCATTTATTTCACTTGGAGCACCAACGTTTATACTTGACATTAGTAAGATACCAGCTATTGCAGCCAAAATCCCTTCTATTGCATACACTTTTATAACGTGCTTATTTACGTTTATTCCTGATAGTCTTCCTGCTTCTTTGTTTGATCCCACTACGTAGCAGTATCTACCGAATCTTGTATTTTTCATTAAATAAGCCATAACAATAACTATTAGGATAAATACTATAGTGTTAGTATGTATTATTGATATACCTACTTCTGTATTAGACATATTATAAAACCAATCTGGAACTCCTTTAATATAAATTCCATTTGTGAAGAATAATATTAACCCTCTTATAAGGTAGCTTGTACCCATGGTAAGTATAAAAGATTCTAATTTAAATTTTGTAATTAGGAATCCATTAAATAATCCCCAAAGTGCACCTACCAATAATCCTGCTAGTAAAGAAACTGGTATACTAACTCCCTTTACAGCTAAATAAGCTACTGTACATCCTGAAAATGCAGCTATTGCACCTATTGAAAGATCAACACCTCCAGTTATTATTACCATAGTAATTGCAACTGTCAGAATTCCTACTGTAGGAATCTGCCTTAAGAAATTGGACATATTTGCTGCCCCTAAAAAGTCAGGACTTGCAATTGAGAATGTTAAAATAAGTACTACAAGCACTAGATAAATTGAATACTTTAGAAATAAGTTTTTAATATTAAACCCTTCCATTTTTGTCTTAGTACCTTCCTCTTGAACAACTTTATTATTAATTGTTTGGTTCATCTTTATTAATCCCTCCAAGCGTAGCTAATTTCATTATCTTTTCTTGTGTCGCTTCTTCTCTGCTAAGTTCTCCCGTAAGTTTTCCTTCACACATAACATATATTCTATCCGACATACCTAATAATTCTGGTAATTCAGAAGAAACCATAATAACTACTTTGCCTTTTCTAACTAAATCATTCATTATATGATATATCTCAGCTTTAGTACCTACATCTATTCCTTTAGTTGGTTCATCAAAAATAAATATCTCTGAATCCGTGTTTAACCACTTAGCTAGTATTAATTTCTGCTGGTTTCCACCTGATAATGTTCCTGCCATAACATCAAGATTTGCTGTTTTAATCTCAAGTGCTTCCTTAAATCTTTCTCCAGTCTCTCTTAACTTTTTATGATTTAATACAAAATCTTTTAAGTTAGTTAGAGTTATATTATCAAGAACACTCATTACTAGTGATAATCCTTGGCTTTTTCTATCCTCTGTTAAAAAGCAGATTCCATTATTGATTGCATCCATAGGTGAATTAATCTTAACTTCTTTCCCATTGATCGCTATCTTACCTTCGCTTATTTTATCTGCACCAAATACAAGTCTCATAAGTTCTGTTCTACCTGAACCCACTAAACCAGCTAGTCCTAAAATTTCACCTTTTCTTGCTTTTAAGCTAACATTTTTAACTCTGTCAGCATAATCACTAATGCCTTCAACTTCTAAAACGTATTCTTTAGGTTCAAAGATCTCCTTAGGAAATAGCTCAGTTAAATCTCTTCCTACCATCATATTTATAAGTCTTTCTTGAGTTATTCCTTCTAGTTCACAACTTTCAATATAAGTACCATCTCTTAAAACAGTCGCTCTGTCACAAATATCAAAAACCTCTTTTAATCTATGTGATATATATATTGCTGCTACTCCTTCATTTTTTAGGGTTTTTATAACTTTAAAAAGGTTTTCAACATCTTTCTGAGATAACGATGTTGTTGGTTCGTCAAAAATAATTATCTTTGAATTTAAACTTATTGCTTTCGCTATTTCCACCATTTGCTTTTTTGCTGTTGGTAGTTGCATAACCAAGTCAGTAGCGTTTATATCTATCCCTAATTTTTGTATTATAGAATCTGTGTCTTCATGTAGTTTTTTATAGTCAACAATACCTAAGGTTTCATTTTTATATGGAAGTCTTCCCATATAAACGTTTTCCGCAACCGTCAATGTCTCTGCTAGATTTAATTCTTGATGAACAAATCCAATACCTAATTGTGCAGCTTTAGTCGGATTAATAACTCCACAATCAACTCCTTCAACAAATATTTGACCTTCATCCTGCGTATGAACTCCCCCAAGTATTTTCATTAAAGTTGATTTTCCAGCACCGTTTTCTCCCAATAAAGCATGTACTTCACCTTTTTTAATTTCCAGCTGCGCTCCCTTAAGAGCATAAACTCCTGGAAATCTTTTATGTATGTTCTTCATTTCTAAAAATACATTACTCAAGTTCTAACCACCTCAACTTTCTTAATTACTAATCGTTTTCATGATTTATTTTACAATAATGCGGGGACTAATTATATGTAATATCTTTACCTCTACATTTGATATCTTTACTTTTTAAACTAATTTTAAAAAGTTGTTATTTATTATAGCCATTAAAACTAGACTTCTCTAATAACTTACCGAAATCACAAATATTTTTTTCCGAAACTATAAAAGTGAAGATAAAAAAAGCACCCCAAAATAGCGGAGTGCCTTTCAAAATATACTTTTTAACTACGGCTTAAATTATTTAGGTAATTCTACTTTTTGAATAGTACCATCATCATTGTATTTTAATTCAGTGAATTTTACGCAACGTTTGTTGTCTGCTCCACCTGATAAAGAACTATCATGATAGAATAAATACCATTTATCTTGGAACTCAACAATCGAATGATGAGTAGTCCAACCTATTACAGGATTAAGTATTTTGCCTTTGAAAGTATAAGGACCCTTTGGATTTTTACTCATAGCATATACGATAGAATGAGTGGTACCAGTAGAATATGAAAGATAGTAATTTCCATTATACTTATGAACCCATGGGCCCTCGAAATATCTTCTATCTTCATCACCAGCAAGTATAGGATTACCTTCTTCATCAACAATTGATATTTCTTCAGGGTTTGCTTTAAAAGTAAGCATATCATCATTTAATTCAGCTACTCTTGGTCCTATAGCAGGTGCTGTAGCAGCAGGGCCTTCACCGTCTGGATTAAATGTTCCAGTTTGCCATTTTTCTAGTTGTCCTCCCCAAAGGCCTCCAAAATAAACATATGCTCTATTATCATCATCCATTAAAACGGCAGGATCAATACTATAACTGCCAGGTATATAATTTTCTTGAGCTTTAAATGGTCCAGCAGGATTTGAGCTAGTAGCTACTCCAAGTCTGAAGATTCCATCCTTATCTCTTGCAGGGAAAAATAGGTAATATACTCCATTTTTATAAGCAGCATCTGGAGCCCATAATTGTTGACTTGCCCATGGAATATCTCTTAAGTGAAGAGCCTCACCATTATCAATACAAGGTGAATTCATATCATCAATAGATAAAATGTGATAGTCCTCCATATTATATTGATCACCATTGTCGTTTGAAACCTGAATTTGATCAAGATCATGAGAAGGGTAAATATAGATTTTACCTTCATATACGTGAGCAGAAGGATCTGCAGTATAAATGTTGGTTACTAAAGGTTCATTTTGTTTTATTGCGTTTTTCATATGATTCTCTCCTATATCTTTTAATTTTTATTTATAAGTTATATATTTATACTAATTCCACATTTATTTCTAAAGCTGATACCGATGTTAGCTCAAAGCTTCTCTTATCTGGTTGCGATATACCAACAGATAATTTAAAATTCTTACTATCAAGAATTCTTTCTCCATCATCATTTACAACTTCAAAAGACTTTTTATTCAATTTCATTGTTACAATTTTACTCTCACCTTTTTTCAATGAGACACGTTTAAATCCTGCTAAGCTATGGTTTAATACAGCATATTTTGATTCTAAATCTTTTACATAACATTGAACTACTTCCTCAATGTCATATTCACCTGTATTTCTGATCTCTATGCTAATATCAAAACTTTCAAAGTCAGATTTAACAGGAGGCACTTGTAAATTAGATAATTCTACGGTTGAATAAGTTAATCCATATCCAAATGGATATAAGCTCTCATGGTCTAGATACCTGTAAGTTCTTCCCTTCATTGAGTAGTCAGTAAATTCAGGAAGGTTAGCAGTATCTTTATAAAAAGTTACTGGCAACTTACCACTTGGAGAACATTTTCCAAATAATATATCTGCTACAGCGGTACCTCCATGACTACCTGGATACCATGCGTTTAAAATAGCAGCACATTTTTCTTCTGCTCCATTAAATGTTAAGGCACTTCCAGCTCCAAGAACAACTATAACTGGTTTTCCTACTTCAAGTACTTTCTCTAATAAATTTTGTTGTCTTCCTGGTAAGTTTAGGCTTTCTTTATCTCCTGCACCATAGCTATTGCCTGCATCTCCCTGCTCTCCTTCAATTGTAGAATCTAATCCTAAGCATAATATAACTACATCAGATCTTTCTGATACTGAAATCGCTTCGGATAATCGATCATCTGGCCTTGCTAGGTCTTCCACTTTATCTTTAAATAGGTGACATCCTTCAGAGTAATATACTCTCACGTCATCACCAACTGCATTATGAATTCCTTCTAATATTGTTGTATACTTAGATGCTGTTCCAGAATAATTTCCCTTTAACATTACTTCGCTATTTGCATTAGGACCAATTACTGCTATTGACTTTAAATTTGACTTATCTAATGGAAGAGTTCCATTATTCTTTAGTAATACCATAGATTTTCTGGACGCTATTAAGGAAATTTCATTATGATCCTTACAATCGTTTACCTCATACGGTATCTTGTTATATTCACACTCTTCATCAAACATACCTAATTTAAATCTTGTTGTCATTAATCTTTCTGCAGCTGTAGTTATTTGTTCTTCAGTTACTAAACCTTCTTTATATGCTAATAACAAATTAAGATACATATTTCCACAATTAAGATCACAGCCATTTTCTATTGCTAATGCCACTGATTCAGTCGCTGTGCTAGTAATCATATGATGCATATGGAAATCTGCAAGAGCCCAACAGTCAGATACTACATGTCCTTTAAATTCCCATTTGCCTCTTAGAATATCTTTTAAAAGAGTTTTACTGCCACAGCACGGTTCTCCATTTGTACGATTGTAGGCACCCATTACGCTTTCAACATTTGCCTCTTTTACACATGCTTCAAATGCTGGTAAATATGTTTCATATAGATCCTTATTATTCACAACCGCGTTAAATTCATGCCTTAATCCTTCTGGTCCACTATGCACTGCGAAATGTTTTGCACAAGCAGCTAATTTCAAATACTTTCCTTCTCCTTGCAATCCCTTTATGAATGCAACTCCTAATCTAGATGTTAAATATGGATCTTCTCCATAGGTTTCATGTCCACGTCCCCATCTAGGATCTCTAAAAATATTTACATTCGGAGACCAATAGGTTAATCCCTTATATATGCCTCGGTCGTCTTTTTTGCTATATTCATTGTATTTCGCACGGCCTTCTGTAGCAATAATATCTGCAATCTTTCCTAAGAATTCTTCATCAAACATAGCCGCGAGACCGATTGCCTGTGGAAACACAGTTGCTGTCCCAGCTCTAGCTACCCCGTGAAGCCCTTCATTCCACCAATTATATTCTGGTACATTTAAATGTTTTATTGCTGGTGATTGGTACGTTAATTGCTCCGCTCTTTCTTGTAATGTCATCTTTGATACTAATTCTTTTGCTGCCTTTGCAGAAAATTCATGAATATTTTCTTGTTTGCTATTCATATATACCCCTCTATTCTTTAAATAATCATGGAGATTTAAATTTATACTACAATATTCATTTGATAATTTAATAATATAAAATTTATAGTTGACTTAACAAGAAAGTATTTATATAATTGTAGACAAAATTTACTCTCTTGGAGGAATTCTATGCTAAAATATGAGTCATACCATTTTGGTGAAAATACTCTTTTTTCTCACTACCATCCAATTAGCCTTAATTACCCTATTCATCTGCATCGGAGCTTTGAATTTATATATGTTATGGATGGAACCCTACAAGTCTATGTTAACAATAGAAACTTTAACCTAAAAAAGGATGACTGTATACTAATTTTACCTTACGAAGTCCATTCCATTTCAACAGAGAAATATTCCGACGCACGTATTTGCATATTTTCTCCTGAATATATAAAAACATTTGATAGTATGATTTATGGTAAATTTCTCGAAAATCCAGTTTTTAATTTATCCTATAATGCTCAAGCCCTTATACTAGACAAAATTTTCAGAGATAATGTTAATGTGCTCCAAATGAAAGCCTGTCTCTATCTATTATGTTCTGAAATTATGGAATACACAAAATTACTTGTTAGTGTTAAAAATGATTACGAATTATTACATAAGATCCTTAACTATATTCAAGATAATTTTGCTAAAGATATATCATTAAAAAGTGTTGCTGATGAATTTTGCTATAGTTACACTTATCTTTCTAAATACTTAAATAATGTACTAGGAATATCATTTGTAGATTTTGTTAATCAGAATAGAATTAATTATGCTGCATATTTATTAAAAAATACAGATGAACCTATAACAGATATTGCATATAAGTGCGGATACTCAAGCATACGGTCTTTTAATAGGAACTTTTTCAACATCGCTGGTAAGACTCCTAAAAATTACAGGAACTCTTAAGTTATACACCTGAAGAAAAAGACTAGGAACAATAAATGTTTATTACAATAGTCTTTAATTATTTTCCTAGGAAATAATTAAAGACTATTAAAACTAAGTTGATTTAGGCCTCCTCTACATATGAAAAATAATCAAAATCTGCATACTTATTCATACCAGATAAATCCTGGCACGCAACTCCAACAAAAGCTCCTGTGAAAGCCCATGAGCCTTTAATTGCATCATCTGACAATGTACTGGCATCATAAACCTTTCCTATAGGCCTCCAATCATCCTTATTAGTAGCAAAGAAAAATCTAAGTTCACCAAAGCTTACTTCTACTTTTAGATAGACACGTTCTGCATCCACTATCAAAATGTTATCATCCTGAACCATTGACTCGGATAAATCATTATTTATGCTGGCCAGTATGCCTATGCATTTGCCCCCTAATTCTTCATCCGTGCTTACCCTCAAATAATAATAATTTTCTGTGTTGTAATAGCAAATTAATCCTGCAAACTGCAACGTTGTTTCAGGTTCAAATTCAAGACAGGTCTCAGCACAATAAACAAAATTCTGCTGACGTCTTGCAATCATACTTTGAGTAAATTTCGAAAACATTGATTCTTTTCCATACAATCTCAAGAAGCCTGGTCTCTCAGTAAGTGACATAAAGGTCTCTGCCGGAACTCTCAATGATTGGAAATTTATATCTAGCAAGATATTGTTAAAATCATCATATTGTGAAACTAAGATATTTTTTTCACCATCTGAGTCACCTTCATTGTGTACTTCTATTTCCCAAGAAGGTAAATTATCTATGCCAGAAGATAAATACAGCCAGTCATCTTCACGCCATTCTATCTTTTGCATAGCTGTTTCTCTTCCAAGAATGCAGCGATCTGTTTCTGGAAGAGGCCTTCCACAAAGATGAACCATAAACCATTCATTATTCGGACCTTCCACTATGCTTGCATGTCCTGCCTTTTGAAGAAATTTATGCATATCGCTACCCGCAGAAGTAAGAATTGGATTTTGCGGATGAACCTCATAGGGACCCGTAATTTTCCTTGAACGAGCAAGAGTTACTGCATGGTCATAGCTAGTACCTCCTTCAGCAGCCATCAGGTAGTAATAACCATTACGCTTGTATATATGCGGCCCCTCAGAACAACCTAAATCTGTTCCTTTAAAAATATTCAGTATTGGGCCAACAAGACATTTGTTTTTTCCATCATATTCTTGTAGAAGATGGCCAGCAAAGCTATTCTTTCCTATACGATTATCCCATTTCATGTTTATAAGCCATTTTCTGCCGTCATCATCATGGAATAGAGATGGATCAAAGCCACTGGAATTAAGATAAACCGGCTCTGACCAGTCACCACAAATATTACTTGAGGTTACCAAATAATTATGAGTATCCTTAATGTGTCCGTTGTTGTTTACTATTGTATATATTAAGTAAAAGATACCATTATCATAAGACAGACATGGAGCCCAAATTCCACCTGAATCAGGAACACCCAACATATTTAACTGAGATACTCTGTTCAAAGGATGTGCTACAAGCTCCCAGTGAACTAAATCTTTGGAATGATGAATTTGAACCCCCGGAAACCATTCAAAAGTAGAGGTTGCAATATAGTAGTCATCCCCAGCTTTACATATAGAGGGATCCGGATTAAAGCCTTTTAAGATCGGATTTTTAACTTTTAACATACTTCTCCTCCTTAAGTTAAGAATTTCGTATTAATATCATACTATTTCAAAATTTCCTTTGAAACAATGTCATATGTTATTACTTAGTGTACAATATTACTGTAATTAGTTATATTTATATGTATAACATGAAAAGTAATGTATGATATTAATATAAATGTCCACCGATTTATAGATTTAAGAAGAGGTAAAAATTTATGAACATGGTTGAAATAGAATTAAATCCATACTTGGTCTATTGTCTATATGACGAATCAATAGCCACTCAAACTCCTGGAAAAGAATATAAATCTAGAGTAACTAGATACCATGAATTAGAATTTATCACCAATGGCTCTGGCACCATGAAGGTTAATGATACTGTCTATAATTTAAAACAAGGAGACTTATTCTATTATCCCCCAGATACAAAAATTACCGGAACAATGCCCTACGGGTATATACTAATAATATTTGACCCATATTTTAATCAGAAAAACTTTCTTCAATATCAGGAAGGGAGAAAGGCTTTAGGCGATGATTTAACTTGTGAAAGCAATGTGAGTATGGAAGCCCTACCTATACCTTTACATATTAATGTGAGTAATTTTAATATATATAAGTCTATATTCAAGAAGATTTTCACAAGCTTTGTAAGAGACGGCAATACTTTAGAAAATAAAATTGTTTTACTACAGCTCTTATTCGAGTTAAAGACTGAGCTATCTAAAACTTCTAATATTGATTCCTTCAGCACAAAATCTTATTATAAAAAAATAATGAAATGTTTAAAAAATATAGACACTACACCTGAAACAAATTATTCTCTCAATGAATTAGCAACGGAAGTTGAATTGAGTAAGAATTTCTTATGCACTGCCTTTAAAGAAATTGTAGGAGTTACTATCTTCTCCTATATACATGAGAAGAGAATAGAAAAAGCGAAGGCCATGCTTATAGAAACTCAATCAAGTATAGAAGAAATTGCTCACCATTGCGGCTTCGAAAACATGTCCTATTTCTACAGAATGTTTAAACGATATACAGGAGCATCACCTTCTAACTATAGACAACATTACAGACTATAATATTAGGTACAACAAAAAGGGACTATACAAAACTTATCAATTTCTAATTAAATCTGATAAATTTTATATAATCCTTTAAAACTCTTAAAGTATTGATATCACAGTATTTTCTTTTTGGCGGAGAGAAGGGGATTTGAACCCCTGATAGAGTTGCCCCTATACACGCTTTCCAGGCGTGCTCCTTCGACCACTCGGACATCTCTCCATATAGTATAATTGGCATTTAATGCTTTCTTATAATATCATATAATTATTTTCAATTCAACTGGATATTTTTAATTCTATTAGATTAACCCATCCTTCTATTTGCAAAAAATTCTGTAAGCATATCTGAACATCCTTTATCATACATCCATTTTACACTTACAAATGAGTTTAATTCTCTGCTTTCTAACAAATTTATTATTGAACCACAGGCTCCCATATCCTTATTGAAAGTTCCTATGTAAACCTTAGATATTCTACTCTGAACAATAGCACTAGCGCACATAGGACAAGGTTCTAAAGTCACATACATTTCACTGCCATTTAGCCTCCAGTCTCCAATATTCTTTGATGCTTCTTTAATTGCTATAATTTCTGCATGAGCTGTACTATCATTTAGAGATTCTTTTAAGTTATGAGCTTTTCCTATTATCACTCCATCTTTAACTATTACTACTCCCACTGGAATCTCACCTTTTCTCATCGCTACCCTTGCCTCACTCTTTGCCATTTCTAAAAAATCATTCATCTACTTTACCTCTATTATAAATTTCTTAACCAAACTGTTCATATTGTTTGTTCCTTTTCTTAATACCTCGACATATACTATAAATTATAAAATCATAAAGCTTTTTACTCATCTATATTATTAACTATAATCATAAATCACAAAAAATTAAACAAAAAACATAGAAGGGATACTATTAATTTATTAACAATACGCCCTTCTATCCAAATTATTTCTAGTTATTTCATGAATCTAATTTTATTTTTGATCTATCATTTCTCTTAAATATCTACAGCTACTTGTCTTTCTCCAATATTTATAATGATCCGGACTCTTTTAATTCTATTCTTTTCGATCTCTTCAGCAATAAATTTAATACTATTAACTATGACCTCTTCTTGTTCCTCTGGCATTCTGCCAAGGTCTCCAATCATAAGTCCACCTACTGAGTCAAACTCTTCTGAATCTATATTAAGCCCTATTAAGTCACTTATATCATTAATTCTAAAGCTTCCATCAACAATATACTCATTATCATTAATAACTACAACAGATTGATTTTCCTCATCATACTCATCTTCAATATCTCCAACAATCTCTTCAACTAAATCTTCTATAGTTACCAATCCCACTGTGCCACCATATTCATCTAGTACTACTGCCATATGATTTCTCGTTTTATTCATTTCCTTAAATAATTCTGCAATTTTTTTGAACTCAAACGTATGGTACGGTTCCCTTATATACTTTGAAACCTTAAAGTCTTTTCGTGGATTTTCAATCATAGCAAGGTCTTTTATGTTTAAGATACCAACAATATTATCTATTGTCTGGTTATATACTGGTATTCTTGAGAACTGTTCACTTTTTATAATACCCATTACCTCATCATAGCTTGATTCCTCATCAATTGAAATAATGTCAACTCTTTGAACCATTATATCTTTTACCTGTAAATCTGCAAACTCAAATACATTGAATATCATTTCCTTTTCAACATTTTCTAAAACGCCTTCCTCTTCACTTACCCCAACCATAGTCTTTAATTCTTCTTCAGTTATAAAGGATCTTATTTCATTAGGGTCTCCACCAAAAAGTTTAATAAAAAATGAAGAAATAGTAGTAAAAATATATACTAATGGACTAAATATTATTACTACAACTTCTATAGGTTTTGCAACAATTAGAGCAATAGTTTCTGATTTCTGCTTTGCTATAGACTTCGGAGTTATCTCTCCAAAAATTAATACTAAAATAGTTATAATCCCAGTTGCTATTCCAACTCCAGTATTACCAAATATATTTGTTGCGATAACAGTCGCCATTGCTGATGCTGCTATATTAGCCACACTATTTCCTATTAAAATTGCTCCTAAAAGTTTATTTGGATCTTCAATAAGCCTCTCCACTAATTTAGCTCCTGGAACCTTTTCCTCTGCCATATGCCTCAGCCTTATTCTACTTAAGGACATTAATGCTGTTTCGGAAGCCGAGAAGAAACTAGATAATACAATTAATATAACCAAACTAGTCAACTGCCACGTATAATTGGGGCCCAAAAATGATCACTCTCCTAATACTGCAAATTTTTAATACATACTATTATATTGAAAATCAATGTAAGCAAATTTCAATAATTAATATTATATTTATTATTGTAGAATTAAAATCATTCTTATTTTTACAGCTTAATTCTATAAATCTCTCATAGTACATTATCATAAGAATAAAAAAAGAATATCTCAAAATAGCATATTCAATAACTATTTTAAAATACTCTTATAAACTTAAAATAAGCTGCTCTTTATATGCCTAGTCATTCAATTGATTTAATGTAGGCATTGAAGCTATTGCTCCATAGTTAGTACATGTAATTGCACCAACTTTATTTGCAAATGAGATAATATCAATCCATTTTTCAAGGCTTATATCTTTTTTGTATTGAATATCAGATACTTGTTTAAGTACGGCTCCAACAAAAGCATCCCCTGCACCTGTTGAATCTACTTGCTTTATTTCTATTGATGGTATTATTTTATTTTGTCCATTAACACTTAAGTAAGTTCCCTTAGCACCTAAAGTGATAGTTACAACCTTAACCCCTAAATCATGTAACTTATTAACCCCAGTTTCTATATCCTTTTCCTTAGTAATTAAATACAATTCTTCATCACTTAATTTAGTAAAATCACTTTCTCTTAAAAACTTAATACAATCCTCAACAAATAATTCTAATTTATCTGGAGTAATCAAAGCATCACGATAATTAGGATCAAAGGATACATAAATATCATTAGATTTTGCATAGTCTAATAATTTAAAGTAAGTCTCTTTTAATTCTCCTTCTAAAAATCCTGTAGCTGATCCAAAGTGAATTATATCTGATTCACTTATTTTTGATAAGTCAATATTTTCAAATGAGTATTCCCCATCACTGCCTCTTAAAAAGTCAAAGTTACGCTCTCCATTTGCATCAATTCCAACTAACGCAATTGTGGTACTTCCCTTCTCCACTGCCATTTCAGTATTTATATTTAAATCCTTTAGAAGTTCAATTAAATGCTTTCCAAAGAAATCATCTCCTACTTGACCTAAAAAATAAGCATTTCCTTCAAGCTTAGATATACTTGCAGCTACATTAGCTGGTGCTCCTCCAGCCTTCTTTTCAAATTTTTCTCCATCTTTTAGTCCCTTATTATCAACACAAACCATATCAATTAAAAGTTCACCAATGCAAAAAATATTATTATTCATACTTCACACTCCTTAAATACCATAAACTCAATTCATTAATCTTAACTTTATTATCATTTTTAATTTCAATTTCTAATTGTTCTTCTTTAGGAAAATACATTAAAGTTGTTACTTCCAATCCATCCTGATAATATATTTCAATAATTGAATTATCAATAAATATATTTAATCTTAATTCTTTCGGAGCTTTTAATTTAAACTTCCTGACTCCTTTTCCACCTATGTGCATGTTACTTCTATCAATGGTGCATACTTCGGTGTCTTTGTTATAAGTAAGTAATATATATTCACCCTTGAAATTAAATCTTATTTCTGTAAGTTTTGTATTCGACATTTCTAAATTCAATATTATCTCTGCACATCTTGAGTCTAAATTCAATTTATAATTATCACAAATCAGCCCGTTAACTTCTAGGGCTTTATCTTGTCTTAAATTTCTAAGTTCTTCAAGGGGCTTTTGATATATTACATTATCTTTATATTCTAAAACTCTAGGGATTGTAAGTGAATACATCCATCCATATTCAGACGTTGGGTACTCAACGTCCTTGTCCGGCATTCCTATCCATCCAAGCATTATATTCCTATTATCCTGAGAGAATACTTGTGGTGCATACAAATCAAAACCCATATCTAGTTCTTTAAATTCATCATGATTTTTTAGTTTAACTTCCTCTAAGTCCAAGCTACCTATTACATAGCCTGACTGATGTATATTTTGATTCTTAAATTCTTCGCATTCTAATCCTTGTGGTGAAAATATGAATACGCATTTGTCTTCATTCACATTTAATATATTTGGACACTCCCACATATATCCGAAATCTTTCATATCAGTGTTTAGCTCACCGAGTAAATCCCATTTTTCAGCATCCCCTGATTTATAAAGTAAAACTCTTCCTCTTAAATCATTATTTTGGGCGCCAAGTAACATATAGTAAGTATTATCTTTCATGAATATATAAGGATCTCTAAAGTGAGCCGTATACCCATCAGGCTGCCTTTTAATGACTACTCCTTTTTTCGTAACCGTTCCGTCTTCATGATATGTTGCTACACACTGATAGGACTCCCTTTGGTCATTTTCACCTTTTACATTTCCTGTGTAATATAATCTTAATTCATCATCTTTGACTAATCCACAACCTGAATAACAGCCATCCTTATCAAACCAATCTTCAGGCTTTAACACTACTTTAGGCTGAGTAAAACTAATAAAATCAGCTGTCGTTACTAAGCCCCAATGTTTTGTTTTATGTTCACACCCAAACGGATTCCATTGATAGAATATATGAAAACTATCATTATAATAACTTAATCCATTTGGATCATTAACTAAACCAAAAGGCATCTCAATATGGAAGTTATTTCTCCACATATTTCTTTCATTACTTCTGTAATAATTCTCCAAATTATTATTGATTTCCTGGTACGATTTCTGGTCTAGCATCTTTTCCTCTTCTCCTATTAATTTATTTAATCCCCCTTACACTTTCTCTTTCAATTAATTTCAATGAAGTATCATTATTTTCTTTCAGCTCTCTTCCCTCTATTAAATCTAAAATTCCTTGAGCTGCTTTAATACCAATTAGTTCATAATCAAAAGCTACTGTTGTAAGTGTAGGGTATGAAACACTTCCTATATCATATCCACCAAAACCTGCCACTGAAATCTCATCCGGAACCTTAATGTTATTTTCATGTAAATATCTAAGTATCCCTAAACAAATATTATCTGTTGCACAAACTATAGCAGTTGGCTTATACTTCAATACTTCTTCTCCCTTGTTATATGCGCTAATAAATGAGAAGTCTGTTTCTATAAACTGAACATTACTCTCTGGATTACCTTCCTTAACTGCATCGAAAAATCCATTTTTACGATCGACCCCTACAGCTTTATCCCATTCATTTACACCAATAAAAACAATATTAGTATGGCCCTTAGCTGTGAAGTAACTTCCCATCATCTTTCCAGCTTCATAATCGTCTATTTTTATATAATTGATGAATTCGTTCCTCTGACCTGTAAAAATAGTTGGAATACTAAGTCTACTGATCAATTCAATATGTTTTTTAGTAATAGCCATAGAACTAATAATTATTCCGTCAACGCCTTGTTGATGCAAACTGTTAATATTTGACAATTCCTTTTCTATATCTAGTTCACTAATTAAAATAATTCCTTGATATCCATTTTCCCTCAACTTTTTATTAATACCAGTTAAGACTTTACCTATTGTCACTGAATCAATTCTAGGAATTACAATCCCAACCAATCCACTTTTCTTAGTTTTTAGTCTTTTAGCAAAAAAATTTGTTTCAAATCCTGTCTTTTCAATTGCTTCTTTTATCTTTTTAGCATTCTCTTCACTAACATATCCATTATTTAAATACCTAGAAACACTGCTCTTAGATACATTGACCATATTAGCAATATCTTGAATTGTAACTTTTCGATCCATATTTTCCTCCACCTAAGCTTTAATTAATACTATTATATATCATTATTAAATATTATTAAAAAATAACTTATGGCTTTGTGAAATTGAGCCTAGTTATTATATAAAAGCTTGCTTAATCTTATTTATATATAACATGATAGACTTAACAAAGACTATTTTCTACGATAAATCTATCTGATTTATATTAGTATGAAATTCATGAAGCATATCTATTTTCTCATATACTAAAAAATATTAAGTGAATATTTTTCTTTGAGATTTTTTTATCAAAAATTATTTTGTAATATATTCTAAAAATATTTCTACTCTTCAGCCTTAAAAAAGAAGTAAGTTAAGCAAAATGCTACTGCTATTGCCACTCCATTTATGAGTAAATATCCACCTAAATTGCTCACATACAATAACATTCCAGGTATAGCTGTAATTCCCATTCCTGTGCCAGCCAAATTAAGAATTGCTGCAAGCATACCACCTGCTGATCCTCCTGCACAACCAAAAGCGAATGGTTTTATAAATCTAAGATTAACACCAAATATTGCTGGTTCAGTAATTCCTAAGAATGCTGGAACTGCTGAAGAAATATATAGTGAACGCTTCTTTTTATCTTTTGTCTTAAAAGCTACCGCTAAAGCTGCTGAACCCTGTGCAACAATGCCACAAGTTATCATTGCATTAAATGCATCTTTTCCTGTACTTGATAGAAGTTCAACTTCTAATGCATTTAATGCATGGTGAACTCCTGTAACAACTATAAGTTGATGAACTCCTCCTATTATTAATCCTCCAATTCCAAATGGAAGGCTCATAAACATCTTGATTGCCCCAAAAATTAATTGTTCTGCATTATGCATTATTGGCCCAACTACTAGAAGCCCTAAAATCATTGAAATTAACAATGTGATAAAAGGTGTAACTATTAAATCAAGAACATCTGGTACTACTTTTTTAAGAGCTTTTTGAGTCTTAGCCGCAATAATCCCTAGCACTAATGCTGGCAATACAGATCCTTGATATCCTACAACCGGAATACTTAATCCAAGTAATGAAAGATGTATTGGCTCAGCTGTTCCCCCTGCTACTGCATAAGCATTCGGCAAACTCGGGGACACAAGCATCAATCCTATAACTATACCTATAACTGGCGTACCACCAAATTTTTTCATTGTTGACCAAGCGACTAAGGCTGGTAAAAATGCAAATGCTGTATCTGTTAGTACTTGAGTGAAAAGAACAAAGTTTTCATTCATTTGGACTCCTAAGTTTTGTATAAGTCCTCTTAATCCCATAAATAGTCCTGTTGCCACTAATACAGGAATTATTGGAACAAATACATCTCCAAATGTTCTAGATAATTTTTGTAATAATGACATATCGCTATATGCATCTTCTTTAACACTAGAATTAGCTAAATCAGCTGATTCTCCAACTATTGCTGCGTAAACTTTGTTTACAAATCCAGTTCCCAATATTATTTGGTATTGTGCTGCTGCAAAAAATTGACCTTTAACTCCATCAATTGCCTCAATTGCTTTTTCATTAATTTTCTCTTTATCTTTAAGTATAAGCCTTAACCTAGTCGCACAATGTTCTACGGATTTAATGTTCTCTTTCCCACCAATATGCTCTAAAATCTCTTTTGCTACTACTTGTTCTTTCATTAACATACCCCTCCTAATATAAACTCATTCCCAAATCGTTTTCATAAAACTATGATACCAATTCCATATATGTCATGTCAATACTTTTTTCTAATTTTAATACTTCTCCTAATTCTGCCTCCTATTCATATGAAAACCTCTACTTATATCTCTTTAAGCACTGTAAAAATAATATTCAGCTTACTCTTATTCTTTAAGCAAATTTTTCAATTATAAATTAAAACTAATTTTATGATATCAGTTCCGTATATATTCTCTTAAATTCATAGTTTCTTTATTTTAACAAAAAAAAGAAAATCTATTCCCCATTTTTAATTAAAGGAATAAATTCTCTTTCATGTATTTGTATTTTATATATTTATTTAAAATGTCATTTTTTGAACATAAATTATTTTAACGATTTTCTCCATTTCTGCATTTAACGCTAATTGAACTCTTTTGTTATTGTTTAGCTCAAATGTATATATATTTAGGTCGCTTATATTGGTGTTATAATATGCTGCTACACCTTTTTTAAGTGCATTTTTTCTCTCAGTAGCATATACTCTTCTAACATCATCTTTATTAATTTTTTGGGCAATTTTTCTTCTGCTTGCATTATAAACTCTTGTTATAGTGATATCACCGTTGAATAGCTCATATTCATAATCAATATACATTAAATAACTACCCACAAAAAATGCTATAGACACAATCGCTAATGCTATTGCAATTATAGGTAATGCAAAAACAAACATTATTGTAATTATCCCAAATACTATTGATAAATTTCTAAACATATTGCTAAGTCTCTTTGGTCTATCTGATGGAATAAATTGTTCTAAAACAACCTCCATATTTCCACCCCTTTCTCTTATCCTTATACTAAATATTTTAAAGTATTTATGGATAATATCAAGTATTATTATTTGTCCAAGCCATTATACTCAGTATTTAAATCTTTAATTTTTGTGAGATATTACATAATTTTATAGCCACTACATGATTCAATAACTTCTTAGTTCTTAAGCTTTATTTTTATTTAAAAAATTTTATGGAAAATAAGAAACCCTAACTGCGATTTCACAGTTAGGATTTATAATATAAATATAATATATAGATTGGGTGCGAAATTATTGGTTTTGTTGGACTTTAATTTTATGAATTAACGCTTTCTTAAGCTTCCATAAACATCTTCATATCATCTTCTACATTAGTAATTCCACCAATTCCGAAGTTATCTACTAATACTTTAGCAACATTTGGTGAAAGGAATGCTGGAAGTGTTGGTCCTAAGTGAATGTTTTTAACGCCTAAGTGTAATAATGATAATAATACTATTACAGCTTTTTGTTCATACCAAGCTATGTTATATGATATAGGCAATTCATTTACACTCTTTAATCCGAATACTTCTTGAAGCTTTAGTGCTATTACAACTAATGAATATGAGTCATTACATTGTCCTGCATCTAATACTCTTGGGATTCCACCAATATCACCTAAGTTTAATTTGTTGTATTTATATTTTGCACAACCTGCAGTTAAGATAACTGTATCTTTTGGTAATTTTTCTGCAAATTCTGTGTAGTAGTTTCTTGATTTAGCTCTTCCATCACAACCTGCCATTACAAAGAATCTCTTTATAGCACCAGATTTAACTGCATCTACCACCTTATCTGCTAAAGCTAAAACTTGGTTATGAGCAAATCCACCAACTATTTGTCCTTTTTCTATTTCTGTAGGAGCTTTACATTTCTTGGCCATTGCTATAACTTTAGAGAAATCTTTTGTCCCATCAGCCTTAGCTTCTATATGAGCACATCCAGGCATTCCTGTAGCACCTGTTGTAAATAATCTGTTCTTATAAGAATCCTTTGGTATAACTATACAGTTAGTAGTCATAAGGATTACTCCATTGAAGCTTTCAAATTCTTCTTTTTGTTTCCACCATGCATTACCATAGTTTCCTGCAAAATGACTATATTTTTTAAATTTTGGATAGTATTGTCCGGCAAGCATTTCTCCGTGAGTATAAACATCTACTCCAGTTCCTTCTGTTTGCTCTAGTAACATTTCTAAGTCTCTTAAGTCATGTCCTGAAATTAATATTCCTGGATTAGTTCTAACTCCGATATCTACTGTTGTTATTTCTGGATGTCCATAACTTTCAGTATTCGCTTTATCAAGTAATGCCATACCATCTACACCAAATTTACCTGCTTCTAATGCTAAAGCTACATAGTCATCAACAGTTAAAGAATCATCTATTGTAGCAGCTAATGCTTTCGCCATAAATGCGTGAACTTCTTCGTTGTTATATTTTAAGTTCATAGCATGCTTCATGTAAGCAGATAATCCTTTTAATCCATAAGTTATAAGCTCTCTTAAACTTCTAATATCTTCATTTTCAGTTGCAAGAACTCCAACTTTTTCAGCTTTTGCATCAAATTCTATTGTATTGTCAGCTGTCCAAGTAGCAGCTTCTGGCATTATCATCTCTGTAGTTTGCATACCAAAGATTTTTTTGAAGAAACCACCAGTTACTTTTACTTCTCCAACAACTCCACCTGCGATAATGACTTTAGCTTTTAATTCTTCTCTTATTTTCAAAGTATCTTTTACTCTATCTAAAATAGAATCTCTATCAAAGTTTGCATTTGTAATTGTTGTAAATAAATTTTCTGTTATATATTTATCAACTTTAGCGTCAGTAACTCCAACTTTTCTTCCTTCGTTACTTACTATAGCTAATCCTTTAGTTACATATATTAATAAGTCTTGAGCCTTTGCTACGTGTTCATCTTTACCACAAACCCCTACTTTAGTGCATCCCTTGCACCCAGCAGTTTCTTGACATTGATAACAAAACATTGACATATTATGTCCCCCTATTTCTACTTTTATATAATATTTAAAATTTCTCTTTATTATTTCTCATCTTCGACAATTTAGAGTTTACTACATTCTCTTTCTTTGCTCTGTAACATACGTTACTAACTTAGAATTAATTTTTTATTTTCTATGTCAGCTCCTTGCCACGGTTATATATTACTAAAATACTCTGCTTAAATCTGTAACAATGGTTACCAAATTTCAAAAAATAGTATAAAGAAAAGAACAGGCAAATAAATCACCTGTTCTACCATTGTAATAACCTATCTATTTCGTTCTCTTGATCACTATCTATTGTTACAACATGTTCCTTTTTATCTATCGCTATTTCCTCAGATATATTGCTAGCTGTATCATCAGTAGAACTTTTTATAGATGGAGTAATTATATTTCCTCTCATTTTTTCAGCTATTAATATAGTTATATATGCAGAAAAATCTAAACCTAGGGAACTTGCTTCTTTGGATGCAAAGTCTTTGATGTGTGGAGATAACGTAATTGTAGTTTTTACTTTCTTAGACATTTTTACTCTTACCTATTATGTCATATGTCTTAACATTTATCATTTGAGCATCATCAAGAACTCTATATTCACCCAAATAGTTTTTAAGTAGTAAAGCTCCTCCACCTATAAAAACAAATCTCGAGTATTTTGACTGCTCTGGAAATGCCTGCTTTATAGCATTTATTATTTCTCCCGCCCTAAGACTCAATACATTATCTATGTCCTTACTTACATCCACTTCTTTGCCTTCTACAAATATAGTTTTATCTGCAATTATCTGCTCCGCCTTCATGCGATTAGAATAATTCACACCATACTTCGATAATTCTTGAAGGAGAATATCATAAGTAGGATTTACGCCTAAAGGGTATGTTCTTCCTTCCTTAAACTGACCATTGCTCATATATGCTATGTCTAGTGTACCACCACCTATATCTATTACTAATGTATCCCTCTCAACCAACGATTTATCATATAAAAACAATCCGGCTGACTGAGGAAAGACAACTACTTTAGTAATAGTGAAACTTCTATTCTCTCCGTTAAGCTTCATAAATACTCGCCTATTTTCAAGAGCCTTTATCAAAGAACTCTTTTGCTCCGCAAAAAACTGAGCAGGAAGTCCGGTTATAATCCTCACATTATTATCTATTGTAGACGTCATAGTCGCTGCTATAGCTGTATATAAACAGATATGAAAAATTACATCCTTATCTCTAGAGTGATCTGTACTTGTAAATCCATCATCATTACCAATTAAATATGTTTTATTATTATACTCTACAGTATATTTAGCAGTTTCTAACTCATGAACTTTTTCTTTTACTGTAGACGAAAAAGAACCTTCTATACTGTGTCCGATAAAGTTTGTTGTATTATACCCTATATCTGCACTAATTCTCATTTTTTTATCCTCCCTTTTCTTTTATATTCTATCAGAATATTTTTGTATGGCGTTTATACAATTGTTTCCTTAAACATCATCTATCAAGTCAAATATGTGTTTTTATTATTCTTTTATCCGTCACTCCTATGGTACTTATACCACTGTTGCCTTATAAGAGTAATATTAATATTTGTCACAATTGTATATATTGTACTGCTTGTACAATATCGTGTACAAAAAAACTCCTATTATTCCTGTATGTTTTTAAAATCTAACCCTAGGTCTAAACCTATATCCCCCTTCAGTTCTAATATCTCTGATTTATTTATAGATTTCATCATATTAAATAGCATAAATTCTGTAATAGTCATTCCCTGTTTTCGTGCCATTCTTTTTATAGCCAATTTCTGTTCTGTTGTAACCCTAAGCATTATCGTTGCATCCTTCATCCTATACCTCCTAATCTAAATAACGTATATAATGTAATAACGATTTATACATTGTATACATTATCACACTTTGCTTACATAATTTGTAAAATGTTAACACAAATATAATGAAATCTTTCGACTTCTTTCGAACTTGTTGATTACTAGGAATAGTTACTAGCACTTCTAAGCTTCCTAATTCGTTTATTTCCTATAGATTTCAATCCAAAATATTTAAATCGTATATTCTATTTGAATTACTTTTTATGGTGTTTATACGTCTGATCATTTATAAATTATTATTTTAGACCAAAAATTTTTTTTAATATTCTTCTGTGAACTCTTTATATGTTATTTATACCATCAGTCCCTTATGTAAATTTACTAAATACTTTTTATGCTGTTAATAGTTTTTTATTTTGTATTTTTTATTATCTATACATTCTATACAACTTAACAAATTGAAAATTCCAATTTAACAGAATAAAAGTATCAAAATTAGAATTATTGCAGGAATTCTTATGGCAAGTATGTTTATATCTGCAACTGCAGTACTTACGTCAACAACAAGCAAGGTCATATGGCGATAATAAAGGGAACTTTAAAACTGTTCTTGATAATTTAGTAACAGCCGGAATAATACTAAATAAAATTTAAAAACACGATAATTTGGGTGTCAGATACAAGAAAATGTAATCTGACACCCTTTCTATTTTCTCTTATGCCGTTTCATTAAATTGATAATATCGTATAATATCAGTTTTATTTCTTTGGAAAGTAGCTTTTAGGGATTAACCACTTAAGAACCCGTACATTATTAAATTTATATAGCAAAAACGTATTTCCTATAAGATCTAAAATGCAGTAAATATTCTATCATTTTTATCACCTATTTCTTACACACTCTAATACTTTTGGATTATACATCAAAAAAGAGTTATAAGAAACTCTTATAACTCTTAAAATAATCAAAACTATCTTCTGTTATTTTGTTGCTTTCTAGCTCTTCTACAATCTGGACATCTTACTGGTTCGTTATCGAATCCTTTTTCTTTGTAGAATTCTTGTTCTCCAGTTGTGAAAACAAATTCATTTCCACAATCTTTGCATACTAAAGTCTTATCTTGCATATTAAATTCCTCCTTCTAAATTAAAGATTAATATCGATTCATATAATTCTCTAAAAGGAGAAATGCATATGTCTTTAAAAAACCTTTTTTTATTACAAAACTTATTATAACAGCTTTCATTTTAAATATCAAGCTTTATTTTCACTAATATTTATATTGCTATTATTTAATGGTCTTAATTTATGAATGGTTAAAAATTATAAGAAAAGATTGTAAGATAACTCTCAATATAATACATCACAAATAGTGCTTTAAACATTCATAAATTTATTGTAGTATACACTATATTTTACTTAAAGTATAGTGCTTTGGCAAATTATATGATTATATAATTTAGAACATTCTAACTAGCAATAAAATCAGGTTTAATTGTTACATGCAATTATTAACATTAATAGGCGCAAAACAGAAATGAAAAAGATGACTCAACCCTAATGATTAAGTCATCTTTTAATATATAATGGTACTCCCAGCGGGATACCGCTCATATATTTATTCACTTTTATTCAATTGCGTCCATATACTCAAAGCTTGCTATTTTACTGCATTTAAATACATACTCATATATACTAAATCCAACTTAATTTTAGTATGATATTTACAATGTGTCCCCTTAGTGTCCCTCTTGCAATCAAAAAATATTTTTTTTTACTATAAAATTTTTATAATTTAATAGATAATATGTACTAACTGTACTAACTAAGTTATATCAATATACTAATCACCTTTCTGTATGTACTAACTATGTACTTTGTTGTACTAAATTAAGTTTTAATTTAAACTACCTCTTAAATAATTTAACTAGCTAACCCTTATTTATTATACTTTTTTTCAATTATCCAACACCACAATGCCCTAATAGCATACAAAAGATCTGTATAATGAAATTCCCAAAAAAACACACAAGTAAAAACTATTTTTAGTAAATAATAAGATTATTAATATTAATTTAGGTAGGGCATAAAAATGTATATCGTATATATTCACACTAATAAGATAAATAATAAGAAATATTGTGGGATTACAAATAATATTCAAAGAAGATGGCGTCATAATGGAATAGCATATAAGCCATATAAAGGTAAACTTTCAAGTAGGCGTTTTTGGAATGCAATTTGTATATATTCATTTAATAATTTCAAGCATGAAGTATTATTTGATGATCTCACATTTGAAGAAGCATGTATAAAAGAAATAGAAATAATTAAAAATCTTAATTTAGCAGATGAGAAATATGGATACAATATGAATTTAGGTGGAAATGGAGGTATAATATATAAAGATCACCCCAAAGGCATGTTAGGTAAAAAACATACTGAAACGTGGAGAATAGAGCATTCAAAAGCAATGACAGGAGAAAACAATCCATTCTATAACAAACGTCATGAGTTTCACCCCAAAGGCATGTTAGGTAAAAAACATACTGAAGAAACTAGATATAAAATAGGTTGTTTTAATAGGGGGAAAAGATTCAGCATTGAAACTAGAGAAAAAATAGCTATTGCTAATAAGGGTAAAACTTTAAGTTCTAAAACCAAAAATAAAATTAGTATTGCAAATAAAGGGAGATTTAAAGGTGGCAAAAATCCAGCATCTATAAAAGTAAAAGTTACCTTCCCAAATGGAATTGTAACAGAGTACCAATGCATAGAAGATTTATATAACGATTTAAAAATCTCAACGACTTTATATTATAAATTGCGGAATTTAAATACACCATATATCCCAAAAGGAAGATCATTAAATTTATATGCACACTTAAAAGGTATATTAATCAATACCATATAGGATATAATAAGTAAAAACTAAAATTTGTCATTATAATCGTACTTTTATACTAAAGAATATTATGCACTCTGTAATTTACACAAATATCCTATACAATTATTTCTAAAAATTCATTTCGGGAAAAATTTGCGTTTAAAATATGGGCTTGTGGTGTCAGCAAAATTCAAAAATGGTAAAAAAATAGGGGGGGGATCAAATAATTATTGATTTATCCAGCCCCTATATGCTTTTAATTGTTCCTAATATCCCCGATTCCTATAATAATTATATTACTTAAATTCATAGAATAACAACACCAACGACTTCTGGATTCAATGCCATCCAGTCTACTTATATATTAATATAGTCTTAATCCCGCTTGTTTACTCGCTTCATTGTCTATAATAAATTGCCATTGTTCTATTAATTTTATTCTATTGGTTGTAGTAGCGGTTGTAGTACAACCTTATCCCTCTTATATTTTATATAATATATATTTTTTAATACCAATTACTATAAAAAAATATTAACCTCATTAACCTAATATCCTTTAAAACGAGTAATATCAATGTTCTTAATAGGTTAGATTTTCATTCTAAAATCTTAACCTTGGTTAATAAAAAATTTAACCTTATTATATATCATTAATCAAACTTAGTTTAATGAAAAATTAATACTTAGATTATGGATTATAGCAGACGCTTGGTCGTTAAGTTGATATTTCTACTATTGTATTCTGTATTAATATTGAACTTCACATATATTATTATATTTATTAAATTTTTATACCGAGAACTCCAGGAACAAGCGAGTTCTAATTATTTAATCTTCAATATAACTCAATCCGTGTTATAATGTCATTCTTGTTTTAATTTATTTTTAACAATATTGTTTTATATTATTCTATGAGGGGTAAAATTATTTTACCTCTCTTTTTTTATTGAGCATATTTATTAATATAAATTAAATATTAAATGTATTTGTCTACTTGTCTTCTGATACTTAAACTTAGTATTATCAGTGGTTTGTTGTAGACAAAAGTTATTTTTAAAAACCATCTACATTTGTCTACTAAAATTTAAAAAGGTATTCACCCTGTAGATGAATACCTTCATATTATTAATGTATATTTTTTATTAAATCAACTTATTTTTTTATAGTACTCCCATCGGGTAAAATATCGATTGTCTTATAAGATTCAGCAATATAATTTCATATCTTATAAAACCTTTATAAATCATAATCTATACACTTTTGAGTATTTTATAATTTTTTATTATTTTTTGCTTTTGAAAATAAAATAGTACAATTTCAAGTAATATTAGTTATAACATATCTCTTTTATTTTAATCTATTTTCGTACAAATCGCTTTACTATTGTTTTTAAATAATAGTTTAAACTTGAACTTTTATTTAAATTGCATTGTTCACAAAGCAGTTGATAATTATCTTTTAATTCATCTCCAACCATTTTAAACGGTACAATGTGATCTATACAAGAATTTACTATATTAATTCTACAATGACACATTTCACATTTATATTCTTGCTCTAATAACAAAGCTCTTTTTTCTTCATCATTTAATTTTTTTCTTATATCATTTTTTCTTAAATATGCAATTATTAATGAAGATATATATTCATAATCACAATCCTGTAATTTCATAGTTATAATGTTTTCTATTAATTCTCTAAGTATAACATTTGTATCACCTCTTCTTAATTTGTTCTTTAATATTTCCTTATTGCTTTCTCTTTCTAGATGGTTGTATATCTCTTCAAAAATAGATAATAGAATCATATTTAACACTATTTCTTTAACACTATCTTCTTTTATATCATTATTAATTAATAATTTATCTAAGTTCATATTGCTTCCCTGCTATATACTCAATGGATCAAATATACTATTTTCTTTAATACATTCATCTTTTAGAAGATTTCCATTGTTTTTTGCCAATATTATAGTACCGCTCTCACTTCTAAATGATAGCTTAATTTTATCATCTTGAAATACAGATTCCCCGTTAGTTATACTATATAACTTTCTTATTATATCTTCTACATTCTTTTCATTTAAGGGCTTTTTAAGATCTCTAAGAATTTCACAAACATAAGGAAAAATGTACATCATATACTTCAACCCAGTTATTTTTCCTAGTGTATGTTTACTATCAGTAAATGCGCTATTATAAACATTTTGCCATCCTTTTAAATAGTTACTTATTAACTGTATTTGTGTACTCTCGTCTTGTTTTGATATTAATTCATAACTTTTAGATTTATCAAATATTTTAGAAACTTGAGTTAGCTTAAAACCATTACTAACCTTCTTCCCCCCAATTATGACCTTATCCTTTAATGGAGAGATAGTTTCTTCATTTAGGCTTATTACCAAATCATATAATTTATCTTCCCTCGAACTCAGCAAATTTAAAGATTTCTTCATTTCTCTCAACACATTTTGTTCCATCTTCTCTTGTTTGTCATTAGTTATCATAAATAATTCTCTTATTTCATTTATTGTTAAATTTATAAATATATTAAATGACATATCATATACTTCATCATCTTTAAAATCTATATCCCTATATTTCTCCATAAAAGATATTAATCTATGTTGCCCATCTATTATATCTATACATCCATAATATTTCTGAAATTCTTCATAAGATTCTGGAAACAATAAAAAATTCTCTGTCGCTTCATTTACTACTCCCATTGGATATTTTATATTTAGTATTGGAGCGTTAGGAATTATTCCTTTAGCCTTTACTTCTTGACCCTTATCTTCTGAAATCCTTGCTCTACCTGAAACATATTCAGCTATTTCCTTTACTTTTTTCTCCAACCAAGGTCTTTGGGCCTTTTGTCCTGTTTTAGGAGCCGGTACATCAACTAACTTAATAATATCCCGTGGATTGCATACCATTGTATAAAAAATTTTACCTTTTTGTTTTACTTGCATTAACCTTATCTTCTTCAACTCCCCCATCCCTTTCACATACAGATAACATTATGTATATAACTGTCTTTTTATAATTATATGTTTTATAGATTTAATATAATAATACATTCATAGAAATACTTTACTAGTTCAAGCATTATATTTTTATTCTTTTGTATGGCACTTATACCACAACTACTTACAAGTTATTTATCTATGATAAATGGATATAATTTAATATTCTTTTTTATGTTATTCATATTGTATTAATACCACAATTACCTTATTAAGACTAATACTAAACAGAATTGTATTGCTTGTATCTACAATATATACAAAACTAAATAAAAAAATAATAACCAAAAGGATGTTTATATCCCCTTGGTTATCTCCAACACATTAAAATTTAAAATTTTTTTATATTAAATGAACCCTCGACTTCTGGAAATGTGGTAATTACACTTATACAATTTCATATTACCATCAAATACTCTTATACTGCCATATCCCTTTTATTTAAATACTATTTATTTTACTCATTACCTTTTTATGCAATATAAAAAACGTTGTAATATTTTTATATTAGAATTATTATTATACACATACCTAAATTTAGTATATATTTTTCATTTTATTGTCTTTTAAGGTTGCTGATATAGACATAATAAAATGTACCCACTTCGCAGGCGAATACCTCAATGCTACGAATACATAATTTACATATATATTATCTCATCCATCCACTCAGGGATTCTCCATCCAGATCTTCTTGCAATATCCATCCTTTGCTTGACTGATAAATTGTTAGGATCTTTAATCAACCTATGTCTAGATAGCCATCCAATAATCAAATCTCCTTCGGTATCACCATTTAATGCAAGTTCATACCACCATGAGACCACAGTATTAATTTTATCAATACTAGCCATAATTTCATCCGCTTTATGCCAATCCTCTTGTTTTTGACAACCACACGCATAACAAAGTGCGTAGTTAATTATATTTACTCTTTGTTTCAATCGAAGCCCCTCTTTTAGTAAGATTCCGATATCATTTACTCTAATTATTCCTTTTACTTCTTTTCTTCTTAACATATATGTTAGATCATTACCAGCAACAACTGATCCCTTTTCGAATGCCTTATCAAATAAAAAAGTAGCAGTTTCAAACTCTTTCCTTTTGTAATACTCAAATGCTATATTTCTTAGTTTATCACCATTCGAATTGCTAATAACTTCATTAATATATTCATCACCAAGTTTCTCATCCCTATTATATTTTATTCCATATTTCAGTCTTCTACCAATCTCATATTTAGCCTCAGCACAACCAATATTCAGTGCTTTTGTGAATTTTTTTTGCCCCTTACTTACAGATCTCTTTACCCCATTTCCCTCTATATATCTAAGCCCTAACTCATATATAGCTTGAGGGTGTTCCACTCGTGCGGCTGCTTTGAGATGCTTCAGTCCATTCATTTTGCTTCTATTATCTGATTTTAGAAAATAGTATTCACTCAATATTTCATGTAATCGTGCGTACTCAATTTTTTTGCTCTTACTATTAGAACCAGTATTTTCTTGCTTTATTACTTCATCCAAAATTCTTAATGCATCCTCAATATTTCTGTTTCCATTCAAATCATAAAGTAAAGCTTGGCTTAAGTTATTAGCTGCCATAATGTTTCCTTCCTTTATTAATTCTCTTAGAATCTTCTCTCCCTCCTCAAAGTCATAATTTAATCTGTCTCCACGTATAAGTCTCTTTCCAAGCTCTAATTTTGCTGGCTTATAATTTTCTTCTGCAATTTCTCGCAAAAGTCTTTCACCTTCATCTTCATCATGCAAAATATCATTACCTTCCAGTAACTCATTAGCTAAAATAAGTTTCGCTTCTGAGTAGCCCTCTACAACTAATTCCTTTATTATCCCTATACCTTTGTTTATATCTTTTACTTCACCGTATTCATCAATTAATTTTTTAGCATATTCACATTTTCCTTCTTTGTTATTCTCATCAACTAACTCTTCAAAAATCTTTATTGCTTCGTCAATATTTTTTTCAACATGATCGCCATCAATTAAGCGATTTGCAAGTTCAATTTTTGCCTTAGTATAATCATCATTAGCTAATTCTCTCAAGAGAAGCTCTCCTTCCCTTTTATCTACTGGTACGCCATCACCTTCTAGCAATGTAATAGCAAGTATATATTTAGCTCTTTTATTCCCTTGATTTATCATATCTCGCAATATTTTAATTCCATTGCGTTGATCTCTATCTACACCTACTCCACGTATTAATCTATTAGCTAAAATAATTCTAGCTCCTTCATTCCCCTCATCAACAACTTCTTTTAGAAGCATTTCTCCATTTTCTTTATCCTTGTCAAGTCCGTCTCCATCTAATAACCTTAATGCTATACTTAATTTTGCATCAATTAAGCCTGAATTCATAGCCTCATATAACAGTTTTCTTCCTTCATTAGCATTGTTGCAGAGGCATTCACCATCTAAAAGCTTTTCCCCAAGTGAATATTTTGCTTCTACAAATCCCCTGCCCATAGCCTCTCTAAGCAACATTTCGCCGTCTTTAATATCTCTCTTTAGACCAGCTCCCTCTATGAGCCTTAATCCTAAATGATATTTAGCTAGTACATAACCACTATCAGCAAATTTTCTTAATAGATATTCCCCATGCTCTTTATCTTTTCTTAATCTATATCCACTAAGAAGTTCATTCCCAAGAAAAATTCCTGCTTCGGCATACCCTTTTTGGGTTAATTCCATTAATATTCGTTCCGACTCATTAATATTTTTTCTTATTTTCCCATTACCTAATAACTTTTTTGCTAATCGTAGGTTCGCCTCAAAATTACCACTTGAAGCGGCCTTTCGTAACAATTCTTCACCTTCACCATCATATGTTTCATTATATTTTCCTTCAACTATAAACGTACCTAACTCCATCTGAGCCTTAACTATGCCTTCTTCAGATAAATTTTTAAGCAGACATATTCCTTCATTTATATTTTTTGAAAGTCCATCTCCATATACTAGTCTTGTTGCAAGGATAATATTTGCCAGCACGTTTCCTGATTCAGCAACATCTCTTAAGATTTTCTCTCCTAATATTAGATTTCTTAGAATTCCATCACCATCTATTAATCTATTTGAATAATCATTTTTCGCTCTCGTATAATTATTATCTACTAGTTCTTTTAAAAGGCTTTCACCTTCTGGTTGATTCTTTTGTATTGATGAACCATCAATCAATCTATTCGCTAAATTGAGTTTTGCTTCCTTATCATTGTTATCTACTAATTCTCTTAATAACCTTTCTCCTCTTACTATATCTCTTTCAATACCTCTTCCATCTAATAGTCTATTTGCTAGTAATCGCTTAGCATCATTACTCCCTTGATCATAAGCCATGTTTAATAGTTTTATACCTTCATCTAAATTCTGTTCTATTCCTTCTCCATCCAGAAGCCTAATTGCTAAATTTATAAGCGCATCTTTTGATCCTTCATCCACTAGCTCTCTTAAAAGCTTTTCTCCCTCTATTAAATTTTGCTTCAATCCATATCCATTAATTAATCTATTTGCTAGTATTTCTTTTGCCTTTTCATTTCCTAAGTTACAAGCTTCTCTTAATAGTTTTTCTCCAAGCGCTCTATCTTGCTTTCCCGAATAACCATATATTAATGCGTCCCCAAGAATCGTTTTAGCCCAGATATCATCATTCCTTACAGCATCCTCTAAATATCTGAATGCCATATCATAATCTTTTCCAATTACATCTCCATCTAATAAAATACCACCAATAAAAACCTTCGCCTTTATATATCCTAATTCAGCAGATTTAATCAAATAACTTTTTCCTTCAAATTTATTGGCATTTATACTTTTCTCTAATACTAACCTTCTACCTAAAATAAACAGTGCTTTTGGATCATCATTAGACACTAATTCTTTTAGAATAGATTCTCCTTTCTCAACATTTGTTTTGATTCCATTTCCTTCAATAAGTCTTAACGCATATTTTATCTTTATTGATTTATCGTCTAATAATAAACATAAATCTAGGCACTTAGTAGCTATATCTTCCATTTTTAAGCCATCACTAAAAATAATGTTTGAAATATTAAATAAGAATTTACTTTCATTCTTAATTTTTAATTCATCTAAAAAATTGTCTATTTTATTTTGAAAAAATTCTCTACTCAATCTCTTTGAATCTCTCCAATATTGCATAAATTGACAAATAATCTTTGTTGAAATACTTTTGTCATTTGAAAACCATTTAAAAATACTATCTATATATTCTTCAATGTCCACTCTGCTGAAATAAAAATTTACTACATATTCACTAAAAGCCCTACTCGCTAATTTAACTCTATACGAATCAATCCCTTCAACTTGACTTCTAACCTTAATAAATACCTTTCTATAAAAAGGTAACTTATGGTTAATGTTTTTATTTTTGAAATATGATTGTATTAACTCAATATCTAATGAACATACTGGCTCAAATAAAGATAATAATATCAGTATCTCTTGAGAAATGCTTTTAACTTCTTGTTCAAAATCTGACCACTTCTCGCATGCTTCTAAGAATAATTCATTTTCATCAGTATCAAGCCTCACTAGTGAAAACTTACCATCTTTTAATTTAGTATCATTACTGATTTCAACTATTTTGCCTGGTTTGTTTGAAAACCTATTCCATACATTATCATTAAAACTTTTTCCTTCACCATTATTATCTTCATCTAAAACATTTGTTAATAATGGTATTTCATCTCTAGGTATATCTTTTAACTCTATTAATTTTACATCGCGATGTCCTTTTAACCACTTAATATTATCTGGATCTGATCTTAAAGATATAATTATAGATGCATTCTGCGGAATATCTTCAGGTAAAAAGTTAAAATCATCAATATTTCTTACTAAATTATCAATGCCATCTAATATAATTATTGCATTGCCGCATTCGGATACAAGCTTGCTCAAAATTTCCTGAATAATTCTTTTACATGAAATGTAATTTATTGAATTAATTCTTTCACTATGTATTTTATCAATTAATCTAGCATTTGCTTGAGAAACAATAGATTTCATCATTTCTGATATATCATTTGATTGTTTTCCAGAATGGTATAATACCGACGTTATCCAAGGTGCAACATTAGTAATTTCTCCTGAATACCTACCTATCCCTTCTGTTTTCATAGACATTCTTTCAGCAATCTTAGATAATAAACTACTCTTACCAGACTGCTCTTTTCCGTGTAACGCTATAAACTTATTACTTACAATTTGATCATATATTTCACTTATATAATTCTCTCTTCCTTTGAAAGTCTTTAAGTATTTTCTTTGTTCATCGGTTATCATATTTAAGAGTATTCGAATTTCATTATCTTCAATATTATTTACAATAAGGTTTTTAGTTTTTTCAATAATCATATTCCTATTTCTGTATATGCTATACAATACAGTGGTAAGTCCTTTTGAAATAATTTTATAGTAATCTTTCTCGGATATAATATTACTGTTTTCATACATGTTTATATTACTTATAGTTACAAAGCAGCTTTTTTCCACTTCATCTATTCTACTACCTTTATCCCTATCATCTGTATTCTTTAATAAAAATAAGCTAGTAGCTCTTTCATTAATAGAACTATCAACTTCACTTAAACACAATACTTCACTTAAATACCTAATCCATTTTGATATGAATCCAATAAATTCTCTAATAATATCTTCTTCAGTTGACTCTGTTTTTTGGCTTTTAATTAAATTTTCTAAACTATCCATTACATCTAAGCTTAAGTCATAATTTGAATCTTCTTTTAACAACTTTATAATCCTATTACCTAATATTAAGATTTGCCTTAAATTTACTTCTATTTCGTTAAATTGGTCGCTGCTTTTTAGTATATTAAATGTAGCTTTCTTAAAAAGTCCACTATATTTTAAAAAGAGTTCATTATTTGTATCTAAATCAACAAACTCATCTTTTTTTACTACATCAATGCTATTCCAATATATATTTTTTATTATTTTAGTCATTGTATTCATTTCAAAATCTACTCTTTTTCCATTTACTTCTGTAATTCTATCATTATACATTGGAATAGATTGTTGATCTCTCTCAGTTTGTTTAATATTATAAGGAATTATATCACTCGTAGCAGCAGATTCCTCTTTTGACTCTGAAATTATAGACTCAAATTTTTTTTTTAACCTTTTTATTGAGTATTCTCTTATACCATTATTATACTTTCTTGTATGAGCTATTTTCCAAAAATCTTCTCGTTTGTCCCAAACATTTAATTCTGCATATCCTTTATAGTTTGTTAAATCAATTCTATTAAGAATAAAGCTTGGAATTGAGTAGTCATCTATAAAATTACTTCCTGAAACAAAAACATTGATATCATTTTCATCATATAATTTATCGAAATCAGGTTCATGCACGTGTCCACATAAATAAATATCAATACCACTTTCTGAAAAAGTATGGGTTAATTTTTCTCTTTGAGTTTTTTCCATCATATTAATAACATGGTGACCTAATGCAATATTAATCTTAGAATTTTCTTCCCACTTATCTATCTCTTCTGGTAATCTTGACTGACATATTAACAAATCATCTTGATACTCTTCTGTATATGATAAGCAAGTGTTTAAATTCAAAATATTAAACTTTTCTCTCTCAACCATATAGTGGGCTTCATTAGAATGCGAACAACCTTCATTGTTAATAACCTCCAAAAATTCATAAAAATATTTATGATTTCCTAATAATTTTTGAATATTATTATCAGGTATATTGTTCATTGCAATATATTGTTTTTTCTCACTTTTTATAGCTTTGATAAGCATTTTCCTATCATAATCATCTCTATCAAGATCATGATTTCCCGGCACTATGAACAAATTATGCGACTTAACATTAACTTTCTGTATTAAACTCATAACGAATTCTGACATTTCACTTAAATAATCTTTATCATAGTTATATCCATAGAATATATCTCCAGTAATTGCAACAAAGTCACACTCTATTTTTTTTTTCTCTAAATATTTTAATAATCTCTTTCTTAAATGTTTTGACTCATAATCATTAGATTTGAAATGCAAATCAGATAAATGTAACCATCTTAATTCCATATTATTTAGTCCTTTCAATATAATTATAAATTTATTCAATCTATTAAGATAATAATCGAGCTTTTTAATTAAAAACTCCATGCTCAAAATAAATTGCTAAATAATAGTACTAGTTATTATCAGATATAATATTCCCTATAATATATATAAATTTCTACAATATGTATTAATATCCTCCTTTTTTCTATAAAATACATAATTTATCACAATAAGTATAAAAATAATTAAGAATATGCTTGACTTTTAATGCCTCGAAAAATATAAGGTGTATTAATTAACTCCATAATCTAAGATTTTGATTGTCGTTGGTTTTATGCTAATGCTGAACTACACTACATAAAATTCTGTATCATCGATATTACATTTCAACCTCTCTTAATTCTAAGTTGATATATCTCATTAATTACACTACGTACCTCTAAAAAACTTTTTTGGTAATACGCTCTATTGGAAAATGTTATCTCCCTCGGTTCTTTACTAATATTTATTTTCATCTCAAAGTGGGGGGATTGTGATTCACAAAATTTTAGAATATTGCATAAAAAAAATCGCATATTCATTTATTTTTCTGAATAATACGATATTTTTAATTTGCTAAAGATTAAAAGAGAATATAAATTTATCTATTAATCCTATTCATCAAATTCAATCATTCTCTTATAAATTCCAGATGATGAATCATCTATCAGTTGTGCTTGAACAGTTTTTCATAGAAACCAATAGCACTCTTTACAGGCCATCCAATAATTGCATAGCCATACCCCATTTCCCACATTGACATTAAGCATTTATTTAACAATGCCTTTCCTATTCCCTTACGCCTCTCACTGTTCTGTACTCCTGTTGGGCCAAAATAGTTTTTAGCAGTAGCTTCAAAGCAAGCAAAACCAATAATCGTTTTGTTTTTGGTAGCAATATAGCAAGTTATTGAATTATTAGATAAAGCGGCTGTGCATTCATCTAGATATCCCTCTTCAAAATTCTCTTTGACAAATTCTAATACTTTTCTTCTATCAGGAGCCAATGCTCTTTTTATTCTAACACATTGTTTTAACAAATCATTTAATTCTTTTTCGTTGCTATTCAAATTATATAATTTAACTAACATATCACTCATTTAGATAATCCTTTCATAAAAAGAGTAATTATTCCTTACTTTATATTAATTTACTACTATACATATTTCACAAATATTACATTATTCGATTTTCAAAGAATATTTTATAGTTTGCTACGTTAAATCTACAAGTTGTTCAATAAATAAAATAACAAAGGTAGTGAGAATAGGTTAAAAACTTTTCAGGATCATAAATAAAAATAATATTATTTGATCCTGTTCATTCTTTTAACCCATTCTACCCCTAACTTTGTTAGTTTGTTATTTATACGATCATGCATCTTATCGTGACAGTTGCCGCATAATGATATTAAGTTATCACTACTAAATTTAAAATCTGGCCTTTGATCCAAAGGTATAACATGATGTACGTTATTAGCTGCAACACTCATACCATATCTTCTTCATTCTCTACAAATACATCATCCTCACATTTAAGAATCCCCTCTCTCTTTGTCCTCATATAACTTAATATATTTATACAATGTACTTCTGCCTATTCCTAACATTTTAGCAAATCCACTTGCACTCACATTTCCATATTCACCTTTTTTAAATTTATCATATTCTTTAATAAAATTACTTGGCAATTCAGCCTTTGGCCTTCCTAACACTTTCCCCTTAGCCTTTGCAACTTGTAAGCCTTGATTTATACGTGCAACTGTCTTTTCTCTTTCTTGTTGAGCTATATGAGCTTTTAGAGTTATAAATATATCAGCTATCATGTTATACATACTAGAATCTTGGATCTTTTCCCATTCATTAAGGTATGGTGTATCTAATGCAATAACTCTAATCCCATCAGCCTTTAATTTCTTAAATTCCATTATTACATCATCAGCATTTCTCCCTAGTCTATCAATATCCGTAATAATTAATATATCACCTTTCCTTATTCTAGCTTTTAACTCATTATATACTGGCCTACGCTCTGCCTGAACATTTCCAGAAATTCTTTCCTCTAGTATTTCATCAAAATTGAAATTATTAGCTGCTGCATATTGATCTAAAGTTATTCTTTGACGATCTGTTGTTTGCTTTTCCTTTTGTGTACTTATTCTCATATATCCAAATATCATAATTATAAATTCCTCTCAATCAACTTATCTTATGATATTATTATATCTGTCTATAAAATCATATGCAAATATAATAGACACTTTTCCAGACAAATTACATCCATTTATATATCGTTTAGTACCTTTTTTCTTTTTCTTTTTATGTCTATCAAATCATATGATTAATAGACATATTTTTATTATCCTAAATATTAATTTTTGAGTATACCATTATGAAAGTTTTTACTTAATGATTACGAAGCTCATTTGTAGATATTCCTTCTCATGAAGAAGTTTTAGTGTGTTCAAGCTTCGTACTTGAAACTGATCTTATAAATCGTGCAATATTTAATTTAAATAAATCAAAAAATTCCCAAAAGAATTAACTTCTAAGGGAATTTTATTAATTTATATAGTATTATTTATCTTTAAAATTATGTAATCACATAATAGATTCTGCATTTAGTTTAGTATTAAACATGATATTATTTAACTTATCATTGGTATTATATATAACTTTTAAATCATCAGAAAGATACTCTAATATATTATCATCTATTTTACTCCTTAATTTAGTCAATTCTTGATGTATTTTTTTTAATTTCAATCCTTCTTTACTTGATTTATTAAAATTTCTACTGTATATTACACTTACTCTTGTTAATAATTCATCAGCTTCCTTTAATTTATCTCCAAACTCTTGTATTTCATTTTTATTATTAAATTCTTTTCTATTCATCTAATTTATCTCCTCTTTCTTTATTTCTTGACAACTCATACATTCACAGTCTATACTAATATTGCGAAATATAGCGTTCCTTTGTGAATGCTTTTTTTATTATATTCTCTAATTCTTGAACTCAACATCCACCCAATACCTCACACTATTGCTAACTTTAGATTTTACTCCAAAACTTGAGAACTGCCTTCCAAAGTTATTTACATTCATTGGAGATAAGTTATTTAATATGCACCATTTATCATATGCTCTATAAACATCTGATTTAGATAATCTTATCCCGCTATTAGGCGCATTTTTAAGTTTTTCCCTATAAAATCTATAAGAACTATCTGCTTCTTGCCTATACTCCTCTAATTCTCTATCTGCTAACCCACTCACTGTAACTTTCCATTTATTATTTTTTACTCTTTTTAATCCTTCTAAAGACCACATCAAAACTATATCAAGTTCATCTTCAATAATTCTTTGTGCTAATTCTGGATCTCTAACCTTATCCCTAATTCCATTCTTAACTTCTTCTTCTGATCCGAATGAATTATTGAAAGGTATTATTACTGGTCTCCGAAAAAATCCAGTTGATTTATCACTCGCCCCAGGCATCCTATTTAATCCAAAGAACATGGTTGTATTAAAGCTTAATCTTATTATATCTTTATTTTTTCTATTAACTGCTACAGGTTCGCCACATACCATAGACTTAAAAAACTTGTTAACTGTTTTACCACTTAACTCATCATCTCGTACTATATTAACATGTTTTCCTTCCGCTGATGATATTACAAAATCACCACCAAAATCACCAAGTCCAATACTACATATATGTGTATTACTGCCTATTAAAGCCTCTTGTATATCAAATGCAACACTCTTTCCATTTGCCCCTTCCCCTTTGTATATAAAACAATTTTGCACTTCTCTGGTATGTGGAGAAAGCATTAACCCCCATGATTCCTGAAGTGTTAATGCGCTCTCCGGATCTAAAGTACTTTCTAAATATACCTTAAACCTAGACTTATCAAATGACTCCTCCCAATCTTCGATATAATTGCCTTGAAATTGAACTTCTAGCTTATACTTGGGACTATGACTTAATAATTTGCAGTTTTCTATATCTATTACCCCATTTAAACAATTAATATAATTCTTTTCATCATGTACTTCTTTCGCATCTTCACTAATTAACATTATAGAGTCAGCAAAGTTTTTTGCTTTTATAGGAGTCTTGTCTTCATCATTCACTGCATATTTGAAATACATCTTTTGAACCTCTCTAAATTCCATAGATTTATAAAAACCTTTTTCATTATCATACATGAACAATAGATTTCCTCTTTGATAACATGGTTGTTCTTGAATTATATGTTGAGCTAATAAATAATTAATTACATTACTCTTTTCATTACAGTAGGCAGGATGTAGTCTTAGTGATATACTTCCAACAATGTTTTCAACTTCTTTATCGTCTAAAGGTGGATCACATTTATATAAATTTAATCCTTTAGCTATTGATTCTATTGTTGAAATATCCCTTATACTTGATTTACTTACTATACTAATAACTTCTTTGAATAGTTCTTGGTTTCTAGCACCCTCTTTATACATATCACTGGTTGTTAAAGTTATTACTTTAGCTGTTCTATTTTTAACTGGCTTGTCTAATTCCATAAACTTATCAAATAATGCTTGAGGCATATTTAAAATTTCATTATTATTACATACTTTATATCCAGATATTATATTATCGATCTTAACCTTGCTACAAGGTAATACAATTAATCCTCCATCAGTTCTAATATCAACACCATCTATATAACTAGCTTTACTTTTCAAGCCCTTTTTATATTTGAAGTATAAATGCTTTCCTCCCCTTGGAGTTTGCACAGAGAATGTATCTGAAATTATCTCCTTATCATTATCTGATAAGTCGCTTATAAAATCAGTAAAACTTTTGAAACCATCAACCGAACTATCTCCATGATTTTTATCTATATCTATAACAATAATTCCACTTTTCTCGCCAGTTACAAGTGAAAATCCACTAACTTCTCCACCTCGTATTTCTCCATCCACTTCTCTTTTATATACCTTTGAAATATTTTCTAATTCATCAGTATTTCTTATCAAATATTCATCTTTGCTCCACCGAAATATTGGTTTCTTTGAATAGTTAATTAGCGGTGTTATTGGAAATAGATCTTTTCTAATTATTATTTTCTTTTGTTCCTTATTCAAACTACCACCTACCCACACGCAACAACATTTCCCATCATATTAATACAATTCTTCAATGTCTTCATTTGAATTTCATAATTTTTAATTTTGCTTTCAAGTTCCTTAATATATATTTCCCTTTCCAGACTTTCGCTAGTTGTTTCAATTCCTAAATATCTATGAATCTCTGTTAAAGTTACTACATACTCTTTTCCCGATTTTACGGCTTTTAGTTTGCCTTGTCTTATTAGTGATGTTAATCTATTAACTGGGATATCATACTTTTCTTGAATTTCCTTTAATTTTAATATTGTTTTTTCATTTGTTGAATTCATTATATTTCCTCCCTATTTTAATTTTCATCTTCTGAAAAAAATAATTCTTGTGGTGTTTTATTAAGAATTTTAGATAATTTGTACATAACATTGAATGATGGTTTTTTAGTTCCATTCTCTAAATAAAATAAATATGTTCTTGAAATATTAACTTGCTTACAGATATCTGTTTTTTTTAATCCACTTAACTTTATAGCTTTCATAAAATTAGTCATATATTCCCTCCCTTCATAAACTGTAGGATTACGCACCTTGTTAACTGACGGTTTACGTTCAAATGATATCATCATCTCCAAGTTAATAAAAGTTTCATTTTTCAGTAATGTTATATGTTAGTATGAATTTCCACCTTAATTTCTTCAAATATCTCATTTATTCACATTTTTTTAATTTTAACTTTTCTATATAGTAATTTTTCATAGACTGATAGATAATACTTAGTGAGGTGATATTATGTCTAATACTTTTGGAAATAACTTGAAAAAGTATAGAATTGAAAAAAACATAGGAATTAATGAGTTAGGAAGAAAAGTAGGGGTATCCGGTGCTTATATTAGTTCTCTAGAAGCTGGAAAGAAGCAAAATCCATCACTTGATATTATAGATAAATTATCAAGTGCCCTTGATATTCCCTCCAGTTTTTTAACGTCTAATAAAGAAATAGATATATTTGAAAAATTTAATCATTATGTTGATACACAAAAAATCAATGAACAAATACAATTAATTAATGCAAAGACTCTATTCTTTAGATCTCTTGGTTATGAAATAAATTATGCAAATGAGGATGAAGAAAGTGAGTATCACATCAAAATAAATGATACCAAATATACGTATTCTCAATTTATGAATTTAATTGACCTAATACAATCCTGTATAGATAACGTAAATAATCTTTTAAAAAATTAGCTAAAAAGAAGGTGAATATATGCCAAGTTATGAACAATTATCGAAAGGGAATTGGAAAGTCACTGTAAGTCTTGGTTTTGATTCTGAAGGTAAGAGGATAAGACAAAAAAAGCAAGGTTTTAAAACTAAAAAAGATGCTGAAAAGTGGGTTACTGAAACCCTAAGTAAAAAACATAAAGGTTATATTACCCCAACTGAAAGCAATATAATTTTAAAAGATTTTATTAGTAAATGGTTTAATGAATACAAAATTAATACTATATCAATTAATACAATTGCTAATTACAGATCAAGGATTGATACTCATATAATACCGAAATTAGGCTCATACAGGCTAGATAAAATCACTAATGTAATTGTTCAAGATTTCTATAATAGTCTTATAAATGAAGGTCAAAAAGCATCTAGTGCTAAAAAGATAATAGAAACATTAGGCAACTGCCTTAAATATGCTCAAAAAAATAAATTGATATATTCACTACCAATTGATATTGATCGCGTAGCAATCGAAAAACCTAAAATTGAGTTTTGGAGTAAAAGTGAAGTTGATTTCTTTTTAAATGTCATTAAAGACGATTATTTATATACTCCACTATTTATTGAATTATTAACTGGCTTAAGACTTGGTGAATTATGCGGATTACGTTGGAATGATATTAATTTAGAATTTAGATATTTAACTGTTAGACATCAAGTTATAAATGACAAAATAAACAAATCTTTATTATTTACCGATAAATTAAAGACTCCAACTAGCTATAGAAAGATAACACTGCCCAAAATATTAATTAATTATTTAAAAACTATTAAAGGCAACTCGCTTGATACTGATTTTATTATACTAAGTCGCGAAGGTACTATGTGTAATCCTAAAAATTTATCAACAAATTTTAGTAATGCTATATCCAGATATAAATTACCATTAGAAGATTATAAAAAATCTAACCCAAAAAAAGACTCAACTAATTATATGCAATTAAAACAAATTACCTTTCATGCTCTTAGGCATACTCATGCTACATTACTAATATTTAATAATGAAAATATTAAAGTTGTATCTGAAAGACTGGGGCACAAAAGTATTACTGAAACTTTAGATACATATACTCATGTTATGGATGATATGAAAAATAATACTGCTGATTTACTAGATGACATATTTTCTAAATAAGTACAAAGTACAATCACATATAATCTGTTACCATGTGTGCTAATTAAGTAATTCCGACTATTAGCACACATAGTACACTAAATTCCTAAAATACTTATCGTTGATACATCTTTTTCTTTTCTTATTTATATTTTAGTTTTTTCTTTTATAAATCTTCACAAAACTTTTTTGTCCCTTTTTTGTCCCTTTTCTCAAAATAAAAAACGGCTTAACCTTTGCAGTTAAGCCATTCTTTCGTACAATATGGTACTCCCAGCGGGAATCGAACCCACATCTATCCCTTAGGAGGGGATTATTCTATCCATTTAACTATAGGAGCATATCTTTAAGAATTAAATAGTATTTAATTCCACCTAATAAATTTTATTATAATTATTAAGTATTGTCAAATCTATAATATATATTCATTAGATTTTTTAATATGTAACTTATAATAATATAGTTGCATATTAAAATTCAATGCGAGCTAGTCAGATGACATAACCTGACTGACTCTATATTATTATTCATATAATTAAACTTATACTATACATTTCATTGCTTTTTAAGTATGCTTCAAAACTTTTACTTAAAATAATCTTCCATTAATTCTTCTAACTCCTGTTGAAAAACTAACTTATCATTATATAGAATGTTCAATTTTTTGTAATCATGAGAAAATTCCTGAATCTGTTCTTCTATCTCCTTTAACTTATCTTCTAATTCTTCTATTTGTTTTTCTAACTTAAGCTTCTTAAACTCATTATTATTTGATTTTGTTGCCTTATTCGTCTTCTCTTTCTTTGATTTTACTACTCCATTACTTCCCTGATTTGACCCTTCAATTAGCACTAAACCTCTCTGCTGATTTAATTTTTCTTTATAATAATCATAGTTACCCTCGTACGAAGTTAAAGATCCTCCTGATAATTCTATACTTCTATTTGCTATATTGTTTATAAAATACCTGTCATGAGATACAAATAAAAGAGTTCCTTTAAAATTTTTTAAGAGACCTTCTAGTTCCTCCCTTGATTCTATATCTAAATGATTTGTTGGTTCATCTAAAATTAAAAAGTTAACTTCATCATACATCAGCATAGCTAATTTAAGTTTACTTCGTTCACCGCCTGAAAGAGAACCGACCTTTTTAAACACCATTTCACCAAAAAACATGTATTTTGCAAGATATTCTCTAGCCTTTCCATCAGTTATTACTATATCTTCTCTAAAACATTCCAATATTGTTTTATTTTCATCTTTAAATATTATATTTTGTGGCAAATAACCAAGGTTTATAGAACTTCCTAGAAGCGCAATTCCACTATCTTCTTTGATTATTCCAAGTAAAATATTGATTAATGTTGATTTTCCGCATCCATTTCGCCCTATTAGTGCCACACTTTCTTCGTTTCTAATTAATAAATCAATTTTGTCAAAAAGTATTTTTTCACCAAACCTTTTGCTTAATTTCTTTATTATAACTACCTCATTACCAGATCTTGTTGCTGTATTAGCATTTATACTAATACTTTGTTTTTCAATAACAGGTTTATCCATTCTTTCAAGCTTAGATAAGCTCTTTTGTATGCTCGCGGCTCTTCTGAAAAACTTGCCATTATCCCCTCTCATCCCCCAATCTCTCAATTGATTGATTGATTTTTCTATGGCTTTAATCTTTTTTTGCTGCTCTAAAAAAGCTTCCATTTGGAGATTAATCTGTTTCTCTTTCTCCTTAGCAAAATCTGTATAATTACCACTATAACTCTTTGCTTTCATATCTTCTATTTCAATTATTTTTGTAACTATATTATCCAAAAAATATCTGTCGTGAGATACTATTATAACTATACCTCTATATTCTTTTAAATAAGCTTCCAGCCACTCCATTGCATCTAAGTCCAAGTGATTAGATGGTTCATCTAATAACAAAATATCTGGACTCTGAATCAGTATTTTTCCCAGAATCACGGTAGTCTTTTCTCCTCCACTCAACTCATTGAACAATTTATTTTTAAAATTAGCATTCATCTTAAGCCCATTACAAACTTTGCTCAATTTTTCCTCTCTTTCATATCCACCTAAACTCTCATAGATAGATTGAACTTTAGAATAGTTGCTTAAAAGTTTCTCCATATTAGTTTCTTTAGAATTCGATAATTGCTGTTCCAATAATTCTAACTCTTTTTGCGATTCATTCAGTCTTTCAAAAGCTACATTTAGTACATCTATTACCTTAAAATTATTGGGGTAAACTGGCATTTGCTCAATATACCCTAATGTGGCATTTTTTCTGATTGATATGGTTCCTTTATCATAACTTTCAATTCCCATGATTATCTTTAACAATGTACTTTTTCCACATCCGTTATCTCCTACAATACCAATCTTTTCAGAAGTCTGTGCTTCAAAAGTAATATCTTCTAAAATTATATTTGCTCCATAATACTTTTGTAATTTATTCAAAGCTAATTCTATCATTTTCAATCCCCCTAACCTTTTCCCTACTTTTATATTTTCTAAGTTTTAATAACAAGAATGTCATTGCTGGAATATATGATAATGCCATAATTCCAAATGTTATAGTGAATCCTATTTTCTCTGCTAATAACCCAAATACAGGGAATACACTTATCATAAACATGCTGAAACAAAAACTATCAAAAGACAGTATTGTAGCTCTATACTCCGATGGAATTCTTGAATTTATATAATCACTAAATATGGTATAAGCTAAACCACCTGTTATAGATGCTGACATAAAAAATACTACAGCCAATTCTTTGGCTAAAGCTAAGCCTATTAGGGAAAATATATTAATTAGTGATACACTAATTAATGTCCCTTTTAATTTTAATAAGTTTTCAAGCTTATAAGCATACTTAGAACTTATAGCTTCAATAAAACTACTCGCTGCACATATTATTGCAATTGCAGTTTTTGAATAACTCATGTTAGAAAAATATTGTTGACTATAGAAGAATACAGTAGTTTGTAGACTTCCTACTAATGCAGAGAACAATATTAGATACAACACTACTTTCCTTGTTTTAAGTACCTTTGCACTTATTAATACCTGATATAATATTAAGTTTTCTTGCTTTTTTTCTTCCTGTTTTTTTCGCACTGTCGGCTCATTAAATTTGCAAGCAACTATAAGAGCTACTGTGTGTATAATCATTCCTAATATATAGGCATATAAAAATTTTATATCTGATAAAATTCCTCCAAGCAAAACTGCAATTCCTTGGCCGATAGACATAATAAAGGCTAAATTACCCCATATTTTTTTATATCGCTCTTCCTCTCCTAATTCTTTTAGACTGTCATAAATTAACGCTTCTCCTGCTCCAGAATTTAAATTCATAGATGCAGCACTTAAAATGAAAGATAATCCAAATCCCCAAAAGCTATTTGACGTAATTATTAAAATACCCGATATTACGCTTACAATTCTTCCTGTGATTATGCTAAATTTTTTCCCATACACATCTGCAATAGCACCTGTAGGTAATTCAAAAAGTACACCTGTTATATGATAAATTGATTCTAGAAATCCTATCTCAATTAAAGACATCCCTTTAAAACTTAAATATAAAACCCATATAGCTGAAGTAATATTCAATTGGAATAAAAAATTATATAAGTAACTTATTGATATATTTCGCTTTAATTTTTCATTAACATTCATTTTAAAATCCTCCTAGATTGTAAATACTTATTTTTTACAAACAAAAATAAGCCTTTTATTTAGCCTTTTAGCACAAGACACTAAAAAACTAAAAGTAAAAGACTTATGGAGAACTGAATCCTGAGATTTTACACTTAAAGCCTATCAAAAGTCAAACTTAATATATAAGCTTAGACTTATTAATAAATTTAAAATTGTAATCTTAGATAAGTACAATATAAAAAGGACTCAAGTACAATCCTCGAATCCTATAAAATCCTTATTTATTAGTATTTAAATTCAACTAATTTAAAGATATAGACCATGGATTTATACTATAATCAGTACTTATTCTAAAAATGGACGCACTTCTCCCGTTAGAAGATGAAATTGCTGTTTTTGAAACACAACTGCTAGATATCCATAGTTTATTAAAATTAAACTCAACAGTACCAATTACATTTGCCATAATCTACCCTCCTTAATAATATATTAATTTAATTATACTCCAGTTGTTGGAAAATCACAATAAAAAAATAAGATGATATAAAATAGATTTTATCCCTCTATTTTATACCACCTTTTGTAATAAAAGTACTGACAAAACAATAATTAACTTTCACCTAAAGCAGATAATTCCTATAATATCTACAACCTTTTAAGTTGTTTTAACTTTATATTTCTTATTAACCTTGATCCTAAATATGTCTACAATTTTAGTTATCAACGGACTTGATATCACTATTACAGCTACTGATATTAGCCAATGTTCAAATCGTATTTTTGATAAACTAAATATATACCTTCCAATTGGAGTTAAAAAAGCAAGTACTATGATACCAAACATAGCCACGCACAATACTGTTTTAAAATTAGTTAACGGTCTTGCAACTCTAAATAAGACTACCATACTAATTCCTGCAAACATTAGCACCGCTAAAGTTCTACTATAATCCATTGGTAATCCAAATTGAATTGATAGTATAAATGTAATCAAAGTAAACAAAGCAATTAATATTCCATTTGGTACGCTTACCGTAAGTATCCTAGTTAAAAAGCCTTTCTTTACACCACCTGTGCTAGGTAATAACGCTAAAAAGAATGATGGAATTCCTATAGCACAGCTTCCTACTAATGATAATTGTATAGGGAGTATTGGATATTCAATAAATAATATTGAGCATACAAATGATAAAATTATACAAAATACAGTTTTTGATAGAAATAATTCTGAAACTCTCTCCAAATTGTTAATTTGTTTTCTTCCTTCTTCAAGAACTTTAGGGAGCGCAGAAAAATCTGACTTCATTAATACTAATTGTGCTACAGCCTTTGTTGCATCTGATCCATTTGCCATTGCTATTCCACAATCAGATGATTTTAATGCAAGAACATCATTTACCCCATCTCCTGTCATTGCTACAGTATGACCCATATCCTGAAGTGCTAAAACAATTCTTTTCTTTTGATGTGGAGTTACTCTTCCAAAAACAGTTGTATTTCTGATTAGTTCTTTTAGATTTTCATTATCTTCTGGCAACTCTCTTGCATCAACGTACTTATCCCAATTGCTCACTCCAGCTCGTCTTGCAACTTCAGAAACCGTAACAGGACTATCACCGGAAATTATTTTCACACCTACTCCTTGACTATCGAAATACTTTAACACATCTGGAGCTGCTTCTCTTATAATATCCTCAATTAGTATCAATGCAACACTTTCTATTTTTCCTTCTAACTTTTCATTTAAGTTATTATGCAGATTTGCTAATAACAATACTCTTTTTCCTTTTTTAGCTTCCTCTTTAACTATACTTTCTATAAAGTGATATTCTTTATTTAATATTATTTCAGGTGCACCAAGAATCCATGTCCCAATATTTTCAAAAGTAATCCCACTCCATTTTCTTTTAGATGAAAATGCAATTTTCTCTATTGGCTTCATGCTATTATCGTATTTTTCATACTTAGCTAATATAGCTTTCTGCGTTGGGTTATTGCTTGGAATATTATTAATTAATGCCGCTAATACATGATCTATTTCTTCTTTGCTTCTAGATCCGATATTTTTCACTTCAGATAATCGTAAATCTCCTTGCGTTAACGTACCAGTTTTATCTAAACAAAGCACATCTACCCTGGCTAAAACTTCTGTAGCACATAATTCCTGTACTAAAGTATCATATTTAGATAGTTTTAAAATTGAAACTATAAATGTTGCACTTGTAAGCAAAACAAGTCCTTCAGGTATCATTCCAACGATACCTGACACCGCTCCTATAGCTGCATCCTGCCATGTATATCCCGGAATTCTTAACTGAGTTAATATTAATAATAATGATAGAGGTGGTACAATCCATATGATGACTCTGAATATCTTATCTATAGCTGCTTGTAATTCTGAATTTATTATTTTAAATTGTCTAGCCTCTTCAGCTAAAGTTGATGAATAAGTTTCCTTGCCAACCTTCGTTACTACTGCATAGCCGTCGCCAGATACAACAAAACTACCAGACATTAATTTTTCTCCTGAATGCTTAGATATAGCATCTGCTTCACCTGTCAACATGGACTCATCTACTTCTAATCCATTACTGCTTATTACTTCTCCATCTGCTAATATCTGAAGTCCGGTTTCTAAATAAACTATGTCATCTAGCACAATCTCATCGACAGGAATATCTTTTATTTCACAATCTCTGAGAACTTTGGCGTGAGCTGCACTTATAACAGATAATTTTTCTAATGTACGTTTTGCTTTTACTTCTTGAATTACTCCAATTAGTGTATTAACAATTATTACCCCAACAAAGATAGCATTTTTAGGCGATCCTGCCAATATAATTACAGCTGCAAGTGCAAAATTTATTGCATTGAACCTTGTGAACAAATTGGCTCTAATTATTTGTGGTAGAGTCCGTGAAGGTGTTTTAGGAATATGGTTTACTTTACCTTCCTTAACTCTTTGCTTAACTTCTATCGCTGTTAATCCTATTATTTGTTCCTCGTTCTTCTCCTTCATATCCTGTTTATCATTTAAATTCATTAATATTCTCCTGCCTGCGTAAATTCTATTCCTGTACTATTTCATAGAATAATCATTATAATATATATTATACATTTTTTAATATAATTTTTCCCTAAATAATGCTTAATTTAAAATTAATTTTATCCTAATTTAACTTCCTCATAATCTATTTAATCTTTTAATCTGCTAATTTTTGTATTATACTGATTAGTGTAAAATTTAATTTATTAAGGATGTGTAATTTTTAATGATAAGAACTATATATTTTTATCTCTGCCTTGGATTAAGTTTAATATTGGCTTCTATTTTTAGAGTTAAAGTAAAAATTTTAACTAACAAAAATGATATAAAAGGAAGAACAGATTACATCCATAAAATAACATATATATGGGCTAAATTTATAATGAAGGCAGCCGGTGCAAAAATTAATATTAAAGGACTAGAAAATATTCCAAAAGACCAAACGGTATTATTTGTTTCTAATCATCAAAGCAATTTTGATATACCACTATTATTAAGCGTCATTGATGTTCCAAAAGGATTTATTGCTAAAAAGGAACTTGAAAAATGGCCTCTTATTAGCACTTGGATGAAATATATTAATTGCATTTTTATGGACAGGGATAATTTAAGAAAATCTGCCGCATCAATTGTTGACGGCATTAATTTATTAAAGTCAGGTTATTCAATGGTAATCTTTCCATCTGGGACAAGAAGTAAGGGAAAGTCTACAGATGAATTTAAAGGCGGCAGTTTTAAGCTTGCTACAAAATCCAAATGCCCAATAGTTCCAATAACTATAAATGGAACATATAAGCTTTTGGAGGAAAACAACAACAGAGTTAAAGGCGCTACTGTTGAATTATTGATACATCCTCCGATAGATGTTGTTAACTTAAATAAGGACGAACTAGAAAACCTACCTAGAACTGTACAATCTATTATAATTGAAGCCTGCACGGATTAGTAATAGATAAAATGAGCTGCCAAAAATTTTAAAGGCAGCTCATTTTATCTATTATTAACATATTTATTCTTGAATAATATTCTTCAATTAATAAAATAATATTTTTGACATAGTTTTATATACTGTGTTATAATGAATTCATTTGACTTATAGATAAATCTTTACTATGTAGTTATAAAAAATAAAAATCAATCAATTTTAAAATTAAGAAACGAGGATATTTAATGAATGATAATCAATTTGCTACATTAGGTCTTAAGGAGAGTATTGTGAGAGCAATATCAGACCTTGGTTTTACGAAACCATCTCAAATACAAGAACAAAGTATTCCTGTAACACTTAGCGGTGCTGATTTAATAGGTCAAGCACAAACTGGTACTGGAAAGACTGCTGCTTACAGCCTTCCAATTATAACTAAAATGAGTGATAAAAAAGGAATAAAGTCTCTTATTTTAGCACCAACAAGAGAGCTTGCTGTTCAAGTTAAAGATGAAATAGAAAGGCTTTCTAAGTATGAAAATATTGAAGTATTATCTGTCTATGGTGGAGATTCTATTGATAGACAAATTAGAGCTTTAAGAAAAGGTGTAGATATAGTTGTTGGAACTCCAGGTAGAATCTTAGATCTTATAAAGAGAAAATATCTTCATTTAGAAACTATAGAGTTTTTAGTATTAGATGAAGCTGATGAAATGCTTAATATGGGATTCATTGATGACATAGAGGAAATTCTTAGTCATACACCATCTGAAAGACAAACTTTATTATTTTCAGCAACAATGCCTGATCAAATAGCTAAACTTGCTAAAAGATACATGAAGCCTGATGCTAAACTTGTTAGTGTAAAGAAAAGCTCATTAACTGTATCTAAAATCGAACAAAACTATTTTATGATTAATAATAAGCATAGATTAGAAGCTCTTTGCAGATTATTGGACTTAGATAATCCAAGTTCAGCTATAATTTTCTGCAGAACAAAAAGAGGTGTTGATGAACTTGTGCAAGAATTACAATCAAAAGGTTACATGGTTGAAGGAATGCACGGAGATATGACTCAAGCTCATAGGTTAACTACCTTAAATAAGTTTAAAGAAGGTACTTTAAGTTTATTAATTGCTACTGACGTTGCAGCTAGAGGTATAGATGTCGAAGGAGTAACTCACGTATTTAATTACGATTTACCTCAAGATGTTGAATCTTACGTTCATAGAATCGGTAGAACTGGTAGAGCAGACAAAAGCGGTACTGCTTACTCTCTAGTAACACCAAAGGATTTCTCAATGCTTAAACAAATTCAAAATGTTACTAAAAGTTCAATTACACAAAAACCAGTTCCAACAGCTGAAGAAATCAATAATAAAAAATTTAAAGATATGATTTCAGAAGTAGAAGATGCTATTAAATCTGGAGAGCTTACTAAGTTCATTCCAAGTGCAATAGAATTGGCTGAATCTCATGATCCAATAACAATAATTGCGGCATTAATGAAAATTAAATTTGAAAACGAAAGTGTATTTGATTATAGCTCAAATAAATTAGATTCACCTAGTAAAAAAGAAGATGTTCGTTTATTTTTCTCTGTCGGCAAAAGAGATGGTTTAACTCCAAAAGTATTAATCAATTATATTAAAGATATGACAAGAATTAATGCTTCAGTAATTGGTCAAATAGACCTTATGGAAAACTTCTCATTTGTAACAGTCGATGAAACTGTATCTGCTAAAATATTGGATAAATGTCCTGGCGGAAAAATTAATAGAAAGAAAGTTAATGTTGAAGTTGCTAATAAGCGTAAGAGATAGTAAATATTTTATTTAATACTCTTAATTTAAGGGAAGATTTATTTTTAGGTATGCACCTAGAGCTTATCCTCCCTTTTTATTTTATAATTTTTAGCAGCAACATAAAAAAAATTCTATAATTATCCCCAATCCACATTTTATTATCAACAGTATTACTTAGTTGTCCACATTATCTTCATAAGACTCCACTTCTATTATATTATATTCATTTTCCAATAAATACTTCTTTGGCATTCTCATACTAAGAATTCCATCGTCAATACTTTTTAACACACGACTTATCTCAATCTCTTCAATATTCTCAAATTTTTTATTATACGACTTTCTGACAACCATATTTCTAGATAGTATTCCTAAACCGGATTTTTGTATCTCCGATCTATTTAAATTTATTTCTATTATTCCTGGGTCGTATCTTATGCTCAATTCTCTAATATTAATTCCATATAAATTAATAGTTAGCAAGTACATATCATCATATTCTTCCATCCTAATGAAGCTAATATTATTATCTTCAACACTAGATTCAGAATATTCATTTTCCTTTGTAAATTCCTCAATATCAATGTTATCCAAAAAAGATTGCATTATTCCACCTATTCTTTCAATATTCCCTAAATTAAAAAGATCTCCCATTCCAAAAGAAAAAATCTTAAACATACTCTCTCCATAATATATTTCTTAACACCTATATAATATTTATAAACTTCTAATTTGCTTAAAATATTTATCTCACTTGATGTGCTTATTAATAATTAAAATTAGTGTATCAATTTTAATTGATAAATTAGCTCAAACAACAATATCTTATCAATATACTTTTAATACATTTCTACTTTATAAATACTTATATACAACAACTGTATCAATACACTATTGAATATTTTCTTTTTAAACCTTACAATAGTATTTATTAAGGAGGCATGTATCATGAAGCGAATTGATAAAATTTATAATTATATTTTGCAAAATTGCAAAAATTTTAATAAAGATACATTTTTAGAGCAAAAAGGATTCAGTGCTCAATACATTGGAGAAACACTAGGTATATTAAGAAATAATGTTTCAAAAGAACTTAATACTCTTTGCAGAGAAAAGAAAATAATAAAAATAAAAAATAGACCAGTTATGTATTTTGACAGAAAACATATTGAGGATTTATTATCAATAAAGTTGCCTGATAATTTAGAGGAAATCTCAGATATTAATTCTTTAATTTCAACACCACACAAAACTGTTATCCAAGACCAATCACCTTTTAACTACCTAATTGGTGCTAATACGGGCTTAAAAAATCAAATCGAACAAGCTAAGGCAGCCCTAATGTATCCACCTAACGGTCTCCATACTTTAATAATTGGTGGCACAGGTGTTGGTAAAAGTTTGTTTGCTAATATAATGTATGAATACTCTAAATACATAAAGAACTTACCTGAGGATGCACCTTTTGTAGTTTTCAACTGTGCTGATTACGCTAATAACCCACAACTTCTACTCTCTTATATATTTGGGCACATCAAAGGTGCTTTTACAGGTGCTGATAAGGAGAAAGAAGGTATAGTTGAGAAAGCTAACGGTGGTATTCTATTTTTAGATGAAATACATAGATTACCACCCGAAGGGCAAGAAATGGTGTTCTATTTTATGGATACTGGAACATACAACAAACTCGGTGAAACTGATAGAACTCGTAAAGCTAAAGTATTATTGATAGGCGCAACTACAGAAGATCCTAATTCCACCTTATTAAATACGTTTATAAGAAGAATTCCAATAACTATAGCAATTCCAAGTTTTGATGAGCGACCTATTGATGATCAGATTCAGTTAATACACTATTTAATATCAAAAGAGGCACAAAGGGTTAATAAAACAATTAAAATATCAGCCGAAGCCATTAAAGCTCTTATTGGAAGCACTTCCTACGGAAATATTGGACAACTTAAATCTAATATTCAATTAGCTTGTGCAAAAGGTTTCTTAAATACTATTAATACAGGCAATACAGATGAGTGCATTGATATAAATTTAAAACTACTGCCACCAAATATAAAAAATGGAATTCTTACATTTGGTAATAAAATAAAAGATAACGCTACTGCATGGAATATAATTCCTAATACAATTACTATCCTACCAGATGGTAATAAAACATTTTTAGAGACAGATGCTTATGAGCCCCCATTTAATATTTATAACATTATTGAGGATAAAACGTCTGCTCTTCAGGAAGAAGGAATGCGTGATGAAGATATCAAAAATTTCATAACTACAGATATCAACATTCATTTAAAGCAATTCTACGCAAAATTTAAGAATGATACACATAGACGTGAAGGCTTACTAAAAATTGTTGACAAAGATATTGTTGACTTTGCTGAGGAAATCAAGGCGTTGGCCGAATCTAAATTAAATAGAAAATTAAACGAAAGATTTATTTATGCTACAAGTCTTCATTTCAGTGCATTATTTAACCGTATAAAGAAAAAGACCGTTTCATTTTCATCGCATATTGAACTACAGTTGTCTATTAATAGTAGAGAATATGAAGTAGCAACTGAAATTCATGCATTAATAGAGCAACGTTATAACTTAACTATTCCTCCTATTGAAATTGAATATCTTGCACTACTCTTAACATCAATTCAAGAGTCGTCCCATCAAGAAAGAGTTGGGATCGTAGTTGCAGCTCATGGTTCAAGTACTGCTACTAGCATGGTTGCTGTTGCTAGAAAACTTTTTGACGCTGATAATATTTTAGCTGTTGACATGCCTCTTGAAATGACTCCTTCAGATATTTTAGAAACCGTAATTGAAAAAGTTAAGATTGTAGATGAAGGCAAGGGTGTATTACTTTTAGTGGATATGGGTTCATTAAATAGTTTTGGTGATGTTATTACAGAAAGAACTAATATTAATACTAGAAGTGTGGATATGGTTTCAACTCCATTAGTTTTAGAGGCTGTTAGAAAATGTTCATTATGTGATACAGATTTAAATTCCGTGTACTCATATTTAATTACTGATTTCAGAGGATATACAAATAAGGTAGTAACAGATGAAAATCCAAGCGCTGATGGTGTTATCGTTACAATTTGTTCTACTGGTAAAGGCGCTGCTATTAAACTTAAGGAACTAATTCAAGATATAGTTGATAATATAACTTCGAGTGAAATTAATATTATTGCTATTGGTTTAAAAAACTTAAGTAAATCTATCACTCATATATCAAAAAATAATAAGATTATTGCACTAATTGGAGTATCAAACCCTAATATGGAAATTCCATTTATATCATTAGAAAATTTGATTGATGGTTCAGGCGAAAAATTACTAAAAAGTTTAATAGAAGGAAAGACTATTATTGATACTAATAACAAAACAGAAAATCAAATAGTTCTTAAAAATCTTTGTAAACAAAGTCTTAGAGAACTTATAACTTTCCTAAATCCCGAAAAAATATGTTCATTATTAGAAGACTTCGTTATAAGCATTGAGGAATCTCTATCCATAAATTATGAAAATCCTGTAAAACTACGAATTATGCTACATGTTGCTTGTGCTTTAGAGAGAATGATTTTGAATGATGGACTGGTGTATAGAGAGTCTACTGATACACTTGATCAGAATATTTTGTATGCTCTAAAGAAAGCCAGCTCAATATTTAAGAATTCATTGTCTATATCATTAACTGATGATGAACTGTATTACATGATCGATATACTAAATGATTATCAATACTTAATTTAGCTTTTATTTAGTATCAAATTATGTATTATATCAATTAAAAGTATATCATTTTCTACACATAGTGTATTAATAAATATCTATAGTGTATCATCTTTTATATTTATATTTACTTAATACTACTAAAACTGTATCTTAATAATACTTTGTATTTCTGATACACTATGTTGGTACGCTAATTGCTATGTATATTAGTATCTGAACAATAAGTAGAAAGGGTGATACGGTAGTGATCGCATTAATTATAAGCACTCATGGTAAATTCTCAGAAGAACTGGTTAAATCATCTGAGATGATTTTTGGTTCTCAAACAAATATAGGTACTGTTACATTTAAACCTGGTGAAGGTACAGATAACTTAATAGCAAAATACACCAACCTTATAGATAATGAGTTAGATTGTAAGGACGGAGTTTTATTTATGGTAGACCTCTTCGGTGGAAGTCCATTCAATGCAGCTAGTGTTCTAACATTGAATAATGACAATATTGAGATTGTATCAGGTGTCAACCTTCCAATGTTATTAGAAGTATTTAGCAGTAGAGACTTTTCAAGTCTTCCTGAATTAGCATCAATAGCACAAAATGCTGGTAAAGATGCTATAAAACAAATAAACACAAATTCTGAAGAGGATGATTTATAATGAAAATCACATTAGCAAGAATTGATGACAGGTTAATACACGGGCAAATAGTTACAGTTTGGTCGAAGGAAACAAAATGTCAAAGAATTATCGTATGTAACGATGATGTAGCAAAAGATGAAATAAGAAAAACTTTATTAACTCAAGTTGCACCTCCTGGGATTCAATCTCATGTAGTTGATATTCACAAAGCAGTTAGAGTTATTAATAACCCTAACTATGAAAATGATGTTGTTATGCTTCTTTTTACTAATCCAACTGACGTTCTTAGATTAGTTGAAGCTGGAATAGATATTAAATCTGTTAATATCGGAGGAATGTCTTTCAAAGAAGGTAAAACTCAAGTAACTGGAGCTATTTCATTGAATGATCAAGATATAAAATCTTTCAGAGAATTGAATGATAAAAATATAGAATTAGAAATAAGAAAAGTTGCTTCTGATTCAAAAGCCTTTATTATGCCTTTAATTGAAAAAATGTAATTTTTATTGTTCTTATTTTCATAATCTCATGTACATTAATTCTTGGCATTCTATTCTACTGGTTAGTCTGGTTAGCATAGCATCTAAGAAGTAAACAAAGACAAATAAGACTTATAGCATTAAACTAATATGTATATATTTAAGTAGACTATCTTTTGGAATAATTTTAGATAGTCTCTTTTTATTATAAAAATCTATACAGTTTGTTTATTAAAATTGCTTATCTTTTCTTTAAATTTGTCTATTTGAATAAATGTATCATTAATTTCTTGTTTATCTAAGCCGCTCCTGCCTAATCTATCAGAAAGCGACACTAATACAATCTCATTAATTTCTACATCGTCTAGCATATCACCTATATTTTGAAACTTCATATTTTTAGTTACAAATAAGCTTTGCATATGCCATCCTACTAGTCCTTTAACTTCATTTATAAAATTCTCTTCCTCATTAAAGTATTCTAAAAATTTTCTTGCCATATCAGCGCCTACGATATCATGATCATAAGAAGTTAATCTACCTTTTCTGATCTTGGTAGTTGGTTTCTTACCAATGTCGTGTAGTAAAAGTGCCCACATAAATGCTCTTTTGTTTTTACTCTTATCTCTTCTTTTAGCACCTTCATCCACTACCATCATTGTATGAATAAATACATTTCCCTCTGGATGAAATTTAGGATTTTGATCAACTTCTTGCAGTTCTTTTATCATCGAGAATGGATATTTATCAAGTAATTTAGCATCTAATGCCTCCTGTATATAATTAGAAGGCTTATCATCATTAAGCAAGTGCTTTTCTATGTCTAAAAAAATCTCTTTATCATTCATAGCATACTCCTATTTAATATTTCTTTAATATTGAAATAAATTTATTATTATATTAAAAATTTTAATTTAACATTAGTATATCTATTATTTTAATAATTAAACATTTTAACACATTCATATTAAAATAGAGAACGACTTATTGTTAAATTTCACTAATTAAATCATTATTAGTTATCATAACAATAAATTGCTCTCTATTAATATATTATATAATTTATGAAAGTATGGATTTTTGCATATAATATTCTTATAGTGCTGTATTTCCTCTTTCACCAGTTCTTATTCTTACGCATTCTGCAATATCAACAACAAATATCTTTCCGTCTCCAACTTCCCCTGTTCTAGCTATTGATGTAATTAATTCAATAACATCTTCCACTTTATCATCTTCTACTGCTATTTTAACTTCTATTTTAGGTAAAACATTAGTTGTTATTTCTGTACCTCTATGATACTCCTTCCAACCACGTTGTTGACCACATCCCATAACTTGACTTATAGTTACACCATTTATATTGTTATTCTTTAATGCATCTTTAATTTCTTCAAGTTTTGAAGGTCTTATAATCGCTTCTACTCTTTTCATAATATATTTCCTCCCTAATTATCTGCATGATATATATTTTTAGAAATGTATATCTGAAATTATACCACAAATCTCTTCAATCTAGTTATCTATTAATATATTGATGCAGTATTATTTAGTGCTATTATAGCATTTATATCCTAGTCTAATCCATTGAATGCTGGATAAGCAGTTTCACCATGTTCAGCTACATCAAGACCATCAGCCTCTTCTGAACCTTCAACTCTAATAGTCATAAATAATTTCATAACTTTTATGATAATAAATGTCATGACTGCTGCAAAAATAACTGTTATTACTATACCCTCTATTTGAGCAATTAAAAGATTAATATCCCCAAAGAAAAGACCATTCCATTTTGCTACAGAGTTAATTGCTGTTTGTCCAAATAATCCAGTTGCGATTCCTCCCCAGATTCCACCAATTCCGTGACATCCAAAAGCGTCTAACGCATCATCATATCCGAATTTTGCTTTTACTACGCTCATGAAGAAGAAGCATATTGGAGAAACTATTGCACCTATTACAATTGATGACCAAAGTGGAACAAATCCTGCTGCTGGTGTAATTGCAACTAGTCCTACAACTGCGCCTGTCGCTGCTCCTAGTATTGTTGGTTTACCATGTTTTATTTTTTCAATAAACATCCATGAAAGTAATGCTGCTGCTGCTGCAGTATTTGTTGTCATGAAAGCATGTACAGCAAGTGGACCAGCATTTAATGCACTACCAGCATTAAATCCAAACCATCCGAACCAAAGTAATGCTGCTCCAAGAACTACAAAAGGAATATTGTGTGGTTTATATGACATCATTCCATAACCACGTCTCTTACCTAGCATTATACATGCTACAAGTCCTGAAACTCCTGAACTTATATGAACTACATCTCCACCTGCGAAGTCTACTGCTCCTAAAGAACCGATTATTCCGCCACCCCATACCATGTGAGCTAGTGGATAATATACTAAAAGTGACCATAATCCTATAAAAATAAATAGTGCTGAAAATTTCATTCTTCCTACTAAAGATCCAGTTATAAGTGCTGGAGTAATTATTGCGAACATCATTTGAAATGCTGCAAAAAGTTCATGTGGTATAGTAGGTGCAAGTGCTGAAGGATCTGCCCCAACTCCATTGAATAGGAAGAAATTTAGTCCACCTATTACTCCACCAATATCATCGCCGAATGATAATGAATAACCTATTAAAACCCACATTATTGATGCTAGTCCACAAATAAAGAATGAAGACATCAGTGTATTTAAAACATTTTTTCTACGCACCATTCCTCCATAGAAGAATGCAAGCCCCGGTGTCATTAAAAGTACAAGTGCTGAACAAATTAATAAGAAACTGCTATCGCCAAAATTAATTTCCATAAAAAATCCCCCTTAAAATCAATAATTTCTTGAATAATAATAATCCTTTTTTTGAAATTTCTTTAAATTATTCAAATAATTGTAATCAAGAAGTAATTGAGCTCTAATACTTCTACAAGTTATCTTTGTAAATTAATTTACTTAATTTATTACGACATCGTAATTCTAAATAAAAAAACGGTGCTTGTAAAACATACCTTTTCTTTGTACGTTTCACAAACACCGTTGTTTATATTTTTTAGTATATTCTCTTAATATAAATTTGTCAATATATTTTTAAAAAATTATATTGATTGTTATTTTTTTTTCATTACCTTATAATGACATAATTTTAGACATCCTATATTACAATTTTCATTTATATTAATCAAACTGGTAAGACATTATATTATATTTTATTCTTAATCTTATTAGCTTGATAATAGAGTTATATTATTGATTAATATATCTTTTATATTTGAATATTTGTTTGGCATATTGCCTTCTCCATTTATTAATTGAATCAGATTTGCTAGATCTCGAAGTTTACTTATCTCATACCAATCATTTGTAAGCTTATAACTAGAAATTTTATTATATTCTTCTTCAAAAACTTTTATCATATCTTTACTAAAATACTCTTCATATCTAAAAAACTGTCCGATATCTGCTAAAGGATGTCCAGCCATTGCAAATTCCCAATCTATAACTCCACCTAGTTTATTATCCTTAATCAAAATATTTGTTCCTTGAAAATCTCCATGAACTAACCTAATATCATTATCTAGTTTATTTAGTATATGACCATTTTTATTCACTATGTATAAAATTTTATGCACTAAATCTTTTCCTAGACGCTCTTTAGCTTTACTACCCATGAATTTTTCGTACCATAGTATTAAAGGTGGTAATTCATTTACGACTTTCAGATTTTCATCTAAAAAACCTGCCTTCTCAAATTTATAGCTATGTATTTGTGCTAAAAACTGTGCAACATCCTTAATAAAATTATTTTCTATACTATAGCCTTCGCTTATTGCTTTACCTATTGTCTTTCCTTGCATGTATTCATAAATTGCATATTCCCTATTTTGTATAATCTCATTGTTCCCAACCTTGTAAATAGTAGCAACATTAACTAACTTATCTTCTTTTAATTTAGCTAATAATTTAATTTCTTTCTTATAATTTTGCTCTTTTGAAAAAAATATCTTTAGAATATATTTTTTCTCTGGTATATTTGTATCTACGATATAGTTGGTCGTTCTGCAGCCTTCATTTATCGGAATTACATTAGTAATATAATCATTCTCTAGTATACCTTCAAGCAATTCCCCAATTATATTATTATCAATTTTCAGAAACGGAAATGTTCGCTCCCATCCATATTCCATAAGCATACCTCATCTACTGCATATAATTTTTATCGAGTCTAATTGTAATATATTTTACTACATATGTGTAAATACTAAGTATTTAAGATTAGAAGCATATATTAAGGATCAATGATAGTTACGTATATTATTTCCCTGGTAATATCTAATAAGTTATGTCAACTAATATTCTACGATGCTTCCAAATGTTTCACATAGTCAAACGCTTTTTCTATTGCTTCTGTCTTAGTTTCATAGATATTTATCTCACCAATCTTAACCACAAATCCCATCTTGCTTAACACCTTCATTGGTTGATCTTGTACATGAGTTAAACAAAGCCTTATATCTAGACTTTTGCAATGTTTTAATAATTTAGTTAGCGCATCTATTCCCGAAGCATCCACTGCATGAGTATGGCGCATATCTAAAATGACAACTTCAATAGAAGCCTCAAGTCCTGTCATTTTAGAAATAAATTCTTGTACTACTCCAAAGAATATTGGACCATTGACTTGGTAAACATGTATCTTTCCTCCTGCTTTTTCTAATACATTTGATATACTGTCATCAAAAACGCCTTCATCAACTAAGTTCCTTATTTCAGTAGTATCAGAGACTCTCTTCATAAATAAAAACATAGTCATAATCATTCCAATTCCTATTGCAACTACTAAATCAAATACAACTGTGCATGCGAATGTTACTAATAATACAATCACATCGCTCTTAGGCGCTTTTAATAATGCTTTGAATACTCTCCATTCACTCATGTTATAGGATACTATTATAAGTATGGCTGCTAGTACAGTCATTGGTATCATTTTAGCTAATGGCATTAGCGCTAGCATAGTCATTAATAACACAACTGCATGAACCATTCCTGCTATTGGACTTTTCCCATTTGACTTTACATTTGCTGCAGTTCTTGCTATAGCTCCTGTCGCTGGTATTCCCCCAAATAATCCACTTGTAATATTAGCTATTCCTTGAGCAACAAGTTCCATATTAGAATCATGCTGATCGGATATCATGCCATCCGCTACTGTTGCAGATAATAATGATTCTAACGCTGCTAGAATAGCAATTGTCATAGCCGGCGCGAATAATTTATTTATTATATATATGTTCATATTTGGAAATACAGGTGTTGGCATAGTTGATGAGATTTCTTGGAACCTACTTCCTATAGTTTCTACTGGAATATTAAAAACTTTTACAATAATAGTTATTATAATTAATGCAATCATAGACCCTGGTATTGTTTTATTAACCTTAGGCCATATTGCCATTATTGCTACAGCTCCTACTCCCAGTATTAGTGACCATACATTAATGGATTCTATATTGGTAAAATAAAATTGCCACTTTTCAAAAAACTCTGCTGGCACATTATCAATATGTAATCCGAGAAAATCCTTAATTTGTGTGGACATAAGTGTTACTGCTATACCAGCAGTAAAACCTATAGTTATTGTTTGTGGTATGTACTTAATTAATGAACCAAATCTTAATAATCCCATTATAACTAAAATTATTCCTGCCATTACCGTTGCAGTAATGAGCCCATTCAATCCGTATTCTTGAATAATTGAGTAAATTATAATTACAAATGCCCCTGTAGGGCCACCTATTTGAACTTTGCTGCCTCCTAAAAATGATATTATAAACCCTGCTAATATTGCCGTTACAATCCCCTTATCCGGAGATACCCCTGATGATATTCCAAGAGCTATTGACAATGGCAATGCTATTACAGCAACAATAAATCCAGCTATTATGTCTTTCATAACTTGCCCTCTTGTAATTTCCTTACTCTTGATCATAGAAAAAAACCTAGGCATCATTTTAAATCACTTCCTTGTTAATTTTTTCACTCTTTATATTACTCCTAATTTATATAGTAGTCAAAAAATACGTTTACAATTGTTATCTTCTCTATAATCCTTATAGATATTATTCATACTAGTTAATAATAAAAGAGGAAGCAATTACTACTTCCCCTCTCCTGACCTTTTATAAATACTAAGAATATATTATATAATCTTCACAATGCTGTCTTCTTGTCCTTATTTATATTAATTTTCCTCTTTCTTTGATCACTCCTAATAATTACACCTCTATATTATATTCTATATTTTCCAACATCTTATCTAACTTATCTTGAAGTTTCTTTGTAACATTTACTAATGGAAGTCTAACTTCATCAGAATCTATTAAACCCATCTTATTTAGGCAATACTTTAGTGGTGTAGGATTAGGTTCTGAAAATAGAAGAGGTATCATGCCATGTATCAGCTTCCATTTATCCAATGCTTCTTGATGATTATTCTCTTTTACTAAATTATATATATCTATAAATTCTTTAGTTCTTAAATGAGCTGAAGCCATTATTCCTCCCTGTCCACCAAGCGCAAGTGTTGTATAAAAATACGCATCCTCTCCTGTCAATATTGAAAAATCTTTTGGTGGGTTTAATAATAATTCTGTTGTTTGCTTCATATTTCCGCAGCAATCTTTTATACCGATTATATTCTTTAACTGTGATAATATTTGTACAGTATCATTCTCAATATTAGTTCCTGTCCTATACGGTATATTATAAAGTATGATATCTAAGTTAGTTGATTCTGATAAAGCTTTAAAATGTTCGTAAATGCCTCTTTGATCGGGTCTTGAATAATATGGTGCTACAGATAGTATGCCATCTACGCTATGCTTTTCTACTATCTTGGACATTTTAACTACTTCACTTGTATTATTTCCTCCCAATCCTACATACACCGGCACCCTATTATTATTATACTCAATAGTCTTTTCTAATACTTCCTCGTACTCACACGTAAGAATGGTAGGTGATTCTCCAGTTGTTGCTAGTGGAATAATTCCATTTGCACCTTCTTTAATATAATGATTGATCATTCTTTCGTAAGATTTAAAATCTACCTTTCCATCCTTAAATGGTGTTATTAATGGTACTAGTACCCCTTCTACTTTCATTAATCTGCCAACTCCTAAAAATTATTTTGTTAAATAAGAAAACCCGTTAGTAATTTATACCAACGGGTAGAGTTAATCGCATAAAACTTGTACAAAACTAAATTATAATAATATTAGAACTTCCATTGTAATACTATCATCTATAGTTTTATCAAATCCTTGTAGCTCTCCACTTTCGTGACAGTTATACATATATTCTATGCATAACCAGAAATAAATCTTTGCATAATTCAAATCTTCGGCCATAATACCTTTTCTCATCAATCACCGTTTGCCAACTCATGATGAGTACTCTTTATTACTGGCGCCTCTACCTTAGGTTTTCGTTATTAAATTACTCCAATTATATCACTTAAATAATTATTTGTAAATGATATACCATCTACTACACATTAATCAAAGTTCTCAAAGGATTTTTACTTTGTATAAGATGAGAATTTTAGGAATCTACAAGTATTTTGATGTAATTATTATATAAACATGTTAAATTAAAAATATCCACATTAATAAGAAATAATCCACATGCATATTACAATACATTGTGGATTATTTCTTATTTTTCTCTACCTAAATATTTATTTATATAGTAATCATATGAACTTTTTTACTGTAAATAAAAAAGATAGTCATTACAACTATCTTTTAAGTTACCTCGCAACGTCCTACTCTGCCACACAGTCGCCCGTGCAGTACCATCGGCGCTATAGACCTTAACTTTCCTGTTCGGAATGGGAAGGAGTGTTACCTCTATGCCATCATCACGAGATGCTTGTTCATTCCAAATCTATGATTTGGTCTAATGAACTGTACTCCTCAACTACGTTGAGTGAGTTTCCTTTGAAAGCTTTGTTCTTTCAAAATTGCACATAGTTTTTTTAATATATTACAACTTGATTATTTATTGGTCAAGCCCTCGACCTATTAGTATCAGTCAGCTAAATATGTTACCATACTTACACCTCTGACCTATCAACCTTGTAGTCTTCAAGGGGTCTTACTAGCTTACGCTATGGGAAATCTAATCTT
>NZ_MZGT01000006.1 GCF_002029255.1 Clostridium chromiireducens
TATAATAACTATATTTCATAGTTTATATGATTAGCTTACCCAAAAAAGCATAATAGATAAGTAAGTTGCAAATATTTTAATTTGTGCTGTAAATATATATGTAAGATCAAATGAAAAAAAGAATTGAGCTATCATATAATGATCTCAATTCTTTTCATAAAAATTTACATTTTTAAAAATCCAAAAAACATTAGTATACCAAATACTATACCAGCGCCAATTCTATAAACTGCAAATACTCTCATTGGTCTTTTCTTTAAATATGCTACGAATTTATCCATTACAATTATTGATACTATAAAAGCCACAATAAATCCTACTATTAAAGAAATCCATAATGTTGCATTCATGATAGAATAATCAAATTCCAAGAGATCCTTTGCTGATGATCCTACCATTGCAGGAATCGCTAAGAAAAATGAAAATTCTGCCGCTATTGGTGTTGAGAATCCTGCGATCCAACCACCCATGATAGTTGATGCACTTCTTGACATTCCAGGCCATACTGCAAGTACTTGAAATACACCTACTTTTAAAGCTTGAATTGGCGTTATATTATCTAAATTTTTTGTAGCATGCTTTTTATTTTTTCTAAACCTGTTTTCAATTATTATTAATAAAATACCACCTACAATGAATCCAACTACTACAGCCTCAGGTGCAAATAAACTTTTTATCTTTTTATAAAACAACAAACCAACTATTAACATTGGAATACATCCTATTATAACATTTATTCCAAAATTAAAACCGGTCCTTCCTTCTTTGCCTTTTGAAAATATATACGTAACAAATTCAATAACACTGTCTTTTATCTTTTTCCAATATAATACTACAACCGCAAGTATTGCTCCAAGTTGAATTACAACCTCAAACATATCCACAAACGGACCTTTAAAATTCATAATGCTTGATGCTAATATCATGTGCCCTGTAGATGAAACTGGAATAAATTCTGTTAATCCTTCAACTATTGCTATAATAATAGCTTTAATTATAAATATAATATCTACTAATCCCACTTAAATATCACTCTCTTTCTATTATTTAATTGCTTAAAATATAAGCAATTTTATATTAACTCTATTAATATATTGTAACCCCTATTTACTCTTTATCATACAGAAATTTCCTTGAACTTCATTATACTTTCGGAAAACATATCTATATAATTTTATTTTCCTAGTTCATAATCTATTTTATTTAAAACTATGCTACAAAAGCAGCTTGTCTATTGTATAATGTTCATTACCAAAATTAAGGAGTAACTGTATAGTCCTCCTTTAATTTTTTACTTTTATTTTTCTATTATATCTAAGAGTTTCTTTTCCTCAGCTTTTACGTTTGGCACATAGCTCTTCAGTAGCGTAAAATCACCTACTAATTCATACTCTCCAAGAGTTGCAGGAATGAAAATACTGTCTCCCATAAGTATTTTCTCTTCGCCACCACTATATTTTATAGCGCCATCACCATCAACGCATGTAAATAGGAAAAATCTTTCCTCATCACTTTTTTCTTTTACAGATGTATTAATTTCATATTTTTGTATTGTGAAATACTCATCTAAACAAAGGTACGTCTTATCATATCCCTCTTTTGGTATTGTAATTCCCTTTGAATTTTCCCCCTTAAGCGAAAAATCAATTACTTCTAATGCTTTCTCTACATGAATTTCTCTTCCTCTATTATAGTCATAAACTCTATATGTAGTATCACTATTTTGTTGAATTTCAGCAATTAATACACCTTCACATATAGCATGAACCAATCCACTTTGAACAAAGAAAAAATCGCCCTTTTTAACAGGAATTTTATTTAAATACTTATCTAAATCTCCATCTTCAATTGCCTTTTTAAATTTCTCTTTATCGCAATCTTTTGTTCCAACTATTAATGAAGCATTTTCTTCTGCATCAACTACATACCATGCTTCTGTTTTTCCTGAATCTTTTTCAACTCTATTAGCATATTCATCATCTGGATGAACTTGAACTGATAATTTATCTTCTGCAGTTATAAGCTTAATTAAAAGAGGAAATTCTTTAATATCAATTTCTGTTCCTAAAAGTTTTTCTCCATACACTTCTATTATTTCGTTAAAAGACTTACCTTTTAATTCTCCATTTTCAACTTTACCAGTACCATTTTTATGACAAGCAATATCCCAGCTTTCACCTATTACACCTTCTGGTATATTATTTCTAAATTTCTCAAGGTGCTTTCCACCCCATATTCTTTCATAATACAAATTTTCGAATTTAATTGGATACATCTAATTACTTCCCCCCTAGCACTATATATTACATTTCATGTAAATCAGATCTTTTTCAACCAAAAGTAATTTTAATTAATAAAATAATTTAAGGTCGGGAACCTTTAATGTTGCCCCATTTCTTTTATTATATGCGTCTGATAGATTTCTTATCCTATTATAATTTTCAGTTATTGTCTCTTTATCTTCTTCACTAGTTTTTTCATTTATTCCATCATATGCTGCTTTCAAATTAACCATACCTCTAGTTAGATCACCATCAACTGCGATATAATAACACCCTGCATTATTTAATGTTAAAATATCATTTTTATCAATAGCATAAGCGCTTCTTATTTCTTTAAGAGATTGTTCATTACTCTCTTTATTTAAATATACAGTTCCAAGAGCTCTATGGTACTTAGGCAATTTATCATTTATTGAAATACTCTTTTTTAGCAATGGTATTGCATCATCTTGTCTTTGGTTATTAATTTGTATTAATGCCATATTATAATATACTTCTGCATCATTTGGATTAATTTTTGAAGCCAGCTCATAGTAACGCATTGCCTTAGCAGTATCTTTGGTCGCATTTCCATAATATTCTGCTGTTTTAATTATAATATTGTAGTTTAAAGGTTCCTTATGTAAAGCAGTTCTAAAATAAGGCTCTATTCCATCAATTTTATCTTGCTTCTCCATTATCTCAGTTATCAAAAATCCATAATTATCTGGATAATCTCTGTTGGCTACTATACTTTTTTCGGAATCCTTAAATGCCTCATCATAATTTTCATTATTATAAGCCTGCCATGCTGACGCATGATAACCTATAAATGAATTTGGATACTTCTTTATCAATTCATCTAAAACCGTCTTAGCTTCTTCTGTTTCACCCAAGTTTTGATACATATTAGCTTTAATAAGCATCAAATTCTCGTTTCCAACATCTTCACTCTCTATTTTTCCAATTAATTCATCCGCTTTTTTTGCTGACTCCTTGCTCATTGAATAAATTTTCGCTGTCCACATTTTATACGCAAGTTCATCAGGGTCTTTTTTCTCTAATTTTGAAATTTTATCCAAAATATCATTTTCATTATAATCTGCAATTTGAGCGATAACGTCAAATACTTTTATTTCATCTTTATCTTTATACCAAGCATCTTTTAATAATGTAAAACCTTCGTCATAATTATCTATTAGCATGTTCATTCTAGCTAAAATAGCTAAATCTACTGCACCTTCATCAGTTCTAGGATAACTAGCTACTATATCTTTTGCTTTATTTTTATCTCCATTTACTAAATAAGCAGTAAACATTGTTTGTAATAGATTTTTATTGTCAGGATAATCATGTAGAAATACTTCCCCATATTCTACAGCTTTTTTATATTCGCCATTCATAACTGTCGTGAATACTATGTAATTTGCTAATTCTATGTCTTTATCTTTAAGCTTATCTTTCTTTTCTTTATTACTGTCTATGAACTTATTCCTTGCTTCATATGCTTTTCGCAAGATTTCATTTGATTTTATAAATTCACCTTTAACAGAATATATATCTGCAATTTTAACATCCCATATTGGCCATTCGTCCTTTTCTTGCAGCTTATTATATTCTGCGATAGCTTCATCATATTTCTTGTTATAAAAGTCTTCCTCTGCAACGTTAGTTGCAATAGATGTTTTATACTTGTTTGCTTCAGTTGTAGATTTTATTGTTACATACATTACTATAGCTACAACTAAACATATACTTACAGTTAAACTCGCAATAAAATACTTGCTTTTTCTGAACATATTCAGCTTTTCTTTGGTTAGAGTTACAACTTGAGCAAAATACTTATTTTCTTTTAAAGTACTTATGTACTCTTTAACTCGTTTTTCCATGAATAAATCACACCTTACTTTTGTAATTAGTCATACTTGTTCTCTATTTTAACAAACTTTAATACAAAAATCTACAATTTGCATTATATTCATTTGATTGTAAGTATTTATTAATAATTTATTCACTGTTTTCATCAGATAAACTTCTTTAACATTACATATTAATTGACTTCTATAATTCACTTTTAAGCATTAATTAATATTAAGAAAACAAAAAGAGTGAAATTTAACTCCCACTCTTCTTGAATATACTAAGATGTACTTTTATACATTAAATCTAAAGTTAACTACATCTCCATCTTCCATTACATATTCTTTTCCTTCAAGTCTGAACTTTCCTTTTTCTTTAGCTGCTGCTTCTGAACCACATTCAACTAAATCATTGTAAGAAACTACCTCAGCCCTAATAAATCCTCTTTCAATATCTGAGTGAATTTTTCCTGCTGCTTGAGGTGCTTTTGTTCCTCTTTTGATTGTCCAAGCTCTAACTTCTTGAACCCCTGCTGTTAAGTAACTCATAAGTCCAAGTAATCTGTAACTAGTTTCCACCATCTTATCTAATCCTGATTCATCTAGACCATATTCTGATAACATTTCAGCTTTCTCTTCATCTTCAAGTCCTGATAATTCTTCTTCAATTTTAGCACTTATTACCATTACTTCAGAATTTTCAGCTGATGCATATTCTTTTACTTTCTTAACATAATCATTATCAAAGTTACCTTCCATAACATCATCTTCTGAAATGTTACATGCATATAAAACTGGTTTTGAAGTAATTAAAAATAAACCTTTTATAAAATCATTCTCTTCTTCAGTAACTTCTAGAGTTCTAACAGGCTTATTTGCTTCTAACTGTTCCTTAACTCTTTCCATAACTCCATATTCAAATTTTGCAGTCTTATCTCCTGATCTTACAAGCTTTAATGATTTTTCCATTCTTCTTTCTAGAACTTCTAAATCTGAAAATATCAACTCTAAATTTATAGTTTCAATATCTCTTATTGGATCAACAGAACCTTCAACGTGAACTACATTTCCATCATCAAAACATCTAACAACATGAACTATTGCTGCAACTTCTCTAATATGTGATAGGAACTTATTTCCTAATCCTTCACCTTTTGAAGCTCCTTTAACTAATCCTGCTATATCATAAAACTCTATTGCTGTATATACTTTTTTCTTTGTGTTATACATTTTCTCTAAAACGTCTAATCTCTTATCTGGAACACTTACAACCCCAACGTTTGGCTCAATTGTACAGAATGGATAATTAGCTGATTCAGCTCCAGCCTTTGTTATCGCATTAAACAACGTACTTTTACCTACATTCGGTAAACCTACCATACCTAATTTCATCTATGTACATTCCTTTCTTATATCGAACTTTTACTTACGGATATTCAAAATATACCCTAACTTTTAATATACCTTTAAAAATTATACTCTAGAACACTTTTTATTTCAACTTTATATTCCTATAGATAAACAACATACCTAAACTTTATGTAATACCTTACCGAAATCAAATTTTTCAGAATTATTAGTAACCATTTTATAAAGTTTGTACTAAAAATTCCTTTAGGTTTAAATGCATATAGAAATTACCATGACTATTCTTTGAGTAAATTCGAATACTATGAATGATTAGACGCTATTATGCAATATATTTTTTTAATTTATTTTAATTTTGGAGGTGAAACTAATGAAAAAAAATATAAAAGTTATTATTGCACTTTCTTTGGTATTAAACTTAGTTGCAATGTCTCCTCCTAGGTGCGTAAAAGCTACGGAAGAAAATGTTGATGCAAATGAGTGCTTTGAAGAGGGTGGAGTTTTTGGAGATATTTCAGATCTTGACAATATAAGGGATATCTTTTCCTCATTTAGTGATGAGGATGAACTTAACTGGTACTATGTTGGTAAAGGAAAGGATCAGGTTGCCGAGGGTCCTAAAGAATCTGCTAGCTTCCTTAAAGAAAGTGGCGGCTATTTCTTAGGTGATACATCGAATAAAGTCTTGTATCTCACCTTTGATGAAGGCTATGAGAATGGTAATACTGGAAAGATTTTAGATATATTAAAAGCATGTAATGTTCCAGCTGCTTTTTTTGTAGTAAAACCTTACATAGCTACAGAACCTGAATTAGTTAAACGTATGGTTGACGAAGGACATTTAGTTTGTAATCATACAGTTCATCATCCATCCATTGCTCAAATACGTGATAAAGAAAAATTTACTGCAGAATTTACCGGAGTAGAAGACGCCTTTAAAGAACTTACTGGCCAAGATATGCCTAAGTTTTTCAGACCTCCAATGGGTAAGTATTCAAAAAAATCTTTAGAAATGACAAAGGATTTAGGTTATAAAACTATATTCTGGAGCTTTGCTTATAAAGATTGGTTAGTAAAGAGCCAGCCATCTGAATCATATGCAGTAGAAAAGATACGTAAAGGAGCTCATCCAGGATCTATAATGCTTCTACACGCAGTTTCAGATACAAACACTAAAGTACTAGAATCCATCATTAAAACCCTTCAAGCAGATGGATATGAATTTAAATCACTGAACGATTTGCCTGAACAATAATCATTTCAGGTATAAATAAATCTACTATAGATTATGTTCTGAATATCAGTAAAATTAATTTGAATGATTTAGAAATAATAGTAACTGAAGAGATAAGTTTTCTAAAAATTAAAGTATTTTAGTGTGTTTTCAAGTAAAACTTAGTTACATGCTAAAATGCTTTAACTTTTAATTTTAAAATTCATACAATTTTATCTAATTGGTTTATCATACTTATTGTTACAATATCATCTGGGTAAATTTGGCATGAGATAAACTTATACTTTAGAAGTATACCTCAACCAGAAATACGAATCATTCTTTTATGGAATGTTTCGTTAGGAATTTTTATGGTCGTGATTCTTAGGGTAGAGGTTGTTCCAAAATGCTAGTTCAAAGCGTAGTCTTTGAGGCTAGCATTTTGGATGCAACTTCTATCCTTAGAATTACCCATAAGAATTCCTTAGAAACTGGAATAAAAGAATGATTCGTATTTCGATGAGTTATTTCTAAAGTATTATTTTATGAATTTCTCTACATTTTCACCTATTTTTACTGTAGAATTTTTTGATGTAATAATATTTTTTATTGTATTAAAATCCTGTGAAGAATATCCCATTGGATTAATTAAGTATGTATCTTCTGCAGAATTTTTATTTTTTTTCTTATCATCTTTATAAAAACTAATTGCAACAAAATCTTTCTTCTTATTTTTAGGCTCATTTCCTTTACCGATAAAAATAGATTTTACATTACTATACTTAACCGATCTTATTAAATCATTGCCTTTATAAAATTCTATTTTATCTTCCTTAATTATTATATCCTGATTATATTCTACTAAAACTGAAAGTGCCGTAACAATTCCTGTAAAAAAGAGCACCCACATAGGAATACTTTTTACTCCTCCTCCTAATGATCCAAAGATTATCCCTACCGCTATCTCAGTTGCTACCACGCCTATCATCATACCGTTTTTCTTCTTTATAACGATAGGAAATTTTGTGTTTTCCAATACTAATTCCTCCTTAGAATTACTCGGTAATTAATCAAAAATATTTTACATACTTTTTATTTTTAAAATATATATCTTATTCTAAGAAATATTATACAGTATACATGCAATCTTTTTCAATACTTGTTAATATTATTACTTGAACCTTTTTTAATCCCTAAATCACCAAAAAATTAGATGTATCAAAACTTCATATAAACACAAAATAATAAAAAAGGAGGTGAAATGTATGCCACTTAAAGAAGGACCACATAAACCTGGATCATGTAATCCACTACAAAAGGGTATAAGAAGACAGAAACTTCATGATGGGCAAAATGATGTTGGGAATCCTAAAAACAAACCTCAATATAAGAATTTTGATGGAGCACCAGTAGAATAATAGCAATCCGAAAGAAATGATATTCTGTTGCTCGGTTGCTAAAGAAAATAGCTATGTATTTCTAACAGCAAAAGTTGTACCCATTCCTGCATGCTCCTAAGCTAAAGCTTATGACAAGCAAGAATGGAACAACTTTTGCTGAAGAAATACTATAGCTATTCTCTATATGCAACACTGCGCAAAAGAATATCATTTCTTTCTGGTGTTGTATAATATTCCAAATGACAAAGTAAAATTATTATTGGTGTATACCTATACTAAAAATAAGTAACATATTGTTTGCAGTGTTTCATTGGAATTTTGATGGTAATGACTCTTGACTAAAAGTTGTTCCACAACGCTTGTTCATCGCCTGTCGTTGAGGCAAGCATTGTGGGTACAACTTCTATTCGTAGAATCATCCATCAAAATTCCTAGAAACCGAAACACAATATGTTACTTATTTCGGTAAGTTATCACATAACTCTAAGTTACGAATTTGTATATATTACGTTATTTACAATTTCAGTTATAGAATTTTTTTCTTCTTGTGATTTTTTCGAGATGCAGTTTAATTCATTGTCGATCTTTTCGAAAAACTCTTCATTTCTAAGTCCATTTAAGTTTACTTTAACATTTACTATTGAGCTTTCTATTGCACTATGTAAAAGAATAGCTGATATAGCTAGGTCTGATAATAACATTTTATTTCCGTACTTAGCCATAATATTTAAATTATCATAAAACTCTAAGCACTCTCTTGCTAATACTAAAGGTACTTCCATGGATTTAATTGTATTTTCCTTTATTGCTAAATTTCTTTTTTCCTTTTCTTCATCATTATCTTTAGATAATTTATAAGAATCCATTAACTTTAAAAAGTTTTCTCTATCTTCTTCCATAAGCTCTAAACTTCTTGCAGTAAATTCTTTAGATTCTTTTTCAAAGTTAGCTATAAGTTCTTTTTCACTACCACTTAGACCCATGTAACTTTTTTTACCTATTGTTAGTGAATATACCATGGAGTTTAATGCAGCAGATACTGCTGCAATAAGTCCCGCTACACTACCGCCTCCTGGTGCAGGTAGATCTGATCCTAACTCTTCTAAAAATTGATTAATACTTTCATCACAAAATTTCATCATTATGCCCCTATCATATTAATTTTTCTTTCTCTTCACCTATAGATAAACAACGTGATAATTGATATTTAATATATTACTCACCGAAATGAGTAGCATACTTTTGTTCCAGTTTCTAAGGAATATTGGTGGGTGATTCTAAGACAAAAGTTGTGCCCAAAATGCTAGCCTCAAAGGCAAACTTTGAACTAGCATATTTGGAACAACTTTTCTCTAAGAATCACATCCACCACAATTCCTAACGAAACATTCCACAAAAGTATGCTACTCATTTCTAGTCAGAATATATATCTAAGTACAAATGTAATTTATAGCAGGTTTATCTATAGATGAGTAAACTATAAATTCATTTATCTCTTGAAATAAATACCACATAAGAAAGTAGAAATAACAATATTTCAACTCTCGGCTAGTTGCTATATATTATAACTCGGATAACTACTCAATGTTTTTGTTATCAAGAATTGAAACTAGATATCCTAAGTATATCCAAAATATCATGGAAATAAAGCTTACTGAGTAAATTAATGCGCTTTCAAATAAGTTAACTGCAAGAATACCTACTATTAATGAAGTTATTGTTGTCATTTGTAACTTCTCTTTCCTGTGTAACTTATCTAAATGTTCAATAATAAATGCTAAAATCATCAATATAAAGGTTAGGAAGAATACTAGTTGTACAAGTCCATTCACTGTCGCTGTCTGAACATACATATTATGCAGACCACCAGTTTCTAATCCTGGTAAATCATCAGTTTCACGAGCACTTTTAACGGCTTCTACAAGATTGCTATTCCCAACTCCAGTGAAAGGATGTTCATCAATTACTATAGATGCAGACGTCCAAAGACTACTTCTTCCACTTGTAAAATCTCTTATGTTACTTTTATCTAGTTCAAAAAATACTCCACATGCAATCACAGGTATTATTAAAAGTATTGCCCTAAAGTATTTATTTTTGTTAGATATAAATATGAAAGCATATATTACAGCTACAACTATTAGGTAAGCACTTCTACCATGAGATCCTACCATAGTTACTGCCTGCATGACTATATTAGCTAACCAAAACATCTTAAGTCTATGAATTTTAGCTATATTATTAAGATATATGCATATAACAATAGCCAATGCAGCTGCGATTGATAGGGCATTTTCATTTTCAAATACACCTTTTGTAGCTCCAAATACAACTTGCCCTACTTCTATGGTCTTTCCCAAAAATCTGAGAATTAATGAAAATATTGATGCTAAAAACATAAAACCAACATAAAAATAGCTAATACAATTTAATTCTTTAATTAATTGTTTTTTATCTCTAAATACATCAACTGAAAACACAACTGTAAATAAGATTAAATTTACAGCCCATAGTGTAAGATTATGTGAACTTCTATAAACAATAATGTTCAAAAATAACGTTACTATAATGAATATTGCAAGAGGAATATCAAATTTATAGACCTTTCTTCTCTTGTATCCATCGATTATCATAAATAGAATCAATAGTGCCCCCCATGCAAACGCTACATAATTTAGGATTGTAATTTTGGGGATACCTTTTAATATTGTAACAACAATTAAACTTACAAATAGATAAAACAGCTTAAAATATAGTTTGTTACCTAAAAAATCATAGATATTTTTAATTATTTCTTTCATATACTTTTTTATACACTCCTTTTAGCCTTTCCACTAATACATTTTCTGAATAGCTAAAAACTGCTTCTTGTCTTATTTTATTCTTGTCATAAAACTCATAATTTTCTTTTATTTTTATCAATGCTCTGGCTAAATCATCAACATCTTTCTTTTTAGCTATAATTCCATTATCTTCTCTTATTATATCTTCTGCTCCTCCGTTATCAGCACCAATAACTGGTTTACCACAGGCAAGTGCTTCAATATACACAACGCCAAAGGTTTCATGTTCAGATGGCAGTGCAAAAGCATCACACGCCCTCATTTCCTTGGATACCTCTTCTCTTGATAGAGCACCTAATAGTTTAATCTGCTTCTCCATTTTCAGCTGTTCAACTAATTTCTCTAATTCAGGCTTAATCGTACCATTTCCGCCTATTCTTAAACTTACCTCTTCATTTCTAAAGGTTTGTGCAAAAGCTTTTATTAAGCATTCCATACCTTTTCCTTCTTCAAGGAAAGCACAAGAAAAAAATTTAAAACCTTTGTCTTTACTTAAATCATTTATCACATTATTATCCACACTAAATAATTTCAAATCAACCATATTGTGGATAACATCCACTGACTTGTTAACATATCCCTGGATTTCCTTTTTTAACCCACTACCAACTGCAATTAAGTAATCTGCCTTCTCATACGCATTAAAAATATGTTTCTTATAATTTTCATTAACATATTTTGCATATTTAAGTGATGAATGTTCGGTAAGAACTAATGGGATATTATATTTTTTACTTATATAAGCAGCTGCTATTCCTCCCCAAAAGGCTGAATGGGCGTGAATTATATCAACCTTGCCTTCATTCCTAACTATTTCTTTATACAATCTATCCATTCTCTTATTGAAACTTTTAAACATTAATGGCGTTTTAGGTAAATAATTATAATCTTTATATCTATAAGTCCTAAGGTTATCTTCTATATTAAAATTTATGCCTCTTTTTTCATGTATCTTACCCAACATTGTTATTGGCCAAATTTCATTATAGGCAACAGTAACTTTCTGACCACTATCTGCAAGAGCTTTAAATTGTTCCTTAAAAAAACTACCATGAACTTTATTCCTAGCTGAAGAATACCAAGATGGAATAACCATTATATGCATTTAATCACTTCCCTCTAATATATTGTTCAGTCTCTCTACTATGGAATTCCACTCATAATTTTCGTCTGGTGCGCAGTGAATCGTATTGTTCTTATACATTTTTATTAGTTCATAAATTTTATTCTTTATTTTTTGAGTACTATTATCCGTCACAACACATTTCTTATTATTTTCCACTACTCTTTTAATAGGATCATTATCATCACCATAGATCACTAATATCCTGCCTTTTGCTCCAAAATAATCATAAATCTTTGCAGGTATCTGTTTGGAATTCTTATTTCCAAACAATAGCAATACATCTCCATTAAGCATATATTTAAGCGCTTCATCAAAAGGTATTCTTGGGGATACGTTAGCCACCTCTAAGCTTTGTAATTTCTTTCTTGCTTCTATATCATCTATATTTCCAAAAAATAAAACATTCAATAAATTATAAGATTCTAAATCTTCATTCATAATTTCTTCGATCGCCTTTATAAATGGATTTATATCTCTAAGCTTTGAAAATATTTCTCCAGTATAAATTATGTTAACCTTATCTTTTCTTATAAGCTTTGGTGCTTCTTCATGAGATAATCTTTCATATAATTTTGCATCAAAACCTCGGTTTAAGATAAAAGTTTTCTTATTATCATTTAATGTCTTATAATCTTTTAAATATTCATTTTTATTTGCTTCTGTAACAAAGATGAACTTATCAGCAAAATTAACAATATTCTTTTCCATATTCTTTTCAAGCATCTTCTTGACAATAAAAGATTTTTCTCTAGTAGAATCTTTAAGCCATGGGTCACTCCAATAAGTAATCCATGGAACATTTTTATATTGCTTCTTTATATAATAAGCGCATAAATGAGATGATGGAGGTTCATGCATTGAAAATATAACATCAAATCTTTCTTTTTCCATTAAATCAATCCCATATACAGCCGCTTTCCTGGCCCATCCATAATACATATCAGGTATAACCATGGCATTCTTTATTCTTCTAAGAACCTTAGTACTATTTCCATTCTTAGGCTTAACAGATGCATTATTAGAACTATTAGTTTTTCTAGGCATTAATTTTTTAAAGACAATTCCACCATCAACCACGTGGACTTTTATTTTACCATCCATCATAGTTCTTAATGCCTCATCATAATATATTGAATCTTTTGGAAAATTCACTGTCAAAAGATGTACTTCATTATTGTTGATTTCACTTAATTTATTTAAATATTGAAGCGTTTCAATAGCTGCTGAATTATTTATCAACGGGGAATAGCAGGCAATAAATAATATTTTCATACACCCTCCTATCTTTTAATCCTCTTTAAAATTAAACTTTTTATTTCGATGATTTCTTCGATCTTAAAAATATGGCATAAAGTAAAATATACTACAACTCCAATTATTCCTCCAAATAAAACTAGAGGTATTGATCCTAACGTATTTCTTAGATTAATTACCACGATAATAATTACCAATCCCATGATCAAAGAACTTATTGTTATTAATACTATTTTTTTTATGATATCATTTATAATAAAATCTTTTTCTAGTTTTATAACACTTCTAAATAACAGAATTGCAGTTACTGCCATAGCTATAACAGATGCTAAAGCTATGCCCATTATCCCAAAATATCTAGATAAAATTATGCAGAATGTTATATTAATGATAACTCCAACAACTCCATTTACAGTAGTAACCTTCGTTTTTCCCATGGAAAATAATGTTGAATTTAAAATATCCCTTAATCCAGTGAAAAATATTCCAAATCCATAGCCTAATAAAGCAAAACTTGTAATTTGAACTGCATTTTTATCAAACGCTCCTCTTGCATATACAATTTTTACTATGTCTTCACTAAATATTATAACTCCAAAAGTAATAGGAATTAATAATATTGCTAAATATAAAATTGATTTTTTTAGAATTTCTAAAAATCCATGAATATCTTCATTACTCCTCATATTTGCCATAAGTGGATATGCAACACTTGTTACTGAAGCTGCAATAATAGTATTTATAAAAATAATCAACTTTTGAGCATAATCTAATGCTGAAACTGATCCACTTGGAAACTTTAAAGCAATATATTTATCAACAACCATATTTAATGAATTTGCTCCTGCTCCAATAATTACTGGAATTATTAAAACAACAATTGCTTTTAGTCTTTCGTCCTTTATATCTATTATAAATTTATACTTATATTCATGATTTAATAAAGATGGTACTTGCACCGCAACTCTAAAGAAATTTCCTATAACATTTGCAATTGTTAACCCTAAAATATCATAGTTATTAAAGAATAATAAATATAATATCATAGGTAAATTAAAAAACAACCCCAATATGGATGGAATCACAAAATCTTCATTTACTTGTAATAATGCTGTAAAACATGCATTTATAGATAAAAATAACAGATTTAATAATGTTATCCTTAATAATTTTATTGCAATTAATGCTGTTTCTTCCGAAGGTCCAAATATATATACTATTTCTTTTGAAAAAATGCTTGTTACAACAAATAGAAATAAAGAGATAACAAATAATATATTTATCACATTATTTGCAAACTCGTACATTCGTTTTTGACCTTTTTGAGCTTTAATTTTACTAAGCATCGGTAAAAATGCTGTAGATATTGCAAGTCCTACCAAAGTAAATATTGTTTCCGGTACAGATACTGCAAGATTATATGCATCGGTATACATTCCTGCACCAAAATTATTTGCAATAAGCATATCACGGACAAATCCCAAAAATCTACTTATCAGTGACACAATCATTATTATAAATGTAGATTTAACCAAACTACTTCTTTGTTTCATTTTATCACCTATTTATTTCTATCTGTTATTTTGTAATTTACGCTAATGTTAATATTACTTTTTCTTATGTCTTAGTACAAGTAGTAAAAATTTAGGTATAGCAATTAATCTTTTTATTCTGAATGGCTCTTTTATAACTCTATATAGCCATTCAAGACCTAAAGATATCATCCATTTTGGTGCTCTTTTAAGCTCACCGGCAAGTATGTCAAATACTCCGCCTACCCCCATGAATATATGTATATTTGAACTCTTAATAATCTTTTCAATAAATATTTCCTGTCTCGGCGATCCCATTGCTACAAAGATTGCCCATGGATCAGATTTATTTATATCATCTACTATCTCATCACAATTATTTAAATCAAAAAATCCATTATGAAATCCTGAAATTATTAAATTAGGAAATTCAGTTTTTATATTATCCACACATTTATTAAGAACTTCTTCTTTTGCTCCTAATAAATAAATAGATCTTCTCTCTAAATTTGCTTTAATTAAAACTTCTCTAACAACATCTATTCCCGCGATTTTTTCTTTCACTGGATTTTTTAGTAATTTTGATGCGAGTACTGTTCCAACTCCATCTGGTATTATAATGGAATTTTTATCATTAAAATTCTCTTTAAGAATAGGATTGTGCAATCCATTAAATAATACCTCTGGATTTCCTGATATTATATTTACTTTTTCAAAATTATCTGCATAATTCATTAAAGCACTTTTGTCCTTATTAAAAACCTCAAAATCAAGTATCTTCGTAAACATATTATCTCCTAATTATTTTACTGTTCTATTTAACATTTGATCTATTTCAATTACTATTTCATCTTCAGGAGCTAGCTTTTTAGCAATCTCTAGGTGAAGCTTTGCTTGCTCTTTATCTCCTAAGTTTATATAACACATTACTATATTTGTACAGATTTCCACATCTTTAGATGCTTCAAAGGCTTTTCTAAAATATTTTATTGCTTCCTCATACTCTCCAATACAAGCATGACTCATTCCAAGCTCATTAACAGTCTCAAGGCTTCCAGATTCAATTGCAAGGCTTTTACCTAAATAATATATAGCCTTATTATAACTTTCAATTCTTCTATAACCTACGCCTAAGTAATAATAAACTAATGGATTTTCTTTAAATTCTTCACTTAAGGGCAATAACAAATCTATGGCTTTCTTAGGTTCATCTTTTAAACACTCAACTGCCTTTTCAAAATGACTTACATTAGTAATATCACTTACTATTTCCTCTATTTCAGGAGTTTTCTTTCCCCCCTTATTTATGTATTCATTTATTTCTACTTCCGCACCTTTGTGATCCCCTTGTTCTTTAAGAATTAAGGCATTATAAAGATAAGGTTCTGGAGATTTATCAAAGTTTTTCTTACACTCATCAATATCCTCTACTAGAATTTCTGCAAAACTTGAATCTTTTTCTCTTATTGTCTCACCTACAGCTAATAGCTTCGTTAGAATTTCCTCTTCCTTTGTATATCTATAATATCCTTTTAATAAAATATAGGCGTCTTCTAATTTATCTTTTTTTATTCTATTTGCTATAAGGCTTTTTACACATTCTTCAGCATCTGGAATGTAAGATAAAATCGTTCCATAATCATCAACATATCTAACATTTTTATCTGCACCAAAAGTAATAAACATACCCTCAACAAAATAATATATAGGTAAGTTGCTTAATTTTATTTCATCATTAACATTATTTACAACATAGTCAGCACTTATAGGCATATATAACTCATCATTTTTAAATTCAACATGCTCCGGTATATTAAGACTTCTTTTAAATCCTTCTTTATTCATTTCTAGAAATAATAATTTACTTAGTTTATCTTTATACATTGTCTTATAATTACTCATTCTACACCTCTTGCTTAATTGTCAATATCAATACTTAATCTAAATTCTTTATTAAGCATTCATTAATAACAACTGTTTATTTTTGGTTCCTTACTCAAGGAAACTCGACTCACATTCGTTCGCTGAGTAAGTGACTCACACCAAATCACAGATTTGGGTTCCCTACTTAATAAAATTGCTACCACCTAGTAAGATGATAGCAATTATGGTACATTCAAAAAAATAACAAGTTAATCTGGTAACCTATTTTCTTTCACGCACCTGTATAGAAATTAACTTAACTTAGCGTTAATTATTTCCATTACTTTTTCTTTAAATGTCGCAATATCTTTATCAGCATTTTCTAAACTGCTGCTCTTTACTGCTAAATAAACTTTCATCTTAGGCTCTGTTCCTGATGGTCTTACTACGAAATATGAACCATCCTCTAAGATGTACTTTAATACATTAGACTTAGGTAAGTCAATAGTTGTCTTAGTATTATTTACAGTATTTTCTTCAATGCTTAATTTATAATCTAATCTTGTAACTATTTTAACAGCATCTACACTGCTTATTGGATCATTTCTTAATGCCTCTATACAGTTAGCAATCTTTTCTTGACCTTCTTTTCCTTTTAACTCTAAAGATACAAGAGTTTCTTTGAAATATCCATATTTTTCATATAGATCAATTAATGCATCATAAAGGCTCTTTCCTTGTTCCTTATAGTAAAGACACATTTCACATACTAACATTGAAGCTATAACAGCATCTTTATCACGAACAAAGTTTCCTGCAAGGTATCCATAACTTTCTTCAAATCCAAAAAGATAAGTCTTATTTCCTGCATCTTCGAATTCTCTTATTTTTTCGCCTATATATTTAAATCCTGTTAATACATCCATAAGTTCGATATCAAAGTCTTCTGCAATACTTCTAGCACCTTCTGTTGTAACAATTGTCTTAATTACAACACCATTTTGAGGTAGTTTATTAGTTTCCTTTAATGAGCTTAATACATAATGAGTTAAAAGTAAACCAGTTTGGTTACCAGTTAATACTTTAAATTCACCAGTATTATCTTTAACAACAAGACCTATTCTATCACAATCTGGGTCTGTTCCAAAGATTATATCTGCTCCTTCTGTTTGCGCCATTTTCATAGCTAATTCAAATACATCTGGATTTTCTGGGTTAGGATAAGATGCTGTTGGGAAATTTCCATCTGGAGCTTCTTGTTCCTTAACTACTTTAACATTGCTATATCCTAATTGTTCTAATACTGCTCTTACTGGAACATTTCCTGATCCATGTATTGGAGTAAATATAACATTTAAATTGCTAGCTTTTTCTTTAACTAAATCAGTTCTTATTGTTAATCCCTTAACTTTTTCATAATAAAGCTTATCTATATCTTCTCCAATATAAACTAATAAACCTTTTTCTAAAGCAAGACTTTCATCTATATCTTTAATTTTTGAAAAATCATCTACAGAATTAACTCTGTCGATAATTATATTTGCTTTCTCATCTGTTACTTGCCCACCAAATTCATCATAAACCTTATAACCATTGTATATTTTAGGATTATGAGACGCAGTAACAACTATACCACCGCTGCATTTTAATTCTCTAACTGTGTAAGATAATACTGGCGTTGGTCTTAAACTTTCATATAAATATACTTTTACATTATTTGCACATAAGTTAAGTGCAGCTGCCTTTGCAAATTCCTTTGACATATTTCTAGAATCATATGCAATTGCAACTGAAGGATCTTTAAAATTCTCATTAAGATAGTTTGCAAAGCCTTGTGTAGCTTTTGCAACAGTATATATGTTCATTCTATTGCTTCCAGCACCTATTACCCCTCTTAATCCACCAGTACCAAAATCTAAGTCTTGGTAAAATCTATCTTCAATCTCCTTTTCGTCAGATATTGCTCTCAATTCGTTTTTTGTTTCCTCATTGATAATGTCGGAATTAATCCAAGTGTTATACTTTTCTTTGTAGTTCATTTTTTAATCCCCTTTCCAAACTTTTCTCTTTTCCATTATACAATATTTACCTGTAATTAAAAACATTTTTATATTATCATAATAGACGAATTTTAAATCTAAACTAAAATTTCTGCATCTTTATTTTATTATAATATTATCTATATATACATACCCAAAAATACTTTTATCTATTAATTGTCATATAATCCAAGATTATCGCTTTTTTACGACATAGTTTTTGGATGAAATTCCTATGAAATTTTTTTAGTTTCTTTCAATTTTCACTTTACTTCCACCCATTCCACATTCTGCCGGAGTAATCATAAGTTTTACTGGTACTCTGCTCTTTATGGATTCTACATGGCTGATAATTCCTACCTTCATCTTTTCATTATGAATTCTTTCTAAAGAACTCATAACTACTTCTAGAAGTTCATCATCTAAGGTTCCAAATCCTTCATCTAAGAAGAATAGTTCAAGCGGTGCTGTTCCTTTTAATTGAATCTGTGCTGATAGCGCTAAAGCTAATGACAATGAGGCTAGGAAAGTCTCTCCACCTGATAATGTTGTCGCATCTCTTCTAGCTCCACCATTTTTATAATCTCTTATTATAAATCTACCATCTTCATCTACTTCTAACCCATAATTTCCATGAGTAATTTCCTTTAGTCTTTTAGAAGCTTCAATGGATATATACTTTAATTTATTTACTGCAACAAACTCTACAAATTTCTTTCCTTTAAATAGTTTCTCTAAATCACTAAGTAAGGCCAATTTATGTTCTAGTTTGGCTTTCTTTTCTAATAGTTCCTTTTGTTCTTCTAACTTTGTCTTTATATTTCTTAATTCTTCTTCAATTTTAATTTTATTTTCATTAGCTTCGTTTACTTCTTTTTCTTTTTGCTCTTTTAGTAATTTTATTTGAAGGTATTCTTCTTCACTTAATTCTTTTCCATTAATTTTATTCTGTAGACTTTCAATTGCACCTTTAACCTTCGACATATTATCTCTGTAAGTTTCTATCCTTGATTTGTACTTACTTATTTCATCTCTTTCGATAAGGTTATTCTTAACATCTTCTAATGATTTAAACCCTTCGCTATCAATCGCCACTTCCAATTGTGCTTCTTCATCATTTTTTCGTTTACTTAATTCTTTATATTTGCTGATTGTACCTATAAGCTTTTCATTGCTTTCTGTAAATTCTTTTTCAATTCTATTCTTTCCATTTTCAAGCTTTTCGAATTCTTCATTTATAATGTGTATATTTTTTTGTACCTGATTAAGAAGCAACCTTAAATCAGCTTCATCATTAACTTTATTTCTTATTGATTGTAATTTTTCTTCTTTATTTTTCTCATTACTTTCTAAGTCTGCCTTATCTTTAGTAAGATTTTCTTTTGCCAAAGTAAGTTCATTACTTAGTATTTCTTTTTGCTTTTCTAAATTTTCTACTAGCTCTCTATTTACTTTAACTGCCCCAGCTAATCTTTCTCTTTCTTTTTCAACTTGCTTAATTTCTTCATTTTTTTGGCTAAAGCTATCAACTAAAGTTTCTGCTTTTAATGTATTTACTCTATTTTTTATATTATCAAACTCTATTGTATTATCATTAATGCTCTTTGTTAATTCTTCCAGCTGTCTTTGATTTGTTCTTACTACAGCTCTTAGTTCATTTATTTCACCATTTTTAATATTAATTTCATTTTTTAATTTATTGATGTATTTTTCTAGATTTTCTTTATCTTTCGCATAATTTTCTAAAACTTTTTCTAAATTTATAAATTCTTCTTGTAATTTATCTAAAGACTTTGCATTCTTATCTATTCCTAAAGTACGAATTTCTTCTTCATTAGCATTAATTTTATCTTTATAATTCTTTATCTTGGTTTCATTCTCAATTATTTTACTACTACTGAGCTTAATCAATTTTTCTTTAACCTTAATTTCATTTTCAACAGGTTTAATATCTATTATGCCTGAACCATCTATATTTTCTTTTGTATGATGGGTAGAACCGCATACTGGACATTCTTCTCCTTCTTTAAGTTCAATCCTAAGGGCATGAGCTAAATTTTCTCTCATAATTTCCTTATGCTTAATCTTAATATCTTCTAGCTCTTCTTCCAGATTCTTTTCCTCGTCTTTTTTACTAAGAAGCTCAGAATTTAATTTTTCTATTTCTTTATTAGATGAATCAATTTCTTTAGTTAATCTATCCAGTGTCTTAAATTTTTGTTCACTTTCAACAATTACTTGCTTTAAGTTAACTAAATCTTTTTGGTCACCTGGTGGATTTTTGATTAAAAGATCATATTGTGATTCTTTCTCTTCTAATTCCTTGGTTCCATTATCTAATACATCTCTTAATGCTTTTCCTTTTGATATAGTTTCAGCATTTTCTTTTTCTAGAAAAATCTTTTTTTCTTTTTCCCTGGAAATAATCGAGTCTAAATTAAGAAGCTTTTCTTCTAAAATAATTCCTTCTTGAACTTTTTCCTTAAGAGCTTCATCAATTTTTAACTCATTATATACTTTTTCATCTTCTTTAATTTGATTATTTCTAGACTTAATTTCTACATCTATTTTTAGAAGCTGACTTTGACTTTCCTCGCATTTCTTAAGTGCAATTTCAATTTGAGACTTTAATTTATCTATGTTGCTTTTAATAATATCTAACAGCTTTTCCTCTTCAATAGCATCTTTAACTTTTTGTTCTTGAAGAATTAACTGCGGAAGTTTGTTATCTTTATTACTCTTAGCTACACTCCATAATCTCTCGATATTTTCTTTTTGTTCTTTTATCTTTTCAATTGCAGCTTTTAGCTTTTCTAATTCAAGTTCATTTTCCCTAAACTCTTTTATAGTATTCTCAAAGGCATTTATATACGGTACGACTTTCGCCCCCGCTTCCCCTAAGTTTACTCTATCCATATATTTTTTTATTTCTTCTTCTTTTTCTTTTAAATCTTTTTCTTTATTTTTATACTCAATTAAATCAATTTGTAAATTCCATATTTCTTGGTTTTCTTTATAACTCTTTTCTACTATTTCCAAATCATTTTTTAAAGTCACTAAATCATTCTTTAAGGTTTCTAAGACTTCTTCTTTTTCTTTTAGCTTTTCTTCGCTTACGTCGTTATATCCACTTAACTGCCCAAGCAAAACACTATTATCAGTTTTTTCTTTATTTATCTTAGCATTAAGTCTTCTAGATAAATTATCCCCGAACTGCTGAAGATTAAATAATCTTTCAAGCATATCTCTTCTGTCTTTCCCCTCTAGTTTAAGAAATTCACTAAACTTACCTTGGGGCAAAACAACAGTTCTTGAAAAGTCATCTAAATTAAGCCCTAATATTTCTTCAACTTTTTTATTTATAGTCTTAACTCCATCAGCTAAAACTTCCTCTTGCATATCGGTTATCTCAACTATTTTGCACTTTCCAGAGCTTATTCCACCATCTTTTTTTCTTCGAAATTCTCTATCAATAGTATATCGTCTATTCTCAGTTCCTGATATTTGAAATTCAAAACTCACATTAAGTCTTTCACAATTAGTATTTATATAATTTGAACTCTTTCTAGCTACATTTCCATATAGTGCTAAGGTTATTCCATCTAATATAGTTGATTTACCACTTCCAGTTGGTCCAAATATACCAAAGAATCCTCTATCTGTTAACTTATCAAAGTCGATAGTCTGCTCATCTATAAAGCTGTTTAGCCCTTTAATCCTCAACTTGATTGGTCTCATCTTCTCCACCTTCTTCATCTATAATTGATAAAAGTAATTCAACAACCTCGTCCTCTGGAGATGTTCCTCTTTCTTTCATATAAAAGTCTTTAAAAATTTCCCCGAAAGATTTCTCAGTGAAATTATGATCAACCTCTTCATCTATGCCTTTAACCTTAGGCATTATTTCCAAGATATCTTTCTTTAAATCTTTCATTTGCTTTATTTCATCTTCTCTTATATATCTATCTGTGCTTATTTCAAGGTAAACCCAACAATCTTTATCTTTATTTTCTTCACATTTTGAAATAGCATCTTCAATACTTGAACACTTCCAAATTTCAATTGGCTTATATACTTTTAAGTCCACTTCTTCTATAATGCATTCTTCACTCGCTTTAACATCAACTATAAAACATTTCTTAGTAAAGCTTATTTCTTTCTTATTATAGTGAATTGGTGAACCGCAATATCTGGCTTTTCTTTCTGTACCCGGTACTATCTGTGGTTTATGTACATGTCCTAATGCCACATACTGTGCCTCTTTTGGAAAGCAGCTTCCATCTACTATGTAAGTTCCTCCAAGCTGAATACTTCTTTCAGAACCACTTTCTTCACTTCCCATAGCAAAGAGATGCGATACTGCTAAATTAATAGTATCTTCTCTATAATGCTCTTTTAGTGAATTGAACAAGGAAAATATTCTATCACTATAGGATTTAGCTTTTTCCTCCTCTTCATCCATTCCATTATAGATTACTTCATTTAGTCTTTTCTCACTTGGATAGGGTACAGTTAAAATAACCGCCTTTTCATTGTTCATTTCGATTTCAACAAAACCTTCTCCTGAAGCTAGTACCTTATGTCTCCCATATTCTCCACATTGAACCATGGTCTTTGGAGTACCCACCATAATAATTCCATGATCACGCGCTAAAGGTCCTGCTGCGACTAGTCTATCTGGATTATCATGGTTTCCTGATATAACTAGAGTAAGCCTTTCCCCGTTTTTTGATAATTTCTTCAAAGTATCATAAAACATTTTTTCAGCTCTTGCCGGAGGGTTTGAATTATCATAAACATCCCCTGCAATCATAACTAAATCTATATTATTATCTTCTACAATTCTAACAAAATCATCTAAGAATTCTTCCTGCTCATCCATTCTGCTTACGCCCTCTAAATTCTTACCTAAATGCCAATCTCCAGTATGTAATATCCTCAAAACCTAAACTCCTCCCCTTAAGTATATTTATATTCATAATCTATACTGCTTTTATTATAGCCTACTTAAACATATTTTTTCCAATACTATTTTGTGTTTCATTCAATTTCAAATTGTACCCGTACATTTGATAAATCAGAATAATATTAATATAATAATAACATTATTTGCAATAATTTTATTTATTTAAATCATGCTATGTTAAAAACAAAACATTCATCTATATTGGCTAATTAATAATAATCTAAAAAAGGTGGGAAATATTTTATGGAAAAAAGTAAAAATTTAAATACCAATGAAATGGTATTAATGGGGCTAATGATTGCTTTAACTTATTTAGCAGGTAGTATAATTAAGATTCCATCCGTTGGTGGCTTCGTTCAAATAGGTGACTGTATGGTATTCTTATCAGTGATTGTTCTGGGTAAGAAAAAAGGGGCAGTTTCAAGCGGCTTGGGGATGTTTCTTGTTGATGTATTAGGTGGGTATTATTTCTGGGCACCATTTACATTAGTAATTAAATGGGGAATGGCTTACATTGCCGGGTCAATTTTAGAAAGAATGCCAGAGAATAAGGCCGCAACCAAATACACAATTGCATTCTTAGCTAGCGGCATATTTATGGTAATTGCTTATTTTGGTGCTGGAATAATAATATCTGGTTTTCTAACAGAAAAGATAGGTCTAATACAAGGAATTGCATTTGCTGCTAAAGATATAGTTGGTAATATTATTCAAGTATCTACTGGAATAGTTATAGCATTACCATTAAGTGCCGTGATAATAAAGGCCAAACAAGCTGTATTTGCAAATTAGAGGTTTTGCGAATCATCCGAAATATAAAAATACTTGCAATATAATAATAATTTAAGTTTACTGCTAAACAACCGAACGGGAATATATGTGTTTACTCCGGTTCCCAGAAGATTTTGCTGGGTTATTCTAAGACTATAAGTTGTACCCAAAGTGCTTGCTTCAATGGCTACGCATTGAACAAGCACATTTGGAACAACTTATAATCTAGAATAACAGCCAGCAAAATCTTCTTATGAACACTCCGTAAAAACATATATTCTCGTTCTTTGTTTATTAGTAAGTTTAAAATATAAATATATTAATGCAAGTATTTTTATATTTCTGTGCTGGCAATACTTTTAAATATTTAGATTAATTTTCCACTTTACTCTTTAAATTGCCGTGTTTTAAACTTCTTTAATATGTTTAGGCATCAGCATTGATAAAATTAATGAAACAACTGATATCCCTACAAGTATTATAAACAATACATGAAAAGAACTATTTAAAGCTAACCTTATATGCTCACTTGTGACAGCTGCATTATATTCTGATGACTTATATAAATTGCTTGGGTCTACCCAATTGATTCCTATATTAGTAAAGTATTTCACTATGTATAAGTTGAATATATATCCAAATACACTTACGGCTATTGTTTGCCCTAACGTCCTAATCAAGGAATTAGTAGACATTGCTACACCTCTTTTATTATATTCAACAGACTCTTGGACAATTATGGTTAAAGTAGTAAAGGCTCCACCAAAACCAAGACCTATTATAAACACATAAATTAGTACTAATGATATCGAAGAGTTTACACCTAAAGTAATTAATAATAATGTACTGATAAGTAAAATACTATTAGATATCAAAATTACTACTTTACCACCGTATTTAACTATCTTTTTCCCTAAAACTACCGATGCTATAAGCCAAGAGATCGACATAGGAGCTAAGGCTAATCCTGATAATTTTGCACTATATCCTAATACATTCTGCATATATATTGTTAAATAAACATCTGCACAAATCAATATAGCTGAAGCCAAAAAACTTATTAAGTTTATAAGTATGCTCTCTTTTGTAAATATATCAAAAGGAATAATTGGTTCCAGTGCTTTTTTTTCTATTTTATAAAATACTATTAGTAATATAATTGTTACAGCTAATGAAATTCCTATGAATGCATTCTTATTAAAACTTATGCTATCAGCTGACATAAAAATATTTAAAAATATAACCATTGCAGCCGATAAAGTAATAGTACCTGCAAAATCTATGGTATGCTTTTTCTTCTCAAAGTTTTCGACTAGATTCCTTTGAATAAGTATGACTGACAATATCCCAAAAGGTAGGTTAATAAAAAATATCCAATGCCAAGATAGCACATCTATTAAAATTCCTCCTAAGAATGGACCTCCAAGGCTTGCAATTCCCCATATTGAGCTTATAATCCCTTGGATTTTAGGTCTTTCCTCAATAGTAAACACATCTCCAATTACTGTGTATGTAACAGTGAATATTGCACCTGCACCTATTCCTTGAATTGCACGTGCTCCAATCAACATGTACATACTCATTGATAATCCACATAAAAAACTTCCAATTAAGAATATAATTATTCCAATAGAAAGCATATTTTTTCTCCCATATAAATCAGACAGCTTACCATATATAGGCGTAGAAATTGCAGATGTTAATAAATACACTGAAAAAACCGAACTAATAATTTCAAATCCCTGCAAATCTTTTACTATTGTTGGAATAGCCGTAGTTACAACTGTTCCCTCAACAGCCCCTAAAAACATTGCTACCATTAATGCTATGAATATATTTCTCTTTTTCGAATTCATTATTTAAAATCACTTCCTTATAAAATTCCTATGTAACATTTATTAGTCGAACTTTATAATTATATCTATAGTATTCTATTTATACAACTTAATAATATCTTCAGAATTTCTTTAGGATAATTTAACTTGATGTAATTTTGATTTATGATATAGTATTATGGTGGTATATATAAACACAAATTTTACAGTTTCAAAAGGAGTAATTATATGAAAGAATCGTCCATATCACTTTCTTCATTTTTTAAAAATCGTTTTGTTCAAGTAATTATGGTTTCTTCTATTTTTCTACAAATAGGTATATGGGTTCGTAACTTTGCTATATTATTATTTGTAATGGATAAAACAAATAATGACCCAGTTGCAGTTTCTTTAATTTCAGTTGCTGAGTTTGCCCCAATATTTATATTCTCATTTATAGGAGGAACTTTTGCAGATAGATGGCGTCCAAAACGTACTATGGTTTGGTGTGACTTATTAAGTGCTATTTCAGTTTTTGTAGTTCTGCTTACGATAATATTTGCTACATGGGAAGCTGTATTTTTTGTAACCTTTATTTCATCTATTTTATCGCAGTTTTCTCAGCCTTCTGGAATGAAATTATTTAAGGTTCATGTTCCCGAGGAATTTATGCAAACAGGAATGGCTATTTTTCAAACACTTATGGCTATTTTTATGATTATAGGGCCAGCGTTAGGTACTATTGTTTTTCAAAAGTTTGGAATAGATATTTCTATATCGGTAATGGGAGTCGCTTTCTTACTTTCAGCTGCAGTATTAACTCTATTACCAGCTGACAAAATAGTTGAAAAGAAAGAAGTCACAACTCATTTCTTAGAAGAATTAAAAGAAGGTTTTATTTATGTTTGGGAGCAAAGAGCTCTTACAATACTAGGATCTGTTTTTGCAGCAGCAGGCCTTGCTGTTGGTATTATACAACCGCTTGGAGTTTTCTTAATAGTTGAAAGACTCGGACTTCCTAAAGAAAATCTTCAAATATTACTTATGGTAAATGGAGCAGCCATGTTTATTGGCGGAGGCTTAGTTATGACAATATCAAAGAAAGTAGCGCCTCAAAAACTCCTTGCACTAGGACTTATAGTTAATGCTATCTCAATGGTTGGAATGGGATTATCCTCAAGCTGGATTGTTATTCTTTTATTCCAATTCTTTAATGGATTTTTTATGCCTTGCATTCAGATTGGTATAAATACATTAATTCTACAGCTTACAAAAACAGAGTTTGTAGGAAGAGTAAATGGAGTATTAAATCCTATGTTTATGGGATTCATGGTCATTACTATGTCCATTACAGGTTGGCTTAAAAGTCAATTTTCATTGACTATTCTTTACATTTCAGCTGGATTGCTATTTCTGATAGGAGCTATGCTTACTTCATTGATATTTAATGCTTCGACGCAGCGTGAAGTAGATTCAGCACAATAATAAAATAGGAAAGTACCTCTAAATACTATATTTAGAGGTACTTTCCTATAAGTAATAAATCATGTAATTATTATGATTCCACTGGAGCTTTCGGCCCATCTAAATCTAATTGATAAAAAACTAAGTCAAGCCATTTCCCAAATTTATATCCTGCCTTTGTTATTGTACCGGAATACTTAAATCCAAACTTCTCATGAATTTTAATGCTTCCTTCATTTAAGCTATCAATACATGCCACCACAGTCATATACTCATCTTTATTAGCGATGTCTATTAATTCTTTTAATAATAATTTTCCTATTCCTAGATTTCTATAATCTTTATGAACATATATTGAGTGCTCTATTGAATATTTAAAAGCGGGATAAACTCTAAATGATCCATATGTAGCAAATCCAACAACTCTCTCATCTTTCTCAAATACTAACAACGGACTTCCATCTTGTTTCTTTTTCTCATACCACTGTTTTCTTTCCTCAAGAGAATGTTCAGTATAATCATATATTGCTGTTGTATTTAAAATAGCATCATTGTAAATTTCCAAAATATCAAGTAAATCTTTTTCTGTAGCTTGTCTTATCATCTTTTTTATTCCTTTCGTGTTAAACTTATCTTTCTATATTTTAACACCTTATATATAAGAGGTAAAATTTTTTTATGCATTTGACTGCCCCCTTAATATTCTCCTTTGCATTACTTTGCAGATCTATGCTTTCTGATATTAAATAAAAAATTAAGTTTGATATCTATATTTTGTCTGTTTTTAATTTTTTATAAAATGTTTCTCTTAATGGTAATTGAGTACGAAATTTACCATCTAATCGATAATAAGCAAGAGAACAAGCCGGAGCTGTTGGAATTAAACATAATTCTCCACATCCCTTTGCTCCATAAGTTTCAGGTATTTTCCCTTTTCCCTGCACAAGAATTATTTCAAGTTCTGGAACATCTTTTGCTCTCATAAGCCCTAGAGTGCCTAACTTAGTCTTAGGGTAACCTCCTTCAACTCTAAATTCTTCAGTTAAAGCATATCCTAATCCCATGACAATTCCACCTTCAATTTGACCCTCAACTGATTGAATATTAACAGGTGTACCAACATCATATGCTGCTACCACTTTTTCTACTTTTCCTTTTTCGTTAAGAATAACAACTTGAGCTCCATAACTATAACTTACATGGCTAATTGGATTTTCTTTTATTGCTCCCATTGGATCAGTCTTTGCAGAATATTCTCCATGAAATTCTCTTCCTTCTAAATCTTTAAGTGTTAATCCTTTTTCTAATTCTATTTTCAATTTTTCCGATACTCTTCTTACAGCTTCACCAGTTACAACAGTTTGTCTAGAAGCTGTACTTGTCCCTGAATTAGGAGTACGAACAGTATCTGCTTTTTCGTGTACTACTAAGGCTGGATTTAGACCAGTGGTCTCACATAGTACAGTCGCACACATTGTTCCAATGCCTTGTCCCATACATGCTGCTGAAGTTCGAATATGAACTTTACCATCCTCAATAGACAAAATGCATCGACCAATATCCTTCTTTCCTACACCTGTCCCACTATTTTTAAATGCTATGGCAATACCTGCATATGGATTTGATTCATATATATCCTTAACAGCTTCTAAACATTCTGCCATAGCAACGCTTTCATCTGCTATTTGACCATTTGGTAATACTTGACCTGGACGTATTGCATTACGATAGCGAATCTCCCAAGGTGATATCCCTACCATTTCTGCTAATAGATTTATATTATTTTCAGTAGCAAAACAACTTTGAGTTACACCAAATCCTCTAAATGCTCCAGAAACAACATTGTTTGTATAAACTGACATTCCAAAAATATCAATATTTTGATAGTTATATGGCCCTGCCGCATGTGTGCATGCTCTATGCAGAACGGGCCCTCCAAGAGATGCATATGCACCTGTATCTGCGATAATAACAGCCTTCATAGCAGTTAAATCGCCATTTTCATCACATGCCGTTGTAAATTCCATTTCCATTGGATGGCGTTTAGTATGATAATCTAAACTCTCCTGTCTAGAAAATTTCACTTTAACTGCTTTTTTAGTGTGCCATGCCATAAGTGCTGCATGATGCTGAACACTCATATCTTCTTTTCCACCAAATCCACCTCCAACAAGCTGTGTCCTACAATGTACTTTTTCTATTGGAATTTGAAGCATCATAGATATTTCTCGTTGTTCATCATATACTGATTGCCCTCCAGAATACAGTAAAATACCTTCTTCTCCTTCTGGCATGGCAATTGCACATTCTGGTTCCATAAATCCATGTTCCTGAAATGGTGTCTTATACTTTCTTGTTACCACATACTTAGAATTTTTAATTGCTTCATCTGCATTACCACGTTGCAAAGCCGCTCTACTCATAATATTCCCATCAGCATGAATTAAAGGTGCATCGGCCTTTAACGCATCTGTAGGAGAAGTAATTGGTTGTAGTTCTGTATAATCTACTTCGACTAATTTACATACTTCTTCAAGTTTATCTTTATGATAAGTTGCTACTAACGCTAAAGAATCTCCTACATATCTTGTTATATCTCCTTCAGAAATAAGTACATCCCAATCTTGCTTTGCATGTCCAATAATATTATTTGGAACATCTTTTGCTAGTAATACTTTAACACAATCTGGATGTGCTTCTGCCTTACTTATATCAATTTTATTTACAATAGCTCTTGGATATTTTGAGCGAACAGCTTTAGCATATATCATTCCTGATAATTCAATATCATCAACAAAAATACCTGTTCCATTTACTTTTTCTGTTACATCGATACGTTTAAATTTCTGCGCCATTTTAAGTTCCTCAGGAGAAGTTGGAATTTTAAGATTATCTCTAAAGTATTCTGCTGCCATTAAAATAGCTTCTTCAATTTTCTTATATCCAGTACAACGACATATATTTCCATGTATTGCTCTCTTAACATCTGCTGTTGTTGGATTTAAATTCACATCTAATAGTGCTTTTGCGCAAATTATCATTCCTGGAATACAAAAGCCACATTGAACCGCACCAGCTTCCCCAAAGCAATATTCATAGACTTCTTTTTCCCTTTCACTCAAGCCTTCAACAGTTAAAATGTGTTTCCCTACTAATTTTGCTGTTTTTTGTATGCAAGCTTTTACAGCTTTACCTTCTACTAAAACAGTACATGTCCCACAGGCTCCTTCACTACATCCATCTTTAGCTGAAGTGATCCCTAGATCATCCCTCAAGAAAGATAATAAATTTTTATCACTCTGTGCAACTACCTCTTTTCCATTTACATTAAGAATAAACATAAATAAGCCCCCTATCCTATAGTAATTTAACATTGTAATTATTATAGAATGGGGGCTATTTTTCATCAAATTCTTTGTCAAAAGAACTTGCTTTGCAAAAATCACAAAATCCTAAAATAACCTATTAAATTCTTCTTTTGCATACTTTCTCACATTCTCTTCAAACTGCTCATACTTATTTAAAAATTCCAATCCTTCTTTGGTTAATGAAGTTTTTCCTCCTCTGCTCCCTCCATGCTTTCTTTCAACTACTGCATATCCTAGTTCTTTTTCTAGTTTATTTAACATATCCCACGCTTTACTATAAGATAATGCAATGTGCCTACATGCACTTCGAACGGAATGTGTATCTTGAATCAAAAGTAAAAGTAACTTTGTCCTTGAATTAAAAAGTAGTGTTTCCTTTTCAATGCTAACTTTAACGAAAGGATGCAGCATATGCTCATTATGCTTTTTTAAAAGTTCATTCAATTGATTAATATTATCAGTATCATGAATGATACCTTTATCTTCTACATTTATCAATTTTCTTTCTATGCCAATACTCTTAATAGCACCTTCCATTCCCATATTTCCATCATACTCTAAAATTCGAGGAATTAATTCTGAGGCTATCAAAAGAGGATGACCAGCTTTTCCATGATAAGATGGTGAAATTATTTTTTCATCTATTTTTATCATCTCGCGAATAGTATCTGGTGTAAACATAGGAATATTCACAGGGGTAAATATTACCTGCTCGCATTTATTCATCAAAAATTCTAATCCAAGTTTTGCTGAATCAAACATCTGTGAGTTTTCATACTGATCATTTCTCAGAAAAATGACCCCATAGTGAGCTAGATGATGCTCTATTTCTTCTGATTCATGTCCAGTAATTATCACAATTGGTGAAATACCAACACTTTGAAAGGTTAAAATAATTCTTTTTATTACAGTTATAGAACCAATTTGAGAGAGTGGGTTTAATTCATTTCTTTTTGAAATCTTTCCCGCCGCAACTATTAATCCACCTGTTGTTTTTTTCTTATCTGTCTTCATATCTGTATTAGTTACTCTATGAGCACTACTGAATTTCACATCCTTTCATATTTTGTAAAATAATTAATTTTCAATATGCTTTTAATAATAAACATTATAAATTGAATTTTATATAATTTTATCATAAGGTCAATAGATTTCAATCTTCTTATTCGCTTCTTATGCCAATGAAATGCGCTCGTTGTAAATAAAAACAGACTTTCAAGTGAGAAAGTCTATCCCTATTAGAATCATAATTACGTATCCAGAAGTTGGATTCACCTTTAAGCTTTTTAATTATTAAAAATCTTTACATAAACCTTGAATATATTATTTTTGCACTCTGCCCAAATTTCACCGTCATGCAGTTCTATTATACTTTTTGAAATAGCCAAGCCAAGCCCTGAACCACTTGCCTTTGAATTCCTAGACTTATCTCCTCTATAGAATCTATCAAAAAGCATTAATGTATCTTCAGAAATTTCTTCTGTTATTTCATTTTCAAATGTAATAGTCACATATTCATCATTTTTTTTCAAATTTACATATACCTCTGTACCTTCTACTCCATATTTCACTGCATTGGATAATAGATTTTCAAAAACTCTTCCTAATTTGCTTGAATCAACACTTAGAATCACTTTATTATTCTCAAATTCTTTTTTAAAATTCATATTTCTTTTTTGAGCTTCTATAAATAATTCGCCTATACTCTGCTCTAATATCTCTATTACATTTGCCTCATTCTTTTCTAACGCAATTCCATCACATTCTAACTTTGAATATTCAAACAAATCATCTATAAGCTGTTTTAACTTATATGCTTTTTCAATAGATATACTAATGTATTTCTTTCTATTATCTTCCGTTGTTTTTTCGTTTTCTACAAGTTGTAGGTACGCTATTAATGAAGTCAGCGGAGTTCTTAAATCGTGAGAAACATTAGTTATAAGTTCTGTTCTAAATTTTTCTTGTGCTCTTTCCTTTTCAATATTCTCTTTAAGCTTTTCTGCCATATTATTCATGCTCTCAGCTAAAAACCCTAGCTCATCCATCCCCTTCTTGTTAATTCTATAATCTAAATTTCCACTTGAAAATTCAGTCGCACCTTTAGCTATTGTTTTAATGTATTTCACCTTTCTATTTGTTAAAAAGAACGTTAAAAGCATTGCAATAATGACTGGTATCATTAGAATACATAACATAGTATTTTCACTAAATCTAATTGGCTGCTTGTTCCATATTACAAGTTTTTCTGTTTGATTATCTATTGTTATATCATACCATTGATAGAAATTTCCATCCTCATATTCTCTATGAAAGTATTTAACTAAATTTTCAACATTAAGTTTATCTTCTTTTATATTCTTAGATTTTAGTAATATTTGTCCATTCCTATCTATGACTACAATATTTACATCATTTAATTCGGCGACTTTTTCTAAATATTCCTCACATGATTTATCACGCTTATTTACATAACTTTGTACTTTAACAAAGGAACTATTAAAATGATTAATCTTTCCAACAATAGTATTTTCGTTAAAGAAAGACATAATTCCATATATTCCAAGCACTATTATTAAAACACTTATCACATTCATTAATATAAACTTTATATTTAAACTACTTATGCTTCTTATTATTTTATTTTTCAACTATTCCACCTCTTACTTATCAATTTTATATCCAACACCCCACACTAATTTTATATATTGAGGCTCTTTAGGATTAATCTCTATCTTCTCTCTAATATTTCTTATGTGCACCGCTACAGTGTTATCTGAATTAAAGAAAGGTTCATCCCATACTCTTTCATATATCTGTTCAGTACTTAGTACTCTACCGATATTTGATGCTAAAACTTTTAATATATCAAATTCTCTAGGAGTTAATCTAACGAAGTTATCGTCAACAAATACTTCTCTAGTTGCTGTATTTATTACAAGTCCATCTATACATATCTCATCACTAATTTCTTTTCTTGGTTCATTAAAACTTGTAGTCCTTCTAATTTGAGATTTTACTCTGGCAACAAGTTCCAAAGGATTAAATGGTTTAACAACATAATCATCTGCACCTATATTTAGTCCTAAAATTTTATCACTATCTTCACTTTTAGCTGATAGCATTATTATAGGCATCTTTTTCTCTTCTCTTATTCTGAGGCATGTCCTGATCCCATCTAATTTGGGCATCATTATATCTAATATTATTAAATCTATAGCTTCATTTTTTAATTTTTCTAAAGCTTCTAAACCATCAGAAGCTGTGATAACATCAAACCCTTCATTCATCAAATAAATTTCAATAACTTCTCTTATGTCTTTTTCATCATCTACAACTAATATTGATTTTTTCTTTTCCATTTATTATCCCTGCCTTTTCCTTGTCATTGAATCTTTGTATTTGCATATTCTACAATAAACATAATCACTTGAAAAAATAATCATTAATGGCATAAGAGGATATGAATATCTACTGTATGTGTAATACGGCAAGTAAACCACATTCATGACTATTATTGCTAGTGCAATTATTTGCTTTTCTAAATTCCATTTTCCTTCTTTAGTAGTATTAATAATTCCCAAAATTGCTGTTACTAAAATAAGATAGTGTTCTACCAATGCCCAATCATAGTTTATACCTAAGATTTTATCCCAATAAAATGGTTCATACCAAAAATAAAAAGTCTTTCCTAGGGTATACCAATATGCAAATTTAAGAGGTTCTTCTTTTCCATATATCTTTAATCTTTCTATTCCTGCTTCTACCTCATATTCATTGCTTTGTATAGGATCTTCACTTGACCTATACTCAACTCCCCATCCTTTATCTTGGTTATAATTAATAAAAGTGCCTTGTAAAAATGGATTACCGCTAGACTTTGTAAATGGTATAAACATATTAAAATTATTGTAATTTCTTATCCACCAAAGTGACATTATAATACAAAATATACTTACTACTATACTAGCATATTTAACCACTTCTTTCAGCTTATACCTACTTTTAATCCAAGCTATAAGTATTACTAATGGGTATACTGCTATTGTAGGTTTAAATAAACAACCTAGACTCCAAACAATGCCTGCCAATACATAATACTTTGTTTTCTTAGTTTCTAACGCGTTAATACTTAAATGTATAAGAAGTAAAATCAGAAACTTAAATGTAACTTCCATGAGTATAAGATTTGCAGCATATATTTCAACAATATAAATTGAATCAACAATGCAAGCTATTAGAGCTGCCTTCTTATTAAAAACTTTTTTTCCTATTAGAAATATTAAATTTAAGCTGCATATCTGCAAAACAACTTGAAATATTCTAAATGCCATAATAGCTTGAAATTTCCCAAATATTATTACAAAGAACGAAAGTATAAAGGTTAGTCCTGGCATTATATAAACTGTCGGCTTGCTTATATCTTCATACGAAAATATTCCATTCTCCACTAAGTTCCAGGCACTTCTTATATATTTAACATCATCATTATCAAAATTCTCCAAGCTTCCAAGCAATGTAGAATTGCCATGCTTGAAAATTGAAATAATAGCCACTATTATAAATGATATCTTCAAAAGAATAAGCCCAAGCTTTATTCTTTTATCCTCCTCACAAACAATAACCATGATTTTCACCTCATCTTGTAATAATAAATGTTCCAATTATTATAAATACTGCTCCCAAACCTTTACTAAGTGTAAGGCACTCCTTGAATATTAAAACTCCAGCAAGTATTCCTAATACATAACATAAACTTTGCAATGGATATACTCTGCTCAACTCTTCTTTCGATAATAAATAAAACCAAATTATTGTAGCAAACACATATATAATTCCTCCGGCTAATATATAAGGATTAAAAAACATATTAACAATTCCTTGAATTGAGAAGTTGAAACTACTTTTTCCTATGCCAATCTTCCATAATACTTGACCTGACACTAGCATTATTATGTTTATAAATAATAATAAATACATCATTTATTCTCTTGCTCCTTTATAAGTTGCCAAATCACAGCGTTTTCTTGAATTAACCTAACTAATCTTCTCCTGATCTCATACATTTGTCTCACCCAATACACTATAATAAAAATTAATATTATAAACAAAATCAATATTCCATTCATTCTCTACTCTCCTTATTTATTAATAATTCTGTTTCTGAGCTACTATTAATGTTGATAATGTCACTTTAACCATGTAGTATATTGATTTCATCGGTGTTATAGATGACTTCCCTTCATGCCTCTGCCTCATATTTACACCAATCTCCCTAACCTTCAAACCACTTTTATATGCATATACTATGGTTTCTACTTCTGGGTAATCTTTTGGGTAGTATTTTGCAAAAAGTTCTATTGCTTTTTTATTTATTAATCTATAGCCCGAAGTAGTATCATAATAATTGCTTCCACATAGGAACGAAACTAATTTAGAAAAATATCTTATCCCCATTGCTCTAAATATACTTGGTATATAATTGGTCTTTTCCACAAACCTTGAACCTATAATCATATCAAAACTGCTTCTTTTCATTTGTTTAATTAAATTCTCCAAGTCCTTTGGATCATGCTGACCATCACCATCTATTTGAACTGCCACATCATATCCCTTATTTAATGCGTAAATGTAACCTGTCTGAACAGCTCCTCCTATCCCCAAGTTCTCACCTAAATTTATAACTTCTGCACCCGCTCTCTTAGCCTCAAAATACGTATTATCCTTAGAACCATCATTGATAACAATAACATCTGAAAATGTATTATTATCTTTTATTGAAGTTACAACATTGTATATATTTTTCTCCTCATTATAAGCTGGTACTATAATCAAGCATTTCATTAACCTCACTCCTTTTTCCTTCATTTGGTATATTTTAATTTTAGTTATCAAAATTAAAGAACTATTTACTAAATTTATGAAGAAATTATGAAGTTCACATTTTTATTAATCTTAGCCACACGAAAATAAAAAACACGACTGTCTACAAGAAGCTCTGCCAGCCTCATATATACAATCGCGTTTTTTAAACATCTTTTTTTATTTTTATTGTTAAACTATACTAGATTTCTCTTTAAAACTTCTCTACTTTTCGCTTTTGATTTAAGCATTTTATATATCACTGCAAGCATTATAAACCATATAGGTGTTACAAATAGAGCTACACGAGTTTCATTATTAAATGCTAATGTAATTATAACAAAAGCTAAAAATGCTAGAATTATATAGTTCATAATTGGGTAAAGCGGCATTTTAAATTTGTTCTTCGCAGCAAGTTCAGGATTAGTTTTGCGATATTTCAAATGGCAAATAACTATAATTGCCCAAATGAAGATAAAACAAAATGTTGATATACTTGTGATTAGAACAAATACTCCTTCTGGCATAATATAATTCAAAATGACTGAAATCAAGATAACAATCGCTGAGAACATTGTAGCATTAGCAGGTATTTGATTAGAAGTTAATTTATTCATTGACTCAGGTGCATTTCCTTCTTTTGCAAGAGAGTAAACCATACGACTTGTACTAAATATGCCACTGTTACATGCAGAAGCCGCTGATGTTAATACAACAAAATTTACAATACTTGCTGCTGCTGCAATTCCTACTGCCGAAAACACTTGTACAAATGGACTTTTATCTGGATTAATTGAAGTCCATGGGTATATGCTCATGATAATAAAAAGAGCTCCTACATAGAAAATAATGATTCTAATTGGAATATTATTAATAGCCTTTGGAATAACACGTTCTGGATCTTCAGTTTCACCAGCTGTAAGTCCTACTAATTCGATTCCAGTAAAAGCAAATACAACCATTTGGAATGAAAGAATAAATCCAGTTGCACCTTTTGGGAACATTCCACCATGACTCCAAAGATTTGTAAAGCTAGCTGCACCAGCATCTGTAGAAAATCCTTTAATAACCATAAATGTACCGATTATAATTAGTGCTAAAATTGCAACAACTTTAATTAAGGCAAACCAGAACTCCATTTCACCAAATAACTTTACTGCAGTAAGGTTCATAATCAATAAAATTACAAGGATTATAAGACTCGGAACCCAATTAGCTATATTCGGGAACCAGTATTGTATGTAAAGTCCCGCAGCCGTCACATCCGCCATCGCAAGTGAGATCCAGCAGAACCAGTAGGTCCATCCAGTAATAAACGCTGCTCTTTCTCCTAAATAATCATATACAAAGTCTACAAATGAGTGATAGTTTAAATTAGAAAGTAATAATTCCCCAAGGGCACGCATAATAAAAAAACAAATTATTCCTGTTATCATATACGCAAATAATATAGATGGTCCTGCCAAGTGAATAGATCTTCCCGAACCAAGGAATAATCCAGTACCGATTGCGCCTCCAATTGCGAGTAATTGGACATGACGATTTTTTAGTCCTCTTGATAAGTTTTGATTTTCTGATTTTAATTGATCCATTTTATCCCTCCATCTTAGTAAAAAGGCTTGTACTTAAAACTGCCTTTTCCTATATAAGTATTTTTTGATCGGAGATACAAATGGGAATAGATAAGATCTAAATGAAGTAATCGACACTGCATTACCAATAAAGTAATTTACAATGTATTACTTTTGTAAGATATGTTATCTGTCCCCTGTCCTTTTACCTGAGAGTTTCGCTATGCAACTTTCGCATAACTTTCTCCTTCGGTGCTCTATTTCGAGTCTCTCCAAGGGTTCATCCAATAACGGTCATCTCTAATTAAATAGGTACCTGAAAGATTTACTTCTTCGGTGAACGACCATAGTCGTTTCTCTCCCGCTATCTTCATCTGAACTTTTAAATTTTATATATAAATTATTAAATTTTACCGTTTTATCTTAATACATTTTTAATAAAATTGCAATATTTTTTTCATTCTAATCAAAAATAGATATTAATCTTATCATAATTTCCAAATTTTTATATAAGAAATGAACATTATGTTTTTCTAAAACTCCTAACAAAAACCCACGACACTTGTCGTGGGTTTCATAGTTAAATATACCAATTTGGATTAAATCATTTCTCTAAACTGTGATAAATGAGCAATTACAAATTCTGCTCCCCCCATGCCCATAGCAAAGAACACTAAAATGATAACTAATATTATCGCACTAAAATCATATTGTATTTTTTCTTCACTATTTATCATGTAGGCTACGATAATTTCTATTCCTACACTTACCAAAATAATAGGCCACAGAGATGCGATGAAAAGAATATTAATATTATTAGTAATCAGTCTAAGTAAAAACATTATCCCAAAAATAATCAAAACAATTCCTGATGTTAATGTGCCTACTCTACGTCCTTTACGCATCAATTTCACTCTCCATTTTCTTCCCTTTGATAAGCCTTATACCAAGTGCAATAATTGCTATTCCTATAATCAATTGAGGAGATTGCCTCATAATATTATGAATGATATTATAAAATTCATGTGGAATTAAAGGTCGTAAAAAATCCATTATGTTTTCTGATAACAAATATATTCCTAGAAACAATAGTACTACTCCTGATATTAGTCTGTGTTTTGCGAATATATCTTTATCTAGTATTACTAACTTATCAATAGAAAATAAATATTTATCTTCTAAAAGTAATAGCTTATCGTCATCTAGACCCATTCTATTTGTACAATCAAAAAACGAGTAAAACCAAATAAGTGGCGCTATAAACAATAATGGCCCTGTATCAAGCCAAGAAGAAAGAAATATCAGAAAGAAAAACACGGACATGAAAGATACACCTGTCTTCATAAATCCCATATACATATGTCCTGCGCCAGGCAGCATTGAAAGAACAAAGGTTAAAAATTTACTTTTTTTCTTTATCATTAATAAAAACCTCCAATTTGATTATTTTTTCTGAAAAGTTATTGAGATTTGCATTAACTGAATTCAAAACACTTAAATCTGGCGGTTTCACATAATTCGCTTTTGAATTAGCCAGAGAGTTTAATCCATTTGAAAATACCATCATTAATGCTATACTAGCTGCAACTGCAACTTTAACACAGTAAAAATTAAACTGAATATTACGTCGCTTCTTATCTTTTATTCTAATCTGTACTTTTTCTTGAAATCCTGAAGGAGCTTCTGTAAGTTCATTATCTTTAAAACTATCTGCAAATGCGCCAGCACACTCTTCACACGCACTAATATGCTCCAATATGAAAATCAATTCTTCATCCCTTAATCTATCAAACTTAAGTATCGTTAATGCTTCTTCTGTCAAATGGCCTTCTTTATTAAACAATGTATTATTCACATAAACTCCTCCTTCCATAAATCCTTTAATAATTTTTTGGATCTATAAAGCTGCGTTTCTAAAGTTTTAATATTCTGACCCGTTTCCTTTGCTAGATGTGAAAGTTTTATGTCTTTGCAAAAATAGCTTACTGCTACAGTCCTATAAGGTTCTTTTAACCTATTACATAAACTTAATATTCTTTCCATAGTATTTTTCTTCACTACTGTTTCCTCTGGTGATTCTCCCCTATCTTCTAAACCTTCATACTCCTCTTCTGATAGACTAATTGTTGTTCTTGCTTTACTCTTAACGTAGTCTCTGCATTTATTGGCAGCAATTGTAGTAAGCCAAGCCTTAATATTATTTCCATCAAAACTTTCCCATTTTTGATATGCAGATAAAAAGGTTTGTTGCGCCAAATCTTCAGCATCAAAGTAATTTTTTGTAAAGGATAGACAAATAGTGATAATTAATCGCTCGTATTCTTTTATGCAACTTACAAATTGTTCTTTTTCAATAGCTATCACCACCTTAATTAATCCTTACAATTAATATAACGATTAAGAAATAAAAAACACCTCAATATTTATCAATTTTTTCTAATAATAACCTAATTAATATTTAGATCATAAATAAGTCAAATCATAAATTAAATAATCCACGACATTTGCCGTGGATTCTATGGTTTAAATAAATCATAATCCTTGCCTATGCTAAATTCTAATGATCACGATTAACAATATAATTCAATAAATGTCTTAGAAAAATTATATTACGTGGCATGTCCTTCAGCTCTTCCACGGCAAGACAGTAATGTTCCCAAAGCTCTTTTCTCGCACCTTCCTCACCTAATATTAACACATAAGTGGAACTGCGATTTTCAACATCTCTGCCAATGGATTTTCCAAGCATTATAGGATTACCTTCAACATCAAGTAAGTCATCCTTAATCTGAAAAGCAATACCAGCATGATAAGCAAATCCTTTCAAAGCCTTAAGTTCTAACTCCTTTGCACGGCCGAGAATTGCAGGCATTATAAGAGAAGCTTCGAATGCCAGCCCAGTTTTATAAAAACACATTAAGTTCAATTGCTCAAGTGTCAATTTTTTCTCTTTTGAACCTAAATCCATTGCTTGTCCCCTGCACATTTTCTCTGTCGTTCCAGTTGAGTATCGTATTAATTCAAGGACAGTATCTGAATCAAATTGTTCAAGAGACGTCTGCTCCTCAATGGCCTTCTGTGTTAAGAAAAGGCCTGTTAATTCAGCTGTGGCAACATCATATACTTGATGTAGTGTTGGATAGCCCCTCCGTGTAGGTGCATTATCTTGGGATGGTAAGTCATCAAATATCAAAGATGCAGTGTGCATATATTCCAAAGATTTCAGAAGCGGCAGGATTGCTGACTCATTCAAATTATATTCTTTAGTGCCTATCATCCAGGCCACTATTGGTCTAAGTCTCTTTCCATCACCTTTTAGGCTATAATTTGCAGCATCAATTATATATTCATTTTCCAGAGAGATATTTCCTGTCTTTTTAATATTTAAGATATTGTTGATTTGATTACGTACAGTTTTGATAGTATCTAAGAATTCTTCCTGTTCTTTTCGTTCATTCTTTAAGATAGTAATCATATGATCCCGAAGCAGCTTATCAAAAAAATCCACATCATCTGCTTTTTGAACCATGCTCTGAACAAGATAATTAAATTCCGGATTTTTAGGAGCAAATATCCCCATAACTTCGTTATATTTTTCAATTCCCATTCGCGTCTTAAACCGTTTTAAACCATTTATTGCACGATCTAAAATAACCTCACAAGTCTTTCTATCTGAGTTATACACATTTTCAATTAAATTTGAGATAACAGTCCAATATAATTCAAATGGATTTATAAGATCCGCGCGTGTATCATGATATTTCATATAATATGTATATGGTGTTACCGCTCCATCTTCCATATCATCAAACATATCTACAAAATCATCTGCCAGTTGGTTATATATGCCATAAAAGAAAGTTCTATTGTCAAATCCATCATCCTCAGTTGTACTGATTACTGAACGGGCAATCAATCTAGACGAAGCTGATTTTAAAATGACTGGTATATAAAGCTCTTCATTAGTGTAATTTGCATTCGATAGAGTCTTTACACGATCTACTTCCTGTGAATAAAAAAACACATAGGCTTCCTCTAAAAATGATTTCATTTTCTCTGGTTTCTGATGAATCTTAATGTACTCAAAAGCCTCTTTAAGTTCAGAATGAATATACTTAATTAACTCTGCATTCTCTCCAGTCCATTCGCCTAATTCTGGTACAACTCCTGTGATAATCGTGGTACGTATTAAATTAGAATACCGTTCCGTCTCTTTTGCACTTAGAACTTTTGCATCCAAGATATCATCAATAAACGGATAAGTCAGCCCATATGAATAACCTAACCGAATAGCTCCATCAAGTTTTCGAGTACGCTCTTCAGTAGATAGCCCGTCATCCATCTCTTCAATTTGATGCATCATTACTCCTGCAATGATTTTAATGAGTTTTCTTAGCGCATTCTCAGCATCCATCCCCTTTGGAATATTAGCAGATACATTCTTTAGTTTGTTTATCAGCCATATCACTGTAGATTCAATGCCTTCCTTCTGAGCTTTCCTATATAGCACCGCCATACTAACCGTGTCAGTCTCTTTTCTTTTTGAGCTCATGTATGCCGCAAGATGTTCTTTTAAACTATCAATTGCACGCCGGATTTTCATCTGTGTATCAGGTGAGTCTAACGCTTTACCCAAATCTCTCATAAAAATATATGAAATACTTCGATCTAGATAATTATCAAGTTTACCTGTATAATTCAGCCATTGTATATAACCACGATAATCCTGCCTATCAGGTGCTTTCTTTATACGATAAAAAAGGGATAAAAAAGAGCTCTTTTGAATATGACTACGCTTCCACCAATGTATATTCTTTGTTAATATAGGAACATAAGCCCTTTCCGCGACCTGCATGTAAAGTGATTTAAAATAACCAGCAGCCTTCTGCTCAGCTAGCTGATAGGATGCATCAGCATTTTTTGTTAACTCGTCATTCATATAAATATTACCTCTACTTACATTATATAATTATAGAAACAATTTAACCTGCTACTTTAATCATTCTAATAACTTAATCCCTATCAAATAACTGAATTAAATCATCCTTTGACAGGCTGCTAAGTAAACTGCTATTTTGAAGTTCTCCAGTAAGAATATCGTTAATGAGTTCTTTTTTATCTTCTTGAAGTAAAATAATCTTTTCTTCAATGGTTCCTTTCGCAATTAACCTAACTACCTCCACTATATCCTCTTGACCAATTCTGTGAGCTCTATCTGTAGCTTGATCCTCAACTGCTGGATTCCACCATGGATCAAAGTGAATGACTAAATTTGCTGAAGTTAAATTAAGCCCAGTGCCTCCAGCTTTTAGTGAGATTAAAAATACTTTTACAGATTCACTGCTATTAAACTCCTTTACAAGTTTAATTCTATCCTTAGGTCTCGTCTTTCCTTGCAAGTGAAAGAAGTTAATTTCCTCTTTATTTAAGCGTTCTCCGATTTTATCTAAGGCTGAAGTAAATTGTGAAAACAAAAGAACTTTATTACCAGAATCAATATGCTCTTTAATAAGCTCCACTGCTACTTCTAGTTTACCGCTTCCACCATTGTAATCTTCAATTATAAGTGAAGGGTCTAAGCATATTTGTCTAAGCTTAGTTAAATATGAAAGTATCTCAATTTTTCCATCTTTGTTATTCTTCATTGTTGTTCGTACCTTTTTTATATAGTTACTGTATATAGCCTTTTGAGAAACTGTCATTTCAACTAATAACTTCTTTTCTACTTTATCTGGCAATTCCTTCATTACCTCTTTTTTAGTCCTTCTTAAAATAAAAGGCTTTATTAACATCTTAAGACTTTCTAAATTATCTTCTCCTCTTGAAATGAATTTCTCTTGGAATGTTTCTTTAGAGTATAAATACCCTGGCATTACAAAATCAAATATAGACCAAAGTTCTGTCAAATTGTTTTCAATAGGGGTTCCCGTTAAGGCAAACCTTCTCTTGGCTTTGATTTCTTTTATAACTTTAGTGTTTTGAGCTAAAGAATTCTTTATGTTTTGTCCTTCATCAATGATACAGTAATCAAAGATAATATCTTCATAGTAATCTATGTCAAGTCTCAAGGTCCCATAAGTAGTTATAGCTACATCACAATCACTAATACTATTTATTGACTCAAGTCTTTGTGGTCCATGTACAATTAATACTTTTAAACTTGGCGCGAACTTTTCAAATTCTTCTTTCCAGTTATAAATTAATGAAGTTGGACAGACAATAAAAGCCTTTTTATTATTTTCAGAAAGCAAAAATGCAATACTTTGAATTGTCTTACCCAGTCCCATTTCATCTGCCAATATTCCACCAAATCCTAATTCACTTAGTGTCTTAAACCACTTAAAGCCTTTCATTTGGTATTCTCTAAGCTCTCCATTAAACGTATCTGGCAGAGCTATTTCACTACTATTTATATTAGCTAACTTATTTTCTATTTCCTCTAATTCATCAGAGCCTTTAATAACTCCTAACCCTTTATTCATTATATTTTCATATAAATATAATGCTTTACCTTTTTCTACTTTAACTCTTCCGTCTACTAAATTCTCACTAATATTTAATACTTCAAAAAGATTAAAAAAATTCCTTAAATTATCATCTTCAAAATCTAAAAAGTCATTATTTTTAGTTTTGTAGAATCTGCTTTTGTTCCTGTAAGCTTCAAATGCACTATTTAGCTCATTTATTTCTATGTTCCCTATACTATAAGAAAAATCGTAATTTTCCCCCACATCATATAAGTCTGCATTTATAGATTCTGAATTATATATTTTTTTATTGTTAAGTCCCTTACCTAAAGTGATTTTTCCTAAGGCTTGAATGCTATCATCTATACCTTTTAATATATTAAATAACTCTTCATCTCCCCCTATAAACATGAATCTATTCTTCATCTTTGTAAAGTTTCTTTTTTCCATTTCCAAAAGAAGCTTTTCTTCTTTTCTATAATCTCTTATAAACTTATCTTCTCTACTATTATCATTAAGTATATTAACTTTTCTGCTTCCATAGATTAAGATTACATCACAATAAATTTTTCCATCTTCTTTAAACACTAGAAATTCAGGTTTCAAAAAGTTAGATGCAAAATTTCTTAAGCCCTCTGAAATATTAATATTCTCTGTTATGCTGCTTAGAATTGAAATTAATTTTGTATAAATATTTATTTCTTTTCTATAAACAATTTCTCTATGGATCTTTAATTTTTCATGAAAAGTCATGTAAGCATCACTCTGAATTTTTGAAGGAAGGTAAAGTTCATTTTTAAAATAATAAACATCATTATTTGAATTTAACCGCATCGGAAGCTGCTTGTGAGTTGATAAAATCATTTGATTATTATCTTCTTTTAAGTTAAAAGTTATAGGCATATCCTTATGTAAAATTGGTACTGTAAACTCTATATGCTCAAACTTAAATTTGATTTTTCTATTCTCAACTACTTCTAAAAATACTCTTAAGTCATTTGGCTGAAGTATTAGCTTTTCACTTCTTGAAGCTGTCATCACTTCATAATATTCAGAGTCTTTTTCTGTTTTTCGAATAAGCCGAGTAGTTTCAGTATTTCCCCATATTTTATATTTCTCTATAGTGTTTTTTTCTGAATCTTCTCTTGCCTCATCCTTATCCTTTGATAGTAAACTAAAGAATTTATATGCAGTGGCAGTTATGTGACTGCACATTAGGGTGTATCCACTTGCAGCGAATTCTTTAAACTCATCACAAGAACAATTTGCTCCCTCAAGTTTTTTCTTCTGAATATCAATTTTAATGTGGGTATTAAACTCTTTGAGTTTGCTTTTATCCTTTACTCTCCCGTAAACATGATATATATTTTCAATTTTTTTACCTTTAAAATAGGTGACCAATCCCTTATTAAAAGAATCTTCCCCTTCTCTCTTCATGTGATTAGATACAGATTTAAATACTATTGATTTTAATTCATTTAGTTTCAAGAAATCACCCCTTTCAATTGTGTACCTCTGGTTAATCATTTTAAATTCATTTAGCAATTTAAGCCTTCTTATATTAATAACGTTTCTTTCATAGATTATATTATAGCATAGTGATTTCTATAACTTTGGTTAAATAAATAAACTACGAAGACCGCTCACCAACTACTCCTTCTCTCTTGCCTAAAGTTCTTTCACCACCTTCAATTAATTCAATAGTATAAAATCTACTTTAAGTTAAATAATAACCTTATATTATTAAGATGAGGAGGTAAAAAAATTGAATGAAGGCTTAGTCGTTTTAGTGCGTTCTATTATTGCATTCTTTTCTTTACTTATTTTCGCTAAGATACTAGGAAAACAACAAATTAGTCAATTAACATTCTTTGATTATGCTCTTGGAATAACAATTGGATCAATTGCCGCGACTCTTACTACGGACTTATCCAGCAGAGCATGGCCCCATTTTGTTGGACTTCTCACTTGGTGTTTACTTGGGTATTTAATGGAATATGTTACTGAAAAATGGAGATATGCCGCAAAATATATTGAAGGCGAACCTACAATTGTGATTATGAATGGCAAAATAATGGAAAATGCATTAAAAAAAATGAAATATACAGCCGCAGATCTTATGGGATTATTGAGAGTTAAGGATGTTTTTGATCTGTCCCAAGTAGATTTTGCGATTATTGAACCAAATGGCCAATTATCAGTTCTAAAGAAACCAGAATATGAACCTTTAACCCCTAAGGATATGAGTATTCTAAAAGCACCAAGCGGTATAAGTACTGAACTTATTTATGATGGAATTCTTATAAATGAAAATCTGAAACAACTTAATAAAACTGAAAAATGGCTAATGGCTCAACTGAAAATGCATGAGATTAAGGATGTTTCAGAAGTATTTATTGCAACCTTGACTCCTTCTGGCTCCTTATATATAGACAAGTATGATGATCATATGCTAAAAGCGACCGATATTGGTGATTATAAAGGACCATATTAAAGGAGGAAAATAATCGTGAGAAAATTATTAATAATATCTATACCTATAGTTGCACTAATTTCTTTTGTATTAATTATGCTCAGTGGCAGCTTTTTAAAAAAGTTCTCCGTAAAAAATGACAGCATCCCTGAATCGATACAATTAATTACTCAAGATATAGAATTAGAAAATTGGGAGAACGCTAATGAAAAAATAGAGAACTTATCAACTACATGGAAGACCTTCATTAAAAGAATTCAATTTAGTTCAGAGAGAGACGAAATAAATTCTTTAGATACAAGTATAGCTCGTCTTCGTGGCGCTATAGCTGCAAAGGATAAATCTGCCTCATTGATAGAATTAAGTGAGGCTTATGAGCATTGGGAAGGATTAGGCAAATAGATATTACACATAACTACATAATAAGAATTCAAGTAAATAAATATACTCTCATACCTATAAAATATAAATTTAATTAGGAATGGAAGTATATTTATTTATTTTTTGTTATCTATTATTTATTATACTGTGGTTCTTCTTGTTTTACAAAGTCAAGTCTTGATTGTATTGTTTGTGCTACATTATCCATTGTACTTGAAAGTTGATTAAACATTTGCTTTGCCTCTTGGTTATCTGTATCTAAAGAAAATGTCTTCATATCTGCAGCTAATCCTTTTGCACTAGCTAGTGCTGTTTCAAGTTTTGTTCCTGTTGGCATATAAAATTCCTCCTTTATATTTTTTAATCGACCACTATATTTTGTTCATAATCAATCTAAATATTCGATTTATTTATATTAAAATTATTCCTAAACTTCTTAATTTTTTATAATCTAAGAATTAAAATCAAGCTTATTGGATAAAGTAAATTAGTAAAATTTCAATAAATATTAAAGGAGACTTTTATATGACAGCGATATCTAAAGTAAAACAAACGTTAGCTACCTTAAAAGGGGCTGAAGCTACTTTAAGAATGTATTCATTGCAAGAACGTGATAAAGAAGCTAAGGATGCATTTAATACAGCATTTGAAGAAATAAGTAAAATTAAAACAGATTTAGAAAAAAGAGTAGGAACCATGGAGTTTGAGGAACCCCAATATAAGGGTAATTAAGTGAGGTGGAATATGAATACTTGGTCTATACTATTATTTAATTCAATAGTTTTATTTTTTTTAACGTTAGTTATATCAAAATATATGAAGAAAAAGACCTTAGCTAGAGCAACGCCCTTTGACCTAATTTCTTATGCTGTCATAGCTATTATTATTACTTTAATTTCTTTAAATCTTATCAATAATATTTATTTTGGATTAACTACACTGGCAGTTTGGTTTCTGATGCCTCTTATCCTAGATTATGCTTCCATGAGAAGCAAGTGGGTATATAATGCGTTACATGGCAAGGAAAGAGTATTAATTAAAAACGGTAAAGTAATGGAAGATAACTTATCTAAAGAAAGAATTACAGGACAAGAATTTTTGCAGGAACTGCGTTCTAAAAAAGCATTTAATTTAGCTGATGTTGAATTTGCTGTAATGGAAACTACCGGAGATATAAACGTAAACTTAAAAGCTGATAAGAAACCTGTTACTGCTTCTGATTTAGGAAAGCAGGTTGGATCAAAGACTGAACCACAAACAGTTATTTTGGATGGTAATATATTAAATGAAGGCCTTACTAATGCTGGGTTAAATCAAGGGTGGCTTACAACTCAATTAGAAATCAAAGGGGTCACCCTTGAGAATGTTTTTCTTGGTCAAGTGGATTCTTCTGGCGACTTATATATCGATCTTTTTGATGATTTAATACAAGTTCCTAAAACAGAAGTTAAAGAAATGTTATATGCCAGCATCGAAAAAACCCAAGCAGATCTTATGTCATTTTCTTTAGATAGTGACAATGAAGCTGCAAAAACTATGTATTCACAAAATGCTGAAAAACTAGAAAAAATCATAAAAAAATTAGAACCACATTTATTACGTTAGAAGGTGAAACCAATGTCAAACATGAAAAAGAAAAAAATGACCACTGCTCAGCAACAATATGATGCTTTGATAAGCAGTATTGAACCAAAAAGACCAATACTTAAGAATTGTATTAGGGCTTTTCTCGTAGGCGGAGCAATATGTTCAATTGGTCAAATATTACAGTGGTTTTTTATTAACTATTATAATTTTGACGAAAAGACATCAGTAGGTCCTACTTCCCTAATTTTAATCTTTTTTGCCGCCTTATTTACCGGCCTCGGAATTTATGATCATCTCAGCCAGTGGGCTGGTTCGGGAACTGCTGTCCCTATTACAGGATTTGCAAACTCCATAGCTTCTGCTTCAATCGAACATAAAAGTGAAGGTTTTGTGCTTGGAGTAGCGGGAAATATGTTCCAACTTGCTGGAGCAATTATTGTTTATGGAGTTTTTGCTGCTGTTGTAGTTGCTGCCATAAAAATGTCAATAATTTGGTTGGGGGCGATGTAAATGCTTAAGGGGCATCAATCCTGGATTTTTAATTCTAAACCTACAATATTAGCTTCAGCTGCCGTTGGTGGTCCTTTTGAGGGTAATGGAGCTTTAGCAAATGACTTTGATATAATTTGTGAAGATTTATGGTTAGGGCAAGATAGCTATGAAAAAGCAGAAAAAGCTCTACTTGAGCATGCTTGTGAGAGGGCTATACAAAAATCAAATATACAAAAAGAAGATATTAATTTTTTCTTTAGTGGAGACTTAATGAATCAAATCATTTCCAGCAGCTTTGCTGCAAGAACTTTAGGAATACCTTATTTAGGAATCTTTGGTGCTTGTTCTAGCTCCATGGAAAGTCTATCCTTAGCCGCTCAATTAATTGACAGCAAAGCTGCTAAATACGTTGTAGCAGCTGCCTGCAGTCATAATGCAGCTGCTGAAAAAACCTTTAGATATCCTACTGATTATGGGGTACAAAGACCTCCTACTGCACAGTGGACAGTAACTGGATCTGGAGCTGCAGTTCTCGCACAAAATGGAGATGGACCAAAAGTAACTTCTGCTACTATAGGAAGAGTAATAGACATGGGAGTTTCAGATCCCTATAATGTTGGAGCCGCTATGGCACCAGCAGCTGTAGATACCATTGAAGCTCATTTTAGAGATTTAAATATTGATGCAACTCATTATGATCTTATCGCTACTGGTGATTTAGGCAAAGTTGGTCACGAGCTTGCTAATGCTTTATTGGAAAAACACAGAATAAACATGCCAAGAGATATATTTACAGACTGCGGACTCTTAATCTACAAAGATGATCAACCAGCATTTTCTGGCGGCAGTGGTTGTGGTTGCTCTGCCAGTGTAACTTATGGACATCTACTTAATCGTATGCGAAGAGGAGAATTAAAGAAAATATTAATTGTTGCAACAGGTGCTTTAATGTCTCCTATATCCTTTCAACAAAAGGAAAGCATACCTTGTATTGCTCATGCTGTTTCTATAGAAATGTAAAAAGGAAGGTGAAAATCAAATTATGGAAAAATTAATTTTTGCATTTATCATAGGTGGTTTAATTTGCGTTATCGGTCAACTTATAACTGATATTTTAAAGGTTACGCCTGCCCACACAACTTGCACACTAGTTGTAATTGGTGCAATACTAGGTGGATTAGGTCTATATGATCCTTTAGTAAAATTCGCAGGTGCAGGCGCATTTGTACCTATAAGCAGCTTTGGAAATACCCTAGTTACAGCTGCTATAACTGATGCTGAACAAACCGGTTTTATAGGAATATTTACTGGTGTATTAAAGACCGTAAGTGTAGGAGTTTCTGCCGCAATAGTCTTTGGTTTTATTTCTGCCCTTGTGTTCAAACCAAAAGGTTGAGGTGCAGAATTCTAAAAAATAAGTTTCTAGGAATCATCAACAAGAAAAGCTTAGTGCGGGAACACTAAGCTTTTCCTATAACGTTTTAGTTGTTAGAGTTAATTATATTCCAATAAAATCTCTTCCTTAGCGTTCATACTCATACCAGTTCTAAAACTCACAATCTTATGATTGTTAGGTTCTGAAATTACCAGCATAGTAATATCATCTAGGCCTTTTTCTTTAATAAAGTTTCTGTCAAAGCTTAAAAGAAGATCACCTTTTTTTACTGCTTTTCCTTCTTCACAATGCAATTCAAAACCTTCTCCGTTTAAAGCTACAGTATCGATTCCTACATGAATTAAAAATTCCACTCCATCTTTCGTTCTAATACCAACAGCATGCTTACTTTCTTTCATAACTGCTGCTATAGTTCCATCACAAGGTGAATATATTTTTCCTTCACTTGGTTTAATAGCGATTCCTTCCCCCATCATTTTTTGTGAGAACATTTCATCATTAACCTTACTTAAGTCAATACTTACACCATCAGCAAAAGCATAAAATACTTTATTCTTATTTTTATTAAATAAATTTTTAAACATACATACCTCTACTTTAATTCCGGCCAATAGCCTTTATTAGCTTCAATAAGATCATCTAGTAATAATTTAGCGACTTTAGCACTTGGTATAGTCTTAGATAAAGTAAGTGCCTGCCATAATTTCAAATAACTATTTTCAATCCATGCTTCAACAACTAATTTTTCTACTGATACTTGTTGCTCCATTAATCCCTTTTGGAATTGTGGAATTTCTCCTTGTGCTAAAGGTTCTGGTCCATCACTTCCAACAATACATGGAACTTCTACCATAGCTGTAGGATCAAAATTAGATATTGCACCTTTATTTTCTACTATACATAACATTCTTTCGTGAGTATTATAAGCAATTGCTCTAGCTAAATCTACTATGAAAGTTGCATGAGCATCAATGTGGAATTCTCCACCTTTTGCTGTTCCTGCCTTTGTAATAGCACGTGCTGCATTAAATACATCTTTTTCTCTTCCATCCATTACTTCATTTGCTCTAGAGTATTCTGCATTAGAATGTTCTACAACATAATCAGGATATAAATAGTATTTTAAATAAGTATTAGGTAAAAATCTTGGATCTACTGCTAATAAATCTTTTGCTTTTTTATGAGTTTCCTGCCAGCTTGGATCTGTGTGTTGTGTCTCTACTTCTTTTACCGTTAAGTAGCCATTTTCTGCAACATAGGCTTTAATCCTATCCGTTAAATCATTACCTTGTTTATCCTTAACGCTAGTCCACCATCCAAAATGGTTTAATCCAAAGTATTTAACTTCTAAATCACTTGGTTCTAAATCTACAATACCAGCCATACGACGAAGAGTTCCAACCGGCATATCACAAATATTTAATACCTTTGAATTTGGTTTTAATCTGCGGCAAGCTTCAGCTACAATTGATGCCGGGTTAGAGTAATTTAACATCCAACAGTCTGGCGAATATTTTTCCATTAAATCTATTAATTCTAACATGCCTCCTATACTTCTCATTCCATAGGCAATTCCTCCTGGTCCACAGGTTTCTTGACCAAGTACTCCATATTTTAAAGGAATCTTTTCATCCTTCTCGCGCATTTCATATTTTCCAACACGTATATGAGCCATACAGAAGTCAACATCTGTAAATGCTTCTTTGGGATCTGTAGTATAAGAAAATTCAATATCTGGTGCATTTTCTTTTAATACAATATCTAAAGCTTCACCAATAACACTTTGACGATCACCGTCATTATCATATAATTTTAATTTTCTAATTGGAAAACGGTGTAGATTATCTAATAGCATCATAACTATTCCTGGAGTGAATGTGCTTCCGCCCCCTGCAATAACAATAGAATGTTTTTTCATATATATTACCTCTTTCCTTTAATTTATATTATTCTTCAAATATTTCTACGATTTATATTATTATTCTTCTACAATTCCTAGTGCTTCATCTACTATAGATCTTATTCTAGTTACATGTAATCCATAAATTACTTGAACATTTTCTCCTTTTTTAACTACTCCTGTGGCCCCTGTTCCCTTTAATGTGGCTTCATCAACTTTTGATGTATCATCAAGGATTAATCTTAATCTTGTAAAACAATTATCTACTTTTTTAATATTTTCTCTTCCGCCTAGGGCTTCTATTATTACAAGTGCTTCATTTCCTGCTCCAGCTTTGTTTGAATCACCTTGTTCCCCTGATACCTTTTCCTTGTAGTCCTGTTTAGTATAAAGTTTAACTTCCTCACTGCTGTCTTCTCTTCCAGTAGTCTTTAAGTTAAGTTTAACTATTAGGAATCTGAATACTACATAGTAAACTACAAATTGTGCAATACCTACTAAAATAAACATTGGCCAGCCTGTTTTTTCTATGCCCAATGGTAAGTTATAAAGTAAGAAATCTATAAATCCGTTAGGGCCTATCGCTCTTACATTTAATATATTTAAAGCCACCATTCCAAGTCCGCTTAATACTGCGTGCACTCCAAATAATATTGGTGCTGTGAATAAGAATGAAAATTCAATTGGTTCTGTAACACCTGCAATTAATGATGTTACTGCTGCTGGTATAAGTATTGCTTTAGCTTTCTTTTTCTTATCAGCATCAGCTGTATGATAAAGTGCTAAGCATGCTCCTATTAAACCAAACATTTTTGATAATCCTCTAGCATCCCATATAACTGTGCTTGATAAAACTTTAACTGAAGGGTCTGCTATTTGTGCAAAATAAATATTTCTTGATCCTTCTAAAACTTTACCTGCTACAGTTTCTACTCCTCCAAGTGGACTATATAAGAATGGAGTATAAACTAAGTGATGTAATCCTGTTGGAATTAGAAGTCTTTCTAACATTCCATACATAAATATTCCGAAGTTACCTGACTTTTGTATATAATATCCTAAACTTGATATTGCCCATTGTACCGATGGCCAAACATAAGAAAGTATTACTGCGAGTATAACTACTACTGGGATAAGTATTAAAAATACTAATCTTGAACCACCATATATTTGGAAAGCTCCATTAAATTCCGTTTTGCAATATTTGTTATGAAAATAAGCCACAACTATACCTAATATTATTCCTAGAAAAACTCCCATGTCTAAAACTTGAGTTCCAAGTACAACTGCTTGCCCCGAACCTCTTAACTGATCCGCTGGAACTAATCTCCCTGATAAGTTAAGGAAAATGTTCATAGCATTATTGAATATGAAATAAACTAAAACTGATGTAAAACCTGATTCTGCTTTTTTCTCTTTTGCAAGCCCTACAGCCAATCCTACACAGAATATAATTCCAAGATTTGATAAGATAGGGACTAAAGAACCTGAAAGTATTTTACCAAATCCAAATATTACGGCATTTTTTAGAAACGGTGCATATTCTGCCAATTTGGCATTTGTTAAGATATTTCCAAAGGCTATTAATATACCTACAATTGGAAGTATTAATACTGGAATGAACATAGCCTTAGAAAATCTCTGCATGCCATTCATAATTTTATCCTTCATAATTTCCACCTCTTATTAATAATTTATTATGTCTTTGTCATAGGCTCATTATATATACGTTTTCATTTAATTGAAATAGATTTCAAGCATTAAGAAACCTGTTAGCATAAAAGATAACAGGTTTCTCAAATTAACTATTTATTCTCTTTTTTTGTTTCTTCATAATATCTATAAATTAAGTATTCCATAAACATAAGCATATTTGCAAAAAACGAATTAGGCAATACATTGCTGTCGTCCAATTTATGCATATCAACTATCTTAAAGGAAATGTTTGAAAGAGCTGAAATACTGTTTTCCACTTCCTTCGTAAATGAAACTATCACTGTATTTTTCTTCTTTGCTACTTGAACCTTATCTAATACTTCTTTAGTCTCTCCAGATTTTGATATTACTATTAGTGTTTCCATATCTTCTAGATTATTTTCAAAACTGCCCTTAGAATCTATCAATATGCTCTTTACCCCTATACCCAGCAGTTTTTTATTAAAGTATTCTCCAGCAATTTCAGAATAGCCTCTTGCATAAATAAAAATATACTTACGTGTCCCACTTGCTAGTATCTCTATAAATCTTTTAACATGTTCCTCCTCTATATATTTACATAAAAAATTAATATCCGTGCCTATTAATGCTTCTGATTTTTCTATAATTCCTGTATTACCAGCATCAATTAGAGGCGTTATATTATATATCATATCAATGAATCCTGTGAAACCTAATTTCTTCGAAAGTCTCATAATTGTTGATGTAGATGTATAGTTTGCTGCAGCAACTCCTCTGACTCCAATATCCATAACAATATTAATATTATTAATTATATATTCCAGTACCTGTTCTTCTATAGGTGTAATTTTCTTATTATTGACTATCTTACTTAAATCAACTTTCATCCTCTAATCATCCTCTAATCATATATGGATTTCTATAAATAATTTACTAATAGTATTGTAATATATAACTATAGTATTAATCAACTTGCCCATTAAATGCTCCAAAGTCAATTTTACGGACACAATGTCCTCTCCTAGCTTAATATTGGTATATTATATCTTCTATTGATTCCTTACATATTGAGACCGCTTTATCTATTTCTTCTTCGTTAATAATTAGTGGAGGATTAAAATATAGCACATTACCTAAAGGTCTTAGGATCAAGCCTTTATTTAATGCCCTTTTATATACTTCGTATCCTATCCTAAGCTCGGAATCATAACCTTCTTTTGTCTTCTTATCTTTTACAAGTTCCATTGCATTAATGAGTCCAATGCTTCTGATTTCACCTATGTTTTGATGTTCTAGCAATGCATCTTTTAACTTATTATTTAAATAATCTGCTCGTACATTTGCTTTTTCCAATATAGCTTCTTCCCTTAATATCTTTTGAACTGCTAAAGCTGCAGAACAACCGAGGGGATTTCCGCTATAGGTATGACTATGCATAAAAGCTTTTCCTTTATTGTAATCATCATAAAATGCATTATAGATTTCATCTGTTGTAATTGTTATTGCCATAGGCATATAGCCCCCTGTTAATCCTTTTGATACACACATAATATCTGGGCTGACATTTGCATGATCAAAAGCAAACATTTTTCCTGTCCTTCCAAAACCGGTGGCAATTTCATCTGCAATAAGAATCACCTTATATTCATCACATATTTTCCTCAATTTTTTTAAATATATAGGTGGATATATTCTCATTCCAGCACTTCCCTGTAATAGTGGTTCAATAATTATTGCACAAGTCTCCTCACCGTATTTATTAAAGGATTTTTCTGCATGCTCAAAACATTCAGCATTACAACACTCTCTTGTTTTACCATAAGGACATCTATAGCAGTCTGGAGCCTCCACATGAATTGTATCCATTAACATAAGCTTATAAATTTTCGCATACAAATCCATACTTCCAACAGATAATGCTCCAATAGTCTCTCCATGATATCCTTCACTTAAGCACATAAATTTTGTTTTCTTTTTATTTCCCATCTGATATTGATATTGAAAGCTCATTTTTAAAGCAGATTCAACAGAAGCAGAACCATTATCCGAGAAGTTAAATTTCGTAAGACCTTCAGGAATTATTTTACTTAGCTCTTCACAAAGTTTTATTGCTGGTTCATGAGAAAAGTTAGCAAAAATAACGTGTTCTAAATTATCAAGCTGATTTTTAATATATTCATTTATTGTAGGATTGCAGTGTCCAAGTAGATTACACCACCATGAACTTACAATATCAATATATTCCTTGCCGTCTTTATCATATAAATAAATCCCTTTTCCATGATCAATTATAATTGATTTCAGTTTTTCATAATCTTTCATCTGTGAACATGGGTGCCATATATATTTTAAATCTTTTTCTACTAAGTTCATTTTCATTCTCTTTTCTATTTTAAAATTTACTCAAAGACTCCTAATAGTTTTTTAATACTAATGTTTAAATCTTTTTCATTCTCTTTTACCGTTGCTATTACTGGAATTTTAGTAATTGCCTCTATCATTTTTTTATTATCTTTATGAAGCATATTATTTTCATTATAGTTATTTAATATAATTCCTTTTATTGATATATTTCTAATCTTTAAATATTCCACAGTGATAGCCACATGATTAATTGTTCCAATTCCTGCATCTGCAATAATTAAAGTTGAAAGACCTAGCTCTTTTATTATATCTTCAAGCATGATCTTTTTATGGTCATATCTTATAGGACACACTATTCCTCCGCTGCCCTCCATAACTAAATAATCATACTTTGATGAAGCATTATTAAAATCTTCAACAACTTTCTTCATTTCAACTGGGTTTCCTTCTATCTGAGCCGCTAAGTGCGGTGATACAGCTTCTTTATATACGTATGATACAAGGTTATCTGTATTTTCATTAATATTTGCAATTCTTTTTACATAGCAGGCATCGCCTGGGATTAATCCATTTTCTGTGATCTCAGCCCCACTTAGTGCTGCTTTATAGTAACCTCCATTATAACCAGACTCTTTTAATTTTTTAACTATAAGCGCTGTTACAAACGTCTTTCCTATATCAGTTCCTGTTGCAGTAATAAAAATCTTCTTACTCACTCTAAAATTTCACCTCACATTAAATTTTTTGATTGCAGGAATAATACGTTTATAAAGATGTGCACTGAGCAAACAAAGTAAAATATCTCCCGGAACAGCTAAGATAAAGCAATATAGAAATAGTGGCCATAATCCAATTGGAGTATTAATTACATAATTGCAAATTATATAGTAATAAATCATACCTATTCCATAAACAATAGCTAGTCCAATAAAATTGCCACTTAAAATTCCAGTAAAAGTAGGATTTGATTTCTTATTAACAATCTTCCCTGTAACATAACTTGCAATATAAAATCCAATTAAATACCCAAAGCTCGGTTTAAATATATAACCAATTCCTCCTCCTTCAGAAAAAATCGGTAATCCTATAAGCCCAAGCAAAATATACATTAAAACGCTGTAAGCTCCCATTTTCCCTCCAAGTATGAGGCCTGCCATAGTAGTAAATAAAAATTGTAGTGTAAAAGGCAATACTGGTATCGGAACCTTAATAAATGCCCCTAATGTAATTAATGCTGTAAAAATTGCACAAAAGATTAATTGATGTGTTGATATTTTTCTATTATTTTGTATTATGTCTATTTTTTGATTTTCCATTGTTCCACACCTCCAAAATCCAATATATACCTTTTAGTTTACATTGTCAACCTTGTTTTATTTTCAGGTTAACAATATGAACTACGATATTTATTGCCTATTATAAATGAATTAATTAAGTTTATATGAGAAAAAAATAGTCATCAAAATAATAAAACTCCATACTGAATTACTAAATCTTTAAGGATTTTATAACTCAATATGAAGCATTATTGTGTTTTAATATTTCTTTTTTAATAATTTTTCTTTATATTAAACTCCCACTAGTTATTTCAATACAATACTTTTTAATTACTTAGTAGTATCACCTTTTGCATTTTGATCTGCCGCTTGTCTAACTGCTATTTTTGAAATGGTTTCTTTATCTTTATCTGAGTATGTAATTAAAAGTGTATCTCCAACTTTAATATCACTAACTGTAAGTGCTTTAGCATCTGAGTTTTGTTTTCCTCTGCTCATTGCAGTTATTTCTATTCCGTCACCAACTGTAATATCTTTAGTTTCACCTGTATATTCTACTTTCCTGTTACCTTGTTTCGTAGGTGGCTGTCCGTCTTTATTGTTATCTTGTGGTGGGGCTTTTTGATCTCCACTTTTATTTGTATGTTCTTGATTTCCTCCTTGAGGCATTTCAGGTGCCTTAATAAGCTTTAAGGTTATTTTATTTCCATCTATACTTGAAACTTCGCCTTGTAAATCTGCTGCCTGAAAATTCTTTTGAGGCGCTTTTCCATTGTCAGTGGAAGCATTTTGAGTACTTTCAGTTGTTTGAATGGTTTGAGCAGCTCCAGCACTAGTTTTACTGCATCCAACCATTAAAGTAGCTGTAATCACTACTCCAGTTAGAGCACAAATTATTCGTTTCATTCCAATTCCTCCATTACAATATATTATGTAAGCTTGTTGATAATTTAATGATACAATCGGAATATAACAGTTTTATCACAACTTTATTACAAATATATGAATATAAATGGAGCTGCCTCGTTTTAAAACATCTTTTTAAATTTCCTTTAAAAACCTCTTGACTTAGAGTTAACTTTAACACTTATACTTATATTAACAAAATAATGTAAAGCTTTAAGGAGGCACTATAATGAATTTTAATTATTTTATACCAACAAAAATACTTTTCGGTGCAGGAAAGTTAAACGAACTGCATAAACATCCTCTTCCTGGAAAAAAAGCATTAATTGTCACAACTGCTGGTACTTCAGTAAAAAAATTTGGTTACTTAGACCGCTTGAAAGAACAACTTGATTTAGCAGGTATTTCATATATTCTTTTTGATAAAATCCTTCCAAATCCTATTAAAGATCATGTAATGGAAGGTGCTGCCCTTGCCAAAGAAAATGACATTGATTTTGTTATTGGCCTTGGTGGCGGAAGCAGTATAGATTCTGCAAAGGCAATTGCTGTTATGGCTTCTAACGAAGGAGACTACTGGGATTATATTTCAGGAGGTACTGGAAAAGGACTACCTGTTCCAAATGATCCACTTCCTATAGTAGCTATTACAACAACTGCTGGTACTGGTACAGAAGCAGATCCATGGACAGTTACAACTAAAACAGAAACTAATGAGAAAATTGGTTTTGGTTATGATAAAACATTCCCAGTTCTATCTGTAGTTGATCCTGAATTAATGGTTTCAGTTCCTAAAAACCTAACTGCTTATCAAGGTTTTGATGCTCTTTTCCATAGTACTGAAGGTTATCTAAATACTACTTCATATGTAATGAGCGATATGTTTGCATTGAAATCAATAGAACTTATTGGAAAGAGTCTGGCTGAGGCAGTACAGAATGGAAGCAATCTAAATGCCCGTGGTGATATTGCTTTAGCAAATACTTTAGCTGGTATGGTAGAATCTACATCTGGATGTATTTCAGAACATAGTCTTGCACATGCAATCAGTGCCTTCCATCCAAAATTTGAGCATGGTGCAGCATTAATATCCATTAGCGCAGCTTATTATGCCCATTTTGCTAAAAGTGGTACTTGTGATGAACGGATGATTCAGATGGCTAAGGCATTAGGTAAAGAAGATGCCTCTTCCCCTATGGATTTTGTTACTACATTAGTAGAACTTCAAAAAGCTTGCGATGTAGATCAAATCAAAATGAGTGATTATGGAATGAAATATGATGAATTACACAAATATGTTGAAAATTCAAGAAACAATATGGGTGCTTTATTCCAATTTGATCCAGATGCTTTAACTGATGAAGATGTATTAAAGATATTCCAAGATTCATTTAGATAAAATTAGAGGCCACAAATTTGTGGTCTCTAATTTTATTGTAATTGAATTAAATTTTTTTGAGGCAAATGGCACAATAACCATGACTGATGGAATAAATTAATTGTTACTCTATACCCATTTTATATCAATAGTTTAGATATAATTCAACATATCAGTAGCAAGTGTTAATTTTGATATAATGAAACTATAAATACATATGTACATGGAGATTATAATTATGAGAATTCTTTTTATAGCACCTTATTTAGGTTTAAAAGAACTAGCCCAGTCAATTTTAGATGAATATTCTGATATACATATAGATGTATATCAAGGAAATTATGAACAAGGACCAAAACTATTAAAAAAACTTAATGCTGATGAAAAATACGATGCAATTATAACAAGAGGTGGAACTGTTGAAACATGCAGGAAGGTTACAACAACGCCTATTATTGAAATTTATATAAATGCTTTTGATATACTTAGAATTTTAAAATTATCTGAAGGTTATGATGGCAAGAAAATATTTTTAGCTTATCCAAGCATTGTTAATTCATTTAAGCAGTTAAGTGAACTTATGGGATATTATATAGAATCACAATGTTATTTTGAACATAAAAATATAAGTAGTATAATTGAAAATCTAAAAGAAGAAAACTATGAACTTATAATTGGAGATAACATGGTATATGAGACGGCACAAAAACTAGGAATTAACAGCATATTGCTTACCAGCGGAATAGAAAGTTTAAGAAGTGCTATTGATGAAGCTATTAGATTATGCAATGCTCTTTCTAGAGATAAAAAACAAATTATTGAATCTAATCTTTATATAGAAGATCAGAAAATAAATGAAGACAATATAGATAAGTTTGTGAGAATTTTCAATGCTAATGAAATATCTCCAAGCTTTATAGATACAGTATTTCCAAAGACAATTTCATCTCAAATATCAGCGCTTAGTGATACATCTCTTCCGACCATTATAACTGGCGAAGATGGAATGTGTAAAAGTGATGTTGGCTATTTATGCTTCTGCTATGGTCCTCAAAAAAGAAAAAGTTTAGTTTGTATTAGCTGCTTCTCAGTTCCTGAAAACTATAACTATGATTTATTAGAGAATACTATAATAAAGCATCTCTGGAATGAAGGCGGAACTTTATTTTTAGAAGATATAGACCAATTATGTATAGAGGGGCAAAAGCAAATAATTAATATCTTAAAAAAATTAACTAAAAACTGTAATGTTAAAATAATTGCCTCTTCTGAATTGCCTGTAGAAATCTGTGTAAGTAGCGGAAAACTTCTAAGGCAGCTTCGCTCAATTTTAGACGAAGTAAGAATAGAACTAATGCCACTTAAGTATTATACAAATGAAATTAATAATATGATAAGCATGTATCTTGCAAAATTGGATGTAAGATGTGCAAGTCAGGTTGTTGGAATCAACAAAGGTGGAATAAATTTATTATCTGATTATGATTGGCCAGAAAATATTCGACAATTCATGAGAGTAATAAATCAATTAGCACTAACATGTAATGGTTCATATATTGCCCAAACTGGAGTTAAAGTTGCTCTAAAAAAAGAACATGATAATCATAAATACGCTATCTTAGTACCTATTGATCTAAGTGGAAGCTTAAAAGAAATTGAGACTCGTATTATAAAACATATAATGGCAGAAGAAGGAATGAATCAAGTAAAAGTAGAAAAGAGATTAGAAATTGGACATAGCACATTATGGAGAAAATTAAAATGATTTCATAATGAAACAAATTTGATATTTCACTTATTGATGATGCACTAATCGCTTTAGTATAATAACTGAGGAAAGAATACTAAGGAAGTGAAATATATGATTAAAGATATGACAAAAGGAAACATACCAAAGCATCTGATTGGTTTTTCTATACCTTTAGTGGTAGGAAATCTGCTTCAATTAACTTATAATGCAGTAGATTCTATAGTTGTAGGAAGATTTTCAGGAACAGATGCATTAGCAGCAGTTGGAGCAGCTAACCCTGTAATGAATATTGCAATTTTAGGAATAACAGGCATATGCATTGGTGCATCAGTGCTCATGAGTGAATTTTTTGGTGCCGGAAAGCATGAAGAATTAAAAAAAGAAATATCAACCACTTTAATATTTGGATGTTTTTTTTCTTTATTAATCGTAGTGCTTGGTTTAATTTTTTCAAAAGGAATACTAAGACTTCTTGGAGTGCCAAATGAAATTCTTGATTCTTCAGCCCTTTATCTTAGAATTATCTTTGTTGCAATGCCTTTTACATATTTGTATAACGCGGTATCAGCAGCTATGAGAAGTGTTGGTGATTCCAAAACTCCAATAAGATTTTTAGCAATTGCATCTATTTTAAATGGCTGCCTTGACTTTATCTTTATAGGTGGTTTTAATATGGGGGTGCTTGGAGCTGGGCTTGCAACAGCTATTGCAGAAGCATGTTCTGCAGTTTTCTGCATAATTTATATATATATAAAGGTTCCATTGTTAAGATTGACTAGAAGTGATATTAGAATTGACATGAATCTTTTAAAGAAGACACTTCAACATGGTTCTATAACAGCCTTGCAGCAGTCTTGTCAGCCAATCGGAAAATTATTAATACAAAGTTTTATTAATCCACTAGGTATTGCAGCTATTGCCGCATTTAATGCTGTAAACAGAGTTGATGACTTTGCATTTACACCTCAACAAAGTATATCCAGCGGAATAATGACATTTGTTGCTCAAAATCGCGGTGCTAATAATAAAAGACGTATTAAGGATGGATTTAGAATTGGATTATTTGTAGAGTTCTGCTATTGGATATTAATTTGTATAGTTATTTTATTTTTAAAAGAACCTATTATGAAATTGTTTGTTTCTTCTGAAGATACAAGTATGATTAATTTAGGAGTCCATTATTTAGGACTTATGGCTTTCTTCTATATACTTCCATCCTTCACAAATGGAATACAAGGCTTCTTTAGAGGTATGGGAAATATGAAAATCACATTAATTTCTACATTGATTCAAATATCATTTAGAACATTATTTGTATATTTATTGGTTCATCGTATAGGAATGGTCAGTGTTGCTTACGCAAGTCTTATAGGCTGGATCCTTATGTTAGCTTATGAAGTACCGTATTATTTCGCCTACAAAAGAAAAAATGATATATTAAAAGATTCAAATAAGTTTGAGGCAAAAATGCAATTGCAAGAATAAGACATCACTTGACGCTGAAACTAATAAAGCGGTTGTATCAGATTGAGTTTTGATACAACCCCTAAAACTTCATATTATAGTCTTTCTCTAAATTCTGTAATCCATTTATTAAACATGCCTGTTCCCAAATTGTATGCGTCCATTGTTTCATAATTCCTATATTTATACTCCAATGAGCAAATAATTAATCCTATTAACCTAGATTAGCATAAACTCGTTTAAAATACTCTTCTAACGCCTCTTTTCCTAATTTTGGATTGAAATTCAAATCTTTTTTTGAGGTAGTAATATCATAATATCTATTTATTCCACCATAATATAATTCTACCTGACTTCTAAGAATTAGTGGCTGAGTATTATTTTGTTTAGCTTCTAGTTCAAGTTTTTCAGCTAATAACAATAGCTGCTCTTTAGCATATTTTTGTGGTATCTCCAGATCAGGAACAAACTTCTTTGCAATTTTAATAATATCATCTGAAGTTACAGGTTCTTCATTAGCTAAAATATATCTTGTCCCTCTTACTCCTTTTTCAGCTGCGACAATCATACCTTCTATAACATCAATTACATCTATCGGAGTCATTTCTGTTACATAATTAATTTTCATCTTACCTGAAAGAATACTATCAAAACCAAGCATTGTTGGAGTTTTCTTTAAAAATTCTCCACCAATCATTGCACCTGGTAGGACACTGACCATATCTAAATCATATTTTTTTGCTAGTTCCCAAGCCCTTTTTTCTGAACGTGCTTTTGAATCAAAGTAGGCATTACCATGGCTATCTTTAAGCCACGTAGTTTCATCAATTTTACCTTTTGAATTCACCTTATTAAGAGACAATGCAGCTACAGAACTTACATATATAATTTTCCTTACCTTTGCCTCCTTGGCTGCTTCCATTATATTTTCAGTTCCCAAAATATTAGGAACAATTATATCTTTTTCGGTATCCTTGGCCCAATGTTTAAATACAGCTGCAACTTGATATAATGTATCAACTCCATCAAGTGCCCTAATTAATGATTCTTTATCCATTAAATCAGCATAAACTACTTCGCAGTCAAGACCTTCAAATGGCTTTTTATCATTCAAATCACGTACGCTGGCTCTAACCTTTTCATCTCTTTTTAATAATTCTCTTACCAAATTGTTACCTAGATGTCCATTTGCACCTGTTACTAAAGAAATTTTCTTCATAATTAAATCCTCCTAAATAGATTAATATAGAAACTATCTTAATACTAATTTGAAAATTACTAATTGTAATTGACATATGTTAATTGCAATAAAAAACAAGCACTAACTTCAATCTTTTATAATATTGATAGCCACATTAATAACATAAAAAAAAACACCAAATAATTTTATTTGATGTTTAATAAATACATTTATTCTATTTTCATACCTCTCTTAATTCTACTAAGAGAACTTGCTCTAACTCCAATATAAGAAGCAATATATGCTTGATTTATCCTACTTTCTAAAGAAGAATGCTCTTTTGTAAATTCTATATATCTGTCTAATGCATTTTTGATAAGTAACGCCTTTTCTCGGTTTAGAGTATTAACAAGAATTTTCTTGATATAATTATCGAATATAACCTTCATTTGATTGCTTTTTTTCATTCCTTGTTTTATTGAATCATAAGGAATAATGACGCAAATGCAGTCTTCTAAACTTTCTATACTAAAGCTAGATTCTCCACTCCTTAATAATCCTTCAGCGCAGGCAAATTCTGTTTCACAAGCAAAGCATTTTGTTACATCGTTACCTGCATCATCTATATAATATCCCCTCACAATTCCTTTATGAATATAATACAGTGAGGTTGGCATTTCCCCTTGTCGAAGAATAATTGTGCCTTTTGGTACCATCTTTATAATTGCTGTAGAATTAAATAATTTTTTTAAACCTTCTTCTAATTCTAACTTAAATCCAACATCAATATAATCACTAGGCTTAGAAAGCATAATGCATTCCCCCTCTAAACTTAAAAGGTATATAACCAATCCATAATTCAGAATTATACCATAAAAAGTAAGATTATAATAAAGAATACAAAAAATTTTACCCACTACAAATAATTACCTAAACAAAGTTTTATATTTAGGTAGTTTAAGTATATAACTCTCATTTTAGATGCCTGTAATATTATTTCCCATGAATAAATAAAATGTTTTATACTTAGAAACCTTATTTGTCGTAAAGTTCGCAGCATCAATCGTGGACATATTACTAAAGCATTATTTTAAGTTTATTTGCATATTGAATTGCCTCAGGATAAAAACATTTAAAGTCATTTTGAAGTCCTTCATAATTATTAATTAGTTCATCTATAGGATTTACTAAGGGGTGCCTGGTATTAGAAAATCTTTTAGAAATCCTATCCACTGCTACCTGTATTCCACTTATATCTCTATAGGAAAGAAGCCAGTTTTCTTCTATCATAAAAGGCATTCTTCTCGTCAGTTTATCTGGCAAGCAATAAGAATACTTTTTGAGTATCTTATAAAAATTATCAGCATATTCTTCTAAGGATACTGAAGAATAATCACTCCAATTCTTAGCTAAAAAATGATCATAAAATATATCAATTAGTACCCCTGCAAGGCGTCTATTAGCGCTAGAAATTCTTTCTCTACTATTTGCGAAATTTGGATGGGAATCCGTAAAAGTATCAAGCTTCTTATGCATTAGAATCCCCTGCTTTATGGAATATTCAAATTCATCTTCTAAAGATTTACTCACAAAATCCCCTAGAAAATTTCCTAACATATTTTCTTCGCTATTATCTGAAAGATGTATATGAGCTAAATAATTCATTGTTTCTCCTTTCAAATCCTACTATAATGAGCAAACCTCTATATGTTAACTCACTATTCTTCTTCATGTACATTTTTATGATCTACCAAGCCTTAGTCAATGATCATAATATCGATACACTTTGTTTATTATTATTTTATCCCTATTATACCATTAGTTTATTATATGATTCACCACAACACCGCTATTAGAGCTTTTTATTTTCTCATAAGCTTCATTAACTCATTAACATAACATAAGTGTATTTCCTTTTAGAAAATATAAATTGCATAAGGCCGGTACCTTGGGCGAAGACTATTAGCATTAGATAATTCTTTTAAGTTAAAAAAGTAAATACAAATTCCCATAAATAAATTAATGAGAAATAGAAAGATAGGAGGTGAGAAATAATGTTTTTAAAAGTAGAAAATTTGAAGAAAAGTTATAACACAGGTGATGTAACCACAACGGTTTTAAAGGGTGCAGGTATAAGTTTAGAAAAGAGAGAAATAGGAGTAATACTTGGACCTTCTGGTTCTGGGAAATCAACACTTCTTAACATTATTGGAGGAATTGACAGATGCGACTCAGGTATAGTTTTAGTTGGTGATATGGATATCACTAAACTAAATGACAATAAGCTTACTGATTACAGACGAGAAAATATCGGCTTCATATTTCAGTTTTACAATCTAATCCCTAATCTTACAGTAGGTGAAAATATAGAAGTTGTTTCAAATATAAGTAAATCACCACTTAACATTGATGAGGTACTAAAAGCCGTAAATATGTTTGATAAAAAGCATAGATTTCCAAGGGAACTAAGTGGTGGTGAGCAGCAAAGAGTGTCTATTGCACGAGCTATAGTCAAAAATCCAACTCTTTTGTTATGCGACGAACCAACAGGTGCTCTTGATTTCTCAACTTCAAGGGAAATTTTAAAGCTTCTTCAAAAAGTAAACGAAGAATTTGGCACAACCATACTTATGATAACCCATAACACTGCAATTAGTGCTATGGCTAATAAAGTTTATAGGGTTAGAAGTGGTGAAATTGTAGAGAGCATAGTTAATAGTATAGCCGTACCTGCAGAAAGGATTGAGTGGTAATGATTATTAATAAAAAAATCAAGCGAACCATGCTGGAAAACAGATCACAATATATTGGTTCATTAGTACTTATTATTTTTAGCTGTCTACTTTTCACAATGTTTAACTTGGTTTCAAAGAATCTTACACAATTATCTTCTTCCTTTGAAAAAGACTATAAGCAAGAAGATGTAAACTTCACGACTACTCCAAGAATAAGTAATATTGAAACCTTGGAAGCAAAATTTAATATGAATATAGAGGAAACAAAGTCATTTGACTACTTGATTTCAGAAGATAAGACCCTAAGGATATTCAGTGAAAATAAAAAGGTTAATATACCAGCAATAATTAAAGGAAATGATCTAAGCAGAGGTGGCATCCTCATAGATCCCTCCTATGGAAAAGCTAACAAATTAAATATTGGAGATAACATTAAAATTGATGGTGAGAACTTTATATTATCCGGCTTTATGTCCCTTCCTAATTATATCTATCCCTTAAAAAGCGAATCAGATATAATGAATGATCCAAACAGTTTTGGAATAGCTGTTATAAGTAAAGAGGATTTCAATAGTTTAAATATAGGCAATGTTTCTTATTCAATAAAATTTAATCGCGATAGAAATAATATAGATGATAAGATATCAGAATTTAAGGATTATCTAAAAAGTGAGAATATTACTCTTCTCAGCTGGATGAATATAAGTGACAACCCAAGAGTTACGTATTTTACAGCAAAACTTTCTGGCATTGATAAAATGAGTTCTTCCATGCCTATAGCCGTACTTCTTTTAACCTGCATATTAACTGGAATAGTTATGTATCGAATGTTAAAGAGAGAAGCTGTTATTATAGGAACTCTTTATGCACTAGGCTATAGAAAAAAAGAGATTATGAAGCACTATCTTCTATATCCCATTGTTATTTCACTTGTAGGCGGTATTCTAGGAACTTTGCTTGGATTATTAACCTTAATACCTATGATGAACTATTATGTATCATACTTCAATATCCCTGTAGGTTCTTTAAGCTATGATATAAGCTATATTATAATAAGTATTTTATTGCCAATATTCTTCTTAGTAATCTGCAGCTATTTTGTAGTCAATAAATCCCTCAAAAGCTCACCAATGCATCTAATGAGAGGCGGCACCGAGAAGAATAAAGTTGGTTTCATAGAAAGAAAAGTAAATCTTGAAAGATTCAATTTTGATACCAAATTTAAAATGCGTGAGCTCCTAAGAAGCATACCTAGAAGCATATTCCTGTTACTTGGTATAGTTATGTCAACAATGCTGCTGCTCATGGGCTTTGCCTCTAAGAGCTCAATGGATTCCTTACTTAAAGAATCTTTTAACGAATCCTTTAAGTATAATTATCATTATGTATTTAACTCTCTCCAAAATGGCACGCCTGAAAAAGGAGAACCCTTTTTGGAAATACCATTTTCAATGAAATACGATGATAATATTACTTTTACAGTGTACGGTGTAAATCCAGACTCTAAATATATTTCCTTTAAGGATAAATCCGGTAATATACTAAAACCTAGCAGCATCATAATTACAAGATCTTTAGCTGATAAATTAAATATAACGCCAAAAGATACTCTAAAAGTTATCAATAGATTAGATTCAAAAGAATACAGCATAACAGTTGACAGCATTGCAGAAACATTTGTAGGTCAGTATGTTTATATGCCTCTAGATACCCTAAATGATATGCTTGGTTTCCATTCTGGAAGCTATATTGGATTATGGAGTACAGAAAAAATAGCCATTCCAGAAAATAAGCTATTAACAGTTGTAACAGTTGATGATATGAAAAAAGCCTTTGATACAATGACAAAACCGCTTCAAGCAATAATAGGAAGTATAGCTTTCATGTCATTTATAATTGGGCTTATTGTAATATATGTTGTTACTTCTCTAACTATAGAGGAGAATAAAGATAATATTTCTCTTTTAAAGGTTCTAGGTTATAGAAAGAAAGAGATTTACTCACTAATTTTAAATAGTTCCAGATTTATAGTAGTGCTTGGCTACATATTAGGAGTACCTCTCCTACTCGGTTCCTTAACTGCACTTTTTAAATCAATGACAAAAGAAATGAGTATATCTTTCCCTGTAACTATTGATTATATCTATGTTTTAATTGGTTTTATCATAATATACTTAACATTTGAATTATCAAAACTATTGAGCAGAAAAAAGATAAACAGAATTTCAATGGCTGAAGCATTAAAGTCTAGAGTAGAATAAAAAAATGTTATTTAATAATATAAAGAAATTCCAATTTAAATTCAAAATAATCTCACAAATTATTTAAGGCAATATCTCTTAAGATTGGATTTTTACCCTACACAACACATTTATATATGCAACACACTCAACTCCAGATAATATAAATAAATTTATTGATCTTTCCATATTCTAAATAATCTAATAAAAAAGATGCCTAAGAACAAATTGTTCCTAGACATCTTTTTTGAAATTTTAATAATTATGTGAGCCTCTGGCATTCTTTAATTGAATGTAGAGGATTAGTTAAGGCCTTTCCATTTCCAATTAGCAATCTCTGGCATCTCAACACCATTTTCATGAACAAATTTAGTATGCGTATCTAATTTTTCGTTCATTTCTTGGATAATATATGCACCCTTATTCCCTAATTGTGGTAAGTGATAGATTGCATCTTTAACAAGATTGAAACGATCTAACTCGTTTAATACACGCATATCAAATCCAGTTGTGATTTCACCCTTATCTCTGTAACCATGAACAGAAACATTATGGTTAGCACGTTTAAAGAATAATGTATCTATCAAGTTTTCATAACCATGGAAACCAAAGATAATTGGTTTATCTGTAGTGAAAATCATATTAAACTCTGCATCAGATATACCATGTTCATATACTTGTGGAGATTGTAATTTTAATAAATCAACTATATTAACAAATCTAATCTTTAATTCTGGTAAGTAATCATGTAATAATTGCACAGCCGCTAAACCTTCAAGTGTTGGAGTATCACCAGCTGTTGCAAATATAATATCTGGTTCTGCACCTTTATCTGTACTTGCCCATTCTACGATACCTAAACCATTGTTAACTAAATATTCAGCTTCATCAATAGTGAACCATTGTTGTCTTGGATGTTTTGATGCTGTTAAAAGATTTACTTGATTACGGCTTCTTAAACATTTATCAAATGTTACAAGTAAAGTATTTGCATCTGCTGGTAAGTATTCATGGATTAAACCAGAATTTTTATCAGCTAAATGTCCAAGCATTCCTGGATCTTGGTGAGTATAGCCATTGTGGTCTTGTTGCCAAATATGAGAAGTCATAATTAAGTTTAATGATGAAATTTCTTCTCTCCAGGCAATTTCTTCACATTGATTTAACCATTTGAAGTGTTGTGTAACCATTGAATCTACAACACGTAAAAATGCTTCATAGCTGTGTATAAATCCATGACGACCAGTTAATAGATAAGCTTCTAAAGCACCTTCTGCAACATGCTCACTAAGCATTGAATCAAATACTCTTCCGTCTGGTGCTAGGAATTCATCATAAGGCTCATTGATTTCACCAACCCATTGACGGCTTGTTTCTTCAAACATTGCATATAAACGGTTTGATGCAGCTTCATCTGGGCTAAATACACGGAAATTACGTTCTTTTCTATTTAATTTCATAACGTCACGTACATATTTACCTAGAACAAGCATATCTTGTGCAACTTCTTTACCTTTTTCTTGGTTACCAAGAGCATATTCACGGTAATCTGGTAAACGTAAATCTTTCATGATTTTACCACCATTTGTTGCAGGGTTACATGACATACGTTTATCGCCTTTAGGAATTATTTCTGCAATTTCATCTACTAACTTACCTTCTTCAGTAAATAATTCTTCTGGACGATAGCTCATCATCCATTTTGCAAAGTCGTCTGCATATTCCATATGCTTACTATCAAAAGGAATTGGAACTTGGTGTGCACGGAATGAACCTTCAACTGGAGCTCCATTTGATTCTTTTGGACCTGTCCATCCTTTAGGTGTTCTATTAAGGATAATTGGCCATTTAGGCCTAGACATATCATCATTTTCAATCGCATTCTTTTTGATAGCTAGAATTTTTTCGATAGCTTCATCCATCTTTTTAGCCATCAATGGATGCATTACTTCTGGTTCATCTCCTGAAACAAATATAGGATCCCATCCTAAGCCTTCAAAATATTTTTGCAATTCTTCATCAGTCATACGAGCCATAATAGTTGGGTTACTGATCTTGAATCCATTTAAGTATAGTATTGGTAGAACAACACCATCTGTAACAGGGTTTATAAATTTATTTACTTGCCAAGAACCTGCTAATGGCCCAGTTTCAGCTTCACCATCTCCAACTACAACTGCTGCAATTAAATTAGGGTTATCTAAAATAGCACCAAAACCATGCATTACAGAATAACCTAATTCACCACCTTCATGTATTGAACCAGGAGCTTCAGGAGTTGCATGAGAACCTACTCCACCTGAAGATGAGAATTCCTTATATAATTTTGATAAGCCTGCTATATCTTGAGTAATTTCAGGGTAAGTATCACTATAACTTCCATCAAAATAAGAGTTAGAAACCATAACTTGTCCACCATGACCTGGACCAGAAATATATAGCATATTTAAATCGTATTTATTAATAACACGGTTTAAGTGAGCATAAATAAAAGTTTGTCCAGCAATTGTTCCCCAGTGACCAAATACTGCATTTTTCACATGTTCCGGTTTTAATGGTTCCTTTAATAATGGATTTCCCTTAAGATACAATTGTCCAACTGAGATAAAATTAACAGCTCTCCAGTATGCATCTACTTTTTTTAAATAACTTTCGGATGAATAATCAATATTTATCATTTTATAGAATCCCCTTTTCTATGTATTTTTTCATAACAAATAAAATTAACTTTTACTAAGTGAACTTATAAATAAGTTAAAATAATAAAACAATTTACGCCTAATATGTACGTACAAGTTTAAACACAATAAATAATAACAACAGTAGTTTTCACAGTAATATTCCACTTGCAGTAAAATGAATATATGATATATACCGCATTCAACAAGCAATCTAGAAACAATTCGGATTTTTCTTTAATGTTAGAATCACAACAAATTAATCACAACAAGTTTGCTATCTATATAATCTATCTTAAATTTATTCCAACACAAAAAGAAAATGTTTGTTTATTATTTAACAATTTTATAATACGCCTTTTCTTGGAATAATTCAAGATATTTTGTCAAAAAAAATTATCATTTGTAAAAAAGTTAAAAATAATCGTATTAAAAAAGTCTGAAAACTGTTGAATTTTTTAAAAAATCTCACATAAATAGTAGGTTAAAAGACGTTTCTACACGTAATAATTTTTAAGCATTATAAAAATAAATTAATAAAAATAGTAAAGAGAATTTCAAGAAATATTTTAGCATTAGACATCACAAATATATCGTTATCTATTTAACAAAAATCGAATTAGCAACACCGTACATGTTTCTATACAAGTTATAACTATGTATTTATTTAGTTAATGACATGCTTGGTTTCCCTTCTGGAAGTTATATTGGATTATGGATCACGGAAAAAATAGACATTCCAGAAAATAAGCTATTAATAGTTGTAACAGTTGATGATATGAAAAAAGCCTTTGATACAATGACAAAACCGCTTCAAGCAATAATCGGAAGTATAGCTTTTGTATCTTTTATAATTGGGCTTATTGTAATATATGTTGTTACTTCTCTAACTATAGAGGAGAATAAAGATAAACAGAATTTCAATGGCTGAAGCATTAAAATCCAGAATTGAATAAAACGTGTATAAGTACTTGGTACTGAGTAACAATTCTTAAAGTAGCTAATATACTATTAATGATTAGGCTTAAAACTGTATCAATATAAAGGAGTATTATATGTATAATAACCAATTTCCTTGTTGGCCTCACTACAGGCATCAATCTACTTATCCCCACTTCAATGCAACGTGGAAAAATGCAGAGCCAACATTTGCTGCCTTTAGCGGTACCGTCACAAGGATTGAAGATTTTTACCCAGTTCAAGATGATGCATCAGTAGGCTGCTATAAATTAATGTCACTCGAAAATATAAACAGGGGACCGGTAAATTTTGTGATATCCCCTGGAACCTATTTTGTAGATCATGAAGTGGTAGAGGTAGGAGACGAGGTAACTGGATTCTACGATACAAACGCACCTGCCCTTCTTATATATCCTCCACAATATCCTGCGATTGTTATAGCAAAAGACACAGGAGATCAAAATGTTACTGTAGACTATTTTAACAATCAACTTATAAGCAGCGATGGAAATTTAAAACTAAATATCTCACCATCTACTAAGGTAATTTTAAGAAATGATCAACCTTTTAACAGATACCCTAGAAATAAAAACCTAATTGTTGTCTATGGACCTACAACCAAGAGCATACCTGCTCAAACTACTCCCTATGAGATAGTTCTTCTTTGCTAAATGAAGATATGTTATATTAATACAATCTTCTTACAGCATACTTTATATATAAACATAAAGGGGAAGCCTATGCTAAAAAAGCTTAGCATAGGCTTCCCCTTTTTTCTTATACTCCTATTGATATCAATTATCTTCATGTTTATTATTCTATTTCCTATTTATAAAATTTAATCATGTGATATTATCTACCTTATTTTAAATTAATTTACCTTCTTGCTGATCTAAAATTTTTCTGCCTATATAAAGTTATGGACACATAAGCATTAACACTTTAAAATAGATAAAAGAAGAATAAATGTTTAATAATGTAAAAGAAGAATTACAGACAATTCTATGATATTTTACATATAAATTTTAGTTTCCCAAGAATAGTAATTATTTATAAAACAAATGTATTTTTATATAATGTATTGTTTAGATTATAGGAGTATAAACATGAAGGTTAATATAAACATTATCTCTTCTCAATTTGAAGAAGAAGTTAATTTTAATGTCCATAACGTTGATAAGAAAATTACCGAAGCAATAGAGTTATTGACGTCATCAAATCAAGTTATTCAATATTTACTCGGAAGAAAAGAAGAGAAACATTATAAAGTAAATATAGATGAAATTTTCTATATAGAATCTATAGATAGAAAGATATTTATTTATACTAAAGCTGAAACTTACGAAATCCCTGAAAAATTGTACCTACTTGAAGAACAATTAGCTGCTGTTGATTTTATTAGAGTTTCTAAATCTATGTTACTAAATATTAACAAAATACACTCTTTCTATCCAAAGTTAAGTGGCAACCTGGAAGCTCTTTTAATTAATAATGAAAAAGTTATAATTTCAAGAAGATATGTTGCGAATTTGAAAAACAAATTAGGAATGAGGGATAACTAATGATTTTTAAATATTCTAGAAAAGTATTACAATTAACCTCAGTAGTTTTTACAGTAATAATATTATTCCAGCTCTTAACAGAACAACATTTAGATAATACCCGAATCTATGAATTACTAGCTTTATCTTTGGTACTGTCGTTAGTAAAAATCATTATTAATAAATATGTTATTTCTGTAGACTCAATATTTAATCCATTAATTTATATAATTATAATTTGGTTAATGGTACTTGCTTCAAATTATCTTTTTAATTGGAATATGTCTTTAATATCAATATTTTCAACATTAGCTGAAGTCATATTAATTTATCTATGTGTACGACTTATTAACTTTCAATATGAGAAAATAGAAGTAAAAAAAATGAATGAGATATTAGATAGAAACCGAAAAAATAAACAATAACGCTAAGTTGTTGTTTATTTTTTTATTAATCTTTATATAATATTATCTGCCTTTTTATACCGCTTATGTATCCAAATAAACCGCTTACGCCAATCTATATTGTTCTTACTTAATTTATATTGTACTCTTACAACATGATGTGAATTAAGAAAGAAGGTTATTATTATGATGATTATTAATATTATTTCAAGAATTGTAAGCGGAACTCCTTTTTATGTTTGGGTTATATTTATTTTTCTTTTAAAGCGCGGAATTAAAGCGAGTAAAGATGGTGAATTATCTCTATCTAAAATGTTTATTATGCCATCCATATTTATTATTTGGGGCTTAGAAAAATTGCTCATAGGTTTTAGTTATTTAGGAATCTCTATGATTTTTTACGCTATCTTTATGTGTTTAGGAACATTGATATCTTATTTTTTATATTCTCGATATAGAAAACTATATTTAAAAGATGGTTCCCTATACAGAACCGGATCATATTTAACTTTGACTATTATTATGACTAATTTTTTTGTAAAGTATCTATTAAATATTGCTTTAAGCATTAATCCATTATTATATAATACACTTTCCTTTAGCATTTTATATGCATTATTATGTGGCTTTTCTGTTGGTTTATTTATTGGAGGTATCTTTCAAGCATACAATGCATATTCACGCTTAAAAGCAGCTGCATAACTATTCTGGTATAAAGTACGTGATGATTAAAACACTCTACCCCTCCCAATTAGTAAAAACCACGAAAACTCTAAAATTTCGTGGTCTTTTTGAAGTTTATGGTAAGACTTAGTCATCTTCTTGTAAATACTCGATTAAGTCTGATAAAGCTCCATATGCCAATACTTTCATTGTTATAACTTCTTAATATAAATGAAAGTTCAAGTATTTGAATAGATAAAGCTAATACTAAACTTGTGCTATAATAAATTTAATATGGAAGTTTAAATTATAGTAAAAAATGGAAAGGAGGAATGATTTTGAATTATATAAAATGTGAGCGTAGAATATATAGTTTTAAAAGTGATACCCATACTCATGAATATGGACAACTAATCTTGCCACTTCAAGGTATTCTTTCTATAGAAACTGATTATAAGAAATTAGAGTTAAAAGATGATTCATTATTCTTTCTTCCTCCAGATTGTAAGCATACCTTTAATGCTAGCAATACCAATGAATTCTTAGTTTTAGATATACCTGATAAAATGCTCAACAAGTATGATATGGAAAAAATGTGTGGTGGAAGAGATATTTTATTTGATGAAAAATGGAAAGCAATAAGATATTTGTTGTTAAATGAAGCTGAGATCAACCAAAATTCTAGTTCTATAAATAATTTATTCCTCTACTTTTATAATTTTATCACTACTGAAAATTTGCCTAATTCAGTAAAATTCATTAATGAACATTTTACTGAAGATATTGATTTAAAGAAATTAGCAGATATAGAGCACTACAACGTTAGTTATTATAGTGAATGGTTTAAAAATAATATGAACGTTTCTCCTACTGAATACATCCAAAATTTAAGAGTAAAGAGAGCAAAGGAACTCCTTTTAAATACAAACTTAACAGTTCTACAAATTTCTCAGATGGTTGGCTATGAACACAATTCATCATTTACTAAGGTATTTAAACACTTAGAAAAAATATCACCTGCAGAATATAGAAGAAACATCAAGAAATAGACTAAAAACTAACTATATTTCAGCAAAGACTTATCTAATTGAAGATATATAATAGTATATATAGAGATAACCAGACTACAACTTAGACTTATGTGATAACTTACCGAAATTATAAACATTTTTATTCCGAAAACTATGAAAATATCGCCGAAGGTTCTAAGTTGCAGGTTGCATCCACTTTAGCATGCTCCAACTTTCAGTTTGACAAGCTAAAGTGGAACAACCTACAACTAAGAACCTTTAACAGCTCATTTTCAAATGTTTTCTCCACAAAAATGTTTATAATTTCTAATGAAGACATCTACTTAAAGTTTTAACGAGTTTGTAGATATGTTCATCTAATAAATCAAATATCTAATTGAGAAATATATAACATTAAATGCATTGTTGTAATATATCGTCTTTTTCTTTTACTATTTAAAATGAAAAATATTAGTAAAAGATAACTGTTAAAAGAAATATAACAAACACATATAAAGAAAGGATGTGCTTTAGCATGAAAGAAAGAGTCACTAAAATGATACGAAACTTTGTTAAGGAATATGAGAAGCAAGATAATATTTCAACTAAATGGGGTGAGCCTTTAGTTGGCTTTGCTGATGCTAATGATCCTTATATTTTAAATTTTAAGGAACTTATTACACCTACTCATGGTTTACCTAGTGACGTAATTTCTGATGCATCAATTGTTATAGCTTATTTTGTTCCATTCACTAAAGAATTGGCTAAAACAAATGGAACTCCTGGAGAAATTGCTTCTCCTGAATGGGCACTAGCTTATGAGGAAACCAATGCAATGTTCGTTAAGCTAAATGACTATATGGTATCAGAACTACAAAAACTTGGATACAATGCAGGTGTTTCACCTGAAGCTTCTACATTTGATCAAAAGATATTGAAAAGCAATTGGTCTCATAGACATTTTGCAAAAGTTGCTGGCCTCGGAACCTTTGGTATCAATAATATGCTTATAACTAAGGCTGGATGCTGTGGAAGATATAGCACCATTGTAACCAACCTAGATGTTAAACCAGATTCGCCTCTAGAAGAAGAACTTTGCTTATATAAAAAGAATGGAAGCTGCGGTATATGTGTAAAACACTGCCCATCAGGTGCATTGACTTTAGATGGGTATGATAGGCATAAATGCTATGTGGTATTAATGAAAAATGCAGAATTATATACAGAGTTCGGAAGCTCTTATACTGACGAATCTGGTGATAAACCAAATAGTGTAGGTAGTGATGTATGTGGAAAGTGTGTAGTAAATACACCATGTACATTTTTCTTTAAAAAGCCTTAATTACATTGTTAATCAATCTATAAATATAAAAATTAACCCATGAATCTAATCATGAGTTAATCTTTATACTTTCTCTTAAATTATTTCATTGATTCCAGTATACTATCGACAATAGAATCTATTGAATCCTCGTCACTTTCTTTCATGCTAGAATTAATTGACATATCGCAATCTAGAATAGTCATGTCCTTCATTTGCTCTATTAGTTCACGCATTAATTTGCCTGACTGAGGAGCCCATGAACCATTTTCTATAAGAGCAAAAGTACGTTTTTGAAGATTTAATGCTTTCATATCTAATATATAATCATGGATTGGCGGATATATATTTAAATTGTAAGTTACAGATGCAAGAACAATATGGCTGTATTTGAATGAATCGGAAATTAAATATGAAACATGAGTTTTTGAAACATCATACATGTTCACATTAGTCATTCCCTTTTTAACTAACCTTGTTGCTAAATCATTAGCTGCTGCTTCTGTATTTCCATACATTGAGCCATAGACGATTAATACTCCTTTTTCTTCAGGTTCGTAACTGCTCCATTTATCATATTTATCAAGCAGGTAACCAAAATCATTACGCCATACAGGTCCATGAAGCGGACAGATAATTTTAATATCTATGGTTCCTGCTTTCTTTAATAGAGCTTGGACATGAGGTCCGTATTTTCCTACTATGTTTGTATAATATCTTCTAGCATCATCAATCCAGTCACGATCAAAATTCACTTCATCATTAAACAGCTTTCCATCCAAAGCTCCAAAAGAACCAAATGCATCAGCTGAGAAAAGTACTCCATTAGTAGTATCAAAGGTCACCATTGCTTCTGGCCAGTGTACCATTGGTGCAGCAACAAATACTACATTATGCTTTCCAAAGGACATAGTATCTCCTTCTTTGACCTCTGTTATTTTACCATCTATATCAAAACCAAACTGACGCATGAACAAAGAAGCTTTTTCAGTACATATAATTTGTACCTCTGGATAGCGAATAACAATTTCTTCAATACAAGCTGCATGATCAGGCTCCATATGATTAATTACCATATAGTCTAAAGTTTTGTCCCCTAGAACCCCTTTAATATTTTCAAGGAATTGTCGGCAGATTGACCAATCTACAGTATCAAATAGCACTGTTTTCTCATCTAAAAGTAAATATGAATTATATGAAACACCCCTTTGAATAGGATGAACATTTTCAAAAAGAGCAAGACGACGATCATTGCCTCCAACCCAATAAAGATCTTCAGTTATTTCTCTAACGCAATACATGGATAATCCTCCTTTATTTTTTATTGTATGTCTTATACTTCTATAAACATATCCTTTTCTTCACCACAAGCAGGGCAAGTCCACTCTTCAGGTAAGTTTTCAAAAAGTGTACCTGGACTTACTTCTCCTTCTAAATCTCCCACTCCAGGATCATATTCATAGCCACATCCATTACATACATAATGCTTCCAAGTTGGAATAACTTTCTTCACTGAAGCTCTCTTAATCTTTTTCATAGGTGGTGCCTCTTTCTTTTCCTCACCATTATCTAAAGCCTCAGTTAGTAGTGGCAATACTTCCTTCAAGTCACCAACTATTCCATAATCAGCATTCTTAAAGATTTTTGCATTTGGATTAATATTTATAGCAACTATTGTAGATGCGTCTTTTATTCCTTTCAAATGTTGACCTGCTCCCGAAATACCGCAGGCAATATAAAGATTTCCTTTAAACTTTTGACCTGACATACCTACATATCGGTCTATTGGCACATATTTTAATGTTTCAGCTACAGGACGTGAAGAACCTATTGCTGCACCAGCTTGTACTGCTAAGTCTTTTATAAGATGCATATTTTCCTTTTCTCCTATACCTTGACCTACGCTGACTACTCTTTCTGCTTTACTTATTGGAGTATCCATAGGAATTCCTACAGTGAAATCATATCCGTCTTTCTTAAGAGCTTCTACAAGAGTATTCACTCTTTCTTCTAGAGTTCCATCTTTAAAAATTACTTTTTTACGATATCCTGTAGCAGGTTCCCTTGACGTTTTTGCTACTTGCTCTGTCTTTGGCATTTTACCTATAATATTAGCTGCAATAACAACTCGTTGAATTTCATTAGTTCCTTCGTATATTGTGCAAATTTTAGCATCTCTGTAGGCACGTTCAACTTCCATCCCTTTAAGGTATCCGCTTCCACCAAATATTTGAAGAGCATCATTGACAATCTCAAGACAAACATCTGAAGTATATTGTTTAGCCATAGCAGCTTCCATACTGTAATGTTCATGATTTCCCTTAAGCTCTGCGGCACTATAAACAAGGAATCTAGCAGCTCTAAGCTTTGTAGCCATATCAGCTAGTTTAAAAGCGATTATTTGCTGCTGGCAAATAGGTTTACCAAATTGAACTCTTTCTTTTGAATACTCTAAGGCATTCTCATAGGCACCTTGCGCTATCCCAAGGGCTTGGGCGGCAATACCAATACGACCACCATCTAAAGTAGACATAGCAATCTTGAAGCCATCGCCTTCTTTACCTAATAAATTTTCCTTAGGCACTTTTACATCATTAAAAATTAACTCTGCAGTAGCTGAAGAACGAATTCCCATTTTGTCATAATGTTTACCAAAACTGAAACCTTCCCAGCCTTTCTCAACTATAAATGCACTAATGCCGCGTGTACCAATGTCTGGTGTCGTTACAGCGAAAACAATATTAATATCTGCCTCACCACCATTGGTGATGAATATTTTTTCGCCATTTAAAATATAATAGTCTCCTTCCAATACGGCGGTTGTTTCTGTTCCACCTGCATCACTACCTGCGTTTTCTTCAGTTAGACCGAAGGCACCAAGTTTCTCTCCTTTTGCGAGTGGCACTAAGTATTTTTGTTTCTGCTCCTCAGTTCCAAATGCCGCAATTGGATATGTTCCAAGTGATGTATGAGCAGACAGAATTACTCCTGTTCCCCCATCAACTCTTGATAATTCCTCTACAGCAATTGCATAACTGATCACATCTAAACCTGCTCCTCCATATTCTTTAGGATATGGAATTCCCATCACGTCCATATCAGCTAGCTTTTGAACTACTTCTGACGGAAATTTATTTTCCTGATCCAACATAAATGCAATAGGTTTAACTTCCTCTTCTGCAAACACTCTGATCTTTTCCCTCAAGTTTTCATGCTGTTCTGTAGTCTTAAAAAACATAAATACACCTCCAATAAATTATACGGTTTCACCAACGTCATTCTATGAAATCTGCAAAACCACATTACTCGATACCATAAGTAAAATACCCCAAATTTAATTAATCTTTGTATTCCTTTTCATTGTTGAAAATTGTACAGTTAATGTATCTTACTTACTAAACCATTTTCTCAACACATTCCTTAAATGTATACCTAAACCGTATACTTTAATTGTATACCTCATAGGTATACTTTTCAAATGTCCCTTTATCCATTTATAACCATAATAGCCAATAACAGCTTATATTTTGTTATCTTTTGAACTTATAACCATTTTTTCTCCTATTAGCTTACAAAAGCAACGTTTTTCATTTTATTGAAACATTATTTGAGTCTGTCCTCCTTGTCTAACTTAAGCTGTATTTAACATTTTCACATTGTATACCAACACTTATAATTATGCTATTTCTAATACTATTATTAATTTAATTTGGTTTTAAATAAAATTATATTTTAAACCCTTATATTATTAAGGTAAATGCAGAATAGACTAAAAGTAATGCCATTATTATGTTAACTGCAACCCTATATCTCTCAAAAAACCTCTGAAATACTGCACCAAAAACTGCCCAAGCGAAAACTCCAGAACATCCAAAGACTGTGATTAGTAATGTAAAAGCTCCAATTGAAATAAAAGAACTATAGAACGGGATAATAAAAGTAGAAATGGCTGTTATACCATATAATATAATTTTTACATTTACAAATTGTAGAATAAAACCTGTGATAAAGCTGTCTGCATTTTCTATATTCTCATCATTGGACCGTGATTTGCTTTTAACAACATGCCACGCCAGCCACAAAATATATCCTACTCCGATATAAGTCATAACAGGTTTAATCATTGGAATGATGTTTACAAGAATCACACTAAAAAAGCTGCATAATACCATTACTGATAAAAAACCAGCGAAAATTCCCTGAATCAATTTAATACTCTTTTTCAATCCAAACTTACTTGTATTAGACATGGCTAATATGTTATTTGGGCCTGGTGTAAATGCTGTTAAAAGAGTAAAAGTTAAAAATGCTGTTAAATTCATGATATAATTCTCCTTCTAAAAATATTGTTCAAAATACTTGTCCTAGGTTTAATTTTTCAATATCCCCTTTCGTTAATTAATCCTATCAAATCACCATGTATTTGTAAAATTGATATTTTCAAATTGACAATTCATTTTTTTCAATATATCATGAACACTATACAGATTGGAGTGATATATGTGGATATAAGGCACTTTAAAACATTTAAATGCATTGTTGAAGAAGGCAGTTTTTCAAATGCAGCATTAAAGATTGGATACACTCAATCTACTGTTACATCACAAATTCAACAGCTAGAACAGGAACTTTCAATAAAATTATTCGAAAAGATAGGCCGCAATATGGTATTAACTCCACTTGGAAAAGAATTAATAACACATACAGATGAATTACTTGAAACAGTAAAAAAAATTGAAAGTATCGGAAAAAACGATGATATGCCTAAAGGGGAATTAAAAATTGCAATAGCTGACTCATTAATGTCATACAAATTACAAAATGTGCTTAGTTTATTTAGACAAAAAGCTCCTGATGTGAGCCTTTCTATAGTTTCATTAAATTGCTATGTGATTAATGACATGTTGGTTAAAGGTGAAGTAGACATTGGTTTACTTTATGATGTAGGAACTCATAAAGAAAGTTTAACGTCCGTTCAACTAACTGAATTTCCTGTAGTTCTAGTATGTTCACCTTTATTTGAACACGAAAAAGCTGACTTTAGCACGCCAGATCAAGTAATAAATACAAGCCTTGTTATCAATGAACCTAATTGTATCTATAGAAGAATATTTGAAAATTATCTTCGTAGTAATAATATAACCTTGAATAACACCATAGAGCTGTGGAGCATTGAAGCAATCAAAAATTGTGTTTCAAGTAATTTAGGAATATCTTTCTTACCTCGTTTTGTAGTTGAAGATGAGCTTAAGAAGAACAAATTAAAAGAAATTCATGCAAACTGCTCTGATAGTAAAATCACAGCTATATACTCATATCACAAAAACAAGTGGATTAGTCCTGCAATGTCATTGTTTATGCAATTGGTTAGAGAAAATTTTGAAAGTAAATAGCAGAGATAGTGGTTATATTTATAAATGATTCTTAAAAACAATGGTATCAAAATCTAAATTGGAAAACCATTGTTTTTAAGAAATAACTGTGCTTTTTAAGCTACAATATTTATACCTTTGCCCTAAATAACTTTCTCTTCTGTTCAATATTATTTTTGAGCAATAACTGCAATCCATTCACTATCTTCTTTTAAAGCTTCTCCAGAAAGACTTCCCATCACATTAATGATATTTAATCCACAACTTTGAACTATCCTCCTGATCTTTTCAATCGTATAATCATGAAACCAATTCCTATATACTTGAACCCCATTATTATCGGCAACTATATATTGATCGAGCCAAATATCATCATCATATTCAAATCCTTCTTCTAAAACTATGTGTGGCTTTCCTCTCCAAAATCCACTTTCACTAACATACCAATTTTTTCTTAATCCGCACTTTCTTCTAAGTATAGGTGTGGAAACATCAAAAATAAATAAACCATTTGGCTTTAAAGCATTTTTAACTATATCAAACAACTTGTCTCTCTCAATATCTGAAAAAGTATTTATCTCACCATAGACCTGCATAACGACATCATATTTCTCAAAATAGTTGAGTTCAAATAAATTTATACACTCATATTCTATATTAAGTCCTTGTTTTTCAGCACTTTTTTTAGCGTAATTAATTGTATTTCTTGAAAAATCAATTCCTGTTACCTTATGTCCTCTTTTACATAATCTTTCAGCATATAATCCTGGACCACATCCTAAATCTAATATCATGCTATTTTCTTTTAAAACATTCTTAGCTAGGAAGCCCACTGTTTCATCAATAATCAAAATTCTTCGTGAAGCACCATCAAAATTTGGATTAAGATGCGCTTGAAGCATCTGCTTTGCAATATATTCTTCTGTCCATATACTCCCATATCCCTTATCAAATAGAGATGGCTTTTTACTATATTCTCCTATTTTATTAATTAGATTTTCATCTATCATAACTATACTACTCCTTCACTTTTCACAAATTTTATTTAAATTCCAATAAATATTAATTGTTTTAACGTATAAATAATCATCATGTAATAGTATAATTTCCCCAAATAAAAAAGCTGTAGAGTAACTCTACAGCTTTTAACTTAAAAGATGGCTGAATAGCATGAAGAGTTAATATAAAATCATATTCAAATAAATTGGTACAATAACCAAACCATTTTTTAAATGGTTTTACCAAAATATTATATTAAATGATTTTATTCACTCTTCCACATTAATTTATACTTTCTGATTACACAGCACTAAATTAATCGGATACTATTCCACCTTCCATAATTATACTATTACATAAACTTATTATAATTATAATTCAATTAATTGTAAATATAAAAATTTTATTAATCACGAATTAATCAAAGAGAACCTCATTCATCTGAACTTGGTTCTCCCTATTTATTTAAATATTAAATTATATGTCAAACTTACTAGTTCACACTTTATAAATAAAGTTATCTATTGAATTTATATGCTATGTTTTTCGGAACTAGTACTCCAATTTATTAATCCGATAATAAATCCAGCAAGGGCTGGCAATACCCATCCAAATCCATAATCAAAGCCTGGTAAATATAAGTGAGCGAAATTGATAAGCTGTGTTATTGCTGCATTTTGTTGTAAGAATCCTGGTAGTGCTTTGCATAAATCAAAAAATGCTGCGATAACTGTTAATCCTGTTGTCCATTTGTATACATGACTTTGCTTCTTAATAACTGGTGCCAAAAGAGACAGTATTATTAAAGTAATTACTAATGGATATAAGAACATAAGCACTGGAATGGATAGCTGAATTATATTGCTTAATCCAAAATTAGCAATTACAAAAGAGAAAACTGTAAATATAACAGCATACTTTTTGTAAGAAATAGAGTTTGGGAACATTTCACTGAACATCTCAGAACATGAAGTAATTAAACCAATGGCTGTTTTTACACAGGCAATTCCAACGATACCTGCTAGCAGAACTTTACCAATAAATCCAAAGTAATGATTACTTACCATAGATAAAATAATACCACCATTATCAGCCGATTCAACGCTTCCTAGGCTTGTAGCTCCCATGTAAGCTAATGAGCTATAAATAATAGACATTCCAATAACGCTTACCAAACCTGATTTACATGTTTCGATAACAATAAAGCGTGGCTCCTTAACCCCTAATTTTTGTATGTTTGAAATTATAATAATAGCAAAAGCAACTGAAGCCAAAGCATCCATAGTATTATATCCATCTAGTAGACCAGTAAATAGTGGCTGATCAGCGTAGTTTCCTTGAGCCTGGTAGCTGCTCACTTGTCCCATTGGGCTTACAAAAACAGCAATTAATAAAACTGATAATAATACCAAAAAAATAGGAGTAAGATATTTACCAACCCAATCTAAAATTTGTCCTGGTCTTAATGAAAAATAAATTGTAAAAATAAAAAATATTAACGAGAAAATGATTAATCCTAATTTTAAATGCTGATCTGGAATAAAAGGGTGGATTCCAACCTCAAATGCAACCGTAGCTGTACGCGGAATTGCAAACAATGGACCAATTGTCAAATATAAAAGACACGTAAAAATACGAGCATACTTTGAGCTAACAGGTCTAGCCATATCAAATAAACTTTCACTTCTTGAAATTGCTGATGCCATAATTCCAAACATCGGCAGCCCCACACCTGTAATTAAAAATCCAATGGTCGCCATAAAAGTATGATTACCGGCTTTTTGTCCCATTTGCACTGGAAAAATTAAGTTACCTGCACCAAAAAATAGTCCAAATAACAATGAGCCAATCAGCAGATTCTGCTGAAAACTTAACTTCTGTTTCATGAAATAATCCTCCTGAATATTTTGATGTTTGTAGAAACCTTTATTGTCTTATATAGTAATTCTCAATTATCCAATTTCTATAACACCTTAATTTACATCTGTATATTATAATATATAGGTGCAAATTAGTAAAATTCATTTCAAATCTTTTTTAGAGAATATAAAAATGTACGCGCAAGATCCAAAAGTCCCCACCTATTATTTAGATGGGGACTTTTTGCACTTACTTTTTAATAATAGCGGTACTGTGGTAAACTTAATACTTAAAAGTATATCCACTTTTATAAATTTCAACTACAATGCTCCCATATCCCTAGCAGCATAAATAGAAGAATATTTTGGCTTAAAATTTAGTTCATCTTTAATGCGAGCCGGATCTGAAGTTAATTCCCATAGGTTAGACATAAGCCATCCATTTTCAGTAGGTGTTTGCTCTGGTGCTTCATACAGTTTATATAATTCGCCTATAGCAATATGATTATCATCTGCAACGTTATATATGCGGCCACCAACACCAGGTGTGCTGGCAGCAAGTAATAGTGCTTGGTTAACATCCTCATGATGAATCATAGATTGCCTTTTTAACGGATTCCAGTTAATCATATAAGGTAAGATTTCTTCAATGTGCGGATCACCATCACCATAAACAAATGCTAATCTCATAATACGGATATCTAGCCCTTTATCACGATGTAATTTTAGTAAAGCTTCTTCAGCAGCACGTTTCGTTTTTGGATACATTAAATTAGATGGTATGAGAATATCATCTTCTTTACATAGTCTGTTTACATTCAAATCGCGATATACGTTACTTGTGCTTGTAAAAACGAATCTTGTGACACCTGCATCTATTGCTGCTTTAGCTAATTCAATAGTTGAATCTAGATTCACCGCTGTAGCTATTTCTTCACTAATACCACCTCGGAATTGAGCTGCTGTATGTACTACCGCATCAACACCTCTTATAGCGTCAGCGAGATTTTCATTATTCAAAAGATCACCTACGACTACTTCAGCCCCTTGTTCTTTCAATGTGAGTGCTTGTTCAGCAGTTCTTACAAGAACACGAACAGCATGCCCTTGTTTAAGTAGATATGGTACAAAACGGCTTCCAACTTTGCCTGTTGCCCCAGTTAAAAATATTTTCATATTAATTCACTCCAATCTAAACGGTTTTGTTTATAAATTATTTTTATGTTATATTACTAATATATCAGGCTTATAGTGGTCCAACCATATTGTGGTTATCGTATGATTGAGAGTGGTAGGATAAAAGGAGGAAAATAAATGAAAGAGATTACAGTACAGCAGTCGCTAGGTGAATTTTTACGTGCAACCAGGGAACGTCTTACACCAGAACAGGCTGGATTGCCATCATATGGACGCCGCCGCACACCGGGACTTCGCCGTGAAGAGGTCGCTCAGCTCGCCAATATCGGTGTTTCTTGGTATACATCCATAGAACAAGGAAAAGACGTGCATCCTTCTCATCAAGTGTTGGAAAGTCTGGCTAATGCATTAAAATTATCTGATGATGAACGCCGATATCTTTTTTTACTATCCAAATCAGATGAAATGGAAGAAGGAGAAATTTATAAGGAAGTTAGTAAAGGATTAGAGATGACTGTATTTGCATTGGAACCTAATCCAGCATACATAATGAATAAATACTGGGATGTACTGTTATGGAACCGAGCAGCAGAATTTGTATTTCAATTTCCTGCATATTCTTCCGAATTAGCTTCAAAACCGAACATATTGCAACAATTTTTAATTGATTCATTCAAAGGAGAGATTGATGCAGAGTGGGAGGAACGGGCTAAAATTACTATTGCAAGATTTAGGGCTGATTGCGCTAGATATCCTCAAGATGCAAGATTAAACGAAATGATTGAGAATTTTAAACAAGAAAGTGAATTTTTCAGTTTATGGTGGCCTCGACATGAAGTTAAAAATGTTACTGATTGTCATAAATTATGGAATCATCCTCAAATTGGAGAATTGGAGTTTGAACATGTGAATTTGCAGTTATCAAACTACCCTGATTTGAGAGTAATGATTTATACAGCATCACCTTCTACAAAGGAAAAGCTTAAACAAAGAATATATTCATGTTCAGCCAATGAATAAACTGTCAATAATTCAAATAATAATTAAATTTCTTTGTAGTTTATAAGCGTATATAACTTATAATGATATGTGAACTACTTTATAATTGTGTCTTTAACTTTTTCGGACTTAAAAACTGATCAAGAGGATTTAGCACCATCATGATCAGTTTATTTTCATTCAACTCAGCTTCACACTTTGATAATTATATCCAAGCTTCAGTTGCAAATTACTCTATTTTATTTGTCAATGAGGACTTAAAATATACAGTGTAAGGCAATGTTTTTCCCATTATAGTATTTCTATATACCCTTCTGTCCCATTTACGCGAATTCTTTGCCCATCTTTTATTAATTTGGTAGCATTTTCTACCCCTACAACTGCTGGTAAGCCATATTCACGTGCGATAACTGCTCCATGGGTCATTAGCCCACCGATTTCAGTTACTAATCCTTTTATGGATACAAACAGTGGTGTCCAGCTAGGGTCAGTAAAGGAGGTAACCAATATATCTCCAGATTCTAGCACCGCATCTTCCATGTTTGAGATGACACGTGCTCTACCCTCTATAACTCCAGAAGAAACAGCTAGACCTGCAATAGCGCCCTCTGGAAGATTTTCTCGTTTGTATTTACCTATAATAATTTCACCATCAGAGGTCATAACACGTGGTGGTGTTAGTTTTTCGTTTAATTTGTGCTTTTCTTTTTGCTTTACTATAATATCATAATCAAGCTTATTGGTTTTCACTACTTCGCGAAGTTCTTCTAAAGTAAGATAATAAATATCTTCTTTTTCATGAATAACACCATCTTGTACGAGCCATTCCGCTTCTTTCATTAAAGCCTGCTTATAAACAAAATAGCGGCTAATCATACCGTATTTTGGGTATTCACGGTAACCTATAAAATTCCTGATTACTTTCAATTATCTTCTTATATGCTTCTGTGGTAACGCAAAAATCTTCCGGCACTATGATCCCTGTAATCCTTGATAGTTCTCCTAAATTGGCCCCTTTCCCACTGACTATAGAAACCTTTGTTTTGTCAACTTCCTGAAAGCTAAGCACATATGAATTCATACTCGTTCCCCTTCCTCTTTTCTAAATATAGGCGAAGTAATTCTCTATGAAATTAATACATGCTCCTATAATACCCTCAGCCTGTTATTTAAAAATTTCCTATGGTATAATATAAGTGGGGTAGAGTTTATTTTTCATGAAAATTAAGAAGAAGTACCTCTTGGATACTTCTACTCATTCTACTTTTACTGTCACACCATATAAAATTATTATCCATCAATACGCTTACACTAAACTTAATTTCTCAATAGCCTTCTTTTCATCTGATAAGAAAAATATATCTTTTCCATTATTACTCTCATAGATAAAATCTTTTAAACTCTTACTTGTATATGTAGAAAAATCCCCAACAATGGCTATTTTCATGTGATAATTGATAAATTTCTGTAATACGTCCCCTGCAAGTTTCGTTTTTAAGTCAAAAAACTCTTCGCATATTGCTGACTTATTTAAAACTATACGGTCACAGCCCGTATCATACCATATGGTTGCCATAAAATCCAATGCTGACTGAACATCTGTTATCAATATCTCATTATTATTTATAACAGCAATTTCAATATTATTCTCTTTAATTATGTTTATTTTCATAATATCCCTCATTTCAATATATACTTTTGTTATACAATAAAATACGCTTGTTCGTTAAATTTGAAACAGTTTGCTAATGATAAACCACTAATAGTTTTTATTTACATATCATTGCTTTGGGTAAGCATAGAAATAAGATCCAACATTTCTTTAGTAAATTCCGCATCTCCCCATAACATTACCTTTAGATTTCTTTCCTTTGGATAATATTTCATATTAATAGTTGAATTGCTCATTTTAGAATCTTTACTATTCATTATCGCTATAAGCGTGTTTGATACTCTCATATATTCATCCATATCTACTTCATTAATATCTACAACAGTAGATACATTTATCTTATTAAATCTACTTTTATTATGTACCTCACTAGTACTAAATTCGATTTTTTCATTCTCTATTTCGTCTCTACTGCTAGTACTAACATTATTATTTTCCATAAAAAGGCTTAAATCGTGTCCTGATATTCTCCATTGCTTTCCAACTTTATTTGCTCTAAGCTTACCTTCTGTTATAAATTTTCTTATGGTTTTATGGTGCATACCTAATTTTTCTGCAATTTGATCTATTGTATAAAATTTTTCTTCCATTTTAAATAAATCCTTTCACCTTTGATTTATGTACTCATTATATTGCACTTTTTGTATACAGTCAATGCACTTTTTTGTATTTTGTTGCACTTTATTTATATACATTTAACTTTATTGCCATTTATTCTTTTCCAATTTAGTCATAGCAATATGTTTATTTACTGAGCAAATAAAAAAATATGTATCGACTTTTACATCAATACATACTTATTTGCCATCTATTATAATTTTAACCATATGAATTATCTATGGTAGTCGAGTAATTGATAAACTTTTTCTTTCTCAATTTCATAACAAGTCTTTTATTGAAAATTCATATCCATTTTGTAACTTCATCAAGTGATTTTCGTGGTCGTGGGTATGGTGATTGGTTTGGATATCCAATTGCTACTGCGGCTACAAGTTCCTCTTTGCAATTTAACCATGAACATATTTCTTTGTTACAATGAAATATATCACAAATCCAAAGAGTTCCTAATTTAAAATCCTGCGCTGCTAAAATTAGTGTTTGTATAGCAGCGCCAATTGATTGAGTATCAGTAAGCCATCTATAATGATTATAATCTTCTTCAAAATTAGAAAATGCATTAAACACTAAGACTACTGCCGATGCTTCATTAATTGAATTTATGCTTAGCTCAAAACTGCCAGTAGGCTTATTCCGTTCATTATGTTGATTTAAAGCATCCTTCATAATGCTTACTAGCTCATCTTTTTTATTATTTTGAAGAACAATAAATCTCCACGGTTGGCGGTTTTTTCCTGAAGGTGCTTTAATTGCTGATTCTAAAATTTTTTCTATTATATCTTTAGGTACTGTTTTATCTTGAAACTTTCTTATACTTCTACGCTCTTCTATTGCGCGTATTACATCCATATTACCCCTCCTTAAATTAGTACATTTACTTGACAATGATTTACAACATCTAAAAAATATACTTTTGATGCTGTAACCTTCAAAGCCGCATTATTCAAGCATATTCTTCAGAATATATATTCTAGTATTCTGAAGAATAAATATTGTAAAGAATATATATTTCTCGCAAAAATAAAATATGATTATGTATTGGTTCGCTGTAGATTATGCTTAATTTATAAGTTCCTTTTGTGTAGGGTATCTTCTTAAATATACACTAAAGTTATTCATAATCTCAATTTCACCAAGAATAATAAATATAGTAAAATTGGCAATCCCATTGCAGATAGTATTGTGATTGCAACACGTACTTTTTTCACATCTCGTAATATAAACAATAAAAATTTATACCCTAAAACACCAGTTAATCCACCCAAACAATTTAAAATCACATCATCAATGTCTGCTGCTCCAATGCCTAAAAGGCCCTGAATTATTTCTACAAATAAACTTACTGTAAATATAAATAGCAGATTGATTTTTACTCTCTTATTGTTTTTGAATAATGACAAATATGTACCAAGAGGAATAAATATAACTATATTGCCAATCACATTACTAAAAGCGAATCTTTTTATGATATCAGAGTTGCTAAATATATATTCCTTTATACTATAAAAAGGAATGAGATTAATTGACCTATTTAAAGTCCTTTGACTGCTAAACAGATCCAAAGGTGAAACTCTTGATAAAAACAATAACTTAATTAAAAAAAGTATGTAACAAATAAAAACTCCGTATAAAAAGACTACTTCAATTCTCTCTCGTTTATTCATAATGCCTCCATTTTTTCATTCTCTTTACTCCTCTTCTAAGAACATAATTTAATTGTAGCAGATTAACTTTACAAAATTTATAAGAATTTCTTACAAAATCTTAAGTTATTGATTCCTAATTTTAATTATAAAAATGGTGCTGCCGCACAAGAAGAAAAAACTACGATATATTGTAATAATTTTTCAAATTTTAACACAACATATTGAGATTATACTTCTTAGTGCGGCAGCCCCATAAAGCTTTTATTTAATTATTGAAAATTATGATTTTACTTTAATTGTTAGAGCTTAGTTTATTCTTGCTCCATCAAGGCCTATTCTATATCCATCAATTATAGTATTTGTAAGCATGGCACCTTTAAATCCATTTGATATTGGATTTAAATAATACCATTTTCCGCTATATGGACTTTTTAGCCATCCTGTTTTCATAATTCCACCGTCATCCATATAATACCATCTTCCATCTATTTTCTGCCAGCCTGTTTGCTTAGATCCATCCGGTCCAACGAAATACCAATCTCCACTTATTAGCTGCCATCCTTCTTTTAATGCAGTACCATTATTAGTGTTTGTCCCACCAGAAGTATTAGCTGCTTCTCTAGTAATATTTAAAGTATAATCTCTTGTATTACTATCATCATCTTTAATCTTAACTGTAATAGTATTTTTACCTTCTGATAATGACACTTTCTTTTCCCAATCGCTGCTGCTAGTTACTGAGCTGCCATTAATTTTAACAGAATAATCGTCATCTTCTGGCTCCGCACATACTTTAACATAGCTTGTTTTATTTTTTACATTTATATTGTATGTTGAAGTATCTTTGTCAAAATTAAAATTAATATCATCATTATCATATGTTAATGATAAATCATCTAAATACACATCGTCATTCGACTTGTTACTACTAGAACTCTCCTTTTTTATTTCAAGCGTATAGGTTTCTTTAAGGGTTGTTCCACTGTATGCTTTTATTTTAAGTGTTAGACTGCTTGAAATCTTAACTTCTTCATTTGAAGCTATTTCTGTACTTCCTTTATAAATTTTAATATTATCACAATCCGTGCCAAAATCAACATCTGAAACTTTTACTTTACTTACATTACTTGCAACCTGAGCGTATAATTTTGTTGGAGCTTTTCCACTTATTTTGCTCAGCTTATACTTACTGCTATAACTGCTTTTAGTATATACATTTACTGTTTTATCCTTATTTGTTTTTAGTGATATATCAGTAATATATCCTGAAGTACTTGCTGCATAGACAACATTTGTTCCTAAAGTTCCTAAATTTAAAACATTTGGCATTAGCGTAGTTGCTGAACTTAACACTAGCGTAATTGCCATTGTCTTTATCAAATTTCTATTCATAATTCATCTCCTCTATCAAATTAATGTTATTATTTACACTATTTACTTAAGTATTTCACGCTAACATTAAAATTAGATTAAAATTCAATATATTAAGATAATCTTAATATATAAATTAAATGTTAATAAATTAATGAATTATCCTTGTTATTTTAAAAGCTATATATAATTTAAAGTAACAACTATTTTGGTACCTTTTCCCTCTTCACTTTCTATATCTATAGATCCTTTATGCAAATCAATTATATATTTTGCAATAGGTAATCCAAGCCCTGTTCCAGCTTTTTCTTTAGATCTGGATTTATCAATGATATAAAATCTATCAAATATATTTTCAATTTCACCTTCAGGTATACCAATTCCATTATCACTCACAGTTAACTTTAAAAATTTATCCTGTGCTTCTGAACTTATATCTATTTTATCTTGCTCATCTGAAAATTTAATACTGTTATCAACAAATATTCTTAGCATTTGTTTTAGCATTTTATAGTCTGCTGCAATAATTATTTCAGCATTTTTATTACAGGTTATTATGCGATTTGGATTTATTAACCTGCTGTCACTGACTACTTCTTCAACAAGCTCATTTAGATAGAATTCCTTTTTTTCCATTATTTGAACCCCTCTATCCCCTCGTGCAAGAAATAGTAACTTTTCAACTAAATCACCCATATTCGCAGCCTCGAGTTTAATAGCATAAATTGATTTTTCTAATGCTTCTCTATCATCTTTCCCCCATCTGTCTAAAAGATTAGCATAACCTTGAATAACTGCAATTGGAGTTCTAAGTTCGTGAGATGCATGTGATACAAACAGAGCTTGTTTAGTAAACGATTCTTGAAGTCTGTCTATCATATTATTAAACGTATTTGCCAGTTTATTAAGTTCATCACCAGAATCATTTACGTTTATCCTTTCTTTTAGATTATTAATGCTTATATTTTCAGCAGTATTATTTATATATTGAATAGGTTTAAGCATTTTCTTACTTACCATATAACCTAATATGAGAGAAATAATAATTCCTATAAAATCTGCTATAGACATAATCCAAAACAAAATACGTAAAAATTCCTCTTCATTATCCATGTTTTTCACTATTTGAAGATAAGCTATAACATGTCCTCTCTTTTTAATTTTTACATTTTTCATAGCTAAATGTTCTTCATCATCTTCACCATCTTCAGCATAGTCATCTTTAGTATCTTCTACCTCTAAATATTCTATTGTATCATAAGGTTCTTCTACTTTAATGTCATAATCAAATTCATTTGATATATTTAGCATTTTCCCATCTTCTTGAAGTATTCTTATAGATACATTTTCTTCAGATGGCACATCAGAAATAAGTTCTTTATCAGATAAATCCACCTTATCCCTTTGAGATTTAACCTTTTTTAATATTCTTACTTTAACATCTTCAATTTGTTTATTTGCATCTTTGTATAAATAATATTTAACTCCAAATAAAATAGAGGTATTTAATATCAATAATGCTACTGAGAACATAAGCGCATATACTATTGTAAGCTTTATCGATATTTTGGGATTCCTTATAGTCTTTTTTAAATAATTAATTAGTCTTGATAACATATCCTACACCTCTTACTGTAGTTATAAGCTTATCCTCGATTCCATCATCAATCTTACTTCGTAAATATCTTATAAATACATCTACTACATTTGTATCCCCTGTATAGTCATATCCCCATATGCTTTCAATTAATTTTTCTCTTGTAAGTACAATATTTTTATTAATTAAGAGAATTTCCAAAAGTGCATATTCTTTTTTTGTAAGTTCTATTTCTTTACCATTTCTCCACACTTCATGCGTTTTATTGTTCATAACAATATCTTTTACTCTTATTACATCGAAGTCATTTTTTAATTCTTTATCTCTTATATGCACACGTATTCTTGCTAATAATTCCTCTATTGCAAAAGGTTTTGTCAAATAATCATTTGCTCCAACATCTAGGCCTAAAACTTTATCTGCTACATCACTTTTAGCAGTTAGCATTATAATATGTACATTAGAGAATACTCTAATTCTTCTGCAAATTTCAATTCCATCTAAGCCTGGTACCATAATATCAAGAAGAATTAAATCATATTCATTATTGTGAACTTTCTTTAATCCTTCTATTCCATCATATGCTGTATCAACATTATATCCCTCGTGAACAAGCTCCATCTCTATAAACATTGACATTTGTTTTTCATCTTCTATTATTAATATTTTATAATTATCCATATGGTCACCTCTGAAATTTTATAAATAAAATCATCATTTTGTCTGATTATATAATACTATAGATATCCAACTTTATAAATCAACTTGCAATTGAGAATATATGGATACTGACTTAATTTAAAAATATATGTCACAATCAATATGCTTTCGTTCCATATTTAACTTATTAGAAGCAATTATTAGAATATTTCCTGAATATCAAAAAAGTTCTTGGAAACACCAAAAAAAATCGGCATTTTCAAGAACTTTAAATCAATTTTCATTTCTTATATCTTTTAACAATCCTTCAAACCACTCTACATTTACTAAATGATGCGAATGTGAATTTTCCATCATTTTCCTAAAATACATAGAAATAGTTTCATCATGCTCAAGAGATTGTTCTAATAAAGAAATTTTATTTTTAGTTTGTTCAATTTGTATTTCTATTAGTTTTATTATATCCTCACTTTTATATTCATTAGCAAAGAGCATTGCAGCATAAAAAGATAAATTTATATACTCTGTCTTAGAGCCGTACTTATACATCAATTTTTCAAATTCCCTATCTCCCAGTTCAGTGATGATGTAATTATTCGTCTCTCTAATATTGTCTGATTGGTTAATTTTTTTTATATATTGTTTTTCTTCTAATTGCTGAAGATTGTAGTAGAATGACCCTTTAGTGAAGCTTACTATATATTTATAGTGTCTCTCTTCCATTAAGGCCAATAATTCGTATCCATAAGAACCTGGGTTTTGTTTTAATAAACCTAAAATTAGTAATGGTATCAAAAAAACACCTCCTTTATGTTCTTCATCAAAGTTATATTAACGGTTATTTCATAATTATAAGATTTAATCATTGTTGGTTTGAATGAATTGAGAAACAAATTCCTCATATGCTATTTTTCCTAATGCAAACTCCATACTTTTTATATATATCTTTTCATTTTTAGTATGTGTTCTAGCATTACTTAAATTTAGCAGCTCATCTTCATTAACTAATGGCTCCAATACATGTTGCTTATTAGAAAAAGCTTCAAAATATCGTAACCCAAATTTTCTTTGAGAAATTGCATCAATATGAATACCATCAGGATTAGAAGTTAAACCTGAGGCTGTGACAAAGTAACAATTATCTTGTTCAAAAGCAAACTTTTGTAACTCTTCATTAATGAATTCATATTCAGTGCAACTTTTTCCAAATCCTTCTTTACCTAAAAAATCCCCTAATCCACCAATGATAATTGGAATATCTGGAGCATTCAACTCTTTTCTAAAAGCCTCAATAATTAAAAGTAATTTATTATAATATACTTTATAGTTACCATTAACACTATCACTTTCTCCTTGATGCCATAGAATTCCTGTGAGCTCACTACTTTCCATAGCAAATTTAGATTCAGTTACAGCATGTCTAAAAAGCACTCCGTCTACAGCCCACTCATCCAGTGTGCTTCCACCTTCAGCACAAGGAATTAAACCAATAGTGTCCTCTTGATTTTTACTACACCATGCGTCTGAAAACGAACCTGCAAGACTTATTCCTGAAACAGGCCTATCATAATTGATTGGCTCCGTCATCATCTGCCATCTACCATTACGAAGCATTTGTATTCTTTCATTATAAATTGGGGGTACCTCATGAATAAAACCACGTCCAGCCATATTTGACTGTCCTATCATTAAAAACGATTTAATCATTTTTTTCATCCTCTCTTTTGTTTAATCTTTACTAAGAAATGTTCTTATCTAGCCATAAATATTAAGTATTTACATAATTACTACTACCAATAATACATTTGTATTTATCATTAGTCTAATTAGACTAACACCACTTACATATTATAGTCTAATTAGACTAATTGTCAACTATAATTTTCTTCTTAGCATTTATACTAGCTCTTGTTTAACTTAATTCTACTTGCATTTAGAACCTAAAAGAGGATTAATTCATGCATAAATCTGATTTTTGTTTAATTTTAGTATTTATTTTATAAATTATTTTCTATTAAAATCCTTCCCTATAGAAAAGGCTTTTCCGAGCTTATCACCTAATCCATAATAACTATAGTCATTGCCCACAAATGAAATAGGTTTTAGTTTTGCAATATCACTATTCCCTTTTTCATCAATCATTTCTTCATTAACCTTAACCTCCACTATCTCACCTATAAATTGAATATGAGAACCTAATTCGATGGGTTTTATTAATTTACATTCTATATTAACTGGAAATTCCTCAACATATGGCGCATCCACAAAGGTTCCCTTGGTTGCTGTTAAACCTGTATCTAAAAATTTAGCATTATTCTTTCCAGTTACTATTCCAAAATAATCCATTTCCTTTATATAATTTTCACTAGGAATACTAACTGTAAAAACCTCGTTTCTAATAATATTCTCATAAGTAAGAGTAGCTTTTCTTATAGAAATCCCTAAAGTCGGAGGAGCTGCTGAAACTATTCCTCCAAACGAAGCAGTCATTACATTTGGTTCCATATCTGCATTATAAGTTCCTATTACAAGAGTAGGTAATGGCGAAAATGCTAATTTCGCTCCTATACTTTTTTTCATATTTCATCCACCTTCCGTAAATTTTATTTAAATTATGCTTTTACCATCACATTAAATAATGCTGCATTATAGATGAATATACGCAATCCATAATAAACTCTTTAATAGATTCGTAATCTCTTTTTATGCTTCATAAATACATACTCACCTCCGCATTGAAACTCATATATTTATGTGATATGCTTATTGTAGTACGTTAAAGTAACTTGAAGTCAAGTAATAATTTAAGGAGGTTTTATGGAAAATTTTAAGCGCGGAGACAAACCATTATATACAATTAATCAAGTTTCTCAAATTACAAATTTATCCAAGCCCACTATTAGATATTATGAAGATATTGGTTTACTTTCAGATATAAAACGAGATAAAAATAATATTCGCCTGTTCACTGACAATAATGTTAGTAAATTAACAATTATTCAATGTCTGAGGAATACAGGATTTGGAATTGAAAAAATTCGTAATTATTTTGAACTTTCAATTGAAAATACTCTAGAACTCAAAGAGCGATATTTAATGCTTTTAGAACACGAAGAATTACTTTTACAAAAAAAAGATGAACTTGAAAAACAACTTAATATTATTCAAAATATAAAACTTAAATATGAAGAAGAGTTAAGAAATAAGTAAAACCCTCGACTTTGCCGTCAAGGGTTTAAGTAGATTAATTCCTTACAGGCTGATAGCAAAGCTGAACAACCCCTGAAGAAAATTTATTGGTATTAATAAGCTTGAGACTTAATCTCTGCTTTATATCAATAAACATAGGTTTGCCATCTCCTAAAATCACTGGATGAATAGATAATCTAAATTCATCAATAAGATCTAGATTTAAAAAAGTTGTTATAAGACTTGCTCCTCCATAAAGCCAAATATCTTTACCTTGCTCATTCTTTATTTTCTTTATTTCTTCTATTATATTACGGCTTACTAGATTCGCCCCTGGATACTCATTGGTAGGATTTTTTGAAAACACATATTTCTTTTTACTATGAACTAACTTCCAAATTTCTTTTTCAGTATTTGACGCTTCATTTTCTGGAGCGTATTGTCCCCATAATTCATAGCTTTTGCGCCCATATAAAATTGTATCAATATCATTTAAGAAATCAATAAACCCCATATCAGGATCCATAATACACCAATCTACCTCACCATTTGGTCCCTCGATAAATCCATCTAATGTTACAGCTAAATCTAAAATTATTCTTCTATTACTTTCAGCATTCAACATGACATTCACCCTCCCTAAAAAAATATTTTTATCTTATTTGGCTTTATCATATTATTCTTCTACAGTTGGAAGATAATATTTGCCACCGCTTGTATACCCTGAAAAATATATAAAGAGTAATCATTTTCTCAAAATTTTATCCATCGCTTTTCCCTTCGCTAATTCATCAATTAGCTTATCTAAATATCGAATTTCCTGCATAGTTGGTTCTTCAATGTCTTCCACTCTGACACCGCAGATAACCCCTTTAATCAAAGTCCGTAAAGGATTCATTTTAGGAGCTTCTGCAAAGAAAGTCTCAAAATCTGTCTGTTTTTCAAGTTGCACTTCCATCTCTTCCTGACTATATCCTGTCAACCAACGGATGATTTCATCAACTTCTGTTTTCGTACGTCCTTTTTTCTCCGCCTTCTTAACATAAAGGGGATAGACACTTGCTACGCTCATTGTATAGATTTTATGTTTATCCATGATACACCCTCACTTAATTTATTATAATAAGTTATTCTCACGTTTTTCATCTTGGACCATTCTTCTTTCTTCACTAATAATTTCGAAGGCGTTAACAGATCCATACTTTTCTATCTTCCAACGAACATGGTCAAGATTTTTATTAAGATCATTTATTTGGCTTATGATTGCTTCTTGATGCTCCAAAAGTAATTTTTTTCGTAAATCTATAGTACCAGCACCTTCCATACATAAATCAATGTACTTTTTAATATCTTTAATTTGCATTCCCGTATCTTTTAGACAACAAATTGTCCTAAATAAACCTACATCTGATTCAGTAAATACTCTGTTTCCTGCTTTATTTCTTAAAACGAATGGCAGAAGTCCCTCTTTGTCATAGAATCGAATTGTATATATAGAAACATTAAACATTTCTGATATATCTTTTATAGAATAAATCAATTTTAAAATCTCCTTTCGACTTTATTTTTATTTTCAAAAAAACCTTGACCTCGATGTAACTCTAGGTATTAAGATGAGTATAAATCTTAAATTATTAATTTTCAAGTGAATCTTAGTTGAATTTATTTATTGTCTTGCCACTATTATCCTCCACTTAAAGAAGTTGGAGTGTTATGGTATCTAGATATCAAACAAATATTTTATGGAGGTATAAGATATGACAAAAACTGTTTTAGTAACAGGTGGCACAGGCTTTGTCGGTGCACATATAATTTTTCAATTATTACAGGGAGGTTACAACGTAAGAACCACACTTCGCTCCTTAAGCAGTAAAAGCAAAGTAATTGATACATTGAAATCTAACGGTATAAATACCTTTGAAAGTCTTGCATTTGTTGAAGCAGATTTATCAAAAGATGACAATTGGGATGTTGCCATGAAAGGTTGTGACTACGTATTAAGCGTGGCATCACCGGTGTTTTTTACGATTCCAAAAGATGAAAATGAAGTAATACGTCCTGCTGTTGAAGGCATAGTTCGCGTGCTAAAAGCTGCTCAAAATGCAGGTGTAAAACGCGTTATAATGACTTCTAATTTTGGTGCAATTGGATTTAGCAATAATAACCCCAATATTGCTACAACAGAAAAAGATTGGACAAACCCAAATGAAAAAGGTCTATCGGCTTATGAAAAATCAAAATTACTTGCAGAACTTGCCGCTTGGGACTTCATTAAAAAAGAAGGCTGTAATTTAGAATTTGCTACCATCAACCCCGTTGCTATTCTTGGGCCATCGTTAAGCGCGCACATCTCAGGTAGTTTTGGACTTATAGAACATCTATTAAATGGATCGATGAAATCAATTCCAAATATTTCATTGAATATTGTTGATGTTCGAGACGTAGCTGATTTGCATATCCGTGCAATGACAAACCCTAACGCAAATGGACAACGTTTTATAGCATCGGCAGATGGTCAAATATCTTTGCCTGAAATTGCGACACTCTTAAAAGATAAAGCCCCCGATATTACGAAAAAAGTTTCTACAAAAACAGTCCCTAATTGGGTTATTTATTTAGCTGCCTTATTTAATAAGCAAGCAAAAGAAGCAGCTCTATTATTAAGGATGAGCCGCAATGTGAGTAATAAAAAGGCTAAAAAAATTTTGGACTGGAATCCAATTGCGAATAAGGAAGAAGCTATTCTTGCTTCGTTAAATAGCATGATTAAATATGAAATCATAAAATAACAGCAACCATAAACAGATTTGCATCTTTAATAAAAATATATCTATACTTAATTAACAAATTATATCTTTATGGTAAAAAACAGAAAAAGAAGGATATCCGACTTCATCGGAGAATTCTCCTTCTTTTTATATATGAAATATTTCTTTAACTTTTATTGACTCTTAGTTTATTTTCTAAACCCGCTAAGAATATAATACCCTATATGAAATTAGATAATTATTTTGAAATAATTTCTATTCCATCTTCTGTCACAAGAACTGTATGTTCCCATTGTGCTGAAAGCGAACCATCAGCAGTTAATACCGTCCATCCATCATTTTCATCTATAAATATTTCATGACTTCCTGCATTTATCATTGGTTCAATTGTAAATACCATTCCTGGTGCTAAAACCATATCTGTTCCTCTTTTTCCAAAATGAAAAACAAATGGTTCTTCATGAATATCTAATCCAATTCCATGTCCTCCAAAGTCTCTAACAACTGAATACCCATTACTTTTTGCATGTTCCTCTATCGCAGCTCCAATATCACCTAAAAACCCCCAAGGCTTAGCTGCTTCCAAGCCTTTATTTAGACATTCTTTAGCTACTTGAACTAATTTCTTAGCTTCATCATTTACTTCACCAATCATAAACATTCTTGATGCATCTGAATAATATCCATTTAATATGGTTGTTACATCTACATTTACAATATCCCCATTTTTAAGAATAACATCTTTACTTGGTATTCCATGACAGACTTCATCGTTTATTGATACACAAAGACTTTTAGGGTATCCATCATAATTAAGAGTTGCTGGAATTGCACCATTAGATATTGTATAGTCATATGCCAATTTATCTATTTCCTCTGTTGTCATTCCTTCTTTAATGTTCTTGCTAATTAAATCTAAAATGCCATTATTAACCTGAGCACTCTTTTTTATTCCTTCAATCTGATCTTTTGTTTTTATTAGTTTTCTTGTTGGCACTATATGCCCTTTTCTTTTTAAATTATCTAATCTTTCATCAAATTCCAAATGACATTTCTTATATTTCAAGCCACTCTTGCACCAACATAAATCATTTCTATTTAAGTTCATATTATTATTTCTCCATTCAAATATTAATTTTTACTATTTAATTGCACCACCATGAAAAAAACACTCAAAAACCTTTATATCTTCAAAATAAATTTCCTCATGTCCTTGGAACCAATTAAACTCCCCATTAATAATACAATGATATTTATATTGCCCATTTTGATATATAACAGGACCACGATAAGGATTTTCTTTACTTACTAAACTCAAAACTTCCTTCAAAAAACTTCCTGAGAATCTTTCATCTAAGACTCTTCCAATATAATTCATTGACCAAACTGGAATCTCATCTTTCCATAAGGCTTCCTCACCAGAAAATTTTTCTCCTCCTAAATATGAGTCAATATACTTTAAATTTCCCTCTACATATTCTAAATCATGAGAATTTGGCCTTGATGGTTTACCTTCTGGTCCTTTTCCAGCATATGTGGATTTTTTCGCCCTACATAAAAAATCAATTATTCTTCCATCTATATAGTTAATCTTATTTTCTTCTATTGTCAAACGGCAATTTTCTTCATAGTCATTAACTAATTTATCAATGCTTACCTTAAATAAATCGCTTAATGAAATTAATCTGGCAATATCAGGATAAGACTGCCCTACTTCCCATTTAGCAACTGCTTGCCTTGATATACCTAAAAATTCGGCTAATTTTTCTTGTGATAGACCTTTTGCTTTTCTAAGTGTTTGCAATTGTTCTTGAAAACTCATAGTTTAATCCCTCCTAATATCAGTATACTGACAATAATATCATGTTTCTACCACTTAAATATAACAAATTTGACAACTAAAAGTTGCATTTAGCAAAAATAAAACAAACATACAATCACTTAGACACTACTCTAAGTGATCTATACTTTTAAATAGCAGATAAAGCTGTATCACTTTAGGTCACTTCTGGTTCTTGATGAAGAGAAGACTTTCTTCTTTATTATAAAAGAGGGTTGTATAAACGTAAGAACACAGATTTCTTGAATTTTATTAATGGTATACATGGCCAAAATCTCCTTAAAACATATTCTTAAATTGTACTTGACTTAGATAAATCTCTAAGTGCTACTATTAGTACAAAGTACAATACAAGGGCTTTGAACGCGTTTTATAAATCTAGAAAAGAAGAGGAAAATGTACTTTAAATCGCGCAATGGTCTACAAAAGTCAGATATATTCCGTAGATAGAATGTATAAATGGAATTTATGATTTTAGTTAGGTAAGGTATGCGATGTAAATAAAGTCTATATTATAAAATCAATCGGTGTACAAGTAAGTACAGTAGATATTAAAAGGAGTGTTTATTATGGCAGAAAATATTAAACGTAACTGGACCTCAACTGATATAACATCACAAAAAGGTCGCTCGGTTGTTATTACAGGTACTGGAGGAATTGGTTATGAAACAGCATTGGAGATGACTCGTGCAGGAGCTGAAGTTATAATGGCGGGTCGAAATAAGGATAAAGGAGAAGAAGCTATAAGAAAGATTAAGAAAATAAATCCTAATGGCAATATACGTTTTGAGAAACTTGATCTAGCAGATCTTGCATCTATAAAAGTATTTGGTGAACGAATTAGATCTCAGATAAAAAGCTTAGATATTCTCATAAACAATGCAGCGGTAATGGCTCCTCCTAAGCGTTTGGTTACAAAAGATGGATTCGAACTGCAAATGGGGACAAATTATTTTGGACATTTTGCATTAACAGCACATATGCTTCCTCTTTTGAAGAAAGGAAATAAGCCTAGGGTAATCACTTTGAGTAGTGTAGCTCATCTTTCAGGATTTATGAACTTCGACGATCTTCAAGCAGAACATAACTACAAACCAATGGTAACTTATTCTCAGTCAAAACTTGCATGCCTTATGTTTGCATTTGAATTGCAACGAAAAAGTGATGCAGCTGGCTGGGGAATTAGCAGTATGAGCGCACATCCAGGAATCTCAAGGACGGAATTAATCCCCAATGGAGCTGGAAAGAATAGCGCATCGGGAATTATAAGACGCTTATTTGGACCTATTTTATTTCAGCCAGCAGCTCATGGAGCGTGGCCGTCACTTTATGCTGCGACAGCAGAAAATGCAACAGGCGGAACCTATTATGGACCTTCAAAAATGAACGAGACGAGAGGGTATCCTAAAATAGCTAAAATTGCACCACAAGCTATGGATGTTGAGGTTGCTTCAAAGCTTTGGGAAGAATCAGAAAAGCTGACAAACACAAAGTTTATTTAATTAAAACCTAAGCCTATAAAAACCAATAGTGAATACCTAATTGAATATAGTCAACTACATCTAATACGAGTGTGAAATTTGAAAAGGAGAGGTTATATGCATAAAATTCTTATTTACGCCACATATGGCTGGCTAACTTTTGGTGGAACAATGCACATATTAGTTGACGTTGTTTTACAATATTTACGCAAAACCCGATTACCAAGTGCCGAAACAACACTTTATTGGGGATTGAATATTGCATACGGATTGGGACAGATTGTATTCGGATTGCTTGCACTTTTGGTTGCTCGGTATTCTTTCGAAGTCCTGAAGCAATGGCCTGCAATTACAATCAGTTTTCTTGCTGCGGGAGCCTGGCTGGTATTCGGTTTTTTCTTTATTGAGTATCGTGAACCTAAAATCATGATTTTAATATTCATTATACTTCTTATGGCTGCGACTATATCCGCCAATTTTGCTTATAAACTAGATTAGAGTCTTTGTAACATGCGATTGTTCTTACAGCATCTCCAAATGCTGTAAGAACAATCGTTTTTCACCTGATTTACAGACAAGTATTTTATATGAATTTAAATTCAACCACAATAGTTGCCGATATAATGAATATTAAAGTTTAAAAGTCGTTAGATATAAAATTATTTTTTCTCCTCTTGCTCCAAAAATATACTAGAAAGAGATGAGCCATCATCGGAATCATAAAGAGCAATTTTCAGATCAATTATATTTAAACTTTTCTTTAAATTATCTATTTGCTTTACAACCTCTTTCCTATGGTCAGTCATAATCTGCTTTCTCTGTTCAGAGGTTTCAACTCCTTGCATTGCTAAGTCGATATATCTTCTAATTTCCTTAACTGGCATACCGCTATTTTTTAAACAGCAAATAAGTTTAATGACGTTTAAATCTGAATCGCTAAACTGTCTATTTCCGGTACTATTTCTTGAGACAAAAGGCAGGAGCCCTTCTTTATCATAGAAGCGAATTGTATAAGGTGAAATATCACAAATATCTGCTACTTCATTTATTGTATACATTAATTTATACTCCTTTAAAAACTTTATAAAATATTTCAAATGTACAAATTCTTTAATTCATGAGTGGTAATAATCCTTCTGTTTATTATCCCTCATGAATTTTATAGGATCACATTCAGCTTGGTCTCTGATGATAAATGAACTTATTACTTCTCTAATGTCTAATTTAATTCCATCTACCATTGTGCTTATTGGGTATCTGGTGTGTTAAAAATTTATTCAACTAAATTTTCTCCATCTTTAAATGCTCTTAAAGACAACTCTTCAAACATTGCTAAATCGGGCTCATGATTAGCTCCACAGTAATGAATGCTATCCTCTAATTTCCAACCATATGTTTCTAATACATTGTTAGCAAATTTAATGCCTTCTGCGGCTATTTTAGGATCTGAGTTTGCTTGAGCAAATATAGTTATTAACTTTTTACCAGGATGTCTAGGTGTACTAGTGTGTCCATCATGTTCAATCAATGGAAATGTACGGTCTAACCAAACTTTTGCTTGACCTGTAATTTGATAATAATATATTGGAGAACCAAATGCAACTGCATCTGCTTCCTTAATAGCTTCATACATTGGCTGTAAATAATCCTTAATAGCACATCCGTCATGGGTACGGCAATACATACATCCTTGACATCCACGAATTCCAGGATCATGTAAATCAAATTCAATAACCTCAGCACCTTTGGATTTTGCTCCTTTTGCTACTTGCTCTAATAATTTTGTAGTATATCCATTCTTTCTTGGACTACCTTTGAAAATAACTACTTTTGACATTTATATCTCTCCTTTAAATATAAAACTTTCTTAAATTAAGTCAATTATCTATTGACTAGCTTTATTATATTAAGTAACATATATTTCAACAAGTACGCAAAAAATATTTAGTTACTAATATTTATATAAGTAATGGAGGTTGCCTTTATGGAAGACTGTTGCATAGACTATGCTTTAAATCTTATTAATGGAAAATGGAAATTATTAATCCTTTGGACTATGTCCAAAAATGGAATTATTCGCTTTAATGAATTACAAAGAAAAGTTAATGGTATATCAAGCCTGATGCTATCAAAAAACTTAAAAGAACTGGAAGAAGACTGCCTTATTATCCGTCGTCAATACAATGAAATTCCACCAAGAGTAGAATATGAATTATCAGAGCTTAGCCAAAAACTCATAGTTGCTTTAAGGGCACTTGATGAGTGGGGAAATGAAGTTTATAAACACAAAAACCCATCTATCTAACACAAATTTTCATATTCACAGGATTTATCATCAACTTTCTTCTGAAAACAAAATAAGGAGGAGAACCGCATCCATCATCTGGACTTGGTTCTCCTCTGTTAATTGGCATTTATAAAGGAAACTCGACTGGCATACACTCTTCTAGATGTAGCTTTATTGTCGGATTATTTTCTAAAGCAAATACATAGTTAATTATTTGCATTTATTATTTCCTTCAATGTAACATTTTGATTAACAAACCTAGCCTTACTCTTTTCCTTTTTAACTCTTATTGAATTATGTGGACAATTATTCGTACATGCCAAACATCGCTGACAATTACTCATAAATAAAGGCTTCTTATCTACTTTTATATTATTTACAGGGCACACTTTTTCACAAGTTTTGCAGCCAGTGCAAGTATTTTCTACAGTAAAATTCTTCTCAAATTGATCATCATAAAATAATTTTTCACTTAACATTCTAAGACCACTTGCAATAAAAGAATGTTTTTTAATATATTTCTTTTCTTCATTAATATCTTTAATTATTTTTTCTAAGTTCTCTTCTATCTTTTTCTTGGGCTCTTTTTCTAGCTCCTTATTTATATCAAACCCAGGAAGGTAATTATCAATCATAACTATTTCATTAATATAAGAAAATTCAATTCCATTTCTATTCCCGATTTCTAAAAGATGTCTTGATGCTGCCCCTGCATACATCCCATAAGTTGCTATTCCAAAAATATATTTACTTTTAAATTTTGCTTTATTCAAAAATTCTTCAACGATTTTAGGAACTCCACCATTATAAATTGGAAATACAACCCCAATTTTTTCATCTTCAAAATCATATTTACCTTCTTTTATTAATTTAGGAATTGAATAATAATCACTTCCAAGGCTTTTTGCTATATATAGACTATTTCCTGTTGCTGTGAAATATAAAATTTTCATAATATCCTCCTTGAATTTTAATGTTACAATTGTAACGCTTATTTGAGTATAGTATAATGTGAACAAAAGAATATTTCAATAGAAGTTGGAGCAAACGTTACAAAAGAAAGGATATTGTTATGGTAAATAAAGCTACTAATATGCAAAATATGATAACAAAAGAAAGTATTTTCACTGCACTTATGATTTTAATGGAAAAAAAGAATTTCAAAGAAATTTCCATTACAGAAATAACAAATAAAGCTGGAGTATCTCGAATGGCTTTTTATAGAAATTATAATATAAAGGAAGATATTATTACCACATACATTGATGAACTCTTTAAAGAATATTCTAAAGAAGTGATTCAAAAAGAAAACCTAGACAATTATGAAAATCTACGTTTATATTTCTCTTATTTTAGAGAACATGAAAAATTAATTTCTAATTTGATTAATTCCAATTTAATTAACATACTTCTTGAAAAATGTATTGAATCTTTTTATGAACTATCTCAAAGGATTCTCTGCAAAAATTCACTTCTTCCAGAACAGCATAAATTTTGGATTGAGTATATGGCAGGTGGATTATATAATGTATTAATCGAATGGGCTAAAAATGGGATGAAACAAAGTGATGACTATATGGCAAAGACAATCTCTGAATTTATAAATAAGTAATATAGATGCAACATTCAAAATCACTTTTAGAAGCACATGAGAATGATTAGAAGTGCTATTTTTATTAGAAAGGACGTGATTTTTTGAGGAATTCACATAGAATCATAAATTATATATTTTTATTTTTAGGAGTTTTAGCCATTTCCACATCTGCTATATTTGTAAAACTATCAACAGCACCTGCTCCAATTATAGCTACATATAGGTTAGTTTTTTCGACCTTAATGATATTGCCTGTAATGATTCTTAATAAAAAATATATTCTCGAAATAAAAAAATTAAGACTTAAGCAATTGGCAGCAGTTTTTTCATCAGGAATTTTTCTAGCAATACATTACATACTCTGGTTCGAATCTTTACGTTTTACTTCAGTTGCAAGTTCAACAGTTCTTGTGACCATGCAGCCACTATTTGCTTTTATTGGAAGCTATTTTTTCTTTGGTGAGAGATTAAAAAAGCTATCTATATTCGGTGGTTTTTTATCCATATCAGGAAGCTGTATAATAGGATTTGGTGATTTCAATATTGGCGGTATAGCATTAATAGGAGATCTGCTTGCTTTATTAGCCGCTGGAGTTATTACAGCGTATTTCCTTATTGGACAAAACATAAGAAAAAATTTATCTTTAGTTTCTTATGTTTTTATTTGTTATTTAAGCAGTAGTATATTTTTATTAGGATATTCAGTCATATTAAAATATCCACTAATAGGTTATCAAAATTCTGATTGGCTATGGTTTTTCTGCCTGGCATTAATTCCAACAATACTTGGACAAACAGTTTTAAACTGGTTAATTAAGTGGTTAAGTACTTCAACTATTTCCATGAGTATATTAGGTGAGCCAGTTGGAACATGTATATTAGCATATTTAATCCTTAATGAATCCATAACTTATAATCAAATTCTTGGATCAACAATTATTTTAATAGGAATAGGTATATTCTTAATTGGTAAAATGACAAAAGTAGAAAAGTAAAAATAATATAAGATAAATAGTGGAGATATCACAAAAAGTCAGGTTTATTCTAAATTATAGCCTGACTTTTTGTGATTTAGAAATATTCAGAGGTACACCATAACGCTCTGATCCTGCTTCCTTAGTTTGTGGCTTCCCTGAATGAATCTTTGCTTTTCTTTTAATAGTTTTTTACTAATGTAAAAAACTCTTTAATGCTTAAGCTTTTTAATTACTTTATCATTTGGTTTTCTATAACGCACTGACTTGTGCTTATTTGAATAAATGGCTTTAGTCGGACAATTATTATAACAAATAAAACAGGATTCGCACTTTTTTTCATCAAATTCAGGATATTCATGCTTAAAATATATTGCCTCATATGGACATTTTTCTTGGCACATTTTACATTTTATACATTTATCTTTGTTCACATGTTTTTCACCAATTGAAACTAAAGAATTTCCACTTAAGAGTTTCTTTACTACTGTAAAAACTCTTTTTTTCTTAATTGATATTTCTTTGATTTCTATACCTCTATTTATTTCATTGACTTTCTTATCAAGATTTCTTATAAATTCATTAAATTTAATAAGTTCTTTTTCATTTGGAGCATTCTCACTTGTAATTTTATATTTGATCATAATTGGAGAACTCTCTGGAGTATTAAGTGCAAACCCTGCTATTAATTTATATCCTCTTTCTTTTACTGATTCACCTAAAATACTTAGTGTATTACCGTTTATAAGACCATATGTATTAAATACAAATACATATTTCTTTTCCTCTTTATTTATACTTTCAATAAAATTTTCAACATATTTTGGAGGGCTAAAGAATTGTGCATAAGTAGCAAATCCTAATATAGTATATTGATTAATATCTGGTATGTTTTTGTTATTCATATCATGAAAATCAAAATCTATATTGTTAATTTTTGAAACGATGTACTCAGCAGCTAATTTTGTAGTACCAGTACCAGAAAAATAAAATATTAATCCTTTCATAATTTACACTCCTCAATCTTTAATATCAACTACATAATCTTTATATATTTTATATATAGTTATCTATATAAATAAACTGAATTGAAAGTAGTTTATTGACAATTTTCAATTCAGTATTTATAACTATTTTAATAAATCCGAAACTTTAGTTTTTTTCAAAGAATTCTTCATTTCATCCTCTGCTTCCTCTAAGCAAGTCGATATTTTATTTTTTAATAAAATCACAGTATCTCCATCAATATTAAAATCAAACTTTGTTTTAAACAAAGCTCTCTCATGCTCTATTGCAAGAAAAATATCTAAAAGAGTAATATCATCTGGGGATTTTGCAAGAAGAACTCCACCTTTTGCTCCTTCTCTTGTCATTGTCAATCCAGCTATGGTCAAACTATTTAAAATTTTCACCGCTGTAGGAAGTGCAATATTTAATTTTTCACTTATAGCTTTTGTTGTAAGAAATTCATATTTACATTCCTTCATTTTTACAGCTATGTACAAAATTATAGAAATTGCCTGAGAAATTGATACCGAATAAGCCATATTTATCACCTTAATTATAAATTTTAATAACTATATATATAGTATATATAG
>NZ_MZGT01000007.1 GCF_002029255.1 Clostridium chromiireducens
GGATTATATATGTTATCTAAAAATTTATATTCTTTGTGTTTGTTACTCTCAACACCCTATAATAATTTAGAATCACTTTCCAATAACGTCGTTGCTTTAAATAGCTATTTACAAGAAGAAATATATTTAAAGAAACTATTTGATTTTAGATGGAGAAAAAAATTAAATTCATCTTTTGAAAATTTCCACTTTGATTATTCTTATGACTTAGTAGAAGAATATTCTAACCTTATCAAAGTTAAGCTAAATTTAAAAATTTTTTTTACAATAAAAGATTCTAATGCTCTTATAAATTCTGCTTGTGTTCATGAATATATTATAATTCTAGAAAATCTACACAATAAATATAAAATACATCTTCTTATAGAGAATGAAGAAAATCCTATTCTATATAATTATATTTTAAGTACTTCCATATCACTAATCGATAATTCTATTTTTACTAAAACTCAGAGTATATATTTTGACAAGAATTCAAAAATAGATTCATTATACGAATCTTTTATAAGGACGGTTATGAAACCCAACAAAAAATATATACCCCGAAATGATCCCGTTTTTAACATTGATAAAGCATGCGCCTATGCAGAAACTTATGCCTTAAAACCAAATCCTAATTACAAATCGTTTGATGGAATTGGTGGCGACTGCACAAATTTCATATCACAAATTCTGCATGCAGGTGGATTTAATGAAAATAGTATATGGAAACCATATACTAACACTTGGGTTCGGGTTGAGGATCTTTACTCATATTTAACTTCACAAAAGTTAGGCATTAAACTTCCTGATGATACTTATCTAGATAAGGGAGTCTTAATTCAATTTTATACCCCCTCAATAGGTAGATATTTTCACAATGGATTTATTACTTATAAATTGCAAAATAATGACTATCTTTATTGTTGTCACAGTTACAACAAGCTAAACTATCCCCTTAGCGAAATTTATCCCCATAAGTATCCAAAACTTAGAGCATTAAAATTTAGTTGATATAGACAAGACTTATGCAATAAACCACCGAAATGAATAGCATACTTTTGTTCCAGTTTCTAAGGAATCTTTATGGGTGATTCTAATAACAAAAGTTGTACCCAAAATGCTAGCCTCAAAGACAAAGCTTTGAACTAGCATATTTGGAACAACTTTTATTCTAAGAATCACTACCACAAAAATTCCTTATGAAACATTCCACAAAAGTATGCTACTCATTTCTAGTTTGGTTATATTTCAAAGTAAATAATTGACGTATTATATAAACATATTTACAAATTTATTAAAACTTTAAGTTGATATCTTAACTAGAAATTATAAACATTTTTATGGAGAAAACATTTGAAAATAAGCTGCTAAAGATTCTTAGTTGTAGGTTGTTCCACTTTAGCTTGTCAAACTGAAAGTTGGAGCATGCTAAAGTGGATACAACCTGCTACTTAGAACCTTCAGCGATGTTTTCATAGTTTTTCGGAATAAAAATGTTTATAATTTCGGTAGGTTATCACTTAAGTCTAAGTTATATGTTGGATATCTATACTACACTGTAATTTCACTTTTAATCTTTAATGCTTCTTCATTATTCTTAATGATTGGATCTACGTATTCATCGATAAATTCAACAACTTGGCTTGGTGCTCTTCCAACAAATTTAGTTGGATCAATAACTGCTAGAATTTCTTCCTTGGATAGACCAAATGATTCATCACTTATTATTCTATCAATTAGATCATTATCTAATCCTTCACCTTTTACTCTTTGGGCTGCAGCCATAGAATGAACTCTAATCTGTTCGTGTAGCTCTTGTCTATCTTTACCCCTTTTTACAGCTTCCATCATTATATTTTCAGTAGCCATGAATGGTAACTCTCTTTGTACATGAGAAGCTATTACTTTATCATATACTACCATATTTTCAGCGATATTTATGTATAAATTTAAAACTCCATCTAATGCTAGGAATCCTTCTGCAACTGATAATCTCTTATTAGCTGAATCATCTAAAGTTCTTTCAAACCATTGAGTCCCTGCTGTTATCGCTGGGTTTAATGCATCTACTATAACATATCTAGCTAATGCACTTATTCTTTCACTTCTCATAGGATTTCTCTTATACGCCATAGCTGATGATCCTATTTGATTTTTCTCAAATGGTTCTTCCATTTCCTTCATATTTTGAAGTAATCTCAAGTCATTACTAAATTTATAAGCACTTTGAGCAATTTCTGATAATGTATTTAAAACTATAGAGTCAAGCTTTCTTGGGTAAGTTTGACCTGTAACTCCATAGCTTTTCTCAAACCCCATTTTTTCTGCTACTATTTTATCTAATGCTTTAACTTTACTTTCATCCCCATCAAAAAGTTCCATAAAACTTGCTTGAGTACCAGTAGTTCCTTTTACACCTCTAAGTTTTAAAGTTGATATCAAGAAATCTATATTTTCTATATCCATTACTAAATCTTGCATCCATAATGTTGCTCTTTTTCCTACAGTAGTCAATTGAGCTGGTTGAAAATGTGTAAATCCTAGTGTTGGCATATCTTTATACTCTAATGCAAAATTTTTCAAATGATTTAAAACTGTGACTATTTTATTCTTTATTAGATTTAGTCCATCTCTCATTATTATGACATCTGTATTATCTCCTACATAACAAGACGTAGCCCCTAAATGGATTATTCCTTTAGCAGCTGGACATTGAAGACCATATGCATAAACATGACTCATTACATCATGTCTGACTTCTTTTTCCTTCTTTGCAGCTTCTTCATAATTTATGTCATTAATATGTTCTTTTAATTCTTTAATTTGTTCTTCAGTTATATTTAACCCTAACTCTCTTTCACCTTCTGCAAGAGCTACCCATAATTTTCTCCATGTTGTAAACTTCATATCATCAGAAAAAATAAAACTCATTTCTTTTGATGCGTATCTCGAATTTAAAGGTGTGCTATATAAATTTCTCATTCAAAAACCTCCACACGAATATATTTTATACTTTTTCTTTCAACATTCGTATTATATCATACTTTTTTCATATTTGACTATTTAATTTTTAATTTTTAATCATCATGTAATAAATTTATATAAAATTAATTTAACTTTTTGTTATTATTGTCTCTTAAATTCATATAATTATAATAAAATAATATTTAAGATAGGAGTGGGTATTGTGTGTAAACTAAATCTATTTGACAAGCTCTCTTTTCTACTAGTCTTTCTCGGTTCTCTAAATTGGGGAACTATCGGCCTATTTAACCTGAATTTTGTGAATATGATCTTCCTTCATAATTCAATTATCGTAAGAATCAGCTATATTATTATTTTCTTAGCAGCATTAAATATAGTTACCTTATTTTTTAGGTGTAACTTACTTACTGACGATAATTAAACCTTTACAATTTAATATTTCAATAGATAAACTCACTTGTTTAGCTTTAACTATTATTAACTACATTATTATTCGAATAATTTTCCATAGAAAAAAGGTTCCATATTAAAAATATGGAACCCTATTTTGCATAATTAGTCTTCTAAAGTTTCAACTAATTTAACAATTTCTTCAACAGCTAAAGCTTCGTCATCACCTGAAGCTACAACTTTGATTAGAGCATCTTTAGTAACTGCTAAAGATAAAACTCCGATTAAGCTTTTTACATTTGCTTTCTTACCGTTATATTCTATGCTAACGTCTGATTTAAATGATGAAGCTTTCTTAACTAATAATGTTGCTGGTCTAGCATGAAGACCAGATGAATTTTTTACTGAAACCTCTTTTGCTATCATTATATACACCTCTTTACAAAATAATTAATAAATATAGCATTTAACTATTATAGTATAATCGTTTTTATAGATAATTTCAACTTAAAAATCACTTCATAGCATATTAATTTAGAAATAATTTATTATCTAGGTTGTACTATTAACTTTATTGCAGTTCTTTCTTCTCCATCAATTTGTATATCAGTAAAGGCTGGTACGCATACAATATCTTTTCCGCTAGGTGCCACAAACCCTCTCGCAATAGCAATTGCCTTGACCGCTTGATTAATTGCACCTGCTCCAACTGCTTGAATTTCAGCAATATTCTTTTCTTTTATTATAGCCGCCAATGCACCTGCCACAGAATTAGGATTTGATTTTGTTGATACTTTTAATACTTCCATTTTTGTTATTCCTCCTAGAATTTATTATACAAATCGTTTACATTAATTATATTCTATAAATTTCTTTAAATTCCTTTTTATTCTTACTAAATTTTAAAAATTTTTTTCATTTTTTTATATTAGTTGCTCAAATATATTTTGTTATATAATAAAATGAAGTATATTTTATTATATAACAAAATATACTTCATTGATTTACTTAGCAAAATCTATTGCTCTAGTTTCTCTAATCACATTAATTTTAATTTGTCCTGGATATTCAAGTTCTTCCTCGACACTCTTAACTAAATTACGTGCCAATTCAATTATTCCAGCATCATCTACTTTATCTGGTTTAACCATAATTCTAATCTCTCTACCAGCTTGAATGGCATATGACTTTTCTACACCTTCATGTGAATTTGCAATTTCCTCTAACTTTTCCAATCTCTTAATGTATGCTTCTAATGTTTCTCTTCTAGCACCTGGTCTAGCTGCCGATATTGCATCTGCTGCTTGAACTAGTACCGCTTCTAAAGATAGCATTTCAACATCTGAATGATGCGCTGCTATTGCATTAATTACTAATGGTGATTCGTGATACTTTTTAGCTAGATCTCCACCAATTAAAGCATGAGGCCCCTCTTGCTCTTGATCAACAGCTTTCCCGATATCATGTAACAATCCAGCTCTTTTAGCTAAAGTAACATCTAAACCTAGCTCTGAAGCCATTAAGCCAGCTAAGTATGAAACTTCTATGGAATGTTTTAAAACATTTTGACCATAACTAGTTCTATACTTTAATCTACCAAGAAGTCTTATAATCTCTGGATGTAGTCCATGTACACTAGTTTCAAGAGCTGCTTGCTCTCCTTCTTCTTTTATACTATTTTCTACGTCCTTATTAGCTCTTTCAACCATCTCTTCGATTCTTGCTGGATGTATTCTGCCATCCACTATTAACTTTTCTAGTGCCATTCTTGCAACTTCTCGCCTTATTGGATCAAAGCTAGAAAGAATGACTGCTTCCGGAGTATCATCTATTATTAAATCAACTCCTGTTAATGTTTCTAAGGTTCTAATGTTTCTTCCTTCTCTACCTATTATTCTACCTTTCATCTCATCATTCGGTAGTGCAACAACGTGTACAGTTGATTCAGACACATGATCGGCAGCACATCTTTGGATCGCAGTCGTTATTATCTCCCTTGATCTCTTATCTGCCTCTTCTTTTGCCTTACTTTCAATATCTTTTATCATTAAAGCAGCATCGTGAGTAATCTCTTTTCTTACTTCATCCAAAAGTATCTCACGTGCGTCTTCACCAGAAAGGGCTGCTACTCTTTCAAGTTCTGCTCTTCTTTCTTCATAAAGCTTCTGTACCTTTGCTTCTACTTGATCTACTTCAAGCATTCTTTGATTGATTGTTTCGTCTTTCTTTTCAAGAAGTTCACTCTTCTTATCTAGAGCTTCTTCCCTTTGAATTACTCTTCTTTCAAGCCTTTGAATCTCATTTCGTCTTTCACGAGATTCCTTATCAAAATCATTTCTCAATTTATGAAGTTCTTCTTTTGCCTCAAGGATTGCCTCTTTTTTAGTTGCTTCTGCATCCTTTTTAGCTCTTGCTAGAATTTCTTCTGCTTCTTTTTCAAGCGATTCAATTTTTGTTTTTGATATGTTTTGAATCGTTTTATAAACCACTATTCCTAATACTAATAAAACTATTATATCTATTAATATCATAAATGCTATTTCCACATAAACACCTCCTAATTTATCATTTTCTCATTATATTATTATTAACAAGAAAGTGTAGTCGGTGTCATATTCTTCTCACTGCATTCGGAATATGATAAACCAGTATTCCTTTTTATTCTATATTAAAAACAAAATTATGTCAAGTTTGCTCATATAATGGTTATATTCTGTTTTGTACTATGAAATATCAAGGAATTTTAAATATAGCTACATTATATGAGTAATCATATATATGTAGCTATATTTTAATTATATCTAATTTTATGGAATAAAATATTATTTATTCATCATTTTTACCTTTATAGTTAAATTTATTCTTTATTATCTTCTGCACTGTCTTCTTTAACCTTAGCCTCTGCATTAGTTGTGTTATTTATCACAGCTGTCTTAGCTAATTCTGCTGCAGGAAGATTATGCTTTTCTCTAATTTGATTTTCTATATCTAATGCTATTTCTGGATTTTCTTTTAAATAAATCTTAGCATTTTCTCTTCCTTGACCTAATCTTACATCACCATAAGAGAACCAAGCACCACTTTTTTGAACTATTTCTTCCTTAACACCAACATCTATTATGTTACCATTTCTTGAAATTCCCTCATTATACATAATATCAAATTCAGCTTGCCTAAATGGAGGTGCAACTTTATTCTTTGTCACCTTAATTCTTGTTCTGTTACCAATGATAGCATCACCTTGTTTTATAGAATCTATTCTTCTAATATCAAGTCTTACTGAGGCATAGAACTTTAATGCTCTTCCTCCTGTTGTTGTTTCTGGAGAACCAAACATAACTCCAACTTTTTCTCTTAATTGGTTAATAAATATCGCAACACAATTAGTTTTATTAATTGTTCCTGCAAGTTTTCTTAAAGCTTGTGACATAAGTCTAGCTTGAAGACCGATATGAGAATCTCCCATTTCTCCTTCAATTTCTGCTTTAGGTACTAAAGCAGCAACAGAGTCTACTACCAGAACATCAATAGCACCTGAACGTACTAATGCTTCTGCGATTTCAAGCCCTTGCTCTCCTGTGTCTGGTTGAGAAATTATTAAACTATCTACGTCAACGCCAAGTTTTTGAGCATAACTAGGATCTAACGCATGCTCTGCGTCTATATACCCTACAGCTCCTCCTTTTTTTTGCGATTCTGCAGCTATATGAAGTGCAATTGTAGTTTTTCCTGAACTTTCTGGTCCATAAATTTCAATAATTCTTCCTTTTGGTACCCCGCCAATTCCAAGTGCTATATCTAAATCTAAACATCCAGTTGATATAGCATCCATATTAGAAATATTGTGGTCACCTAATTTCATTACTGCCCCCTTACCAAATTGTTTTTCTATATGACTCATAGCACTTTCAATTGCTTTTAATTTTTCTGAATTTATATTTCCCATAATACTAACTTTCTCCCTTCTATCGAACTTATGTTCTGTATTTATTATAAATTAATTCTAAACTATAGTCAATATTTAATTCAAGGCATATGAACGAAAATAATAGTGCCAAAGATGTAAAATTGACAACCATACTGGTATATTATTTCTTTGAATGTGCCTGAAGAAAAGTTCCTTCTTTACCAACTAAAGAAGGAACCATTTAATTTATATCCACTTTTTCTTATTCTTAAACATAATATATATAGAAAATTTATATTTCTATATATATTTAATTTTTTATTTATCAATAGAGACTGCTTCCTTATTTTTCTTAAAGTAATCATAACCTGAAAGCAGGGTTACTACAACCGCAATCATAAGCATTATCATTGGAGCGAATTTAAAAAATCCTTTCAAATAATAATTGTCTATTACAAAAATTTTTAACAGCCTTGCATCATGAATATTTACTTTTAATAGTAATAAAATTATTGCTATAATTTGTATAACCGTTTTAATTTTTCCCCACCAGCTAGCTGCTATAACTCTTCCTTGTGTTGCAGCTATTGATCTTAAGCCTGAAACAGCAAATTCTCGTGCAATTATAACCACAGCTGCCCATCCTGGTACTACCTGTAATTCAACTAAAGAAATTAACGCCGCAGTAACTAATAATTTATCTGCTAAAGGATCCATAAATTTTCCAAAGTTAGTTATTTGATTTCTAGATCTAGCAATATACCCATCTAACTTATCCGTTAATGAAGCTAAAATAAATATAAATGTAGCAATAAAACTTCCATATGGTATATCTTTAACTGCTATAAATACTAAAAATACAGGAACCAAAAATATTCTAATTAAGGTTAACTTATTTGCAAGATTCATCAACAACAACTCCCACTAAATCATAATCCATATTCTCTACTATTTTTACCTTTACAAATTTGCCATTTACTATATTTCCTGAAAATTCAAATAATACATTTGCATCAATATCAGGAGCCATTTCATAATTTCTTCCATAGTAATACTTTCCATTATATCCTTCAACAAGAATATCATATAATTTCCCAATTTTCAATTTATTTATTTCTTCTGTAATATTTTTTTGTAATAACATTAATTTTTCTTCTCTTTTTTCCTTGATTTCTTCTTCTACTTGACCAACCATTTGTGCTGCCGGGGTATCTTCTTCTTGTGAATAAGTGAATACCCCTACTTTATCAAGTTTATATTCTTTAAGAAAGTCTATGATTTCATTGAATTCTTCTTCTGTTTCATTAGGAAATCCAACTATAAAAGTTGTTCTTATGATGATTCCTGAAACTTTTTCTCTTAACATTTTTATTTTATTTATTATATCTTGTTTGCTAGTCTTTCTTCCCATAAGCTTTAAAATTTTATCACTTATGTGTTGTATAGGTATATCTAAGTATTTTACAACTTTATCATTGCTCGCAATTTCATCTATAAGTTCATCATATATTTCCTCTGGATAACAATAAAGAATCCTAATCCACTTTATCCCTTCAATTTTAGATAATTCATTTACTAATATATGAAGGCTTTTCTTTCCATAGATATCACTACCATATAAAGTGGTATCTTGAGCTATAAGTATGATTTCTTTAACTCCACTTTCACTCAAGTCTCTTGCTTCATTTATAATATTTTCCATCTTCCTACTTCTAAATTTTCCCCTTATTTTAGGAATTATACAATATGTGCAAAAATTGTTACAACCTTCTGCAATTCTAATATATGCGCTTTCTTTTTGTGTTGTAATAATTCTTTTTCCTTCATTAATGTTTTCATCAGAATAATTTAAAAGTTCTAGTGCCCTTTTATTTCCATCTATAAAATCAGTTATTATTTCATTGATTTGATTATAATCATTAACACCCATCATCATATCTATCTCTGGTATTAACTTTCCTAGCTCTTCTCCATATCTTTGAGTCAAGCATCCTGTAGCTATAAGCAATTTACATTTATAATTTACTTTATAGTTAGCCATCTCTAAAATAGTGTCAATAGATTCTTGTTTTGCACTTTCTATAAAACCACATGTGTTTACAATGATTATATCTGCATTCTTAGGATTGCTAGTTATTTCATACTCGTTGCTCATCTTGCCTAATATTATCTCTGAGTCAACTCTATTTTTATCACATCCTAAACTTACCATACCAACTTTATATTTTTGATTATTATTTTCCATCTCTATTTTAATTTCACTCAAGTCCTTACATCCTCCTGTGTTTTAATAGTCTTTATTATAACAAATTAAAACTATACTTTACAAGTTTCTATTATTATAATATTACTACCATTATTACATAAAAATCATTTACAATTATATCTTAAATAGTATGAATCTAAAAAATTAACACAATGTTAAATTTTACTTCATAAATAGTTTAAAATTATTAATTAAATGTCTATATTGAAAAATCGTCTAATTATTCTCATCTTGTGTGTTCTCATCTAGAAGTTGTTGTCTTGTAATAAGCACTTGTCTCGGTCTACTTCCATCTTTTTCAGATATAATACCTCTTTCCTCTAATTGATCCATAATTCTAGAAGCTCTATTAAAACCTATTCTAAATTTTCTTTGAATAAATGAGGTTGACGCTTGACCATATTCTACTACAACATTGATTACTTCGCTAAGCAACTCATCTACATCATCACTGCTTTCACCTGACTCCGTAGATTTTGAATCTGACGCATTATTAATATGATCTATTATATCTTCTTCGTAATTAGTATCACCTTGTTCACTCTTAATAAACGAAATAACTTGTTCTACTTCTTCCTCTGATATGAAACACCCTTGAACTCTAAGAGGTTTACTTTCCCCAACAGGGTAATATAACATATCTCCTTTACCAAGAAGTTTTTCTGCACCTGATCCATCCAGTATTGTTCTTGAATCAATCTGAGATGAAACTGCAAAAGATATTCTAGAAGGAATATTTGCCTTAATTACTCCTGTTATTACATCTACTGATGGTCTTTGAGTTGCTATAACCAAATGCATACCAGCTGCTCTTGCCATTTGAGCTAATCTTCCGATATAATCTTCTACATCATTTGGACACACCATCATAAGATCTGCAAGCTCATCAACAATAATTACAATGTATGGGAGCTTTTGTTCTATAATACCTTTATTAAATAACTCATTATAAGATTCCATATTTCTAACTCCAGAATCAGCAAAAAGCTTATATCTGTTTGTCATTTCATTTACTGCCCAATTTAAAGCTGCTGCCGCCTTTTTAGGATCCGTAACAACTGGAATCAGAAGATGTGGTATTCCATTATAAACATTCAATTCAACAACCTTAGGATCAACCATAAGAAGTTTAACTTCATCAGGGTTATACTTATATAACAAACTTATTATAAGAGAGTTTATACATACACTTTTACCAGACCCAGTGGCCCCTGCAATTAATGTATGAGGCATCTTACTTAAATCTCCCACAACGCACTTTCCTGAAATATCTTTCCCTAGAGCGAATGCTAATTTTTTCTTAGAATTAATAAATTCATCATTTTCCAATACTTCTCTTAAAAATACTGGAGTTTGCTTTCCATTTGGAACTTCGATACCAACTGCAGCTTTCCCCGGAATAGGAGCTTCTATTCTTATACCTGAAGCGGCAAGCCCTAAAGCTATATCATCCGCTAAATTTACTATTTTACTTACCTTAACTCCTGGACTAGGCTGAAGTTCAAATCTTGTAACCGATGGACCTTTAGTTACTTGAGTTACTTTCGCATCAACTCCAAAGTTAGATAAGATCTCTTCAAGTTTATTTGCATTTTCTATTAATTCTTTTTTATCGGTATTATTGAGCTTTGTATTAGCATTTAACTTCAATAATTCTAAGCTTGGATGTTTATATTCTTTTTGTTCTTTTTGTTCTAAAATATGTTCCTGTATTTCTTTATTCACAACATCCTTAACATCATTTTCTAAATTTTCTTTCTTACGTGTATGGTTTTGTGTACTTTTCTCTAAGAAACTATCTATTTGAATATCTGATGAAATTTCTGACTGCAAATCTGGCGATACATCATCATCTTCACTTGCATTCTTCATAAAGTCTAAAATCTTTATCTTCTTATCAACTCCAGATAGAAATGCATCCTTTTCTTTTTGATTTCTATCTTCACTTTCATCCTTTTCTACTATATTGATGAAATTTTCACGAACCCGTTGTTCATTTTTTTCCCTTATCTTTTTATTTCTATTATTTCTTATCTTTTCTCCTTTATTATATGCCTTTAATCCTAAATCATATAAAGTAATATCAAAAATCAAAATAAGCGCTATTATTGAAAATGCAAGAAGTAAAATATAAGTCCCAACTACACCTATAATTTTATAAAGTGGATAACATATAAGATATGCTATAATTCCACCATGCATAGTTTTAGTATTATCACTAATTATAAGTTTAAGATTACCAAAAAAATCGCTTTGATTTTCCAAACTTTGAATATTTATAATTCCGAAAGTTAACATGATAACAACTACTAAAATTGTCATCCCAAAAAAATTCTTATTTAATTCTATCTTTCCTCTTGTCTTTATATATTGAAATCCAAAATATATTAGATAAATAGGTAACGCATTTGCACCTATTCCAATTGTTACATAGGATCCCTTTTGTGCCAGGAATGATAATATCCCAGCTAAAGAAGTGTATATTGCTATCCCAAGTATTATTCCTGTTGCAATATACACTATTCCTACTATATCTGGGTTTACTGTCTTCTCATCCTTTTTAGCTTTTGTGGCGCCATTTTTGCCTTTAGTCCTACCCACCTTAATCACCTCATATATTTATTTCTACGTAAGATAACGCTTCTCCTTTAATAAGATAACACTAAAAACAAAAATCGGCTATAGATTTTTTCTATAACCTTAAAAATAGAATGCTATTTTTCTATAAGTTCATTAAGTTTTTCTAAGGCTTCCTTTATTCCTCCAACCTCATCGATAAGTCCACACTCAACGGCCTGTTTTCCAATCAACATAGTTCCAACATCATTTAGCAAATCGTTAGTTTGCAACATGAACTTTTCTAAATTATCTTGTTCTATATTTGATGTTCGAACAATAAATTCATTTATTCTTTCCTGCATTTTCTTAAAATACTCAAATGTTTGCGCTACGCCAATCACAAACCCATTCATTCTTACGGGATGAACAATCATTGTAGCAGATGGAGTTATAAAAGAAAAATCTGCTGATGTTGCAAGCGGAACTCCTATTGAATGTCCTCCACCAATCACTACAGATACAGTAGGCTTAGACATGCTTCGAATCATTTCAGAAATCGCAAGACCAGCCTCTACATCTCCTCCAACTGTATTTAATACTATAAGTAATCCTTTTGCGTCTTCATTTTGTTCAATATCGATTAATTGCGGTATAATATGTTCATATTTCGTAGCTTTAGTTTGTGGAGGTAATACTGAATGTCCCTCAATTTGACCTATTATAGATAGCACCTGTATTTTTTTATTTGGAGTCGCTAGAGCTGTATTTCCAAGCTCTTTCACATTTTCTATTTTATCTTGAGCTTCTGATTTTTCTTTTTCTTCTTTTTCTGTATTATCACTGTTTAAAATATATTTATCCATAAAATAATTCCTCCTATACTAATTTTATTTTGTACATTCGGAATTATTTTATTCATAGTATAAAGTATAAAATATAAATCAGCCTATAAATCTAATTTATATTTTCAATTGCTAAAGCTTAAAAGTTTTATGTAAAACATTAATTGCTTCTTTTTCATCTTTTGAATGAACCAAACACCAAATTGTCATATGTGAATCAGCTGTTTGCAATACTTCAATGTTATTATCACTTAACGCTTTAATAATCTTAGCCATAACACCAGGTATCCCTTTCATTTTTGAGCCAATAACAGCTACTTTGCTACAATTCTCTATTAGTATATATTTTAAGTTAGCACTATTTAAGACATTTTCTAAAGTTTCTTTATCGGCTTGATTTACAGTAAAAATCTGTTCACTTGGAAATATGTTTATTAAATCCAAACTTATTTTATTTGCTGCTAGCAAATCTAAGACATTCTTATATTTGCTATTGCCTTGATTTTCAGCTGCAGTAATAGACACTTGAATCCTATTTTTTTGACTTGTAATGCCAGTCATCATTCTATCATTACTCTTATCGCCAAAATTATTAATTAAAGTTCCCTTACAGTCACTCATTGTATTTTTTATTAATATAGGAATATTTCCTTCCATTGCTACTTCTACTGCTTTTGGATGAATTACAGTGGCGCCTTTTTCAGCTAATTGGAATACTTCATAATAGCTTATAACATCAATTAAATTAGCATTTTCAACTACTCTTGGATCTGCCGTCATAATTCCATCTACATCGGTATATATTTCAATAGCCTCAGCCTTAAGAGCCACTCCTAAAATTGAAGCTGTAGTATCACTCCCACCTCTTCCTAAGGTAGTCAAATATCCATTTTCAGTAACACCCTGGAATCCAGTTACCACTGGGACTCTTCCTTGTGATACTAAGTCAAATATTTTTTTTGGCTTAACGTCAATACAAGTCGCTTCATTAAAATTATTGTCAGTTAATATCCCCGCTTGTCCTCCGGTAAGCGGCACAGCATCAATTCCTGCATTATATAAATCATCACTCATCACAACAGAACTAATAATTTCTCCACAACACATAAGCAGATCCTTAGCCAACTTGTTTGTATTTTTGAATTTATCATCTATTAATGATAATAGCGTATCAGTCGCATAAGGCTGGCCTTTCCTTCCCATAGCAGATACCACTAGAACAGGACTATACCCTTCCTTAATGGCATTTTTAACCTTATTAATAACTTGCTGTCTATTTTCTTCAGTTGATACCGAAGTTCCTCCAAACTTTTGTACGACTATTTTCATTACATTTCCTCCTAATTATAGCTTAACCTTTTTAATCACTTCATCATCTGCATCTAATATTATTGTTTTAGCCCCGATTTTCTTTACACATTCCCACGGAATCTCTAAAAAATCTTTACTACTAAAAAGATTAAATTTTCCACCACTGAGATTCACTATTAAATATTTAAAGTTTCCTTCATCATCTATTATCAAATCATTATTTAATAGATAGTCATACTTTTCCCCATCGTTAATGTTTATAAGTTCATATCTTTCTATATCACTTAAGTATTTTATTTTATTTTCCTCACTCATAATAAAAACCTCCTTTTGTACTCATAAAATAATATGAGATAAGGAGGTTTATTATTACACTATTGTTTATAAATTAAGCTTACTATCATTATTTGAATTATCATAAGCCTTTGCATTCTTCAAGATTATAGAATCTAACTTCTTATATTCTACATCTTGACCAACGTATGCTGCATTTAAAACTCCTTTTTTAAAGCACCTATCTAAAACATATTGAATATCATCTTTACTTATATCATCTATCTTTTTTATTACTTCTTCTTGAGTTTTTAATTTATTTCTGAAAAGGTACGCTTTCGCATTTGAAAACATTCTAGAACTAGTACTTTCTAATCCCAAAATGTAATTAGCTTTTATCTTTTCTTTATTGATCTCAAGTTGTTTATCAGTTATACCATTTTTACCAAAAAGAGTGATTTCCTTATCTATAACTTCTAAAGCTTTTTCTCCATAATTTCTATTTAAACCCGCATATATATTTAGAGTACCGACGTCTTGAAACGGTTGCAGATAAGATGCAATAGAATAGCACAATCCCAATTCTTCTCTTACCTTTTGAAAAAGAATTGATGAAGCTCCACCTCCAAATATATTATTAAGAAGTACTAGTGCATAATTCTTTTCATGACCATATGGTAATCCCTCTAAGCCTAAAGAAATATGAAGCTGCTCAATCTCTTTTTTTGCATTTGCTGAGTTAACTTGTATTGATGTTTCTTTATATTCTGGTTTATATTGGTCCTTACTTTCCCATGCCCCAAAATATTTATTAATTAAGTCCTCTAGTTCCTTATCATCAAATTTACCACAGACTGATATTACAGAGTTATACGGTGTATATTTCTCGCTAATAAAATCCAATATTTTTTCTCTTGTAAATGATTTTACCAAGGGGATCGTTCCCAATATCGGAAATCCTAATGCTTCGTCACCAAATGCTGATTTAGAGTGAATATCATCTAACACATCCTCTGGAGAATCCTCACTCATATTAATTTCCTCAATTACTACACCTTTTTCTTTTTCTATTTCGTCTGGATCAAATTTCGCATTCAGCATTATATCTGAAAGCACATCTAATGATAAATCTAAATGCGTATTCAATGCTTTGATATAATAACAAGTAGCTTCTTTACTTGTGAATGCATTGATCTGACCACCTACATTTTCTATTTGTTCCATTACTTCCTTTGAAGTTCTTCTATCTGTTCCTTTAAAAAACATATGCTCAATAAAATGAGATATCCCATTAACTTCTGCATTTTCATTTCTTGAACCATTTTGAACCATAACTCCAACACTTATAGATTTTAAATGTTCTATTTTTTCAGTTACAACTCTTAATCCATTTTTAAGGGTATATGTGTTATACATTTTGTACTTGCCCTCCTTAATAGTTAAAAAAAAGGCAATTAATTGCCCTTTATTTTTCCTCTTTATTTTCTTGTTCTAATAAAGCATCTTTTCTAGAAAGATTTATTCTGCCTTGGTTATCAATTTCTGTAACCTTAACCAAAATTTCATCCCCGATAGATACAACATCCTCAACCTTGTTTACTCTCTCTTTAGCTAGTTTAGAAATATGAACTAATCCTTCTTTGCTAGGTAAGATTTCTACAAATGCTCCAAAAGTTGTTATCTTAGTTACTTTACCTAAATAAACTTCTCCTGATTTAACTTCTTTAGTTAAGCCCTCTATTATTTTTATGGCTTGATTTACGCCATTATGATCAGTTGAGCTAACAAATACTGTTCCATCTTCTTTTATATCAATCTTAACACCTGTATCTTGAATTATCTTGTTAATAACTTTACCACCAGCTCCGATTACATCTCTAATCTTATCTGGGTTTATGCTCATTATTTGAGTTTTTGGTGCATATAATGAGACATCTTCTCTAGGTGAAACCATACATTCATTAATCTTATCGATTATCATAACTCTAGCTTTTCTAGCATCTTTTATTGCATTTTCAACAACGTTAAAGCTAAATCCTTGAAGTTTAGTATCAACTTGAATTGATGTTATTCCTTCTGTTGTTCCAGCCACCTTAAAGTCCATATCTCCAAAGAAATCTTCTATTCCTTGAATATCAGTTATAACTGCTTCTTCTGTTAAATCTTCAGATGTTATTAATCCCATTGCAATACCAGCTGCTGGTCTTTTAATAGGTACACCTGCATCTAATAACGCTAATGTTGAACCGCAAACTGATGCTTGTGATGTTGATCCATTTGAGCTTAGTACTTCTGATACTAATCTAATTGTATAAGGGAATTCTTCTTCTGACGGAATTAATGGCTCAAGCGCTCTTTCAGCTAATGCTCCATGCCCAATTTCACGTCGTCCAGGTCCTCTTAGAGGTTTTACTTCACCAACACTGTATCCTGGGAAGTTATAATGATGCATATATCTTTTTGATTGTGCTTCATCTATTCCATCTAATATTTGAATTTCGCTAATTGATCCAAGTGTTGCTACAGTCATTACTTGAGTTAAACCTCTCGTAAATAGTCCTGTACCATGTGTTCTTGGTAAAATCCCAACTTCACATCCTATTTTTCTCACTTCATCAAAAGCTCTTCCATCAGGTCTTCTTTTATCTTTTAAAAGCATATGTCTTACAACCTTTTTTTGCATGTTGTAAAGAACTTCTTTTATATCACCTGATTTTTCAGCATATTTCTCTTTAAATGCTTCATTAACTTTTTCATATACTACATCTACAGCAGCATTTCTTTCATCTTTATCTGTAATGTACATTGCTTCTTTAACCATATCGTAAGCAAATTCTTTTACATCTTTTTCAATTTCCGAGTCTACAGTATATAATACTGGCTCATCCTTTTTCTTCCCGAACTTAGCCATAGCATCTTCTTGGAAAGAAATAATTTTTTTACATTCATCAAAACCATATTTTATAGCATCGATCATAGTATCTTCTGGTATTTCTCGACCGCCTGCTTCAATCATCATTACTTTTTCTTTTGTAGCGCATACAGTTAAATGAAGGATACTTTTTTCACGTCCTTCTGTGTCTGGATTTGTAATGAATTTACCATCTATAAGACCTACTTGCACTGCAGCAACTGGAATCGTATATGGAATACTTGAAAGGCATAACGCAAGAGACGCTGCATTAATGGCTAAGATTTCTGGTAAGTTATCTTTTTCAACGGATACTACTGTAGTAACTACTTGAACATCATTTCTGTATCCTTTTGGGAATAGAGGCCTTATTGTTCTATCAACAGCTCTACCATTTAATATTGCTTTTTCTGATGGTCTTCCTTCTCTTTTTATGAATCCACCCGGAATTTTACCTACTGCATATAATCTTTCTTCATATTCAACACTTAGTGGAAAGAAATCTATTCCTTCTTTTGGTTGTGGTGACGCATTAACATTCGTCAAAATAACTGTATCACCATAACTTGTAAATGTTGCTGCATTTGATAACATACCTACTTTTCCGAACTCTACTTTTAATTCTCTTCCAGCGATTTCAGTCGTTAGAACATTACTCATAATTCATGACCTCCCTTTAGGTTCATCTCATTATTATAAATTTATTTAGTCATAATCAAAAATAACAAATCCTTGTGCCAGCCTATTTTTCTTCATTCTTCATAAGCGTATTTCCCTAATAGCCCTCTATGAGGCAAATATACTTCTTCGTCTGAAGAAAAATATACATCACATCACGGACTTGTTATTTTTCATTTGCCATATAATTGTATATTTTTAAAATAATAGAGCGGAAAACTCCGCTCTAAAAATTATCTTCTTAAACCTAATTCTTTGATTAAAGTTCTGTATCTTTCGATATCTTGATCGCTTAAATAGTTTAAAAGACCTCTTCTTTGACCAACCATCATTAATAATCCTCTTCTTGAGTGGTGATCTTTTTTGTGAATCTTTAAGTGTTCAGTTAAATATTGAATTCTTTCAGTAAGTAATGCTACTTGAACTTCTGGTGAACCAGTATCTCCTTCACTTCTTCCAAACTTTTTAATAATTTCTATTTTTCTTGCCTTATCCATTATAAGTGCACCTCCGTGTATTATATTAATTATCCCCTAGTTCCAAGTAAAAGATGGCACCTTACAACTTAGAATTAGGTTCCCTGTGTTATTATATCAAAAGTAACTATTATTGTAAACTATATTGTTTAAGTCGACACACAATTCTCATCTCTTGCGAAAGATTTGTCTTTTTCAAGCTGATCCTTTAATTCATCTAGGCTATTGAATTTTATTTCATCTCGGATTTTTTTTATAAATCTTACTTCTATCTGTTCTCCATAAATTTCTTTGCTAAAGTCCAAAATATATGTTTCTATTGTCAATTTTTCACCATTTACTGTTGGATTCTTACCCACTGATGTAATTCCCTTATATATATTATTATTTACCCAAATATTAGTATAATATACACCAATCTTAGGTAAAATGAAATTTTCATCATATTTTAAATTTGCTGTAGGAAAACCTATAGTTCTTCCAATCTTTCTTCCATGAATAACCTCACCGCTTAAGGCATACGGCATACTTAACATTCTACTAGCCTCAAAAACATTTCCATCTTCCAATGACTTTCTTATCCTAGTACTGCTTATAACTTCATTCTTATATGTACATGGCTCCATAACATATAATTCATATCCGTATTTTTTTTGCAATTCTTTTAAAAGTTCAACATTTCCAAGATTTTTATATCCAAATTTATAATTAAATCCTACTACAAAGCCTTTAATATTATATTCTAGTATTAATGATTTAATAAATTCTTCTGGCTTTATTTTCATGAATTCAAGATCAAATTCTTTAAAACAAACAATATCAACATTATTGATTTCTAGAATTTCAGCTTTCTTTTTGTTATCCATTAAAAGTTTAGGTGCATCCTCTTTATTGATAAGAGTCTTGGGATGATTTTTAAATGTAAAAACCATACTTTTTCCATTATTCTTTTTTGCTACTTCTACAACTTTGTATATTAAAGAAAGATGCCCAATATGAAGTCCATCAAAACTTCCAAGAGCTGTATAATTATTAGTATTTCGAATATCTTGTAAATCTTTTTCTATAATAATCATTTCTTTACTCCTAATTTAAGATACATAAAAATAGCCGCCTACTTATATATCCTTAAAGCAACAATTTTTCAATCTTAAAGCCATCATCATCTTGCTTTCCAATTCCAATGAAAGTATTTTCACTATCATAAACTCTATAAAGAATATTTTTTTCTCGCTTCTCGCTAGTCAAACGTTTATCAAAAACTTTAACACCATTTACTAATAATCTTGTAAATGAACTATTTACTATAATTTTAGGATAGAATGAAAGCGCCTGTTCCATTGTAATTATATAATCTTCTATATTTTCTTCTGTTAAGTCATTAATATTGATGCTTTTTTCCTGCTTAAATATCGACGTCTCACTTCTATTTAATTCTGTCATAGTTGCGCCTACTTCAAGCTTTTCACCAATATCATAACATAAACTTCTTATATAAGTTCCTTTTGAGCAAGATACTTTCATATATACATAAGGCAACTCAAATCTTATATTAGATATATCAAATATACTAATTCTTCGAGCTTCCCTCTCTACTTCAATACCTTGTCTTGCTAAATCATAGAGTCTTACTCCGTTTTTCTTAAGAGCAGAATACATTGGTGGAACTTGATCATATTCACCAATAAAAGATGCTATAACTTTTGAAACTTCCTCCTCTGAAAGATGCTGTACTTCATTTCTTTGTACTATTTCACCTTCTAAGTCATAGGTAGTTGTCTTTATTCCAAGTATGAATTTAACCTCATACGTCTTATTGCTATTCATAATATAGTCAATAATTTTTGTAGCCTTACCAAGGCATATTGGAAGGACTCCTGTAGCTTGTGGATCTAAAGTCCCAGTATGTCCTACTTTCTTTTCTTTTGCAATAAATCTTACTTTCCTAACAACATCAAAAGAAGACATTTCTTTATTTTTAAATACATTTAGTACACCATTCACTTTAACTTTCTTCCTATCTTCCTTAGTAAGTGAAGTTTTTATTTCCTCTTTCATACGTGAAACTTCTATTCCTTCCTTCATAAGTTCATTTCTTTTTTAAGCGAATCTAACAAGTTATTTCTTGCTGTTCTAATATCAACGCCTCTTTGCATAACACCAGCAGCTTTTATATGTCCGCCACCGCCGTATATCTCTGCAATTTTTCGTACGTCTACATTATTTTTAGATCTTAAACTACCCTTTACCCCATCTTCAACTTCTTTTAAAAGCATAGAAACTTCTACACCTTTAATACCAAGACCAACCGAAATTATATCTGAAGTATCAGCATTCTGTAAGTTCAATTCCTCTAATAATCCCTTTGGTATCTGAAGAACGGCAACTTTATTATCTAACGCAAGTTCAATATTAGATAATACATTTCCCATTAACTTCACTTTTTCAAAAGGCTTATTATCAAAAAGATTGCTATGAATTTTACTATTATCTAATCCAATCGCTATAAGGTTTGATACTATATCATGAGTTCTACTTGTAACATTCGAGTGTCTAAACGAACCAGTATCTGTTACAATCCCTGTATAAACTGCTTTTCCTATAGCTATTTCAATATCTGTTTTACTTTCAAAATCAATTCCCAATTCTTTTATTAAAAGATATGATAATTCACATGTAGCAGCTGCAGTTATGTCTACATAATTAATAAATCCGTAATTTTCGTTAGAAATATGGTGGTCTATATTAATTATTTTCCCATTATAATTCCTTAAATCTGCAGATATTCTTTCAACATTTCCACAATCTAATATTATTACTAAATCAGTATTATCTCTTGGTTCTGTTATGCTTTTATCAACTTCATTTGCTAAAGGAAGGAACGAGAGGTTATCCGAAATAACATCTCTCGTTATAATATATGCGTCCTTTTTTAAATATCTCAACGCATTAAGCAAAGCTAAAGTACTTCCTATAGCGTCTCCATCTGGAGAAGAGTGGAATGATAACCCTATTCTTTTTGCTGATAAAATCTCTTTTTTTATTTCTTTAAGACTACTCATTATTCTTTACTTATCCTTTGAATTAATTCATCCATACGCATTCCATAATTAATGGAGTCATCTAATTCAATAATAATTTCAGGGGTATGTCTTAGATTTATTCTTTGCCCTACAGCTTTTCTAATGAATCCACTTGCATTTCTTAATGCTTCAAGATTACTTTTCTTTTCATCATCATTTTTAGAGAATATACTTACATAAACCTTAGCATATCTTAAGTCTTTAGTAACCTTAACATCTGTAACTGAAATCATAGCTGTAAGTCTTGGATCTTTAACTTCGTTCTGAATTAAATTACTTATTTCTCTTTTAAATTCTTCGTTAATTCTTCCACCTCTATAATTTGCCATACCTGCAATTCACCTCTTTAAAGTTCTTTTCTCTTGATTGCCTCCATCATGAAGCATTCAATAATGTCACCTTCTTGAATGTTGTTAAACTTCTCAACAGTTAAACCACATTCATATCCAGCATTTACTTCTTTTGCATCGTCTTTAAATCTCTTAAGTGATGATAGTGAAGATTCAAAAATTACTATTCCATCTCTTATAACTCTAGCTTCTGCATTTCTTTGAAGTTTCCCTTTTAATACATAACATCCCGCAATTGTACCAATATTTGAAATCTTATATATTGATCTTATTTCTGCAGTACCTAATATAACTTCTTTATATTCTGGTTCAAGCATTCCTATCATCGCTGCTTTAACATCATCCATAGCCTCATAAATAATTCTATAAGTCTTAATATCTACTCCATCTTTGTCAGCTTGAGCAGCTGCATTGTTATCAGGTCTTACATTAAATCCAATAACTATTGCATTAGACGCAGTTGCAAGTGTTACATCAGTTTCTGTTATAGCACCAACACCGCCATGAATTACTCTTACCTTTACATCATCAGTAGAAAGTTTTTCTAATGATCCCTTAATAGCTTCAACTGATCCTTGAACGTCTGCTTTTACTATAATCGCAAGCTCTTTAACTTTACCTTCTTTAATTTGATTATATAAATCTTCTAATGAAACTCTATGATTTGCAAGTAAAGTTTCTGCTTTTAACTTATCTTTTCTGCTATCAGCCATATTTCTAGCAGTTTTTTCATCTTTAACTTGGTTAAATCTATCTCCTGCCTCTGGAACTTCTGAAAGACCTAAAACCTCTACTGGAATTGATGGACCAGCTGATTTTATTTTCTTACCAGTATCATCAAACATAGCTCTTATTCTACCATATGTAGAACCAACTAAGATTGAATCTCCAACTCTTAATGTTCCGTTTTGAACTAGTAAACTAGCAACTGAACCTCTACCTTTATCAAGTTTAGCTTCAATAACTGTTCCTACTGCTCTTCTATCTTTATTGGCTTTAAGTTCAAGCATTTCAGCTGTAAGAAGAACCATTTCCAATAGCTTATCGATATTTAGATTTTGTTTTGCAGATACTTCTTCACAAATAGTATCTCCGCCCCAATCTTCCGCAAGCAATCCTTGTTCAGCTAATTCTTGTTTAACTCTATCTACATTAGCACCTGGTTTATCGATTTTGTTTATTGCTACTACCATTGGAACTCCTGCTGCTTTACAGTGAGCAATAGCTTCCTTAGTTTGTGGCATAATTCCATCATCTGCTGCAACAACTAATATAACAACATCTGTAATTTGTGCTCCTCTAGCTCTCATAGCTGTGAACGCTTCATGACCCGGAGTATCTAGGAATGTAATTTCTTCTCCGTTCAATTTTATAGTATAAGCACCAATGTGTTGAGTTATACCACCTGCTTCTGTATCAGTAACCTTTGCTTTTCTTATACAATCAAGTAAAGATGTTTTACCATGGTCAACATGACCCATAACAGTTACAATTGGTGGTCTCTTTTGAAGATTTTCTTCATCATCTTCTTCTATTTCTAACACTTCTAATTCTTGAATTTCTTCTTTTCTCTCAACCAAAACTTCATATTCAGCACATACTTTTTCTGCTGTTTCAAAATCTATTTCTGCATTAATTGCTGCCATAACACCAGAAAAAATTAAAGTTCTTATTACATCATTTGAAGGTTTCTTTAGCTTTTCAGCTAATTCCTTAACTGTTATGCTTTCTCCAATTTCTATAACTTGAGATTCTCCCGCATTCTTACTAGCTTCTCTAGCTGCTTCTTCCTGCTCTTCTTTTCTTGTCTTTTTCTTTTTCTTACTTGCTTTATTAAGTTGGTCTGCTAATTCATCTTCGTATACGTCAACGATACTCTTCGAAGTTCCAGTTTTCTCTTCTGATACTGCTGAATCACCTTCCGATCTTCCTGCTAACAATTCCTTGATTAATACAGCATCTTCATCTTCAATTGTACTCATATGATTTTTAACTTCTATATTAAATTCATCCATTAATATAGTTACTAATTCCTTTGACTCTATGTTAAGTTCTTTTGCTAATTCATGTACTCTTATTTTTGACATGCAGTCACCCCCGTATTATTATCTACTCATATATTTTTTTCCTCCTCGTATAACGACAACATTCTTTTTGCTATATCGCTATCTAGAATCCCGAGCAGCATAATTTCTTTACGCCCAATCGGAGCTCCTAGTTGGTCTTTCGAGAAATCTTCAATATATGGTATATTTTTTTCATTACAATGCTTTTTAAATTTATCCTTAGATTTATCTGATAAATCATTAGATATAATAAAAAGATAAATTTTAGTATTATTTCTATAATCATCGCATTTGCTATATCCTTCAAGCAAATTACCCGATTTTTTTGCAATACTTAGAAAATTAAAAAACCTATTCATTATTTACTTCATCCTTTAGCTTATTATAAATTTCTTCACTTATAGGAGTTTCTAAGTTTCTACTAAGTCTTTTTGCTTTAAATGCTTTTTCCAAGCATTCTGTACTCTTGCAAATATATGCGCCTCTTCCTGACTTTTTACCAGTTAAATCAACACATACATCGCCCTCTGGAGTTTTTACTACTCTAATTAATTCTTTCTTTGGTTTCATTTCCATGCAACCAGTGCACATTCTTAAAGGAATTTTCTTAACCTTCATGAAAAGCACCTCTCTATTCTCTTATTTCTTCAATTTCAATTTCATCTGAAATTTCAAATTCATTTAAATCAGTAATTTCTTCATTGTCTATTTCGACATCAGTATTTAAAATTCTTTCGTCTTCTTCATCTTGGGCTTGTTTTTGAGATTTACTTTTAATATCAATTTTCCAATTTGTAAGTTTAGCTGCAAGCCTTACATTTTGGCCTTCTTTTCCTATTGCTAGTGAAAGTTGATTATCGTCAACTACAACTTTTGCTGATTTGCTATCTTCATCTACTACTACACTTAGTACTTTTGCTGGACTTAAAGAATTTGCAATAAATTCCTCTGGATTTTTGCTCCATTTTATTATATCTATTTTTTCGTTTTTAAGTTCATTAACTATACTTTGAACTCTTACTCCTTTCGGCCCAACACAAGCTCCCATTGGATCTACTTCTTCATCATTTGAGTGTACAGCTATCTTACTTCTTGAACCTGCTTCTCTGGAGATGCTTTTTATTTCAACTACTCCTTCAAAGATTTCTGGAACTTCAAGTTCAAATAATCTTTTAACTAATCCTGGATGTGTTCTTGAAACATGTATTTGAGGTCCTTTGCTTCCATTTTTAACTTCAACTATATATAGTTTTAACTTTTCATTGAATTTATATTCCTCATTTGGAATTTGTTCGTTAGGACCTATTATACCTTCCAATTTTCCTAAATTAACAAAAACTATTCCTTTATCTTTTCTTAAAATAGTTCCTGTAATAATATCAAACTCTTTTTCTTTATATTCGTCATATATTATACTTCTTTCTGCTTCCTTAATTCTTTGAGTAACAACTTGTTTTGCTAGTTGAGCTGCAACTCTTCCGAAATTTTTAGGAGTAACTTCGAGATTTATAACATCATCGACTTCACTTTTAGGACTTATTTCTTTTGCTTCTTCTAATGAAATTTCTGTTACATCGTCATATACTTCATCAACTACTGTTTTTTGAGCATATACATGAATTTCTCCAGTTTCTCTATCAATATTAACTTTAACATTTTGTGCGTTTGTATTAGCATTGGCATAATTTTTCTTATATGCTGCAACCATTGCATCTTGAATGGTTGTAAAAAGCAAATCTTCACAAATCCCCTTTTCCTTAACTAATTCTTTAAGAGCACCTACAAACTCTTCATTCATTTTTATACCCTCCTCGTCTATATTTCCCCTTCTAAATTTGCTGCTTTTATTTTATCTTTCGGTATTTTAACTTCTTCTTCTGCTTCAATTATTATGGAGTCTTCGGAAACATCTTTTAATATTCCTTTAATATTTTTCGCTCCATTAATTGCGCTAGTAAGCTTAACCAATACTTCTTTTCCTAGAACTCTTTTAAAGTGTTCCTCGTTATATAATCCTCTGTTTAGTCCTGGCGATGAAACTTCCAGGTAATATGCTTCCTTAATTGGATCCTCTACATCTAGAATCTCACTAACTCTTCTTGAAACAGCTTCGCAGTCATCTAATGATATTCTACCTTCTTCTTTATCTATATATATTCTTAAGTAAAACTCTCCATTTTCCTTTACATATTCCACATAATATAATCGACATGACACTTCTAAAAAAACAGGACTTACTAGGTCTTCAATCTTTTCAATTAATACATCTTTTTTCATTTTCTAACCCTCACTTTCATCTTTTAAAAACACATAGATTATAGTTAGCATGTGCATTTTTAAAATTTGTAATCAAAAACGCAACTATCGTAAGTTAGTTGCGTTACAAACAGAAAGAGCGGGTAATCTTCCCACTCCTTTTTTCTAGCTATTAGAAATAAATCTTCTTATATAATATCACAGATAAATTAATATTACAAGGGATACTGGGAAATTTTAAATATACATAATTATTTGAGTAATATTACTTAATCAAAATAATGTATTATACACTTTAGATCATTATAACATTTATAAATTGTATTAAAAGTTTATAATTGTGCTTCGCACTTTTTTCATCGGTGAAATGATCCTAATTGTGCTTCGCACCCTTTTCATCGGTGAGATGATCTCAATTGCACTTCGTGCTTTTTTAATCTGTGGAATGATCTTAATTGTGCTTCGCACCCTTTTCATCGGTGAGATGATCTTAATTGTGCTCCGCACCCTTTTCATCGGTGAGATGATCTTAATTGTGCTCCGCACTTTTTTCATCTGTGAGATGATCTCAATTGCACTTCGTGCTTTTTTAATCTGTGAAATGATCTTAATTGTGCTCCGCACCCTTTTCATCGGTGTACAACTTTTCTATTTCTTCCATTAGTGCGTCGACAAGCTCTTCTTCTTTTACTTTTTTTACTATTTTACCTTTTTTAAAGATAATTCCTTCACCTTTTCCTCCAGCAATTCCTATATCTGATTCTCTTGCTTCTCCTGGTCCATTAACAACGCATCCCATAACAGCAACTTTAATATCTTTTTTGAAATTTTCCAATCTTTTTTCAACTTCTTCTGCAATTTTTATTAAATTTATTTGGGTTCTGCCACACGTAGGGCATGATACAAATTCAACACCTTTTTTCTTTAACCCTAAAGCTTTTAAGATTTCTGTACCAACTTTAATTTCTTCAATTGGATCTGTAGTCAGAGACACCCTAATAGTATCTCCTATTCCTTCTGCAAGAAGAGTTCCTATACCTATACTTGACTTTATCGTTCCCTTTTGTATAGTTCCAGCCTCAGTTACTCCTAGGTGAAGAGGATAATCACATTTTTCAGCTATTAGTCTATAACACTCTATCATCATTTGTACATTCGATGATTTTATAGATATTACAATATCATGAAAATCTAACTCTTCTAATATCTTAACATGCCTTAATGCACTTTCAACCAATCCCTCTGCAGTTGGCATTCCATACTTCTCTAAAATATCTTTCTCTAAAGATCCAGAATTAACTCCAATTCTTATTGGTATCTGCTTCTCACTGCAAGCTTCCTTAAGCACTCTTATTTTATCCACACTTCCAATATTTCCAGGATTTATTCTAAGAGCTGAAACCCCATTTTCTATTGCCTTTAATGCCAATCTATAATCAAAATGTATATCTGCTACTACTGGAATAGGCGATTTCTTTGTTATTTCTCCTAAACTTTCAGCATCTTCCATATCTAACACTGCACATCTTATAATATCGCATCCCGCATCATATAATCTACCTATTTGCTTTAACGTCTCTTCAACATTTTTAGTCCGAGTTGTAGTCATTGATTGTACTGTAATAGGAGAATCTCCTCCAACATATGTATTTCCAACTTTTACTTTTCTTGATTTTCTTCTTTCCATATAATATATCTCCTCTTGCTAATCCCAATTACTTTAGTATTTTTATTTGTTTATTCTAACACTTAAATTTATCAGCTTATTTATATAAATAGCTTACCCTTCAAAATTTCTTTATCCAAGTAAGCTTTTTTCTAAAATTGCACTGGGAATAATATGTCTTTTATAGTTACTACTATCATCAATCCAATTAGTGCTGCAAATCCAATATAGTTTAGCACTCCAACTACTTTATCAGGAACTTTTCTTCTAGTTATAAATTCAATTAATAAAATTACACACCAGCCACCGTCTAAAGCTGGGAAAGGTAATAAATTAAATACCGCTAAATTCACGCTTAAAAAAGCTGTGAAATAAAGCAATGGCCAAATTCCTGCCTTAGCTGTTTCTGCTGACATTTTAACTATTGTAAGTGGTCCTCCAACATCAGTTTTAAGATTCGCTTTTCCTGTAAATATCATTTTCAACCCTACAAAAGTTTGATTTACTAATGAAGCTGTCTTATTAAAACTTTGTCTAAAACTTGCTATAAAACTTGGCTTCTCTACACTATCAAAAGCTACCCCAATCTTTAATTGTCCGTTTTCATTAGTTTTAGGAATTATTGCTAGCTCCTCTTTTTCACCATTTCTATCAACTAAAAAATTTATCTTCTCGCCTTTTGATAGATATATGTTAGTTATTATATCATCCTCTGAAAAAATCTTAGAATTATTCATTTTTAAGACTTTATCACCTGGCAATAATCCTGCCTCATAAGCTGGTGATGCATCTTCTATCTTATTAATAGTCGTTGTAACGTACCCAAATGTATTTATGAAGAAAGTAAAAATTACTATTGCTAATACATAATTCATAAATACACCGGCAATTATTATACTCATTCTTCTTAATGGAGATTTAGCTGAAAAACTTCTTTCATCCTGAATATTTTCTTCTTCCCCCATCATTTTTACATATCCACCTATAGGAAAAAGGCTTAAGGAATATCTTGTTTCTTTTCCTTGCTTTGATAAAATCTTTGGACCCATCCCAATGGAAAATTCCTCAACTCTCACTCCATTAAGCTTTGCCAACGTAAAATGTCCTAATTCATGAACAATTATTAAAATACCAAAAGCTAGTATAGCTAAAATTATATACATATTTTAAAATTACCTCCTTAAAGTACTGCTTTTTCTGCAATATATTCTTTTACTCTTCTATCTAAATCAATAATATTTTCTAAATTTAATTCTTTCTCAACTTCATCACTAAATACTTTCATACATTTTTCTATTAATTCAGCAATTTGCAGAAATTTTATTTTCTCATTCAAAAACAATTCTACCGCTGCTTCATTAGCTCCATTTAAAATCGTCGGCATGAGTCCTCCTATTCTACCCGCTCTAAATGATAAATCTAAAGCTTTAAATGTATCTAAATCCGGCTTTTCAAAAGTTAACTGAGATATTTCATAAAAGTCTATTGTATCCGCAATAACCTTTTCTCTTTTCTCATAATTCAACGCATATTGTATCGGTAGCCTCATGTCTGCCGCACCTAGCTGAGCTATTATACTCCCATCAGTATATTCCACCATAGAATGCACTATGCTTTGAGGGTGCACTGTAACTTGTATATTATCATAATCACATCCGAAAAGCCAATGTGCTTCTATTACTTCAAGACCTTTATTCATAAGGGTAGCAGAATCAATAGATATTTTTCTTCCCATATTCCATTTTGGATGTTTTAACGCATCTTCCACTTTTATATTTTTTAGTTCTTCCGTTGTTTTCCCTCTAAAAGGACCACCAGATGCTGTCAGAATTATTTTCCCTAAGGTACTAATATCATTTCCTCTTAAAGATTGAAATATTGCACTATGCTCAGAATCTACAGGAAGTATTCTTACATTATTTTCTTTAGCAGCCTTCATTACAATTTCACCAGCAACAACAAGAGTCTCCTTATTTGCTAACGCAATATCCTTTTTAGCTTCTATAGCTTTCATTGTTGGCTCTAATCCTATCATACCTACTACAGATGTTACTACTATGTCAATTTCATTTAAAGAAGCAATTTTATTAAGTCCTTCTATTCCATGAAAAACTTCAATATTCTTATTGTATTCTTCACAATATTTTTTTATTTCTTCTGCACTGTTATGATCCATCATCCCTACATACGATGGCTCAAATTCTTTTATTATTTCAATAACTTTCTGTACTGAAGTATTTGCAGTTACTCCAATTAATCTTAATTCTCCATCTAATTTTCTAATTACATCTAGAGTTTGAGTTCCAATAGAACCAGTAGCCCCTAGTATAGAAATTTTTCTCATTTTTCGTCCTCCTAAAAGCAAATCCAAATTAGCACAGTTTTATATCTTCTTAAATTTAGATATTTAAAACAATATCTGTATTTGTATAACTACTATGTCACTCTGTGCTATAAATTATTTCTTTTGCTAAAATACTGTACATTGGCCCGACTAATATTCCTAGTATTCCGAAAATATTCACCCCAATATATATAGATACCAATATAACAAGAGGATGGATATCTAATTTTTCTCCTAAGAATTTAGCCTCTAGCACTTCCCTAACTATTTGCACTAATATATATACACATATTAACCCAAATGCAGTAAGAAAATTCTTCATTATAATATTGTATATTATAATCGGAATAAATACAATTATAGTTCCTACATATGGCAAAACATCTAGAACGCCACAAATTATACCAAACATAAAAAAATTAGGAACCTTTAGTACAAAGAAACCTACTATTATCTCTAAAGTTGAAGCTAAAATTAGTATTCCTTCTATCCCTATCATTTGAATAAAATTATTTTTTTGATTCCTAAATCTTAATAACATTTCTTTTGGTAATATAATTGAGATTAGTTCTACCATCTTCATTCTATCTATTAATATAAAAAAAGCACATATATTTCCTATAAAATAAGCTAAAATTCCTTCTCCAGTACTCGCTGCCCCTCTCCTTATATTTTGATCATTTATTATTGAAATCACACTTTTCCCAATCTTAAAATTATTAAAGTCTATGTTTAGAGCAATTGAAATATCCTGAATAAATTTATTTATCCATTCTAGATTTGTAATGTATAGTTTTTTCAGTATAGAAAAAATTTCACTTCCTAAGTATATTCCCACTAACGTTATAATAATATTTACAGCTATAATACTTAGCGCTCCAGCAATCTTATTTGGTATTTTCGCTTTAATCATGATCTTATATATAGGCGAACAAATTATAACCATAATAATCATAGATAAGAACGGTTTAAAATAATACTTTACCAAAACAGTTCCAATTACCACTAATATGAGCGATAATAAAAGTGAGAAAAGTTTCTTATATGCTTTAAAAATAAGCTTCACCCCACTAAACACATAATTATTTCCATTTTTATAATATATGCTCACTATTTTAGCTTAAAAACTTCCGAGAATAATTTACATAAAAAAAATTAAACTTTGTATATTTAGTACAAAGTTCAATTTATATTTTCTATTAAATTTTCACTATAAATGTTAAGTAATAAAAAACTACCGTAGCAGAAAATATTATACTATCGAATCTATCTAATATTCCTCCATGTCCTGGAATCAAACTACTATAATCCTTTATCCCAACATATCTCTTTATTGAAGAAGCAACTAAATCTCCCAATTGTCCAAATAAACCACACATAGTACCTATTAGGAAGTAATTATATACCGGCATTATGTAATGATAATTCTGTACTACAACACCAAATACCCCTGTGAAAACCGTAGCACCTATAAGCCCGCCTATAGAACCCTCAATAGTCTTTTTAGGAGATACTTTAGGCGATAGTTTATGTTTACCAAAAAATTTCCCACTATAAAAAGCAGCTGTATCCGACAGCCAAGACCCTATAAATATAATCCAAATTAAAAATTCACCTAACGGCTTTGCATTAACTAAATATACAAAGCTAAATAAAATTCCACAATAAATAAATCCTAATAATGTTAGTGAAACATCTATAAATGTATATTCTAAATTTATAACTGGAAGTATTAACAATATAAAAGCTGCAACTACAAGAGTATACATCATATATTCAAAGTTATTATTTAAAAGATAATATGTTATTAATAAAATATATCCTGCACTCTTGACTGGTTTAAAACTTTTTTCTTTCAAAGCATTATAAAACTCCCAAAGTGCCATAATGGATAATGCTAATACAAATCCCTTTAGATAAATTCCTCCAAGAAAAACAAATATTATAAATGGAGCAATCATAGCAGCACCTAAATATCTATTATTAGACTTCAAAATCTAACCACTCCTCTATTTAACTCTACCAAAGCGTCTATCTCTATTTTGATAATCCGCTATAGCTCTTCTTAAATCCACTTCCTTAAAATCCGGCCAGTTTATATTTGAATACCAAAATTCTGAATATGCACATTGCCATAGTAAAAAATTACTTAGTCTTTGTTCTCCAGATGGCCTGATAATTAAGTCTGGGTCAGGTATTCCTTTAGTATATAAGTATTTTTCTACTAGTTCCTCGTTAATATCTTCTTCTTTAATTTTACTGCTTTTTATATCAGAACTAATAAGCTTTATAGCTCTAACTATTTCATCTCTTCCACCATAGTTTAGAGCAAAATTCATGTTTATTTTAGTATTATTCTTTGTTGTCTCCAAAGCAGACTCTAAGGCTTGTTGACATTCTTTAGGCAGCTTTGTCATATCTCCTAAAACATTCATTTTTACACCATTTTCATGACATTCTTTTAATTCTTTCTTTAAATAGCTAACCAGAAGCTTCATTAATGTACCAACCTCATCCTTAGGTCTACCCCAGTTCTCAGTTGAAAAAGCATATAAAGTTAAATTTTTCACGCCAAGCCTTGTAGCTTCTTTTAAGATTCTTCTGATAGTTTCCACACCTGCTTTGTGTCCCATGCTTCTAGGCAAATTTTGCTCTTTTGCCCATCTTCCATTACCATCCATTATTATAGCTATATGATTTGGTATGTTATTCATATCCAATTCAAAATTCTCATTATATTCCTTTTTTGATTTAAATATATTTAACATTTTTTCTCCCCCTAGTTAATTAAAAGAAACTCAATAATAGTAACATGCGTTTTCAAGTAAATAGCCAACAATCAATTGTAATTTAGATTTTTATTTTCTCAAATCATTAAGTAAAAAACCTGCTTTTTTAGCAGGTTTTAATTTAGGCACATGAAAGAAAATAACAAGTTCAAAGCTGCCACGGATATTTTTCATTAGACAAGAAGGCAGATATCACTCATAGTGGGCCTATTAGGGTTATCTGCCGCCGCAGAATAATGAAAAATAGGCTGGTAGATGGACTTGTTATTTTCTTGATTGTGCCTTAAACTGACATGACCTCTTTTTCCTTTGCAGCAATTATAGCATCTACTTCTTTTACAACTGCATCAGTCTTCTTTTGAACTTCATCTTCGGCTTTTTTTATTTGGTCTTCTGATAAATCAGCATCTTTCTTTAATGCCTTTATCTTATCATTGGCAGCTTTTCTTATAGATCTTACAGCTACTTTAGCTTCTTCTCCTGTTTTCTTAACATTCTTAACAAGAGTTTTTCTAGTTTCTTCTGTTAATTCTGGTACAACCAATCTGATTATCGAACCATCATTTGAAGGATTTAACCCTAAGTCTGATTTTAGAATAGCTTTTTCTATGTCTTTTAAAAGAGGTTTCTCCCATGGAGTTATCATAAGAACTCTTGGTTCTGGTGCTGAAACATTTGCCACTTGGCTTAGTGGGCACATACTTCCATAATATTCAACTTGAATTCTATCAAGCATTGTTGGATTTGCTCTTCCTGCTTTCATTGTTGATAAATCTGACTTTAATACAGATATTGTTTTGTTCATTTTTTCTTCTGCATTTTTAATGATATCCTTAATCATGATTTTCCTCCTATTTCTTTTTTACTAATGTACCTATACTTTCACCATACATTGCTCTCTTAATATTTCCTGGCTCATCTAATCCAAATACAAGAATTGGGATTTCATTATCCATACATAATGAAGTCGCTGTAGAATCCATTACTTGTAATCCTTGTTCTAATACTTCTATATATGATAGTGTATCATATTTTGTAGCATCTGAATACTTATGTGGATCTTTATCATAAACTCCATCAACCTTTTTAGCTAAAAGAATTACATCAGCTTCAATTTCAGCGGCTCGGAGTGCAGCAGTAGTATCTGTTGAAAAATACGGATTTCCTGTTCCAGCAGCAAAGATTACAACTCTTCCTTTTTCTAAGTGTCTCATCGCTCTTCTTCTAATGAACGGTTCTGCAATTTCCTTCATTTCAATTGCAGTCTGCACTCTTGTCTTAACGCCTACTTGCTCTAATGAATCTTGAAGTGCTAATGCATTTATGCAAGTTGCCATCATTCCCATGTAATCTGCAGTGGTTCTGTCCATACCTTCCCCACTTCTTCCTCTCCAAATGTTTCCGCCGCCTACTACAGCCCCTACTTCAACACCCATATCAATTAATTCTTTAATTTCAAGCGCTATTCTCTTAGCTACATTAAAATCAAGTCCAAATCCACTAACACCCGCTAATGCTTCTCCTGAAAGTTTTAGAATTACTCTCTTGTATTTACACTCTGCCATTTATAATTACCTCCTGAATCTTTTAAGGATTATCTGAAAACCTCTTTCAAGCTATTTACTTTATTTCTTAAAAAAAGAGAACACAAAGTGTTCTCTTTAGGTCTAGACTATTTACCGATTTGTCTTGCAACTTCTTCAGCAAAGTCTACCTTTTCAACTTCGATTCCTTCTCCTCTTTCGTATCTTACGAATTTAGTTACTTTAATTGGAGAACCAACCTCTTTAGATTTCTCTTCTATAAATTTAGTGATTGATTTATCACTATCTTTAACCCATGGTTGTTCTAAAAGACAAACTTCTTTAAAGTATTTTTGAATTCTTCCTATTACCATTTTTTCAACGATATTTTCTGGCTTTCCTTCATTTAAAGCTTGAACTCTGTAAATTTCTTTTTCTTTATCTAAAGATTCTGTATCAACATCATCTTTTGATAAGAATAATGGATTTGCTGCAGCAATTTGCATACAAACTTCTTTAGCAACTTCATCAAGAACTTCTGAATCTTTGTCACAAGTAACTTCTACTAAAACTCCGATTCTTCCGCCACCATGGATATAGCTCTTAACTATTCCGTTTTCAACTGAGAATTTAGTGAATCTTCTTACTGTCATGTTTTCACCAAGTTTAGCTATTAAAGCTTTTAAGCTATCAGAAATTGTAGCTTCTCCATCAAACTTTTCGTTAAGAAGTTCTTCTACTGTTGAAACTGAAGTTTCAACTACCATTTTAGCTGATTTTTCAGCAAATGCAACGAATTCTTCATTTGCAGCAACGAAATCTGTTTCACAGTTAAATTCAAGAACTGCTCCACTTTTCTTATCTTCTGAAATATATGTTTTAACTATACCTTCAGCAGCAACTCTACCTGATTTCTTAGCTGCATCCGCAAGTCCTTTTTCTCTTAGAAATTCAATAGCCTTTTCAATATTTCCGTCTGTTTCAACTAGAGCCTTTTTACAATCCATCATTTTTGCTCCAGTCATTTCTCTTAGTTCTTTAACTAATTGTGCAGTTATATTTGCCATAATTTAAATTCCTCCTCTATTATAAGGTAATCTCTAACATCTAATAAAAGGGTAATTGAAGAGATATCACTTACCCTTTTTATTTAAACTATTCAGCTAATTGTTCACCTTGTCTTGCTTCTATAATAGCATCAGCCATTTTTGCAGTTATTAATTTAACAGCTCTGATAGCATCATCATTACCTGGGATTACATAATCAACTTCTTCTGGATCACAGTTAGTATCTACTATAGCAACTACTGGTATTCCTAAAATCTTAGCTTCTAAGATAGCATTCTTTTCTTTTCTTGGATCAACAATGAACATTGCTCCAACATTTGAAGCATCTAAGTTTCTGATACCACCAAGATTTTTTTGAAGTTTTTCCATATCTCCCTTAAGTTTAATAACTTCTTTCTTAGGAAGAACATCGAAAGTTCCATCTTCTTGCATTTTTTCGATTTGTTCTAATTTTCTTATTCTACCTTTTATAGTTGAGAAGTTTGTTAACATTCCACCTAACCATCTGTTATTTACGAAATGCATGTTACTTCTTATTGCTTCATCTTGAATTGCTTCTTGAGCTTGTTTCTTAGTTCCAACAAAAAGTATATCTTTTCCTTCTTCAGATACTTGCTTAATAAAGTTATAAGCTTCTTCTGCCTTCTTAACTGTTTTTTGAAGATCTATGATATAGATCCCATTTCTTTCTGTGAAGATATAAGGAGCCATCTTAGGGTTCCATCTTCTAGTTTGGTGTCCGAAATGTACACCTGCTTCTAATAATTGTTTCATTGATATTACTGACATTTTGTTACCTCCTTGGTTTTTACCTCCACTATCTTTAGCTTATAGAATTCCCTCAAATTAAGGGCACCTAATCTATAAATTGGATAGTGTGTGTATTTCTTACCTTAAGTAGTATATCATAAGGTATTTAACGTATCAACAAAAATTTTTTATTTTAGACATATAAATGACTTATATGTTCAAAACACAATCGAAATTGTATACCAAGAACAATGCAGTAATACTATAAAATGCCTAGTTACATACTTTATAAACATAAAACATAAGACATTATAATAAATGTATATTAATAAATATCCTTTGTATCAATTCATTTTAAAGTTTTGTCAAAGTAATTAATTTTTATACATTAACTAATAAATTCCTTTTAATAAATTGATTAAAAGAGTACTTTTTGTAAACTAAAATAGCTATAAGTTTGTTCAACTTATAGCTATTTATCAATGATTATTTAATCTTTTTCAATTCTTCTAATAATTTCTCATTTAATATTCTAATATAGGTTCCTTTCATGCCTAGTGATCTAGATTCGATAACACCAGCACTTTCAAACTTTCTTAATGCATTAACAATAACACTTCTTGTTATGCCAACTTTATCTGCTATTTTAGAAGCTACTAACAATCCTTCATTTCCATTTAATTCATCAAATATATGCTCAACAGCTTCTAATTCAGAATACGAAAGAGTTCCTATAGCTAATTGAACTACTGCTTTCTTTCTTGTTTCTTCTGCAATCTCATCCTGCATAGCTCTAAGCATTTCCATTCCAACAATAGTTGCACTGTATTCAACTAATACTAAATCATCATCTGTAAACGGATTTCCAAATCTAGCTAATATTAGTGTGCCGAGTCTCTCCCTGCTTCCTATGATAGGAACTATAGTTGATAATTTATCTACTTTTTTGCATTTCCCTATTTCTTGAAACACACATCTACCTTCATTAGGAAGATTAGATAAAGTATCGTTAACATCTAACAATGTCTTGTTATAATCTTCAGGGAACTTCTTATCTTCAATTACTTTCTTTTTCATAGCTTCACATTCAAAATCTTTACCAAAAGTATATCCTAGCACTTTCCCTTTTTTACTGATTATGTATACATTACATTCAAGAACCTCACTTAATAATGTACATATATCTTGAAATGCTACAGGTTCAGTACCAGACTTCTGTAGAATCTTATTTAACATTCTAGTTTTACTTAATAATGATGACATACTATTATCCTCCTTGGCAACTGAATAACAACATTTATTTGAATTAAACACTTATTATTGTTAGAATATTCTTAATTTATTGAATTTTCTACAAGCTGCGATTAAGACTAGTTTATCATATAAAATTCTTCATTTCAACACTCTTTTGGTTTAATTCGACAAATAGTATTACTATTTTATTAATTCCACATCAATATATTTGTCTCTATTTATCATCTGTTGAATCTTTTTTTACTTCTTCTTTATAATTACATTCGCTGTTAGAACATTGTACATAATTTCCTTTTGTTTTAGAGTATTTCAAAACCATATACGAATTACAGTTAGGACACTTTTCTTTTACAGGCTCATGCCAACTCACAAATTTACATTCTGGATATCCTACACATCCAAAGAATTTTTTACCTTTTTTACTCTTCTTTGCTACTATAGCTTTACCACATTCCGGACAAGGTACATCTAACTCTTCAACTATTGGCTTAGCATTTTGGCACTCCGGATATCCAGGACAAGCTAAGAATTCACCATACCTACCTCTTTTAATAACCATCATACGGCCACACTTTTCACATTTTACATCACTTACTTTATCTTCGATTACAACTTTTGATATTTCCTTTTCAGCTTTCTCAATAGCGATTCTTAAAGGATCAAAAAACTCTGCAACTATTTTGGTCCACTCTTCTTTTCCTTCTTCTACATCATCGAGTTTTCTTTCCATATCAGCTGTAAAATCAGTGTCTGCTATTTGTTTAAAATATTCGTTTATAATATTATTTACTATCTCACCTAGTTCTGTTGGAATAAAATTTTTCTTTTCTCTTACTACATAATTTCTTCCTAGAAGAGTTGAAATAGTCGGTACGTAGGTACTTGGTCTACCAATACCTTTTTCCTCCATCAACTTAACAAATGATGCTTCAGTATATCGAGGATGCGGTTGAGTGAAATGTTGAGTTCCTTGAAGCGTTTCTGTATTAAGTTCCTCATTTTCCTCTAATTCTGGTAATAGCACTGAGTTTTCATCATCTTCATTAGAATATTCATATATCTTCATAAAACCATCAAAAGAAATTACTGATCCCGATGCTTTAAATTTATAATCTCCATTTATTATATCTATTGAATTTGTATCAAGTTCACATGATGCCATTTGACTCGCTATAAATCTGTTCCATATTAATGAATATAATTTATATTGTTCTGCAGTTAAGTTTTCCTTTGCTACTTCTGGAGTAATTTCTACATACGTAGGTCTTATTGCTTCATGGGCATCTTGAATATTCTTTTTCCCTTTATATATTCTAGGTGAACTTGGTAAATATTCTTTTCCATAAGTATTTTCTATAAATTCTTTAGCATTCCCTTGTGCTTCTTCAGAGATTCTTACAGAATCAGTTCTCATATATGTTATTAACCCAACTGTCCCATGGCCTTTCACTTCTACCCCTTCATAAAGGCCTTGAGCTATAGACATAGTCCTCTTGGTCATAAAATTCAATTTTCTATTTGCATCTTGTTGCAATGTACTTGTTGTAAAAGGTGGAAGCGGATTTCTACTTTTTTTACCTTTTTTTATCGCTTTTACAATAAAGCTGCCGCCTTCCAATTCTTTTATTATCGAGTTTGATGTTTCTTCATTTTCAATTTCAATCTTTTTTCCTTTATAAGCCGAAAGTCTTATAGGAAATTTCTTTTTTTCTTTTCTTAGTACACAATCTATAGACCAATACTCTTTTGGAATGAATTCGTTTATTTCTTTTTCTCTATCACATATTAATTTTAGAGCAGCTGATTGTACTCTACCTGCACTAAGGCCCCATTTCACATTTTTCCATAAAATCGGGCTGATTTCATAACCAACAAGCCTATCCAATACTCTTCTTGCTTGCTGCGCATCAACTAAATCCAAATCAATTTTTCTTGCTTCTTTTATTGATGCTTTAACAGCAGTTTTCGTAACCTCATTAAATACAATTCTGCATGTATCATCTTCGGATATTTTTAAAATATTGGCTAAATGCCACGAAATAGCTTCTCCTTCTCTATCAGGGTCTGTTGCCAAATAAACTTTTTCAGCTTTTTTAGCTGCTTTTCTCAATTTATCAATTAGTTCACCCTTACCTCTGATTGTAATGTACTTAGGAGTATAGTTATTGTCTATATCAACGCCCAATTTACTCTTAGGTAAATCTCTTACATGCCCCATTGATGCTTCTACTATATAATTTTTTCCCAAATATTTGCCGATTGTTTTTGCTTTTGCCGGCGACTCAACAATTACAAGTTTTTGACCCATAGTACAACTTCATAGAATTTATGAAGTATTCACCCCCTACACATTTTTAAATTGTTTTCACATAGTAATTTCCTGGTAAACAAATTATTTCACTTTTTATTTGCATCTCAAACAATAATGCATACAAAGCTCCTCTATCAACAGACGTATTTTTAAAAATATCATCTATGTGAATTGGTGAATCTGTTATTAAATCTAATATTTCACTCTTTTCTGGTGTAAAGTTCATAGGTTTAATATTAACATGTTCCAAACTAAGTAAGACTCTTAAATCTTCTATATCTGTGCAAATACTTGCACCATCTCTAATCAATTTATTCGAACCACTTGCACCATCATATAATATGGAACCCGGTACTACAATAACTGGCTTTTCTTGCTTATGTGCAAGCCTTGCTGTTATTAATGATCCACTTTTTTCAGAAGCTTCTATTACAATTATTCCGTCACTAAGCCCGCTAATTATCCTATTCCTTCTAGGAAAGTTTTCTCTAAACGGCGCTGTACCAAGTAAAAATTCTGAAATTACTACTCCCTTTTCTGATATCTTTGAAAACAAAACACTATTTTCTGGTGGATAAGCTATATCAATTCCACACCCTAACACGGCTATGTTATATCCATCACTTTCTAAAGCCGTTTTATGTGCTATCGAATCAATGCCTCTTGCACCTCCGCTTATAAGCGTTATATTATTAGTAATAAGCTCCTTTGTCAAGAGTTTTGTTACAGTTAGTCCATAATTTGAGCATTTTCTTGCCCCTACTACCCCTATAGATTTTCTATTTATAATATCTATATCTCCCCTATAAAAGAGAAAAAATGGAGATTCTAAAATTCCGCTCAACTTCTCTCTATATAAAGGATTAGCATAAGTAATATAACCTATATTTTTCTTTAATAATATCTTTTCCAGATTCGAAACTTCATAATATAAAGATTCTTTTTCAAAATTTTTTAATTTTTTTGCCACCATCTTATTTTCAATTAGAATCTCTTCAAAATTATTATATACATTTTCTGCTGTTTTATATTTATCAATTAATTTTATTTTTTGAAAATTTGTTATATTAATAAGTATTAACCATAACTCATAATTCATGTATTTTATACCTCTTTCTAAATAATTTCACCGTTAATATTTTTCCTATAACTAAATGCTTCTAAAATATGCCCCTCTGAAATTTCATCTTTATTTTCAATATCTGCTATCGTCCTTGATAATTTTATTACTTTACCATAACCTCTTAATGACACATTTGATGTATTATAATAGTGCTTTAAGATTTCCGAACATTTTTCACTGACTCTGCATATCTCAAAAACATCCTTACCTCTTATCTCAGAGTTGTATTTATATGAGGTATTTTTGAATCTTTCTTTTTGGGTTTCTCTTGCTCTTAGTACATTTTCTTTCATTACCTTCGAATCATATGAATCTTTTTCCTTTTTTATTTCATCATAGTTTAATCTAGGCACGTAATTCAGAATATCAATTCTATCTAGTAATGCACTCGAAAATTTTCTTGAATATTTTCTAATCCTAGTATTAAAATAGTATTTATCATCACTTATATCTTTATCATCATTGTTATCAATAGGGTTGAATGCTCCTATCAGCAAAAAATCTGCTGGCATTTTATGATTCCCGCTAAGCCTATTGATATTTATATATTTTTCTTCTAATGGCTCCCTTAACGATTCTAAAACATCCTTCTTAAATTCTAATATTTCATCTAAAAACAACACTCCATTGTGTGCCAGTGTTATTTCACCGGGTTTGATTTCTTTACCTCCCCCAATTAAAGCTAATTTTGTAGTTGAATGATGAGGAGCCCTGAAAGGCCTGTTAAATGCTGCTTTTGTTATGAGTCCACATGCACTATAAATCTTAGCAATTTCTATTAGTTCTTCTTGAGATAAAGTTGGTAAAATTGATATTAACGCTTTTGCAAGCATTGTTTTACCGCATCCTGGTTCCCCATAAAGAATTATGTTTGGTTACGGAGGCAAGGTGGCTAGAAGTATTGTGTTTCCAGCACTTCTAGCTTTGCACTAAGTTCATCTATATTCTCTTTTAGTTTAGCAGGTGGAATAATGTGCACATTCTCTAAATTCTCCATTGTTTTTTCTTCTTCGGCACCTTTCGAAAAAATATCTTCCTTTATATGTAGTATATTCTTAACCATTTCGGGCATTTTTAATCTAGGCTTCAATAAAAGTTCTGAAACTGCACCTCCACTATAATTAGTTGGACCATATACATCAATGCAATTAATTATATTAAGTACCTCACTGACTGTATAAGTGCGTTTAGTAAGCCCTTCCAAGCTTATATCAGGAGTGTTGAGAAGCTCATAGGCATACTCCCTGAGGATTTTACACTCATCTAAATATGCAATAGGTTTCTTTGTATAACGGTCTAGTTGCTTCTGTATCCCAGATAAAACTTCCTTAGTGTCGTCTATTAAGCGTTGTAATGTAGTAGAGTCTTCGCCTTTTTCTTCTTCTTTTATAAGTTGCTTATAATAAGCTCTCAATTCACTATCTGCATTTTCTCTATCGGCTTGTAGCTGCTCTACCTTTTCTGGGTCACGCCTACGCTCTATGTAGTCAATCTTATTAGCAATAGATTTACATACTGCTTTAAACACAGCCTGTCTGTCTTGATACAGGTCAGCTGATAAAGCACCAGCCATTAATCTATACATATATTCGGTTATAATAGCATCTGAAACATTGACAGAATTACATGCACTCAGTCCTTTACGCTTCTTCAATCCGCACTGATAAAACCCTCTGCCCCTATCACTGTTGTGTAGGTACTTACTACCACATACACTACACACCAATAGCCCGCCAAATGGACTGCTCGTACTAGGTAGCCCCTTCGCCTTGATAGTGTCATAGCGTGAGGAACGCTTTTCCTGACATAAATCAAATAATTCTTTTGATATGATAGCCTCTATATTTGTATCGGGTTCTAACAAATAATTATCTCGCACCTTAACTGACTTATTTGCACTAAATAGTTCACCGGCATCAAACTTTCCTGTGTTCAAGTAACCATAATACTTCTCATTTTTTAGCATATTACCTAGGGTTGTTATACCAAACTCTTTCTTATTTCTAGTGTAGATATTATGCTCTTTTAGATACTTACTTATTACTCTTTCACCTACACCAGCTGTTCTTTCAACAGTACAAGTAGCACATTTATAATCACACACGGGTAATTCGTCATCATATATAGACATACAACCTGCATACAGCCGATAAATACTACGCACAACATTATCTTCTATGGGTCTAGCTTCTAGTTTATTGTTCTCCTGTAAGGATTTTCGCTTAATATACTTATAACCATATAGCCTTGGCGTACTTCGGACAGTCTTATTAGCTATTGAGCGTTCATTACCAGCCTTAACCTTACGACTAAGGTCACGAGAAAACAGCTCGTCAAAGTTTTGGAATAGTTGTATTATCGAAATATCTGCTTTATTCTCTGTTGTTTTATCTATGTCTAAAAATCTTACATATACTTCTTTTTCTCGGAGCTTTCTGAGTACATCAGCTATTAAAACATTTCTGCTGAAACGGCTTGTATTACGCACTAAAATCTCATTAAACTTTGGCTCTCTATCACTTACTAAAAATGTATACTCTTTGTAATTTACCTTGATTTCTTTTGTTTCTGCCTTGTCTGATACAGTTGTTAATTTCTTCACTGTATAATCATATTCCTTTATATCTAAACCTGCATCTATAAGCATCTTCTCAAAATTTTCTCTATGTAGTAATGTTCCTGAAATACCGTGGTCTGCGTATATCTTATGCAGTTTATAATCATTAGCATTTTTACCGATAAAATCCTTGAAAAAACTTTCTTGATTGTTCAAACTACTCGCCTGTGGACCGCTCTTTGTTGAAACTCTACAGTAACACGCTACTGTTTTCTTCTTCTTACTCATATTAATATACCCCCTTAAAACCTTACCTTGCCTTTGTATCATATTATATTTATTATGATACACTGGGTATAACACTAGCGTCAAATAAAAGATGACAAGGGAAACACTATGGAATAGGGAAGTTGTTGAATAGATGGGTCAAGGCCACATTTAGAACTGTTCTACATTAAATATTAATAATAAATTAGCAGTTAGTAGGCAAAAATTATAATACTCTTACAGTCAAAGGTAAACCCACCAATAAAACTGCTCTGCGTCATAGTCATCACACTTCGTGTGATGACAGTCCATATATGGATTTATAAATCCCACATAATTAGAACGGAGTTCTGGGATTGGTAAAATTATATGATTACTTGTCACTAGGAGGACTGCGGAGGGTCTTTAATGGGAGTTTTGGAGCATTTATACTCTAATGGGTATAAATCGCTTAGAGGGTCTTACAATGCGTTTAGAGTATGATGGGGTGAAAAGACTGTAATTATATGGGTGGCTTGACTTGGAACAGTTCCAAAATCCCTATAAATGGCATAAATACTGGGGTCTGATAAAAGCACAGAACCGCCCCATCTGCTTGTAGTCTACTACAAGCTTATTCCGGAGAGACTTAAATTAGAACTATTTATAGGTATATTTAATAAATTTTTAACACAATACTTATTGCGATAATACCACAAACCATATGATTATTTATCCTAGAGTTACTAATTAAGAGCTACAACTAACAACAACTTATAACAATTATTATCAACTTTATGAGTATTTTGACTATTACAAAAGTAAGTAGTCATTCGTGCTAATCCGTAATTCGTATAACATAAAAAAAGTTAAAAACTTATGTATATATATAATAACCTATACTATGTGACATTTTCGGTGTTAGCCCCTATAACATAGGATGTTTCAGCTCATTTTTTGAGGTTTTTAAAGCTAAAAAGAAAAATAACTAAAAGTAAATAGTTACTACCATAAATCCACGGGTGGTTTTTACTGCTTTTTAAGGTATAAAAATCAGAAATCCTATGATTATTAATCATAGGATTAGCTATATTATACTATGCTTGTCACATTATAATTTTCATCCAGATAAAAAGTGTATGTTTTACCTTTTTCTTTGTATTTATACTTAGTTTTAGGTTTAGTATTGTTTTTTGCTCTATGCAGTCCTTGGCGTATATTTGTGTAATTAAGTCCTAAATCGGCTGCAAATTCTTTCGGTGTTGTATAGCTCTTACCATTGTAAGTGAGTTGCGGAACTTTAGCCACTGTATCAACAGCTATATACTGACATCCATCAGCACCTAAGCAGTAATCCCTGTTTTTATGATTGTAAGTTTCACCCGGTTTTAACTTGTTTAAATTAAAATTAAGATAAGCATAGCTCAGACCAAAGGCAGTACAATACTTTTGAGTAGTAGCATAAGGTTGACCATTATAGTTCACTGGTCTACTGGTACTACGTAAGTCCAAATTAACTTGTTTGAGTTCGATTTTTAGGTTTACACGCCTGTTGTCGTAGCGGATACCATTAATGTGGTTCGGCTCGTAATCAATTTCATATCCATTTGCATCTAATGGTGGACTACTGATTAACCTATATTCTTCTGGTTCATAAACCCATGATGCTAAACGATGTCCTACGATGCGAATAAAATCTTTATAATAATGCACTCTTGTAATATCTCTTATAGCTTCCAAAGCTGTTTCATCTTCTTTGTCAAACGCAATATTTGCCATACCAAGTAGATATTCGTATAGTTCCTCAGCTTCTTTTATAGCAGTTTTGCGGAGTTCTGCAACCTTAGGTAGTAGCTTATAGCTATAATCCTTGGGTAGTGGCTTGTAATCCTGTTCTGGTCCAAGTATAGGTTCAGGTTCTGTTTGCCACTTGATATACTCTGGTGTCTTAGCTAATAACTGTTGTAGGCTGTGTATGTGAGCATTAAGAGTATTCCAATTATATGCTTTAAATTGATATTCAGCATATTGGTCGTCCCTTATCGTAGGCTCTACTTTTAGATACTTGCCAGTTTCAGTAGTGTGTATTATTAAATCACCGTCAGCAATATATGGTTTTGAGGACTGTCCCGTAAGCATATTAGCCATTTCTCTGATTGTATAATCAGTTATAGGCACTAACATAGGTATTATGGATTGAACATCTTCTTCGGATAAAACTTCTACTGTTTCAGTGGTTACAACATTTGCTTTAATAGAGTCTAAAACCTCTTGTATAGGTTTTGTTAGGTCAAATAAGCTCGGTAATATAGGAGCGGTACCTTTATTAATACTATCTATCAGTTGCACCTTGCTTATAGGTTCAACATTCGGTAGTGGTTCTGCGTCTGTATAGTAACCAGTTTGAACCTGTATTTGATGATGTAGCTCTTTCGATAGCTCTACATAATCGAGTATATTAGCATTAAGCTTATACAATACCTTTGGTCTAAGAGTCGCAGCGAAGGCAAGCATACCCTTAATGGCACCGTGACTCAAAGCTTCGTCGGATAGAACTGACTCAGGAGATAGCTTATTTAGGGCTATATCTAAGCAGGCCACCAATGGTTTAGCTATGTTACTAAAATCAGAGTACCAATTTTTAATATCTTTCTGCTGTGTTTCAATAGCATCCATACTTGTACCTTGTGTATGTGCAAGATTTAAACCATCTATAATACTATAAATGTCATCCAGTATTTCCTCTGTAGTAGGTGGTTCTTCGAGTTTCTTAACCACAGGTACTGCATAAGCAACCCCAAGCTTTGATATAAATTCTCTAATAAATACTTCGTTTGCGTCAACTACAATAGATGGGTCTAGTCTAGCACCTACTGGTTTCTTAGCTTTTTTAGTTTTTGCAGCAACCCTAAAAGCTTTTAGGGTTGCTGTGATTAACTTACGAGTATTTTCAGTAATTATTTTGTCTTCAAGTGCTTGGGATATTTCGGCCCAATCTAATGGTGGAATTTGGTCTTTACTAACTTTTAATGCAGCTATAGTTTTAGGTTTAATCTTATAGTAAGCTAAACGCTCTTGTATAAGCTGTATATAAGGTTTTAACTCCTTACTGATAAAAGTGTCAAGCTCTTTATTACACGCATCTCTTATACTGTCAACCTCATCTACTAAATTAATTATTCTCTTATCAGTCACGGTATCCCATCGTAACGGAGAGTGCGAGTTAGTTAAAAAATCATTAATGCCTTCAAAGAAATACCATTCAGCACCTTTTCTATGATTATCTATATATGCAGATATTTCGCTGTACACGTCTTTTTCAAGGCTGTACCCCTCGGGTGCTGGTTCAGGAGTAGCTACAATATCACTAAGAGTGAGCATACAATCTTTAGATGCAATTAGCTCCATAGCTTTAATATGCGGTGCAGTCCACTTGGTTATATATTCTTCCTCCGTAATACCTGTAGTATCAAAATGAGGAAGTATGTAGCGATAGATTGCACAGGCATATTCAACGAGTGCCTCAGGTGAATACTTTAGCATTGTCTGCTGTCCAAAGGTGTAATTGTTTTTGCGACAATTAGAATCTATTTTCTCTAATGTAGTGACATTAAGTAGATTTAACATTTGCTCTAAGTTCTGTTTTGTAATCATTTTGTTGACCTCCTATAATAGTTTGATTTTTATACTATTCGAATCAGAGACCGTATCAACAAACATTTTAATTCTTAAATCAGTTATCTTGAATCAGTTATTTACTTACTTTTTATACTTATCAGGGTTGACTTGAAATCTATAAGGTGACCTACTAAGCTTTTCAGTACGGATTACCTTGCCGTAATTATCAATGTATTGTATCTGCTTACCACCAGCAACGTGAGCTAGCACAACTTTACATTCTACAACTTCGCCAGTCTTTGCTTTAGCCATAGCTTTTTCAGCTATAATTTCCATACTTAGCACCTCCTTTAATTTATATACTAAGTATAACTCTAAGTAGTATAAGCGTCAATAGGTGTACATTTTAGTACATATTTGTACACTCTGCTTGCAATAACGAGAAGTTCTTCTCAAAAACATATGATTTAAACTAAAAATATTTTTTTTAAAAATAAGTGGTTTAGGTCTCAAATGCTTGTATCCATCGGATAAAACTACATTAAATTAAAGTAACCCACGGAAATTCGTGGGTTACTATTGTTTAATCCTCGCTTTCAAGGGTTTGCCTAGCAAGGCGAACTGCATCCCTTGTAGCTTCGTCTACCCCAAAGTCAAGAGCTATGTTAGTTAGCAATAAATTTAATATGTAATTAGGTGGCACTCTGACCTCCAATTCCCAATCCTGTAGAGTACGAACAGATATTTTGTACTTTTCCGCCAGCTCGTACTGTTTTAAGCCTATCTTTTTGCGTACAGCTCTTAATGTCGCTCCTGTAGCTATTATAATCACTCCTTTTGCATACTATAAACCTTATCGTAACACGCTGAGCGTGCTTGTGTAAAGTCATTTCCTCATGCACACGCAGAGCGTGTACATGAGGAATTATTTCAAATCTAAAAATTTAGAAGTTTGACCATCGTATATGTACACGCAGAGCGTGTACATGGGGCATTATTTCAAATCTAAAAATTTAAAAGTTTGATTATCGCACATGAACACGCTGTGCGTGTGCATGGAAACTCATATATTTTTATGTTGTTATGATATACTATCAGATAAAACCTACCTTAATTAGGTTTAGAAAGTTATTTTGGGCATAAAAATAGAAGTACAACTTTAGTTGTACTTCATATCTTAAAGCTCCTGTAAGAGCATTGGAGGGTTATTTGAATTGTTTTTGGTGTATTTGTATACCTAACATTTTCAAAGAGCTTGAAACGGCTTATTGTGAGAGTAACCATTTTTCTTCGTCAGCAATAGTAATTGCCGGTCTTACATCCCATTTATATAGGCTGTACCCTGTGTAAATCCCAGTAGCATCACCAATATCAGTATAGCGTACATAAGTTGGCAGTACCTGTATGGCCGCCTTGCCTGATTGCACTACAATTAATATCTCATCACAGTACAAGTAGCCATAAGATGGATTAATGCTAAAGCTTAATCTGATATTATAAATTCCATCGGATACACCTGCGAGTGAGAGTTTAGGCACATTAGGTAAATCATAAGTAAGCACGCTTTTACCATCTGTGTCAGTGGCAGTAATTATAGGAGCGACAGCACTCGAAAGCGTTAGGTTATGTGTTAAACTCCCCATTATAGTGGGTTTGAGCTTTAAGCGTGTATATGGACTATCTAAATCTATATCTGTGTTTTTTTCGACTGTAGCTATACCATCACTACCTATACTAAAATCTGTGTAATTTACTGGCTTAATTAGGTCTAATTTTACACTGACACCTGCTCCGTAATAATCAGGGGCATTGCCACTCATTACTAAGGTGTTGTTGTTCTGTACACTCAATGTAAAGTGGTACGGGCAACCCAATGCAACTGCATAAACAGGAGTTGCTGTGTAAGTGGATGCACTAGCTCTTGCAGGTATTATAGTCATTAAGCAAATCGCACATAATGTAGCACAGGCCATCAATTTCTTAAATTTAAACATAGATTTTTTACCTCCCTTTAAAAACTTAAATTATCGGTACTAATGGGATTATTCTATTATCGGCCGAAACTCGGCTGTAAGTAATTAGTGTATAATTACTTAAATGATATGTGCCTCTATTTTTAAGTGACTTCAAGCATAAAGGGTAGTATTTGTCACCAGTTATGCCCCAAGCCTTGAAGTAATTTCTTATATAATCACTGTTCCACAATTCTAGGGGTGTTTTGTAAGCTGAATGGATATAGCCTTTCATATTAGTGTTATGAGCGTCATACGCACATATAATTCGATAAGCTGCTTGCATATAAGGTGCGATTTCATCGGCGATTTCGGGACAAATGGCTTGCCACTTATACATAGTTTTTGAGGTTACACCTATTATATCGGCGATTTGACAGAGTGAATGTCCCTCTGCTAAAGCGTTAGCAAGCATTGTTAAGCCACCTGTTGTCTTTAATAGCTGTAATTTGTTTAGTGCTGATAAGGATTTTAAGTTTGATAATTTCATAGTGTCACCTCCTGCAAATAAAGGCTACTTGGTAAATGTACCACTTGGAGGTTTAGGGTTTTGCTTACCCTCTTTGAGGCTTCGAAATAGAGCTTCTCTTGCTTTCTGACGCTCTGCTGGGTCATCGTCAGTCGGCTTGTGGAAGAGCCTCGATAAATATGTCGGTTCAAAATGTATAGGTTCTTCTTCTTTAGCCTTACGATTACGGTTGTATTGGCTTAGGTCGATTCTGCTATTTATTTTCTTATCATTATTATTACTCATTATCTTCACTCCTCTCATTATCTAGTGCAGTTTTTATAGCTATCACACGCTCTATATCCTTAGATTGTTTCAAGGTCATACGAACAATACTCCTATAGGTGTAAGTGCTAATGCCTATTTCCTCGCAATAATGTTTAATAGTATGTTTGGGGAATTCGGCTCTACAATGTAACAATATGCCCGCTATCTGGCTATCTGTAAGGCGTAAAGAGCGTCCGCCCGGCGAATGAAAGGGTTTACCACATAAAGGACATTTTTCAGTAGTATTCATTTACTCCACTTCCTTTTCAAGTATTTATTTACTACACACGAACAGGCCTAGAATGACTTTCAATAAAAAAGCAAAAACCCTCAGAAAAGTTTTAACCTTTCTGAGGGCTTGTGTATCAAAAACTATGTTTAATTAACTTAAATGGGCAAATAAAGCACTTCTAGTTAGCTTTCCACTTAGCGTAGAATGTAACATCATAACTGATTTCATTAGTGTCAAACTTCCACAAAACAGAATTATAAGGGTTACCTACAGCCCAGCCTAGAAAAGTATAACCATCCTTAGTAGGTGCTGTTGGTTCAGCTACCTTACCACGACCACTGGCCTCAGGAGTTACAGTCACACTATTAACAACAGAACCACCCCGAGAATCAAATTTCACAGTAAATCCAGATGTCTTTACAAAAACTCTATTATTACCAACATTTATTTTGTTTGTAGCAAAACTCCAAGGTATTGTCAATTTAGCATCACTATACAAGTCAGAAGCCTTATATCCATAATTTGATGTTAATAAACTATCAATAGGGATGTTCTTTACTTCTTGAAGCACTGTACCTTGTTTTGGGTCAATAAAGTATACAGAACCGTTCCACGCTGCTTTATCTTGGTCAGCCAAATTAATGCCAAGTCTATGTGTACGTGACCACTTGTCTATAGGCATGTCAAAGTAAGTTTCTGTACATTTTATTTTATTTGAGAATTTACCATACATAAAAAAATTTTTACAATCCCACGTAGTATCCATGAACACCCAACGACCATCAACATATACTTCTGTCCAATCATGCGCTTCTTCATCACCTACATCTTTTGCACCTCCAGTAACTTGTTTAGCTGGAAAACCTGCTGCTCTCATAAGGTTAGTAGTTACTCCTGCAAAATTACCACAAAGACCTCTTTTAAGAGCTCCTGAACCGGGAAAAAGTTCTGTATCAGCTGCCTTATCTACAACAACAGTTGTTCTATCAGAAAAATCGTAATACATATTGGTTGCAACCCAATCGTGTATGGCCTTAACCTTATCATAATCGTTGGTGATACCTGCTGTGATTAGGTTAGCTTGTGTAACATAAGCTGGAATTGGAGTACCTTTATAAGATGCTAGTGCGTAAGCATCTGTTCTTTCATTTGCTACCGCTTTTAAGTTGTTAGCATAGTAAGGATTTGCACTTACTGAAACATTAGTATTGCCATTTAGTGAAGCATTAGTTGCTGTGTCAGCTGCATAAGCAATAGTCGAGCTTAAAGTAATTGCTGTGGTTGCTACTAAAACTGTTAATAATTTTTTCATCATCATAATAAAAACCCCCTAAAATTTGAATATATACATCTATAGTACAACAAAATCTACCAGATTAATAGTAATTAATTCCTTTAGTCCCTGAAAGTACCTTAACATAAATATACCACAAACTGATAGCAGTTGCAATCAGTTTTGTATTATTATATAATATTTATGAGGTGATAAATATGCGTAATGACTTGAAAAATCGGACTCCTGTCGGTTCAGCAGTTGATACAAAAATATTAAATGAGCTAAAAGAATACTCCCGAGAAACTGGAATACCTCTATCAAAACTATTAGACAAAGCAATAACAATGTATCTCGAGTCTACTAAAAAATAGTAGACTCTTTTTTATATAATTAAATTAAGAAGTAATTCATTAATACTTAATTCGCTTCCTAAGAACCATAGAGGGTCTTTGAAATAAGTTTTAATATATTTGTACTAATTATAAATAAAAAGTCTTATAGGGCTTTAAATGAGTTGTCAATGCCAACTTTGTATATTTCCTAGCATTGGCTGTAAACCCTACAGCCATTGATATATCTATATTTCCTGTACTCTCACTAAGATTTTCCAGAAAAGTTCTTGTTTTATATGATAACTTATACTATAATAACCTCAAAAGCTGGCATTGAAAAAGGAGAGATATTTATGATTGCAGATAATACACTAAAGGTAAGAGCAAACGAAGTCGAGCCAATAAAAAACATCAAGGACATAGCAAAGATTAAACAGTACCTACTTGGCAAAAGTAATAAACGTGACTATATGCTTTTTGTTTTGGGGATTAATGTCGGACTTAGGGCAGGGGACCTGCTATCATTAAAAACCCGAGAAATTTTGAATGATGGTACAATAGTAGACAAAGTTACTATATACGAAGAAAAGACCGATAAGAAACGGGAGTTTGAACTGAACACAAGTGCTAAGGCCGCAATAAGACTCTACTTGGATACACTGAAAGAGGTGGATTACGAGTCATATCTATTTAAAAGCCGAAAAGGTGACGGTGCATTAACTGTTGAAGCAGCACATAAAATTATTAAGACCACGTTAAGAGAGCTAAACATTAAGGGTAACTATGGCACACATAGCCTACGAAAAACTTTCGCTTATCATATCTACGTAAACAATATTAAAACTAATCCTACTATTATTAATACATTACAAAAGATGCTGAACCATAGTAGTGCAAGTGTGACACTTAGATATATAGGAATAACTAAAGAAGTCATTTCGGATGTTTATAATAGCCTTAATTTATAAGTATACAAATAAAATCAAGGGAGAGGACGAACTATGTATGTAATTGAAAGAGGGAAATCAGCTTGGCTATGTGTTTCGGCCGTCGAAACATACGAGGTACAAGCCGTACAAATCAGACTACAAGCCGAGGATAAGGATTTTAAAGTGTTTGAACAACGGCTTGATAAAGGAGAGATTATTGATGCTGGGGTAATAAAGTGTTATAAATGTAGTGATGCCAATAAATGCAACCTTTGCACTAAGTATAAAGGTTGTGAAATACTAAAGGCAGTGCAAGAAACAGCACAGGCTAGCTCAGACTTTGCTAAATTCATCAAAGATAATGGAGGTTACACATTTTAAAAGGAGGTATAAGGATATGCTGTATTGCCCTTATCATAAGGTATACGCAAGTAAAAGGCATCAATGTGATGCTCTTAAATTAGTAACTATCACAAAAGAATGTAAAGGTATAGTTGACAGACTATTCGATTTAGTAGGTACTGGTGCTGGAGCATTAAGTGCTTCACACTTCGTAACCCCCGTAATTGCAACTGAATGTGAATATTATATTAATGTATACATTGACTTACCACCAAAAGACTTTCCGATAAAACTACTGGGTGATTTCCCAGTAGGCTGGGTCATCCATACAGAAACAGTTTCGAGTGACCACATTAGTATTTTGGTTATAGCTTATAATGAAACATTTCGTTATGACGGTGTTAAGACCGTTAACGACAGGGTAAAGGAAATTATCAAAGAGTTTGAATATTACTTAGATACGCATTATGACCCACAGGCCATTAAATCAGTATTAAAGTTAATGTATAGTTGACCAAATAATAGTCTATAATTTGACTAGATGTAATCATAGTTAAATTATAGACTATTTTTAAGTTCTCAAATAGGGTATATATATAAAGGAAGCAACTCCGCACAAACATAATACAAATAAAAAAATCCCACCTCTGTACTTTATCAAAGGTATTTATATTTCTATATGCTGATAAAACGGCTTAAACACTAGGGTTTGGACTACCTTGCCTCTGTAACATAATATTATAATATTATGTTTCCCCGCTGCTGCTATCTCCAAAGCTCTTTTAGATGAATATTGGCCTATAACATCTCCATAATCAGGTAATTCATAATGCTCATCATCTTTATAGCTATCTTCGTCTTTATAAGGAAGCACATCTTCATATTCTATATAGGAAATCACCTCTTTTAAATTTCTAAAAGGATAATAATCTCCCCCTTTAAAATAGTGGCTTTCCTCCAAATTTTCATGCGGAAAAATGAATTTAGTAATATCATTTCCTGCACCTTCGATAATAATTGGTATTGTCCCTTTTATTCCTTTGAGTTCACCAAACAGAGATAGTTCGCCAAAAACTATGTAACTTTCCATATCCTTCTTGCATATTTGATTTGATTCCATAAGAATCCCAAGCGCAATAGGCAAATCTAAAAGCGAACCTATCTTTCTAACATCTGCAGGAGCTAAATTTATAGTAATCCTACCTAACGGAAATTCAAATCCACAATTTAAAATTGCTGCCCTTACTCTTTCTTTCGCTTCTTTTACTGATACATCTGCAAGCCCTACTATATTAAACATTGGTAAACCCTTAGAAATATCAACTTCAACTTTTATTAAAAATCCTTCTAATCCATTGTGCGTTGCACTAATAATTTTTACTGCCATATATATCACCCATTCAAATTATAGACACACATTTAGATATTAATTCCTAATATAAATATATTTGTTTAAGTTATTTTTAAATTGTTAATAATGTAATTAAGTTTTATTTATGAATTAGCCACATTATTATGAAAATTTAAAGAAGCATTTTATATTGGAGTGATTAAATGAAAAAATCAAATAAAGATATAGGTTATTATTGCGAAAATCTAGCTAAGGAATATCTAATTAAAGACAATTACAATATAGTTGATTGTAATTTCAGAAATTTTCTAGGTGAGATTGATATAATATGTACTAATAATAATTTACTTATTATTGTAGAAGTTAAAGGCAGGTACAACTATAATTATGGACTTCCAAAAGAATCTATTAGTTTTTCAAAACAAAAATCCATAATAAATGTTACTACATCATATATTTCATACAAAAGATTATTTAATTTTAATGTTAGATTTGATGTTATCGAAGTTTATTTAAACACTCAAAATACGTTGGTTAAAATAAATCATATAAGAGATGCCTTTAGATTATAGTAAAAATATGAAATATTGTATATTTTAGTTGATGATATAACTCGCAGAAAGAGAAGGTGCTCTGTTACTCGGTTGCCAGAAAAAATAATTGAGGATTTCTGCCAGTAAAAGTTGTGCCTATCTCTGCTTGCTCCCGAGACAAGCCCGTGACAAGCAATGATGGAACCACTTTTACTGAAGAAATGCCTACAATTATTTTCAATGCAACACTGCGTAAAAGAGCACCTTCTCTTTCTGTGTGGTACAAATAAATAATATATGAATTAGGCTTATTAGATAAATATATTTACAAATTTGCTAAAATGGATGCAACCTACAACTTAGAACTTTCAGCGATATTTTTATAGTTTTTCGGTAAGCTATCGCATGATTCTAAGTTTTAGTTTGGATTTCAGGATATTAAATATTTTATATTTAATATAATATTTAATATTCAAAATCCATGAAAGTACAATTATAATAATTTTGTCAAAAAACTACTTCTATGAATATCGCACTTCCCATGAACTTTTAATCCTTCTATATGCTTTGAGGTTCCATATCCTACGTTGTTCTCAAAATCATAGTAAGGATATTTTTTAGCATATTCTTTCATTAAATTATCTCTATATACTTTTGCAACAATTGATGCAGCCGCAATACTTGCACTTTTAGTATCTCCCTTTATAACTGATTTATTTTCTATTTGAATATTCTTAACTAAATATCCATCAGAAAGAACTAAATCAGGCTTAATACTAAGTGAATTACAGCTTTCTAAAAACACTTTATTATTTGAAAAAGCAATTCCTTTTTCATCTATCTCTTCATTTGACGAAACTGCAATATGATAACTTAGAGCCTTTTCTTTTATGATTTCAGCAAGCTCTTCTCGCTTCGACTCTTTTACCTTTTTTGAGTCATTTATATATATAATTAACTCATTATCTAAAACATTTAAATCTAAAATAACACTACAAGCTACTATCGGCCCAGCGAGAGGCCCTCTTCCTACTTCATCCACTCCAGCAATATATTTATAATCGCCAAAAGACTTATCAAAGTCATACATCGCCTTAACTCTTCCAACCTCATTTAAATACATCTTCAATTGTTTTTCAATCTTATCTTTAAGGGATAACACATTTTTTCTTTTATCTTCTTTTAACCAATTTATAATTTTTATATACTCCCCACTCTTATAAGAATCAATTATTGAAAATTTATGTATTTGTTCTTTTATTTCTGCAAATGATAATGATTTTATATCCTCGTTAAATTTCGTCATTTTCTTCCACTTCTTCTATTGGGCGCTCCAGCGTAATATTGCCCATTTTTCCTCCTCTGAATTCGTCCAATAAAATAACAGCAATTCTGTTATAATCAATCTGGCCTCCTGAAATTAAGGCTCCTCTTTTTTTACCTATCGCATCTAATGTATCTAAAGGATTTTCAAAAACTTCAGTCAATTTATATCTTTCTTTTAATCTAGCTTCATAACTATTCTGCAATTTTTCGACAAGTTTCAGAGCTAATTCCTCTATATCCATTATTTCATCTTTTATTGCTCCTGTAAAAGCTAAATTCAAAGCCGTTTCATCATCTTCAAATCTAGGCCACAATACTCCTGGAGTATCTAACATTTCAATACCCATTCCTGTCTTTATCCATTGCTTACTTTTAGTAACACCTGGCCTATCACCTGTTTTAGCTATATTGTTTCTAGCCATTTTATTTATAAATGTTGATTTTCCTACATTAGGTATCCCAACTACCATTACTCTCATTGTTATGTTAACCATACCTTTTGATTTTAACCTATCGTGTTTTTCCTTTAACAAGGTCAATAATGTAGGTTTTATATTTTTAAGACCATCACCCTTTAAACAATTAACTTCTAGTACTTTAACATCTTCTTTAGTTAAATAATCAATCCACTCTTTTGTAACTTTACTATCAGTTAAATCACTCTTATTTAAAAGTATAACTCTTGGTTTTCCTTCTAATAATTTTTCAATATCAGGATTTGCAGAACTTCTTGGAATCCTAGCATCTCTTATTTCAATTACTGCATCAACTAACTTTAGGTTTTCTTTAATTTCCCTTTGAGTTTTTTTCATATGTCCTGGAAACCAATTAATTGCCATATGAATTCCTCCTTAAATTTATTTTAGGAACACAAAAGTATATTTCCTGTCAGACGTAAAAGTATATTCACCTCATAGTAGACTATTAGGTAAATATGCTTAGAGTATATAGCAGGAAACACGCTAATATGTTGACTTATTATTTTTTTGAATATGCGTAAATATAAAAAAAGGACTGAAACAGTCCCCTTTTTAAATACTATCTAGTTAATAATTCTTTAACTTTAGCAGCCTTACCAACTCTATCTCTTAAGTAGTAAAGTTTAGCTCTTCTAACTTTACCTTTTCTTGTGATTTCAATTTTGTCGATGATTGGTGCATTCATTGGGAATGTTCTTTCAACTCCAGTTCCTAAAGCAACTCTTCTTACAGTGAAAGTTTCTCTTAAACCACCATTTTGTTTTTTGATAACAGTACCTTCGAACATTTGAATTCTTTCTTTGTTACCTTCTTGAATCTTTACGTATACCTTTATAGTATCACCGATTTTGAAGGCAGGTAAGTCAGTTCTAATTTGTTCAGCTTCTATAGCTCTTATTATTTCGTTCATTGTGCATTCCCTCCTTGTATAGATAATTTGACGTTCTTAACATATGTAAGTGACAGAGGAACGCCCGTACTAGCACAAATTTAATAATATCACATCTTTTTTTATATTTCAACAAAAATTATTGATTATTTTATTTCTGTGTATTATTCTTCAATAACTTTATATCTTCTTTAGTCAAAGTTATGTTTTTATATAAATCCAGCCTATTCTTTTTAGTTATTTCAAGAGACTTAAGCCTTCTCCATTTTCGTATATTTTCATGATGTCCAGATAGTAATATTTCAGGTACTTTATCCCCTTCAAATTCTTCTGGCCTAGTATACTGCGGATACTCTAAAAGTCCATTATAGAATGATTCCTCTATAAAGCTTTCTTCTTTTCCAAGAACACCAGGTATAAGCCTCAATATACAATCAATAACTGGAATTGCCGCCATCTCCCCTCCAGTTAACACAAAGTCCCCGAGAGAAATTTCCATATCTATATGTTTATACACTCTCTCGTCTATCCCCTCATAGTGACCACATAAAAATATAAGATTCTCTTCTTTTGAAAGTTCTTTTGCTGCCTCTTGATTAAATGTCTTTCCCCTTGGTCCTAGAAATACAACTTTCCCTTTATTGCTTTCCTTAACCTTCCTTATAGTGTCTACTATAGGCTGAGGTGCCATAACCATTCCAGCTCCTCCACCGTATGGATAGTCATCAACTTTCTTGTGCTTATTTAAAGTGTAATCTCTTATATTTAATACATCTATATCTATTATATTATTATCCCTTGCTCTACCTATAATACTATGATCAAAAATCGAAAACATTTCCGGGAATAATGTTAATATACTAATCTTCATCTTGCCATTCCCCTACAGGCTTTATAATGATTTTTTTTGATTCTATATCAACACTAAGAACTATATCTCTAAGAACTGGTATCAATAGTTCCTTAGGCTGTTTGATCCAATATACATCATTATTTGGAGTGCTTATAACATCAAAAACTCTTCCAAGTTCTTTCTCATTAGTATCAAATACCGTGCACTCTTTAAGGTCTGAAACATAATAAGTATCTGGTGGAAGACCTGGCTCATTATCACGAGATATTTCAATATACTTCTGTTTGTAAGTTTCAGCGTCATTCATAGAGTCTATACCTTCAATTTTTAATATAACTCTATCTTTTTGAAACTTAACTCCTAGGATTTCTTTTTCTACTCCATCAACCAATACAGTTTTTAGTTGCTTAAATTTATTAACATCTTCTGTTAATGGATAAACTTTAACTTCACCTTTGATTCCATGAGTATTTACAATCTGCCCAATTTTAAATAATATTCCCACTCTCTTCACCTCAATTGTATATATTTAATCTTAAAATAAAAACACATAAGATTAACATGACTCCACTTAAACATAATTTATTAAATATTTATGTATTAGAAATAATAAGCAAATAACATATAAAATATACATGATATCTGACATTATTTATTTTATATATTTTTCTTTCTATATTAAGATATACGAAATTTTTTTCATATATCAATAATCATTTTTATAATTCACACATTTTATATAAATAAAAGAATTTTGTTGCGCTAAAAAGTTCTTGATTACACTTTGCGCTTTTTTATATGCGAAATGAACTCAATTGTGCTAACGCACCTTTTAATATGTGCAGGATCTTAGTTGCGCTGCGCGCTTTTTTATATGTGAAGGATCTCAATTGTGCTAACGCACCTTTTAATATGTGCATATTTAAAAAAGAGTTAGGTTACCCTAACTCTAAATTTTTAGATGATTTCTACTATAACTCGTTTATTCTGTTTAACTGCTGCAGCTTTTATAACTGTTCTTATAGCCTTCGCAATTCTTCCTTGCTTACCTATAATCTTACCCATATCTTCTGGTGCAACTTTTAACTCAAGTATAATGGATTGCTCTCCATTAACTTCATTAACAGTAACTGCATCTGGGTTATCAACAAGGGATTTAGCCATAAATTCAACTAATTCCTTCATAAACGTCCACAATTAGTATGTACTAATTGTAGAATTCACCTCCAAAAATTACTTAGTAAGACCTGCATTATTGAAAAGTCTTTTAACTACGTCTGTTGGTTGTGCTCCATTAGATAACCATTCATTAGCTTTTTCTTCGTTGATCTTAACTTCAACTGGTTCAGTTAATGGATTGTAGTATCCAATTTCATCGATGAATTTACCATCTCTTGGTGATCTTGAATCTGCAACAACTATTCTATAGAAAGGAGCTTTATGAGCACCCATTCTTCTTAATCTGATTTTTACTGCCATTATTATTTCACCTCCTTCAAAGGATAATTATATATTTTAACTCTGACGCACATTCAAAAACAATAAGTAAATATACTAGTATATTTTTTATTGAATGTACTAGAAAGGTAACTTTCCAAACAGTCCGCCCTTCTTTGCTTGCTTTTGAAATGACTTCATTTGTTTCATGTTCTTTTTCATCATTTCATAGCCTTTCATGAGTTTATTAACTTCTTGTATGTTGGTCCCTGATCCTCTAGCTATTCTGCCTTTTCTTGACGGAGACTTCAATATAAGGCTCGGATTTCTTCTTTCTTTTGCTGTCATAGATTGAATAATCGCCTTAGTCCTATCAAGTGCTTCTGTCCCTTTATCAAAGTCAACTCCTTGAAGTTCCTTTGAATTTAAGCCAGGTATCATTTCCATTATTTTATTTAAAGGCCCTAACTTTTTCATTTGTTCCATAGCCATTAGGTAATCTTCAAAGTTAAATTCTTGATTTAACATTCTTTTACCTAAATCAGCAGCTTCCTTTTCATCAATAGCTTCCTGAGCTTTTTCAATAAGTGATAATACATCACCCATTCCCAAAATTCTTGAAGCCATTCTATCTGGATGGAAAACTTCAAAGTCATTCATTTTTTCACCGACACCAGCATATTTAATTGGTTTATTAATTATACTTTTAATTGAAAGTGCGGCTCCGCCTCTAGTATCACCATCTAATTTTGTTAATATTACACCACTTAAATCTAAGTCGTTATTAAAACTTTCTGCTACATTAACTGCATCTTGACCAGTCATAGAATCAACAACTAATAATATTTCTGATGGTTTTACATTTTCTTTTATCTCTTTTAATTCATGCATTAATTCTTCATCAATATGAAGTCTACCTGCTGTATCTATAATAACTACATTATTTCCATTATCTTTTGCGTGAGCTACTCCATTTTTAGCAATCTCAATTGGACTAACTTTATCGCCCATTGAAAATACCGGAATTTCAATCTGCTTTCCTACAACCTCTAATTGTTTTATAGCTGCTGGTCTATAGATATCACATGCTACCAATAATGGTTTTTTATTATCTTTTCTAAGATTTAATGCAAGTTTACCACACATGGTAGTTTTACCTGCCCCTTGTAATCCAACTAACATTATAACTGTAAGTCCTGAACTACTGTAGTTAAGTTTACTTTCACTTCCACCCATAAGATCAGTAAGTTCTTCATTAACTATTTTTATTACATGTTGACCTGGTGTTAAGCTTTCAAGAACTTCGCTTCCAACACACTTGGTACTAACAGATGAAATAAATGTTTTAACAACTTTATAGTTAACATCAGCTTCTAGTAAGGCAAGCTTTACTTCTCTCATGGCTTCTTTTATATCTTTTTCATTTAACTTTCCTTTACCTTTTAGTTTCCTGAAAGTCTCCTGTAATTTTTCGCCTAATCCTTCAAAAGCCATGGTTATATCCTCCTTATAAATTTTCTAGCTTTTCTTTATATTTTATAATATCCTCACCATCAATGGAATATTTATTCTTCAAGTGTTCTAAAAAATTCATAATTTCTTTTTCCCTATTAATACTCTTCTCAAGTAAGTGAAGCTTACTTTCATAGGATAGAAGCTGTTTATAACATCTTTTAATCAAATCGTGAATGGCTTGGCGACTTGTTTTATTAATTTCTGCTATTTCAGCTAAAGATAAATCATTATCATAATACCATTGCATGATTTCAACTTGTTTTTCTGTTAATAGCGAACCATAAAAATCCATCAACAATGAAATTTCAACTCTATCTTCCATTTTTAATCACCTTACCCACAAAAGAGATTTTAACAGGATTTTTTATAAGTGTCAAGTACTTTTACTTAACACTTGTAAAATTCTTATAAAGAAATTGCAACACTTTAAATCCACGCGTATTTTTTCAATATTTTATCAGTTCATTTTAATTTTTCACATTAATAAATAATACTCTCACCACTGATGTTTACTATAAATATTTATATATTTTCATATTTATCTACGAAAATATATATCTACAAAACTATTTTCACAGGAAACTATATATGTTCAAAAATATATTTATTTAAACATATTTTTATATGAATATACTTTTATTCAAACATATTTTTATTTAAATAAATTTAAATATTATTCTTCCTACAAATATTCAGAAATGGTGATATACAAATAAACGAAAAAGAAAAATTCCATCAGGAATTTTTCTATGTTTAAATTTCAACTTGTAGTTCTCAACTAAATTAAAGCTTCAGCAAAGCTTTCTGCATCAAATTCTTGAAGATCTTCTATACCTTCTCCAACACCTATGTATCTAACAGGAATTTTTAGGCTTTGCTTTATAGATAGAACCACCCCGCCTTTTGCCGTTCCATCTAATTTAGTTAATATAATTCCATCTATAGGGCATGCCTCCATGAATTGCTTTGCTTGTATGACAGCATTTTGACCTGTGGTAGCATCTAATACAAGTAATGTTTCTTTTTTGTATCCTACTAATTCCCTATCAATAATTCTGTTTATCTTTTCAAGCTCATTCATTAAATTCTTTTTATTATGAAGCCTTCCAGCTGTATCACATATTAATAAATCAACATTTCTAGCTTTAGATGCTTCTATTGCATCAAAAACTACTGCTGCTGGATCAGAACCTTCTTGATGTTTAACCATATCAACACCTGCTCTAGAACTCCAAACTTCAAGCTGATCTATTGCAGCTGCCCTAAACGTATCAGCTGCCGCCAACAATACTTTTTTACCACTTTCTTTATTTTTAGCAGCAAGCTTTCCAATAGATGTAGTTTTTCCAACCCCATTAACTCCAATTACAAGCATTACTCTTTTATCTTCTTCATTATGTTCATAAGAACCTTCAAGTAATAAATCTCTTATTACTTCTTTTAACGCCGGTTTAACTCCTTGAGGATCATTTATCTTTTCTTTACGAATTTTACTTCTTAATCTTTCTATAATATCGACTGTAGTATCCATCCCTATATCTGATACTATAAGTATTTCTTCTAATTCCTCATATAAATCTTCATCAATGGTTATTGCCAAATTCAGCGCTTCATTGATTTTATCAGTTAATCCATCCCTAGTTTTTGTTAACCCGTCTTTTAGTTTATTAAATAAATTTCCAAACAAATTCATTTCCTCCTAATTAAAATTTTCTGTTCAAGTGAAACTTGATTTAAGATGGGCGTTCCCATCTTAAATCTTAGTTGAACCAATCCAGGAACGTGCAGCCGTCAGCTCCTAAAGAGGAGCGTTACAGATGCTAGTTATCGGATAAGTCTACTGATACCACTTTTGATATTCCTTTTTCCTCCATAGTCACTCCATAAATAATATCACTAACTTCCATAGTACCCTTTCTGTGAGTGATAATTATAAATTGAGTATTTTGAGAAAACATCTTTAAAAATTCTGCATACCTATATACATTAGCATCATCTAGTGCCGCTTCTATTTCATCGAGTATACAAAACGGAGTTGGTTTCATTTTTAATATGGCAAAAAGAAGTGCTATTGCTGATAAAACTTTTTCTCCACCGGACATTAAGTTAATATTTTGAAGCCTTTTACCCGGCGGCTCAACATTTATATCTATATTTGCTGTAAGTTCATCACCCTCACCTAAAATAAGCTCTGCACTTCCACCTTTAAATAAATCTTTAAATGTTTCATTAAAGTTATAATTTAAAACCTTAAAATTCTCTTTGAATAAAATTTTCATTTCACTAGTCATTTCTTCAATAACACCAATTAATTCTTTTTTTGCATTTTCTAAGTCTTCTGCTTGAGTAGACATAAATTCATATTTTTCTTTTATCTCTTCATATTCCTCAATAGCAGCTAGATTTACTAATCCAAGTTTTGTTATCTTTCCTTTTGTAATACTAATTTCTTGCCTTAATGCCTCTTCATCAGTTACTGATTCACATATATCTAATGCTTCTGCATATGTTAATTCTAGTTCTTCATTAAGTTTTTTATAGATATGTTCCTTATCAGCTTCTTTTTTTGCTTTTACTATCTCTTTTTTGTTAACTTCCATTTCTTTAACACTAACTTCGTCTAAAATTCCACTTATTAGATTATCTTTATCTTTAAAATCTTGTTTTAATTTTTCTTTTAGTATTTCTTCATCTTTAAAATTTAATTCTAATTTATTAATTATAATAGTATTATCATTTATATTTTTATTTTTAACCTCTATATCTAAATTTAAACCTTCAATACTATTTCTGCTTTCAGCATTTTCCTTATTCAATAATTCATTTTTAACTTTAAAATCATGAATTTCTTTTTCCATTCTTGAAAATTCATTCTTTTTATTCTCAATAGCTTCATCTAACGTTGCCTTATTTATTTTCATTTCTGTGAGATTAGATTCACAATCATTTACTTCTTGTAATTTTGCTTTTATTAAATTTTCCAATTCGGTGCTTTTACTCTTATTAGATGTATTCTCATTTTCTATTGATTTTATTTCATTTTCTTTTATCATAAGCTTTTGTAAATACATCTCTTTTTCATTTACCGTTCTTTTAAGTTCCTCTTTCGCCATCTCAAGATTTCGCTTTAAAGTATCAGTATCGCTTTGTAATCCGTTCATTTCACTTTCTTTTTTAGTTAACTCAATGTTTCTTTCGTGAACTTCATCTCTTTGATTTAATATACTTTCATCTAAATTTTTAATTTCATTTTTAAGAGCTTGTACTGTATTAGCTAGTTCTTCACAATGCTTTTTCTTTTCGCTTATATTTTCTATTAATTCTTCTATTTCTCTTTTTCGGCCTAATACATTAGAATTTTTACCTTTTATGCTACCACCCGTTAAAGCTCCACCTGGATTGATAACTTCTCCTTCAAGGGTAACAATCTTGTAATTATATTTACCTATACGAGCTATATTAAGAGCCGAATCCATATTGCTACAGATTATTGTTCTTCCAAGGGCATAATCTATTATATTGCTATACTCTTTATTGTAAGAAATTATATCACTTGCAATACCTATATAACCATTAGCTGAAGTAATATTTCTATCTAACTCTAATTTTCTACCTTTTATTATGTTTAACGGTAAAAAAGTTGCTCTTCCTAAATTGTTTTTTTTCAAGTAACCAATTAATACCTTTGCTACTTCCTCATTTTTAGTAATCACATTAGAAATTGCTGCACCTAATGCTATCTCTATAGCTGTTTCATATCTTTTATCAACAGTAAAAATTTCTCCTAAAACTTTAGTATCATCTGCTTCAGCAATTCTTTCCTTGTGAATAGACTCCATTAATGATTTTACGGATCTATTATACCCTTCATAGTGCTTTTCTAAATTTTCAAGCATAGATCTATTTGCATCAAGTTTTGTTAAAACTCTATTTAATTCTCTTAATTCATTTTCTTTCTTTGTCAAATTTGCAGATAAAATACCTAATTTCTTCTTATCATCTATTATTTTTAAATTTAGAAGTTTGATCTTATCCTTCTTACTTTCAATATCATTACTTAAGTCTTTATATGTAGCTAAGTTAATTACTATATTATTCTCTAAAGATGATATAGATGAGTTTAAAGTCTCTTTTTTCTCTTCTCTAAGAGAAATATCCTTATTCAATATGGTTATTTCATTCTTTATATCTGAATTACTTCTTAATAATTCAAATTCACCTTCTCTTAAAGATTTTAGTTGTTCTTCAATCTTTTTAAGTTCCATTGAATTTTGTGTATTATATTCTTCTAGATTTAATATATCTTGGTTTTTTAATTTCTGTTCTTCTAACCTATTAGCTAATTCTTCTTTTAATACTATTTTATTTTCACTTATTTGATTTATTTTTATTGAAATATCATTCAACTCATAATTATTTCTATTAATTTTTTCTTCAAAACTCTTGATTCTCTCATGATAAAGCTGAATGCCTTTTTCATTTTCGCTTATTAATTCTTTTAGGCTATAATATTGTTCTTTGTCTTCTAAATTCTTTTTTTCTAATTTCTCTATTTCATTTTCTAATTCTTTAAGCTTTAATTTATCACTAGATATCTCTTTTCTCTTTTCTTCAATTTCCTTAGTTCTTGATTGTAAATCCTCGTTGAAGTTTTTTAATTCTTCTTCCATCTTGTTTATAGTATGAACTATAATTGACACTTCTTTTTTCTTTAAGTCTTTAGATAATTCATTAAATTCTAATGCTTTTTCTCTTTCAATCCTTAATGGTTCTATTCTATCTTTATAGGTTGATAGTATATCATTTATTCTAACTAAATTATCATCAGTATTACTTAATTTCTTTTCCGCTTCTTCTTTTCTATTTTTATATTTTACAATTCCAGCTGCCTCTTCTAAAAGAGATCTTCTATCTTCCGGTCTCCCACTTAGTATGGCCTCAATTTTACCTTGTCCAATTAATGAATAACCCTCTTTACCAATTCCAGTATCCACAAAAAGATTAGTTACATCTTTAAGTCTGCATTTTGAATTATTTATTAAATACTCAGATTCTCCTGATCTAAATATTCTTCTTGATACTGTTACTTCATTATATTCTGTCGCAAGCTTTTCATCACTATTATCAAGAGTTAATGAGACTTGTGCTAAACCAACAGGTTTTCTAAACTGAGTTCCTGCAAAGATTACGTCTTCCATCTTTCCGCCTCTTAAAACCTTAACACTCTGCTCTCCAAGAACCCATCTTACAGCATCAGAAATATTACTTTTTCCACTCCCATTAGGCCCTACAACAGCAGTAACACCTTTTCTAAATTTTAATTCTGTTTTATCCGCAAAGGATTTAAATCCTCGTATCTCTAGAGATTTTAAAAACATGTGCCCACTCCTTACAAATAAAGTATAGTAGGTATTAATCCTAAAATAAATATTATTATAATAAAAATCGCCATTGCAATTTTCATTTTTTCTCTATTCTTTTTCTTCATTTAAAACACTCCTTATTATATTTCAGTTTATAGTATACATAATTAAATATCAATAATGCATCTGAATAAATATCATATGGATAGACATTAATAACTATCTCAATTGCAGAATATTAAAAGCGAGAGTTTCCTCTCGCTAATATATTATATCTAAATTTCTATCTTTTAGACAGAGTTTTATTCGGCCTCTTTCAATAGTGTCATCTTGGCTCACTATTATAATTTTATTTTCTTCTTTCAACTTATTAAAGTATATTTTTTTATTGGCATAAAGTTTGCTTAAGTCCTTAGGATTTATATGAATCGCAGCACTTTTCTCTTCTCTCATGTTTTCTAATATCATATCTACTAGCAAACTTCCCTCAACTAATTCTCTAAAGGATGGATGAAATGGACCTGCCACTATATCTTTTCCCTCGTTTATACTTTCAGTTGGCTGAAGCCCGATTCTTATTACATTAATCCCATTTCTTCTATACATATCATACATAACTTTACTTACGTTTACTGCTTCTTCTAGCGAGTATGGGATGTATTTATTAGAAATGTACATTTTCTCCATTGGTGTATCTTTTATTACAAGCGATGGATATATTCTGCAGATATCAGGCTTAATCTTAATTGATTCTTTAGTCGTGTTGATGTCTTTTTCATACGTATCCCCTGGCAATCCCGGCATTATTTGATGCCCTAAAACGAATCCGTATTCTTTTATCAATCTGGATGCCACTATAACATCATTTACATTATGTCCTCTGCCAGCTTCTTTCAACACTTCTTCATCTAACGATTGAACTCCTAGCTCTATTATATCCACTCCATACTCTTTAAGATAACTTAGTATATAATCATTAATATAATCTGGTCTTGTAGAAAGTCTTATGTTATTAATAAGTTTTCTATCTTTAAAATCCTTAGCAACCTTTAAAAGTTCTCTTTGTTTCTCTTCTCTTATACCAGTAAATGTTCCACCAAAGAACGAAACTTCAATAGTAGCCTCTTTATTTACTATAGTGCTTAAGTAATCATCAATAGTATTTTCTACAGTTTCGGCTGTAACTTCCTCCTCAGCCCCTGTTATCCTATCCTGATTACAAAACACACAATTATGAGGGCATCCTTCATGTGGTACAAATATAGGTATAATATAATAATTTTTACTCATGTACACCTTCCAACATATCTAAAGCTTGCTTAGCAGCATTTTGTTCTGCCTCTTTTTTGCTATATCCAGAACCTTCACCCATAAACTTTTTATCTATAATTACGTTAGTAAAAAATTTTCTTCTATGTGGCGGGCCTTCATATCTTGTCAATTCGTATTGAATCGCAACCTCTCCATCTTTTTGAAGCAGCTCTTGAAGCTTAGTCTTAAAATCTAACACTATCTCATTATTTATAGCCTTTTTTATTACTTCTTCAAAATGAAGTAGTATAAAATCCCTTACAAACCCAATTCCCTTGTCTAAATAAACTGCAGCAATTACAGCTTCAACCGCATCCGCTTGTATAGAAATTCTTTCTCTTCCTCCAGTTAATTCTTCACCTTTACTCATTCTAATATAATTACCAAGGTTTATTTTTTTAGCTATTTCATAAAGAGAATTTTCACAAACTATTAAACTTCTTATTTTTGTTAACTCCCCTTCACTTTTATGTTTATAGTTATTAAATAAATATTCTGTAATACATAGTTGTAAAACCGAATCGCCTAGAAATTCAAGCCTTTCATTATACTCAGCATCCTTGAATTGATTCCCAAACGAACTATGTGTAAGCGCTGTTTTTAGCAAAGTAGGATTATTAAAACAAACTCCTAAGTTTTCTTCTATTTCTTTAAGTGTATATCTATTCATCTATTCCACTCCTCGAAGTTTATTCTTCAACTTGCTAAACACCTAATATAACAAATTCAAGAATAAACTAATTAATATTATGTCATAACCTTATTAGCATCTCATAATATGCTAGCCTGAGAACAGTCTAATACTATATATTTTCATTGCAGTATATCATCAAGATATTATTTTAATCAACTTCAGCCGAAATATAAAACATTACTGAAAATGTAATGCCTGCAATTTTTTATCCGATAGCTAGCATCCGTAACACTCCCACGCACTGTGTGAAAGCGACTATGCCAAATATAAAATTTGGAATATCTGCTTTTCTTCAAGTGGGGGATAACGGCTGCACACTCCTGGACTAGGTACCCCTTGAGGGTATAAGTTCAACTAAGATTCACTTGATAAAATATAAAATCCCGCAAAATGCGGGATTATTTTATTCTTCGTGATGAGCTTTTACGTAATTGACAACATCTCCAACTGTTTTAAAGTTTTCAACATCTTCGTCTGGTATTTCAAGATCTAGTTCATCTTCTAGAGCCATTATAAGCTCAACTATATCTAACGAGTCCGCATTTAAATCTTCAATAAATGACGCTTCCATAACAACGCTTCCTACATCGATACTTAATTTATCAGCAATAATTGCTTGGATCTTTTCAAACATTTGTTTCACCTCCCAAGTTCTACATTTAGATAATATTATATATTGTTAAAATCGTCAATATTAGTTTCAATAAATTTTAATTAATTTTCTATAGAAAATTCATTTCTTATATCTTCTAATACATTATTTTCATAAAAAAGTTTAGTTTGTTTAATAGAATTCTTAAAAGCTTTCGCATCTGAACTTCCATGAGCCTTTATACATATTCCATCAACACCTAGGAATGGTGCTCCTCCAACTTCTTTATAATCAAATTTCTTCATTATACTTTTAAGCACAGGTTTTAACAGTAGGATTCCTAATTTAGAAATAACTGATGACTTGAGTATTTCGTCTTTTATTATTCCTAAAATACTTGATGCTGAACCTTCATACATTTTCAAGGCAGTATTCCCTACAAACCCATCACTAACCAAAATATTAGTGTCACCAGTGGGTATATCTCTAGGCTCTATGTTCCCTTTAAAATTAATTGAAACTTCTGCTTTTAAAAGCTTAAAAGCAGCCTTTGTAAGCTCATTTCCCTTTTCTTCTTCCTCACCAATATTTATTAGACCTATACTTGGACTTTCCACATTGAAAACCTTTTGATAATATATCTTCCCCAATTTTGCAAATTGCACTAAAAATGCCGGTTTGCAATCAACATTAGCACCAACATCTACTATCATAAAGTTTCCACGTCTACCTGGCATTATAGGTGCAAGCGCTGGTCTTTCCACCCCTTTTACTCTGCCTATTATCAAAGTACATCCCGCTAAGAACGCTCCCGTGCTGCCTCCAGATATTATTGCATCACAAGTACCTTCTTTAACTAAATTTAAAGCCTTAACTATGCTAGAATCTTTCTTTTTTCTCAATGCCATTACAGGGTGCTCACTTGGTGATATAACTTCTTTAGCGTCAACTACTGTAATTCTATCCTTTGGGTACGTATACTTACCTAACTCCAAGTCTATAATTTCTTTTGGACCTGCAATAAATAATTCAACATCATCATACTCACTCAAAGCCTGAATCGCTCCATCTACTACGGCTGCTGGTGCATTGTCTCCCCCCATGCCGTCTATTGCTATCTTCATCCTAATCCCTCTTTCATCCATGTTATAAAATCGAACTCATAGAGCATTTCCAATTTAATATTATCACCTTAAGCATAATTTTAATAGTATATATTAATTACAAAAAACTAGTTTCTATATAAATATATTATTTTATTCGTCATATTTTATATTATAAAAATATTCTTTTACATATAAATAAAAGAAAGTCCTAAAGACTTTCTTTTTATTTTGCAGAAGCTACAACTTCCTTACCTTTATAAAAACCACAGACTTTACATACTCTATGAGCAAGTTTCATTTCGTGGCATTGTGGACATTCAACTATGCCAGGTAAACTAGCTTTAAAAGTTTGAGATCTTCTTGCTCTTACTTTTGATTTTCCTGATTTTCTTGCTGGACAACCCATTCCTTACACCTCCTTATTATCAAACAAACCTCTTAAGGCTTCAAAACGTATATCTACATCTTCTTTCTGACATGAACATGAATCATAATTTAAATTACATCCACATTCCTGACACAGCCCTTTACAGTCGTTCTTGCAAACTCTTTTGATAGGTAAAGTTGAAATTATACTCGTTTCAACTATTTCCGTGATGTTTAAAACATCATCCATTACAACAATAGCCTCATCATTTTCACTGTTTCTATTTGTTGTAAACCTTTCTTCTATATCAATATCTATTGGATAGATAAAGGTATCTAAGCATCTTGAACATATCATTTCTAAATCAGCTTTAATTTTAGCATTTAATACTAATATATCACTATCAGATGAAATAGCCCCAACAACTTCGCAGAAACCTAAAGATTTAATAGTATCTCCTTCAAAGTCAAATGCAGGTATCTCAAATGTGTAATCAATTTTCTTGCCTCTATCTTTGCCTGAAACAATATCAGAAATTTGTACTTTCATAAAACTCCAGGATTATAACATAACAAATTTATTGTAAATTGTACATTACTCTCCCTTTTCACTCCTTAGCACATATATTTATAAAACAAACACAACTAATTATATAAATTGAGTGAAAAAAAGTCAAGGTATTTATATTAAATTACTTTTTAGATAATGAATAAAGAATAAATTGAGACAAAATTCATTTTGCGCCATACATATGAGCATGTTTTTAATAATGAAATTTATCTAAACATGCCGCTCATAATATGACGCAAAAAATACTGCTAAAATAATAATTCAATTAATTATTTAACTAAATCTAAAGTTTCCTTAGCAATCATTAATTCTTCATTTGTTGGTATTACAAATACTTTTACTTTTGAAGACTCTTTAGAAATTTCCATACCATCTCCAATATTATGACTGCTATTTTTCTCTAAATCTATTTCTATCCCTAAGAACTCCATATTAGTTAAAGCTCTTTCTCTTATTTCTGGAGCATGCTCACCAATTCCAGCAGTAAACACAATTGTATCTACACCGCCCATTACCGCTGCATAAGCACCTATTTGTTTTTTAACTTGATATCCAAATATATCCATAGCTAGTAATGCTCTAGGATTATTATCATTTTCAACAGCACTTCTAATATCTCTAAAGTCTGTTCCTATACCTGATACCCCTAAAACTCCTGATTTTTTATTCAACAAACTATCAACTTCATCTATTGAGTATCCTTTTTCCTTAACTAGGTAAGTAACTATTGCTGGATCAATGCTTCCTGATCTTGATCCCATTATAACACCATCTAAAGGAGTGAATCCCATTGTAGTATCTACAGATTCTCCACCATTAACCGCTGTAATACTTACACCATTACCTATATGACAAGTTATAGTCTTTATATCTTTTACATTTTTATTCACAAATTTTGCAACTTCACCTGATACATACATATGAGATGTTCCGTGGAACCCATATCTTCTTATATGATCTTCTCTATAAAGTTCATATGGAAGTGGATACATGAATGCTTTTTCAGGCATAGTTTGATGGAATGCAGTATCAAATACAGCCACCATAGGAGTTTTTGGCATAAGAGCCTTACATGCATTTATTCCAATTATATTTGGTGGGTTATGAAGTGGTGCTAATTTTGAAAATTCTTCAAGTGCTTTGATTACTTCTTCATCAATTACCACTGAAGTTGCGTATTTTTCTCCACCATGAACAACTCTATGTCCAACTGCTGATATTTCATCCATTGATTTTATAATTCCATGTTTTTCATCAACTAAGCTTTTTAATACAAGCTCAATTGCATCTTGATGATCCTTAAGCGGTGTTTCAACCACATATTTATCTTTTCCTTCAACTTTTTGAGTTAATATTGATCCACTTATTCCAATTCTTTCAACAAGACCTTGAGCTAAAGACTCCTCATTACTCATATCGATAAGTTGGTACTTTAGCGATGAACTTCCGCAATTTATAACTAATACTTTCATAATCTCTTCTCCTTCAACATTTCCAATTTTTTGAACTTAATGTTCATTAATTTTTCAAAACTTCAAAATTCTCTATGACATTTAATTATTTATTATTTGTTTGAGCTTGCACTGCTGTAAGCGCAACAACATTTACAATGTCATCAGAACTGCATCCTCTTGATAAATCGTTGATTGGCTTTGCAAATCCTTGGCAAACAGGACCGATTGCTTCTGCATTTGCAAATCTTTGAACTAATTTATACCCAATATTTCCTGCTTGTAAGTCTGGGAATACTAGAACATTAGCTCTTCCAGCAACTGTACTATCTGGTGCCTTTTGATCTGCTACTTTTTTTACTATAGCAGCATCTAATTGAAGCTCTCCATCTATATATAAATCCGGTCTCATTTCTTTTGCTTTTTGAGTAGCATTTCTTACCTTATCAACCAATTCATTGTCTGCGCTTCCCATTGTAGAAAAGGATAACATAGCAACTCTAGGCTCCATATTACATAGCTTCTTTGCTGTTTCTGCTGTTGCAATTGCAATTGCTGCTAATTCATCTTCATTTGGGTTTGGATTAACTGCACAGTCAGAGAATATAAGTGTTCCTTCTTCCCCGTATGTCGATCCTGGAACTTGCATTATAAAGAAACTCGAAACAACAGATACTCCTGGTGCTGTTTTTATTATCTGCAATCCTGGTCTTAACAAATCTCCAGTTGTGTGCACAGCTCCTGATACCATTCCATCTGCGTCATCTAGCTTAACCATCATCGTACCAAAATATAGAGGATCTCTAACTATTTTATCTGCCTTTTCCATTGTCACGCCTTTTGTTTTTCTTAATTCATAAAAAGCCGAAATGTACTTATTTAGATTTTCTGATTCATCTGGATCTATTATTTGAACTCCTGATAAATTTACATCTAATTCTTTTGCCTTATTATATATTTCATCTTTGTTACCTATTAAAATTGGATATGCTAATCCTAAATTGTGTATTTTTTCTGCTGCCGCAATATTTCGTTCTTCATTTCCTTCCGGAAGAACAATTTTCTTTTTATCCGCTTGTGCTGCAGTCCATATTTTTTTCATAAGGTCCATTTATTTATCTCCTCTCTATATCCTATCTCTAATACTACTATACTCCTTTATTAGTCCTTTTTTCAACACAATTTCGCCATAAAATAGAAGTCTTTAGATTTGAAATAATCCAAATTGTCTGACAATAATATCGTAAAATACTCATATGCTAAAAGTATATTTTTTAACAATTAAAAATTATATAAAATTTCTATAACGATACTTTTGAAATACTAATTGAATATCATTATATATCTTTAAATCTTTTAGAATAAACAATTTATCGGCCACACATTATAATATTAAAATCAATATTTCCTAGTTAAAACTATAGAAAATATCTAATTAAACCTATTTGCTCACTATATCAATTCACTTTTTTGGATATAATATAATTAATCAAAATTTCGTTTTTTTCTTAATTTTCTGATTCTTTTTAAAACGCTTGCTAAGTTCAGTAAAATCAGCAAAGTATTTTTTTTAACAATAAATTATTTATTATCTTAATTATGGTAATCATAAATATATTTTGAATATTTTTCAACTAATAGATAATAATACCCTATTTTTGATATGTTATACTATCCTTAGATTAGTTACCAAAACTTATTATATTTTACACAGATTTATTGATATACGTCTGTTGTATATAAGAATTGAATTTTTATAAAACAAGGGGATGATTTATATAATTACAGGAATAATTACAGAATATAATCCATTTCATAAAGGGCATGAGTATCATCTTCAAAAAGCAAAATCAGATACAAATGCAGATGGCATAGTTTGCGTGATGAGTGGCAACTTTATGCAAAGGGGAATTCCAGCTATTATAGATAAATGGAAGCGGGCAGAAATGGCTGTTAGAAATGGAGTTGATTTAGTTTTAGAACTCCCTCTAGTTTATTCTATTTCCTCTGCTGAACACTTTGCCTTTGGAAGTGTATCTCTCCTCAACTCTCTAGGCATAGTAGACTGTCTATATTTTGGAAGTGAGACAGGAAATATAAATATTTTAGATGATATTGCTAAAACTCTAGTATCTGAACCTTTAGAATATAAAGCTCTTCTAAAGAACAACTTAGATTTAGGACTACCTTTTCATCTAAGCCGAGCAAATGCACTTAATCTTTATCTCAATTCTCATAATTTATCAGATGTATTATCTAATTCAAATAATATCTTAGGAATTGAATATATAAAAGCATTAATAACCTTAAGAAGCTCAATTATACCCAAGACTCTTAGAAGAGAAGGATCATCTTATAACGATGAAAATTTAAGCACAACCTTTTCTTCAGCTACTTCCATTAGAAAGCACCTTAAAGAAAAGTCATTAAACGAATTAATTAGTGTTCTTCCTAAAGCTAGTTATGATATTTTGCATAGCTTGATATCTTCAGATTATAACTTTGTATTTGGAGAAGATATATTTAAATATATTAAGTATAAGTTACTAACAGACAACAGAGCACTAGTAAATTTACCTGACGTTTCAGAAGGATTAGAGAATAAAATATTAAAAGAAGTTATATCTTCTAACTCCTTAGATGAGTTGATATTAAATTCAAAAAGCAAGAGATACACTTATACTAGAATTAGTAGAATTCTCCTACAAAGCTTCTTAAATCTTGAGAATTTTAATTTGCTTAACTTATCTAAATCGCCTGCTCCTTACGCAAGAGTGCTTGCCTTTAATTCTGTGGGAAGAAGCATGTTAAAAGATATAAAGAATAAAAATAACATTGAAATAATAACAAAGGTTCCTAGAAATAATTTAAGTGATCACATGAAAATTGATATTTTAGGAACTAAAGCCTACTCACTTTTAAATTCTAAAGTGAATCCTATGGACGATTACTTAAAAAGTCCCATTATAATATAGTAATATTTTACATAACCATGAGAATATAAATATTATTGATTGGAGTGATTTCATGATGTATATTATTTTTTTGTGGTTATTAATAATTTGTTTAATCATCGCATTAATAAAACAACTTAATATAAAAAAGAATGTTGTTATAAGTGTATTAATTTCTATATTTATTGTTATTTTTGTTGTAAATATAAATGAATGCATTGCAGCTACTATAGATGGGAGTAAGCTTTGGTATAAATCAATACTACCAACAACTTTCCCATTTGTGGTAATTTGCAATTTATTAATCTATTATGATGGAATAAATCTTTACTCTAAATTTCTAGGTCCTTTAATTTGTAAACCACTAGGACTCTCAAAAAATTGTTCTTTTCCTATTGTAGCTAGTATCTTATGTGGCTATCCTTTAGGTGCAAAGTATTGTGTTGATTTATATTCTCTAGGATATATTGATAGAAGTGAGTATGAGAGACTTTTGAATATAGCGTCCAATGTTGGTCCACTTTTTTTAATTGGCTCTGTGGCAGGCACCTTACTCGGCAGTACTTCCTTAGGCTACATTTTATTGGCTGGCAGCTATTTACCACTTATATTTATAGGTTATATAACGAAAAAAAAGAGAACTCAAATAAAAGTAAGTTCTCAGCCTTGTCCTAAATCTAACAATATTAATTTTGGTTCTGCAATAAAAGATGCAGTTCAAAATGGAATAAATACCACATTATCTGTTGGTGGGTTTATAATAATTTTTTCAGTTGTAATATCTCTCATCAGAAACAATAATTATGTTAACATCATTTTTAGCCAATTGGAAAAAGTATTAAATTTATCCTCTGGAACATTATATTCTATATTTTTAGGAAGCATTGAGATGACAAATGGCTGTAATATAATTTCAAAATCGTCCCTTTCTCTTCCACTAAAATTAAGTATAATTAGCTTCTTATGTTCTTTCTCAGGATTAGCTGTAATTGCTCAAGTTAGTTCTTTTATAAGTGATACTAAAATTCGCTACAGTAAATACATAATTTTAAAATTCATCCAAGGAATTTTAAGTTTTATTGTAACTTATATATTGATAATGATACTACCTGCAAGCATATATACTTCTAATTTGAAAATAAATTATTCTTTAGATGCATATGCATATTTCTATCCAGCATTAATAATAAGTGTAATAACTTTACTCTTATTTATCGCTAATAAGTTATTGAAATTATTTTTTCATACTTCGTAATTCTTTGATGTTATCTTTTATAACATCGCATGTTCCAGTAAGATTTTTATCTATTTCCTTTGCAACTAGTTCAAAGCTTTCTTGAAGATTTTTTATTAATTTAATTTTATGTTCTTCTAGTTCCTCATCTAGTTGAGTTAGTATTTCATCTGAATAATCTCTAGAACCTAATCTTATAGCCTTAGCATCTCTCTGTGCTGTGGCTATTATTTCTTGAGCTCTTATTTTAGCCTCTTTTACTATATCATGATTTTCAACATTTTGTCGCATCATATTCATAGTTTCTTTTCTTACAGAATCATATTCCTTTTTAGCCTCATTTAATATTCGTTCTCTCTCGTTCATAACCCATTCTGCCTTCTTAAATTGATCCGGCATATAATTTATAATTTGATCAATAACCTCAACGAGTTCTCTTTTATCAACCATAATTTTCCCACTCATTGGTACTTTGGGCGAATTCTCCACTAAATCTTGTAAATACTCTAATAATTCTATAATATTTACATCCATTTTTTCCATAAAAACACTCCTTAGATATTTATTCTAGATATTATATCTGAGACAATTTCATTTGGAACAAGCCCCTCTATATTTCCGCCAAACTTTGCCACTTGCTTAACACACGAAGAACTTATATGTAAATTTTTAGCAGCCGACATCATGCAGACAGTTTCAATATTTTCATCCAGCTCGTTATTCATAAATGCCATTTGTAACTCATATTCAAAATCGAGAGTCGTTCTTAATCCTTTTAAAATTACATTCGAATCACATTCTTTTAGGAAGTTCACCAAAAGTCCATCAAAACTTCTTACCTCAACATTTTGTATATCCTTTGTAACCTTTTTAATTAATTCAACTCTTTCATCACTTCTAAAAAGATATTGTTTATCAACGTTAACTAACACCGCAACAATAACTTTATCAAAAACCTTTGCACCTCTTCTAATAATATCGAGATGTCCATTTGTTATTGGATCAAAACTACCAGGGTATACCGCAATTCTCATTATTATTTCTCCTCGTACTTATAATAGCAAACTGTTGTATTTCCATACTTCTTACTCTTTGTTAACTTTATATCTAAATACCCTTCATAAATTTCCTCAATCGTATCGATCTTAGTAACTATTATTCCATCATTCTTTAACATTTCATTTTCACTAATAATTTTCATAGCTTCTGGAATCATTTCTTTGCAGTAAGGTGGATCAATAAACATTATGTCAAACTTTTTCCCCTTACTTGCTAAATTTTTAAGCCCTGTATAGGCATCAATATTCATTGGAAAACAAAAATCTTGGAATTTAAGATTTTCTACGTTTTGCTTTAACAAAGGAAAAGTTACAGAACTTTTATCAAATAAATATACTTCACTTGCACCTCTGCTAGCCGATTCCAATCCTAAACTTCCTGTCCCTGCAAAAACATCTACAACAACTGCCTCTGGTATATATGATTGAATTGTGCTAAACATAGCTTCCTTAACTCTATCTAAAGTTGGTCTTGTTTCCATTGTAGCTGGAGGTATCAATTTATGTCCTCTTGCTTTTCCTGCTATTATCCTCAAAATTTTCTCCTCCTAAAATAAGCATATCATGATCTTGGTTGCACTTCGTGCTCTTTTCATTTGTGAAATGATCCTAATTGCACTTCGTGCTTTTTTCAAATGTGAAATGAACTCAGTTGCACTGCGTGCTTTTTTAATCTGTGAAATGATCTTGGTTGCACTTCGTGCTCTTTTCATCTGTGAAATGATCTTAATTGCACTGCGTGCTTTTTTCAAATGTGAAATGATCCTTATTGCACTTCGTGCTCTTTTCATTTGTGTATATTTAATATATTAACACATCTATGCATAATATTTCAAATTAATTAAAACAAATATATTTACTGCTCTTTTCGAGATTTTTACTAAGTTCATTTACTATTTCTTTGTTAGCATCATATTCATTCTGTAAAATATTACTTGCTTCTAGCTTTGCACATCGCAAAATTTTTATGTCATCATAAAGATTCGCTAACACAAACCCTTCATCGCCACTTTGTTTTTTACCAAACATTTCACCTGCACCTCTAAGTTCTAAATCTTTCTCTGATATTAAGAACCCATCACTACATTCTGTCATTATCTGCATTCTCTTTTTAGTTACATTACTCTTAGCTTTAGCTATAAGTATGCAATAAGATGAATACTGTCCCCTTCCCACTCTTCCTCTTAATTGATGGAGTTGTGAAAGCCCAAACCTTTCTGCATTTTCTATTATCATTACAGACGCATTTGGAACATTTACGCCCACTTCAATTACGGTTGTTGAAATTAAAACATTAACCTCGTTATTTTTAAACCTTTTAATTATATCATCTTTTTCTATCCCCTTCATTTTTCCATGAAGGATTTCAACTTTTAAATTTCTAAAAATTCCATTTGTAAGATTATTGTATACTGTTTCTACCGATTTTAATTCTTCCTTATCATCTTCTTCAATAAGAGGACAAACAATATACACTTGTCTCCCCTTCTTTATTTCATCATCTGCCAGATCATAAGCTATATCTCTTTTATCCTCTAAATAAAATCTTGTATCTATCTTTTTCCTTCCCGGTGGCAACTCATCAATTATAGATACATCTAAATCCGAATAAAGATATAAAGCTAAAGTTCTTGGAATTGGAGTAGCTGTCATAACCAGGCAATCTGCCCTTTTACCTTTATTTATAAGCTTAGTTCTTTGCTCAACACCAAATCTATGCTGCTCATCAGTAACTATTAAGCCTAACTTACCAAATTCTACATCATCTTGAAAAAGTGCATGAGTACCTATTACCAACATAGGCTCTAGAGTTCTAATCTTCTCCTTAATCCTTTGCTTTTCTTTCGTAGAAGTCGAACCTGTTAATATTTCTACGTCTATATCAAATTCATTAAAAACTTTTTTAGCTTCTTCAAAGTGCTGATTTGCAAGGATTTCTGTTGGAGCCATAAATGCACACTGGTAACCATTTTTAATTACATTAAAAATAGCTATTAATGCTATTATGGTTTTACCACTTCCAACATCCCCTTGAATCAACCTATTCATAGAAAAATCCGATTTTTGATCTCTTAAGATTTCACGTATAACTCTTGTTTGAGCATTAGTTAGCGGGAATGGCAATTTTTCTTTAAACGCCGTGAGTTCATCTACCCATTCAAAAAATATTCCATTCTTATTTTTCTTAATCTTATATTTTAAAAGTAGTAGTTTTAATGAATATGTAAATAATTCTTGAAATTTCAATCTGGTTACAGCTTTATCCAACATTTCACGATTATCAGGAAAATGTATACTTCTTATTGCATCATTTAATGAAATCAAAGAATATTTATCTAATATCTTTTGTGGTAGATTTTCTTTAACATCCATATTTGATAAAATTTCATTTACTAATTTTTCAAGTAATTTACTACTCAAATCACCTTTTAAAGGATATTTAGGTATGATTTCACTAGACAGAGCTTCTTCACAGGTAACCACTGGATTTACTATCTCTAAAGTATTCCCTATTCTTTTGAATTTACCCATCAAATTATATACTTGACCTATTTTAAAAGAGTTCCTTATATATCTTTGATTAAACCATTTTCCAGATACTTTGTATCCACCATAATTAAAGTCTATGGTTGTTAGTAGTTTTCCTGTTCTAGTCTTAATATCACTCCTAAACTTTACAACTTCACACTTTAAAATTTGTTTATCTTCACCTGTTATATTTTCAAATTCTGCATTACTATCTACAAATTCATAATCTCTTGGAAAATACAATAATATATCTAGTACGTTAAAAATTCCACATTTATTTAATTTCTCAGTAGCCTTAGGGCCTACCCCCTTTAATGCAGAAATACTACTATATATATCCACTCATCTTCCTCCTTCCAAAATAAAAATCTCATTTAAAACAACTTCAATACTCAATGTAAAGGTATTGTGAAGCACTTAAAGTGAAGCAATGAACAACCGAAATAGAATACATATATGTTCCTCAGGACTGTGAAAAATTTCACTGGGAATATCTAAATAGAAAGTTGCACCACTTCTGCATGTTCCTGTGACAAGCACAGGACAAGCAAAAGTGGAACAACTTCCTATTAAGATATTCTAGCAGCTTATTTTTCAATGCCTGACTCCACATATATGTATTCTATTTCTTTGTTTTGCTATCACTTTAATTATTTCACATATACATACCAAAGAATATATGAGTATTGTATGATAAATATGTAAACTGTATGAAAAGTCTTGAATATCCATTCATTAAAAGTATTGTAACCAAAGATATATAAAAATACTTGTATAACTATATCGCTATTTAAGCTTACTATTAAACAAAGAAATGGAATATATGTTTTTGCGCAGTGTTCATAAGGAGATTTTGCTGGTCGTGATTCTTAGAATATAAGTTGTTCCAAATGTGCTTGTTCAAAAGCGTAGTCTTTGAAGCAAGCACTTTGGATGCAACTTATGTTCTTAGAATCACCCAGTAAAATCTTCTAAGAACCGAAGCAAACACATATATTCCATTTCGGTTGCTTAGAAGTAAACTGTAAATAACCCCTTAATACAAGTATTTTCATATTTCGGATGCTTCACAATACCTTTACATCATGCATTTATAAATTGTATTGTTACTTAATTTACTCTACTGACATTAAGAAATAATAAAGAGGTTGATTTCCTTTATAGAACTGAATGTCTAACTCTTCATATTTTTCTCCTAATTCATCTTCAAACACTTTAGCTTCTTCATCACTTACTTCTTCACCATAATATACCGTAATTAGTTCACTTTCATCATCTATCATATCATTCAGAACTTTGCCAGCAACATCTTTCTTATCTTCGCCTACTTCTTTTATCTTGCCTTCAACAAGTCCTAACATATTTCCTTCTTTAATAGCTATTCCATCAATTTCAGTATCACGAACTGCATAAGTAACTGAGCCCGTTTTAACTTCTTGAATAGTATTTTTTAAATTATTAAAATTCTCCTGAACTTCAGAGTCACAATTAAACATAGTCGCACATGCTATCCCTTGAGGAATAGTTGTAGTAGGTACAACCAATATATCTTTATCAGATATTTCCGCTGCTTGATTGGCAGCCATAATTATATTCTTATTGTTCGGCATAATAAAAATATGCTTAGAGTTTATTTTATCAATAGCATCTAAAAAATCTTGAGTAGATGGATTCATTGTTTGACCACCTTCAATAACATAATCAATCCCTAAATCCTTGAAAATATTTGATATTCCATCGCCCATTGCAACTGTTATGAACCCATATTTCTTTTCTTCTTCAACATTCTCATATTCGTTATCAATACTATTTGCTTCTTTATCTTTTGCATTAATTAAAAGTTCCCTGTGTTCTTCTCTCATATTATCAATTTTAATTTTTGATAATTCTCCTAAAGCTACTGCTTTTGATAGTACTAATCCTGGATCATTTGTATGTATATGAACTTTGATAACATCATCATATCCAACAACAATCATTGAATCACCAAGATTCTCTATTTCACGTTGGAAATCCTTTGCACCTTTGGCATCTCCAAGTATTATAAACTCTGTGCAATATCCAAACTTAATATCTATTTCCTCTGTAGCCTCAGCAAGTGTATTATTTGATGAACCTACTGTTATATCTTTCAATTCTGCTTTTATTCCATTTTTTAAAGCTTCAAACATACCTAGTAGTATAATATAAAGCCCCATTCCACCAGAATCAACAACTTTAGCTTTCTTTAATGCTGGTAATAGCTCAGGAGTTCTATCTAGCATTTCTTTTGCTTTTACTGTTACTTCTTCCATAAATGCCACTATATCTTTTTTATCAGATGATATTGCCGCCTCTGAAGCTGCCCTTATAACTGAAAGTATAGTTCCCTCTGTTGGTCTCATTACTGCTTTATATGCCGATTTAGATCCTTCAAAGAAACCAATAGCAAACTCTGTAGCATCTACTTCTTTCTTTCCCTCTAAGCCTTTAGAAATACCTCTAAGTATTTGAGAAAGTATAACACCAGAATTCCCTCTAGCTCCCATCAATGCTCCCTTTGCCAGCTTTTTAGACATTTCACCTATGGAATCAGTCTCCATATTTTCTATTTCTTTTACCGCTGCTTTAAATGTCATAGACATATTAGTACCAGTATCTCCATCAGGAACTGGAAAGACATTAAGTGCATTCACAAAGTCACATTGTTCCAGCAATTTATTGCTGGCATTAACAACCATGTTATAAAAATCACGGCCATTGATTTTTGTATATTCCATTCAGTTTAACCTCCTAAACTCTTACCGCTTGCACATTTACTGTTATAGACGATACCTTAAGGCCGGTATAGTTTTCAACACTATATCGAACTTTTTGAATTATATTATTTGATATAACAGATATCTTTGTTCCATATTCAACCATAACAAATAATTCTATTTGTAACTTATTTTCACCTGTTAATTGTATCTTTACACCTTTACTAAAGTTTTCTATACCTATAAGCTCCCAAAAACCCTCACTAGCATTTTTAGAAACCATCCCCACTACTCCATAGCATTCCATTGTAGATAATCCAACAATCTTAGCTAGAACTTCCTCTGAATAATTTATATCACCAATTTCATTTGAAAATCCAACCATCCATATTCCTCCTAAAATCTTATATCTCATCTTATATTCTATATTAGAACAATATTTTATTCAAGTAAGAACATTTTACATTAAAAAAATACGAAGTACAATTAATAACTTAAATAAAAAAACATATGTTTTTCTTTCTTAAACTCTTAATTAATATTTTTTAACTAATAACTAATAATTTATCTTGCCTATTATATTTTCCTATGATATAATTTACACTGTCCTATTGAAGATGATTATCTTTGGAATATAAGGAGGTGTTTTCTAATGGCAAGAAGATGCGAAATTTGTGATAAAGGTGTTATAGCTGGAGTAAGCTATAGTCATTCACATCGTCAATCAAAGAGAACTTGGGCTCCTAACATAAAGAAAGTAAAAGCTTTAGTTAACGGAACACCAAAAACTGTTCATGTATGTACAAGATGCCTTAGATCTGGAAAGGTTCAAAGAGCAATATAGTTCATAATAAAGAATGCAATTGTTATCCCAATTGCATTTTTTATTTTTAGCTACAAAAAATAATAAACCATTATATTTGCATAAAATATGCGTTATATCTTGGTTTATTATTTTTTTAATTATGACTTAGAGCTATTTAGACATCACAAAAATAGCCGAAGATGTCTTATGTACTCTATTTTTTTCTAAAAAACTTTATTATATTAGATAAAAATTTTGGTAATTTAAAAGCTATTATTTTCATTATATAGTCCTCCCAATCATTAATAAAATAAAACAAATATTTTAAAATTAATTTCGCCTTATTATATTAATATTCAGTTACACACTAAAATGTTCCAATTTTTAAACATTTTCAGAAAATAACTTTAATAACGGTACCAATATTAATTTTTATCATATTATATTTAGTCAATAGAATGTAGAATTAACAATTCTCCCTCTTCATAACTAATATCTATTGGAGTATCAACAAACTCGTTGCATATAGCTCTCGGATCTAACAAACTCATAGTATAGCCATTCAAACTATATTTAGCACCACTAATATTAAGGTTAACTACCTTATCACTTAATGCATGAAAAGAAATATTCTCTCCACACTTTCCAAGTAACCTCATATTATTTTCTCCAAGATAAATCCTGTTATTATCATCAATTATTTCTATCGCTACGCCCTTCTTTTTAGCATTTAAAAGAAGACCTATATTCCCTAATGCATGATCCATTCTAGACCCAAGCGCTCCAAATAAGTATATTTTAGTAGCACCTCTCCTAACAGCCTCAATTACAGCTATTTCTGTATCAGTGTAATCTTTCTCTGGGGGAAATTCTAAAACCTCTTTAACCTGCAATCTTATATTATCTAAAATTTCTTTTTTAGCCGAATCAAAATCTCCCAAAAGCAAATCTGGTACAATTTTATAATTATAAAGACATTCACTTCCCTTGTCAGCTGCTATTATCAAATCAATATCCTTTAAATATTCTCTTAATAATTTTTCTGAGGGCGGATTCCCACCACTTACGATTACTACATTCAACTTATTCACCCCTTAAGGCTCTTATATTATCACTAATTTCTCCTCCATTAAATACAGCAGAACCAGCAACAATTACGTTTGCACCAGCTTCTATAACCTCTCTTACATTAGTCTTATCTACTCCTCCATCTACCTCTATCAAAAGTGATGGGTTAACCTTATTACTTAATTCCTTTATTTCTTTAATTTTATCAAGGCAGTATGGTATAAATTTTTGTCCTCCAAATCCTGGATTCACAGACATTATTAAAACCATATCTAAGTTCGGTATTAAATCTTTTAACACACTTGTTGGCGTTCCTGGATTTAATGAAATAGCTGCTTTCTTTCCTTTAGATTTAATATAGTTAATTGTTCTATCTATGTGTCTATCTGCTTCATAATGAACTGTAATTATATCAGCTCCTGCTTCTATAAAATCATCTATGTAATTACCTGGGTTATTTATCATTAAGTGTACATCAAACATTTTATCTGTTCTATTCCTTATTGATTTTATCACTGGAAATCCGAAAGATATATTTGGAACAAAAGATCCATCCATCACATCTATATGAATAAAATCTGCTCCTCCATTATCTATCCTTTCTATATCTTCTCCTAATTTTGAAAAATCCGCCGATAATATCGATGGTGCAATCTTTACCATTTATTTTTTTCCTCCTCCATTATTTCCTCTAAAGTTTTTATATAAAAATCATATCTATATCGATTAATTGTTTCATTCTCCACTGCTTCTTTTACTGCGCAGTTTGGCTCTTTAAAATGTAGACATCCCCTAAATTTACAATTATCATTATACTCTGTAAACTCAGGAAAACAATATTTCAAGGAGTTCTTATCCATTAAATCTTTAATTTCTAGTGTTGAGAATCCAGGTGTATCTACAATATATCCATCTGCTACTTCAATAAGTTCGCTGTGCCTTGTGGTATGCTTACCTCTTCCAATTTTCTCACTAACTTTGCCTGTTTCCATATGCTCTTTGTTAGACAGCTTATTAATTAAGGTTGATTTTCCAGCTCCAGACGGTCCACAGAAAACTGTTGTATTTCCCTTAATCTTTTCTACTAATCTCTCTATTCCAACTCCAGCCTTGGCATTTATATAAAGAACCTCGTAACCTATGTCATTTATTCTCTTCTTAATCTCTTCACGCTCTTCTTCAGATACTAAATCAATTTTATTTAAGCAAACTATAACTTCAATATCATTATACTCGCATAAAATTAAAAACTTATTTAATAAGTCAAAGTTTATATCTGGATTTTTAACAGCAAAAACAATAAACGCAAGGGAAACATTTGCTACTGTTGGTCTAACTAATGTAGACTTTCTCTCGTGTATTTCTTCTATAACTCCTTTTCCATGTTCCATTTGAATTGTAACATTATCTCCCACCATAGGTTTTATATCTTTATGTCTGAACTTCCCTCTAGCCTTACATTCTATCAAACCTTCTTCGGTCTTAATGTAGTAAAATCCCCCTATGCCTTTTATTATCTTTCCATTCATACTTTTCCTCCACAACTTTATAATTTATACTATTATCTATATATAATTAATTCTATCCTAAAAATCCTTAATTAGTAACTAAATATATTATAAAAGGGGAGGTTTTTTTTATCAACCTCCCCTTTTATTTTTTTAACTAATGATTTTGGTTTGACGTTTTATTTGGTGTTGTATTGTTTTGATTGGTAGTTACATCATCCCATGGTCCTGTTGGAGTTGTTCCTGTAGTCGGAGCTGTTCCTCCTGGGCCTGGAGTAGTTCCTGGGGTCTTATCTGGTGTAGTAGTTCCACCTGGTTTAGTATTTCCTGGTGTAGGTGTAGTTGGCTCTTGTTTAGCAACATACTTTCCTATTGTAATTGTAACCGAAGTACCTTGCTCTACCTTACTTCCTTCAATAGATTGAGCTAATACTATGCCATTTTCACTTTCATTCTGAGTCTCTTGTGTAACTATAGCTACTTTTAATTTAGCATCTTCCAATTTACCTTTTGCTGCATCAGAATCTAATCCCTTTACGCTAGGTACTGTTGTAAGCTTAATTTCCGGTCCTTTACTAACAACTACTGTAATCTTATCATCTGTTGTAATTTCAGTATCTTTCTTCGGACTTTGGCTTATTATCTGTCCTTTTGGAACATTATCACTAAATGACTCACTTTGATCACTAATCTTAAGACCTAAAGAATTCAAAATAGTCTTAGCTGCGTCTATATCGTAGTATTGTACATCTGGCATTTTAAGCTTTGTTGCCCCTCCACTTACAATAACTCTGACCTCGCTATTTTCCTTAACCATGCTTCCTGCTTCTTTATTCATCTTAATAACTGTTCCTTGAGGCTCATCGCTAGCTTCTGTTCCACCTTCAACTAAAACTAACTTCAACGCTTCAAGTTCCTTCTTTGCATCATCTAAATTCTTTCCTACAACGTTAGGCACTTGAACTTCCTTAGTGCTAGGTGCAGAAGAACTAAACATCTTAAATGCTGTTACTCCTATGCCTACTAATATACAAAGCAAAACTGCACCAATTATTATCTTCATTATTCTGCCTTTATTTATTCCGCCTACTTTTTCATCATCGTCTTCATAATAATAATCATCATCTTCGTCATCATATTCATCATCTTTTTTCTGTTTATTAGTCGATTCATCTTGCTTTGGAATATGACTTGTTACAGCTGACATTATTATTGTGTGGTCATTATCCTCTTCTTTATCTATCTTAGCATTCGGATCATCTTTAATTTTCTGAAGATCCGCGATCATTTCTTTAGCACTTTCATATCTTTTAACAGGATCTTTTTGCATTGATTTTAGGATTAACTGATTTAAACTATCAGGTACTTTGGAATTAAGATTTTTAGGTGGCACAACCTCTTCTTGAAGATGTTTTAACGCTATAGTTACAGCGCTATCTGCTTGAAATGGAAGTGTTCCTGTAACCATTTCGTATAACACAACTCCTAAAGAATATAAATCAGTCCTGCAATCAATAAAACTTCCTTTGGCTTGTTCTGGAGAAAGATAATGAGCTGATCCCATTATTGTACTAGTATTAGTAATAGTTTCAGAAGTTGTAGATTTTGCTATTCCAAAATCCGTTACTTTCATTACTCCATCTTCTGTCACTAAAATATTCTGTGGCTTTACATCTCTATGAATTATATTATTTCTATGAGCACAATCTAAAGCTTTAGCTATCTGAATAGCAACTGATATTGCTGTCTCATAATTCATCTTACCAACTTGCTTTATAATATCCTTCAAAGTTTTTCCCTTAACATATTCCATTACAATGTAATTTATGTCATCCTGAGTTCCTACATCAAGAATATTTACTATATTGTTGTCAGATAAAGTTGCTATGGCAGTCGCTTCCCCTTTGAACTTTTCCACAATGTCAGGATTGTTGCAAAATTCTTTTTTAAGTACTTTAACCGCAACAAACCTATTCAATTTGTTACACCTTGCTTTAAATACTTCTGACATACCACCTTCCCCTATTTTTTCTAACAACTCGTATCTGTTTCCAAGTACAATTCCATCCATACTACATATCTCCTCCAAACAACAATACTGTTATATTATCCCTGCCACCTTTTTCTTTTGCCAAATATACTAATCTGTTAGCCATATTTACATAGTTCTCTTCTTCGATGACAACTTGTAGAATTTCTTCCTTAGTTAGTTCATTAGTCAATCCATCTGAACATAATATAAATAAATCACATTCACTATTTTCTATTTCAAATACATCTACACTTACACTATCGCTGGTTCCCAATGCTCTAGTAATGATATTCTTCTTAGGATGATTTTCTGCCTCTTTTTCGCTTATGCTTCCAATATCGACCAATTCCTGTACCAGGGAATGATCCTTAGTTATCTTTCTAATATGATTATTTTTTATTGCAAAACAGCAACTATCACCTACATTCGCAACATGAATGAAATCTTTAGTCATAAAACAAGCTGTAACTGTTGTACCCATCCCACTTAGTTTTTCATTAGTATTAGAAAAATTAAATATATCTCTGTTAACTTTTTCTATAGCTTCTACAATTAATTCGTCAACATTAGTCGAAGAATATTTTTCATCTATATAATTAACAATTCTCTTTGCAGCCATTTCGCTGGCAACTTCTCCTGCGTTATGTCCACCCATTCCATCTGCTACTACATATATTTTAAATTCATCCTTTTCTAAATACGAAGCAAAATCTTCATTTAATGTACGTTTTAATCCCACATCACTAACTAAGCCTACCATTTCATTCTCCCCTCTATTTTTTGGGTCTTTATGTAACTTCTTCTAAGTTGTCCACATGCTGCATTGATGTCACTTCCCATTTCACGTCTTATAGTAACTTCTATCCCATGACTTTTTAATATTTCTGAAAAATCATCAATAGTTTTCTTTGAAGATCTTTTAAATGTATTTTCTTTAATTTCATTAACAGGTATTAAATTCACATGACAAAGCATTCCTTTTAACAATTTTCCAAGTGCCTTTGCATCTTCCCTGCCATCATTTACATCTTTTACTAATGCATATTCAAATGTAATTCTTCTATTTGTCTTACTAATATAATATTTGCAAGACTTCATTATTTCTTCAATGCTGTATTTATTGGCTATAGGCATAATTTCTTTTCTCTTTTCATCACTAAATGCGTGTAATGAAATCGCAAGAGTTATACTTAGCTTTTTATCGGCTAATTCATATATCTTTGGAACAAGCCCACAAGTAGACAATGTGATGTGTCTCTGTCCTATATTTAAGCCATAATCTGCCGAAACTAACTCTAGAAATTTTATAACATTATCGTAATTATCAAGGGGCTCTCCACTTCCCATAAGCACTATATTTGATATTCTCTCATTAATATAATTTTGCACCACTAAAACCTGTGCCAATATTTCAGCCGTTGTTAAATTTCTAACTCTACCTTCAATAGTTGATGCGCAAAATTTGCAACCCATTGCACATCCTATTTGAGTTGATATGCATATGGAGTTGCCATGTTTATATCTCATAAGTACTGATTCTATTAAATTCCCATCTTCAAACCCTAATAAAAACTTTTCCGTTCCATCAATATCAGACTTATAGACCTCAATTATAGTTGGTAAACTAATTGTAAAATTCTCTTTTAATTTTGATATTAATGGTTTAGGAATATTTTTCATATTATCGAATTCATTAATTCCCTTATAAACCCAAGATAATATTTGTGTACTCCTAAATGCACTCTCATTGTTTTCCTTCATCCAGGTTTTTAGTTCTTCTAAAGTATAATCTAGTAAATTATTCATTTATTCACCTACTATTACTTTTTTTCTAATTTTGCCACAAAAAAGCCATCCATATTTTCATTCGGCAGAATAGTTAAAGAACCGTCTCTATTATATACTAAGTTATCTTGCTTACCGATAAAGATTTTTTTCACGCTGCAATCTTTATGTCTACTAACAAACCACTCAATATTCTCTTCATTTTCTTCTTTGTTTAATGTACAAGTTGAATATATCATTATTCCATCTTCCTTTAGATACATCCATGCGCTTTCCATTATATCTCTTTGAACTTTTATAACTTCTCTCAAATCATTTCTTGTTTTATTCCATTTTATTTCTGGTTTCTTTCTTATAATTCCAAGTCCCGAACAAGGAACATCTATTAAAATTCTATCACTAGATGCTATTAAATCTGGATTTAATTTAGTTGCATCACTTGTATTAACTTCAACATTTGTTATGCCTAATCTCTCGCAGTTTTCTTTTATTAATCCAAGCTTAGACTCATGAAGATCATACGCTAATACTTTTCCTGTATTCTGAAGTATTTCAGCTATATGAGTAGTTTTTCCACCTGGCGCACTACACAAATCTAAAACTGTCATTCCTTCTTCTAATTCTAATAAAGGTGCTATAATCATTGCACTTTCATCTTGAACTGTAATCTTTCCTTCTTGGAATAAAGGATTATTTTCTATTGATTTACCACCTTTTATGCAAATCGCTTCCGGACAAATAGAGCCTTCTTCAACTTCATATTCAAGTTCTTCTAACTTTTCAAAAACGTCATCGTAATCTGCTTTGATTTCATTTACTCTAACACTTACCTGTGGAATTGAATTCAATCCTGACATTATCTTCTTTGATAGATTTTCTCCATATTGTTTGATTAGAAGTCTTATCATCCAAGGTTCAAACGAAAATTTATATGCATACTCGTCAATCTTATTCCCTTCAACTTCTATATCATCTGGATTCTTAGTGAAATTTCTTAGTATCCCATTTACTAATTTTGAGTCATTTTCCGAAATTTCTTTCGCCTCTTCTACTGCCTCATTACACGCAGCATAACTTGGTATTTTATCTAAGAAATTCATTTGATATATCGCTACTCTTAATATATTTAAAATATCCTTATTCATTAGTTTAATGTCTTTTACAAAGTTAGAAATTATAATATCAAGAGTCTTTTTTCTTCTTAAAACTCCATATACAATTTCAGTAAGTAGAGCCTTATCTTTATCGCTAAGTTCAACTTCATTTAATTCTTTTGATAGTATTATATTAGAATATGCTCCTTCGTTAAGTACTCTACCTAATATTTTTACTGCTAATTTTCTACAATTCATATGCTACCTCATCTATTCATCTCTACTGTTGCTTATCGCAATCAGCCTTATTAATTGTGATACTGCCATTAATGTTGCTGCTACATAAGTCATAGCCGCCGCATTTAAAACCTTTTGTGCTTTCTTTGTTTCGTCTCCATATAGGATTCCTCTTGATTTTAATATATTTAATGCTCTTGTGGATGCATCAAATTCAACTGGTAATGTTATTAATTGAAAGATCACTACACCCGAAAATAATAATATTCCTAAAGTAGTCAAACCTTTAAATCCTAAAAACATTCCTGCTAAGAATAGTATCCAAGAAAGGCTTGAGCCAACATTTACAACGGGAACTATAGAATTTCTTACAACCAATGGTGTATATTTTTCTTTATGCTGAATTGCATGCCCAACTTCATGAGCTGCTATTCCTGCTGAAGATATTGTTCCACCTGCATATACATCTGGCGATAACCTTAATACCCTGTTTGCTGGGTCATAATGATCACCAAGTTTAGTATTTACAACTTCTATTCTAATATCAAAAAGCCCTGCTTCATCTAACATCATTCTAGCTATTTGCTGTCCCGTATAACCATTCATTGTTCTTACTTCACTATATTTGTTATAGGTACTGCTAATTTTGGTCTGCGCCCAGAATGAGATTATTATAGCTGGAATTAATAATATCATAGTTGGATCAAAAAACGGATAAAAATGCATTAATACATCCCTCCATTACTGTAGAATTATATTGTTCTCTATTTCATGCCCATTTATATATTGTTCTATTGATAAAGGCTTACCATTTGGAAATTGTACTTTCTTAATGAGTAATACTCCATCTTCACATGAAACCTTAACACCATTTTTACTAACTTCTATGATTGTTCCAGGTTCTTTTAAATTCTTTTCTTCTAATGCCTCAGTTTCGTATATCTTCATTCTTTCGCCCTTATAATTAGTATAGGCAATAGGCCAAGGATTTAATCCTCTTACTAAATCATGAATTTCCTTTGAACTTTTATTCCAATCTATACAGGCAATATTTTTATCGAGTGGTTTTGCATAGAAAGTTTTATCCCCCTGTTTTTCAGGAGTTATACTTCCATTTACAAGCCCTTCTATACTTTTAAGCAGCAGATCTGATCCTCTTACCTTTAATATATCATATAATTCTCCTGCAGTCATATTATCAGTAATTTCAACTTCATCTTTAAGAAGCATATCTCCTGTATCTATACCTACATCCATAAGCATAGTGGTATTTCCTGAAACTTTTTCGCCATTTATTACTGCCCATTGGATTGGTGCAGCTCCTCTATACATTGGTAATAATGATCCATGAAGATTTATACACCCATATTTAGGTATATCTAATACTTCTTTAGATAATATTTGCCCAAAAGCTATTACAATTATAAAATCTGGTTTTAATTCTTTTAACTTTTGGATTAATTCTGCATCATCTTTAAGCTTTATAGGTTGATATACTTGAATTTCATGCTTTAGCGCTTCTTCTTTAACGGCTGAATATGCCATTTTTTTGCCTCTGCCTTTAGGCTTATCTGGCTGTGTCAGCACTGCAGTGACTTCATACATTTCAATTAGTTTTCTTAAAGATGGAACCGCAAAATCAGGAGTACCCATAAATACTATATTCACTCTGTTCTTCCTCCTGTCAAAATTTATTTTCTTAAGACTTCTTAACTCTATCAATGAATAAAGTACCATTTAAGTGGTCATATTCATGTAGAATAGCTCTTGCAAGCAATTCTTCCCCTTCTATTTCAAATTCCTCTCCTTTTTCATTAAGTGCTCTTGCTCTAACATAGTTAGGTCTCATAACTTCCTTAGTTTCACCAGGTAAGCTTAGACACCCTTCTTCATCAATTTGAGAACCACTTGTTTCTATTATTTCAGGGTTTATAAAAACTAGTGGACCTTCTCCAATATCTATAACAAATAGTCTTTTTAATACTCCAACTTGTGGAGCTGCAAGACCAACACCATCTGCATCATACATTGTTTCTTTCATATCCTCAATTAAAGTCAATACTCTTTCATCTATTTGATCAACTTCTCTGCACTTCTTTCTTAATACGTCATCTCCATATTTTCTAATAGTTCTTAATGCCATGTTCTATTCCCCCTATGTCATATTATTTGGATTAATATCTATACTAACCCTTACTTCATTATATACACTCTTATTTAATAGATAAAGTGTATCTTTTACTTTTTCACTAAACTCATCGTCAAAATTACCTTTTATTATTATCTGCCATCTATAATTATCCTTTAATTTTGTAATAATACAAGGAACTGGCCCGAGCATAGTAAAATCTTCTAATACTAATTTTTTCAAATTTCCTTCTAAAGTATACATAAACTTTACTAGTTTTTCTTCATATTTTGAAGAACCTAAGATTAATAATATTTTACCAAAAGGCGGATTGCCCATCAACCTTCTGATATTTATTTCTTCTCTAAACAAAGATTCATAATCTTCTTCCTTTGCATACTTTAAGCTATAGTGATGAGGAGTATAACTTTGAACAATTACTTTCCCTTCATCTTCTCCTCTACCAGCTCGGCCTGCAACTTGCGTTATTATTTGATAGGTTCTTTCTGCAGCCCTGTAATCCGGCATATTTAAAGACATATCCGCCGCCAAAACTCCAACCAATGTAACGTTTTTAAAATCCAATCCTTTTGATACCATTTGAGTTCCTATTAAAATATCAGCTTCTCCACTTTTAAAAGAGTTATATATTGACTCATGAGCATTTTTATGACGTGTGGTATCCACATCCATTCGTAATACTTTAGCATTTGGAAAATACTTTTTCACTTCCAATTCAACTCTTTCTGTTCCCGCTCCAAAGAACTTTACATATTTACTATTGCATTCAGGGCATACTTTACTGACCTTCTCAGCTCTTCCACAATAGTGGCAGATTAGATATCCATTTTTATGATACGTCATGGATACATCGCATTCTGGGCATTTAAATACATATCCGCAGCTTCTGCATGAAATAAAAGTTGAATAACCCCTTCTATTTAAAAATAAAATCACCTGTTTTTTATCTCGCAGAGTATTTTCAAGCTCATTTAAAAGCTGTCTGCTAAACAAAGAGAGATTCTTATTTTTTAATTCTTCTCTCATATCAACTATCTGCATATGGGGCATTTTTTTTCCATTAACTCTTTTATGCATTTCAATTAATGTATATTCATCTTTAAGCGCCTTATAATAGCTTTCTACGCTAGGAGTTGCCGATCCTAATATAAGTTTACATCCTTTTAGCTCGCATATAAATTCACTTACTTCTCTAGTATGATATTTAGGATTATGTTCTGACTTATATGTGTTTTCATGTTCTTCATCAATTATAATAAGACCAAGATTTTGTAACGGCAAGAACAGTGCACTTCGTGCTCCAATAACAAGCTTAGCTTTTCCTTCTTTAATTCTATACCATTCATCAAATCTTTCACCATCACTCAATTTGCTATGAAACAATGCTACATCTTCACCAAAACGTCCCTTAAACCTTTCAATCATTTGAGGAGTTAACGATATTTCTGGTACTAAAACTATAGAACTTTTTCCTTGATTCAGCATTTCTTCAACTAATCTAATATATATTTCTGTTTTTCCTGACCCTGTTACACCTTTTATAAGATACTTTAATTTTGCCTCATTTAAAATAGTATCTAAACATTCTCTTTGTTCATCAGTTAATAACTTATTATAATCATTATCATATCTGCGGGTATTATATCTAAAAACTACTTGTTCCTCAACTTTTAATATTTCTTTTTCTATAAGCTTATTTAAACAATATAAAGAAAATTCTTTGTCATTAACAATTTCTGATTTAGTGTAAATTCCATTATTATTAATTATGAAATTATATAAATTTATGTAACTTTCTTTTTTAAGTTCATCCTCTTTCACTTCTTTGTTAATAACTATAACTTTTTTCTTCTTATTTTTTGATCCTTTCATTATTCCAACTGGGATCATTAAACGAACTGCATCGATGTATTTACAAAGATATTTTCTTCTTAAGAATTGAATAACTTGAATATCTTCTACAGTTAACATAGCCTCATCATCGCATAACTTTAAAATTTCTTTTACTTTATAATCAAGCTTTATTGAATCCTCCTGCAATAATGAAAATACAAAACCTTCTATGGGTTTATTCCTCTGGCCAAAAGGAACGTTAACCCTAAATCCAACTCCTATATTCTCCATAAGTTCATAAGGTACTTTATATGTAAATAGTCTATCTATTTCTAGCGCTTCACTATTTATAATTATTTCAGCATACATACTTTTCTTTAACCACCTTACGTCCAAATTTAGTTTGTGTCTAGCCACTGTAACACCCAGGATAACAGTGGCACTCCCTAGACTAGGTACCCCTTGAGGTTATAAGTTCAACCAAGATTCAGATTGAGATCAAACTCCACCCGAATCAAGTTTCACTTGATATCAAGAACACTCAAACATGAAATAATAAGTATACCACAATATTAAAACATTTATCTTAAATATATTCATATATCAAATAAAAGAAGCGCAAATTCTAGCGCTTCTCAAGTATAATGTCAAATAAATTGCTTGCAATCTTTTCTTTGCTCATTTTATCTAAATATATTTCCTTACCACTTTTAGACAAAACTATTACTTTATTATCTTCTGAGGCAAACCCAGTATCATTTGCAGTTATATCATTTGCTACAATATAATCCAAGTTTTTTCTTTGTAGCTTAGATATTGCATTTTCTTTTAAATCTTGACTTTCAGCGGCAAAACCAACTAGTATCTGCTTATCCTTTTTTTCTCCAAGTTCCATTAATATATCGCTATCTCTTGTAAATTCTATACACAAATCATTGTCACCTTTTTTTATTTTTTGTGTACTATAATTTTTAGGTTTATAATCAGCAACAGCAGCAGATTTAATTACTATATCCGCATGATCATATACTTCCATAATTGCTTTTTTCATTTCTTCATTAGTTGAAACTTTAACAATATTAATATTCTTTGGAACTTCTATAGATGTAGGCCCAGATATTAGTGTTACATTAGCGCCTCTATTTCTTGCTTCTTTTGCAATAGCATAGCCCATTTTCCCAGTTGATCTATTTGTGATAAATCTAACTGGATCTACTGGTGCTATAGTTGGACCAGCAGTTACTACCACATTTTTATTCACTAAATCTTTCTTGTCATTTAACTCCATTAAAACCCTATCTACTATAACTTCAGGACTTTCTAATTTTCCTTTTCCAGTAGTTCCACAGGCAAGCCTGCCTTCTGCTGGCTCTATAAATTCATATCCAAAAGACTTTAGCTTTTTAATATTATCTTGTACTATAGGGTTGTCATACATGTTTGTATTCATAGCTGGAGCAAAAATAACTTTTGCTTTAGTTGCCATTATCGTAGTTGAAAGCATATCATCAGCTATTCCATTTGCAATCTTTCCAATAATGTTTGCGGTAGCAGGTGCTACTAAAAATAAATCTGCTTTTTCTGCTAAGCTGATGTGTTGAATCTCCCAAGCCTTTGGTTCTGCAAACATATCATATGTAACCATATTTTGACTTAATGATTGAAAAGAAAGTGGAGTTACAAATTTAGTAGCTGATTCAGTCATAATAACATCAACATTGATGTCCTTCTTTTTAAGCAGACTTACAATTTCTAATGCTTTATATACTGCAATTCCTCCACTTACACCCAGTACTAAATTCCTTTTCATTTTATCTATTACCTTCTTCTATAATTTCATATTCAACTGCATTTTGATCTACTTCATTAATTGCAATTGTTAAAGGTTTTTTTGAATTTACATAAATTTGAGGTTCAGAACCTTCAATTATTTGTCTAGCTCTTTTTGATGTTAAAATTACTAAAGAATATCTATCATGCACCTTTTCTAATAAATCTACCACTGATGGATTAATCATAGAGTTGTTCATGTATTATTCCCTCCTTCGAATCTAATATACTATCTTTTATTCTATCTACTCTGCATTTTTCAGCTGCTATTATAGCTTCTAATTTCTCAACAGCTATTTCTACTTTATCATTTACAACAGCATAATTATATTTAGAAACAAAATTTATTTCCTTATATGCTGATTTAAATCTTTTCATTAGAGATTCTTTAGTTTCACTTCCTCTATTTATAATTCTCTGCTTTAATTCTTGCATAGATGGTGGAAGTATAAATATAAAGACTCCCTCTTCTGTATTTTCTTTAACTTTTAATGCTCCTTGTATATCAATTTCTAAAATAACATCCACTCCATTTTCTAACATTTCTTCAACGTTAGATTTTGGAGTTCCATAATAATTATCATAGACTTCTGCATACTCTAGAAAATCATTAGAATTTATCTTTTCCTTAAAGTCTTCTTTTGTCATGAAATAGTAATTAACCCCTTCAACTTCTCCTTTTCTCGGATCCCTTGTAGTTGCGGATACTGATAAAGATACCTCTCTATTTCTTTCCAAAAAACTTTTGCATATTGTACCTTTTCCGGCTCCTGATGGTCCTGATATAACTATTAATAGTCCTCTCCCTTTTTTATTCATTATTCATCATCCTCATCAACTGCTGCCACATCGTCTTTTGTTGATAATCTATGTGCAACTGTCTCTGGTTGAACTGCTGACAAAATAACATGATCACTGTCTGTTATTATTACAGCTCTAGTTCTTCTTCCATAAGTTGCATCTATTAGCATTCCTCTATCTCTTGCTTCTTGAATAATTCTTTTAATAGGTGCTGATTCAGGACTAACTATTGCGACTAATCTGTTTGCAGAAACTATGTTCCCAAAACCTATGTTTATTAATTTTATTCCCATTTTTTCCCTCCTAATTATTCAATATTTTGAACTTGTTCCCTGATCTTTTCTATTGTGTTTTTTACATCTATAACTTTATTAGTTATATTTATATCTGTAGATTTAGAGGCAATAGTATTAGCTTCTCTGTTCATTTCTTGAATAATAAAATCCAACTTTCTTCCCACAGGTTCATCTAATTCTAAAGTATTCGTCATTTGACTCAAATGACTTCTAAGTCTAGTTATTTCTTCATCTACAGCTGCCTTATCCGAAAGAATTGCCACCTCTTGAGCTATTCTACTCTCATCGATATCTACACCTGATAATAGTTCACTTAATCTCTCTTCAAGTTTCTTTTTATAACTCTTTGGAATAGCATCTGATAATTTCTCAATTTCTATAACATAACGTTCTATGGCGTTAACTTTTAGAAGAATATCTGATTTTAACTTTTCTCCCTCTACAATTCTCATTTCTTCCATCAAATTAAGAGATGATTTTATCAAAGAAGAAACTTCTTCAAAAATATCGTCTAAATTTTCCTCTGGTTCATCCAGTGTAATCACATCAGGTAATCTTGCTATTTTAGTTACTGATATATCATCTATAACATTTAATTCCTTCTGAATTTGCTTAAATGATTCATAGTAGTCCTTAGCCAACTTCATATTAACCTTAACTTTCCCTACTGTATTTCCATAATTTTTATAATTAATAAAAACATCAACTTTTCCTCTGCTTAGCTTTTTACTAATTATACTACGTATCTTTTCTTCTAAAGCAAGCATTGTTCTTGGCATTCTAATATTTATATCTAAATATCTATGATTTACACTTTTCATTTCTATAGAAAAAGAGAGTTCTTTTCCTTCATCACTTTGTGCTCTTCCAAAGCTAGTCATGCTCTTTATCAATGCTACACCTCCTTTTAATATTATAAAGTTCCCAAATCCAATAAAATAATCATAATAAATATAGTATCTCATGTCAATGATTTGTTCACAAATTGTTAACATTTATCAAAGTAGAATATTGTGCAATACCCGAAATGTAAAAATACTTGCAGTAAGAGGTTAATTTAAGTTCAGTGCTAAATAACCGAAAGTGAATATATGTGTTTACTCCGGTTCCTTGAAGATTTTGCTGGATGATTCTAAGAATATAAGTTGTGCCCAAAGTGCTTGCTTCAAGGACTAAGCCTTGAACAAGCACATTTGGAACAACTTATATTCTAAGAATCATAGCCAGCAAAATCTTCTAATGAACGCTTCGCAAAAACATATATTCACTTTCTTTGTTTAGCAGAAAACTTGAAGTAAGACTATATTTAGGCAAGTATTTTTATATTTCTTCGATTAGAAATACCTTTAATCAAGTATTACACTTACAGCTCTTAATTTAAAGTATTTTACAATTATATATGAAACTCAAAATCAGCCTATATTATAAATATATGGAATATGTCATAAATTAAGAGTATTTTTTATCTAAGCATTGCATTAGATCATATAACTGTAGACATTTCTTAAATAAATGTTATACCATCCTTTCTATATTATGTATGCTTGAAATACTTAAAGTAATAGCAAAACAAAGAAAGAGAATACATATATGTGGAGTCAGGCATTGAAAAATGAGCTACTGTTATGTCTTAATGGGAGGTTGTTCCGTTTACGCTTGTCCATAATAAATTTTGGAGCAAGCATAAATGGGTACAACCTCCCATTTAGACATACCCAGCGAAATTTTTCACAGACTGCGGAACATATATGTATTCTCTTTCGGTTGTTCATTGCTTACTTTAAGTGCTACTTTCGTGCACAAAAAAATCACCTTACTCTAATTATAAGGTGATAGATAAAACAAATTATTTTTTGGCAGGTCGGCGTATCCTGCATCTCTGTTTACTAAATATTAGCGTATGAGGAGCCTTTTCTCACCTCAAAAAATAAAATTTCTAACTCTATTTCATAATACTTTTTCTTTTAATACTGTTTCCTCAACTTTTATTAATCTTCCCCTATAAATTCGCGCATTCATTTTTGATAGGGTTATAGGGTACATTGTTGCAACATATATATATTGATCCTCTAAATCAACTTCCAATCCCAAAAGTAATATAATGTTGTCAATCTTTTTTACTAATTCGAGAGAGCCGCCAGTTCCTCTCCTATTATCTAGACCAACATACTCAGGTTCTTTTATTACTTTCTCTATTATATCTAATATATTATCCTTCATTTTTTTGGTGAATTGTCTACCATGTCTTTTTTTTATATGGTTTATAACACCCGGAGAGGCATAAACAATCCTTGGCAAATCAAGCTCTAAGAGCTCACTTATAAAAACTTTTAGTTTTCCAACTTTCTTATAAGCCCTATACTCTCTCTTCATAATACCCCTCATTTATATCCTTTCTTTTATTATATCCCAATGCTATGTATTTTTCCACATATATAATGAAAAATCTGATATAAAGAAAGTGTTGATTACAATATATAATACACGGAAATATGTAGTAATTACATTCCAAACTGCCTATTTACAATATATAATCAACACTTTATTAAAATATAATATTTTATACTTAACTAGTTTAAAGTATTATGCAGATCAATCCACCATTACCTTCATTAATTATTTTTTGTAATGTTTTTTGAATCTTAACTTGGACATCTTCTGGCATTTTATATAATTTATTTTGTAGCCCTTCTCTTACTAATACTTCTAAAGATTTTCCAAACATATTACTTTGCCAAAGAAGAGTTGGATCTGTCTCAAACTGCTCTAATAGTCCCTTTACAAGTTCCTCTGATTCTTTTTCAGACCCCATTATAGGGCTTATTTCAGTCTTGATATCACATTTTATAAAATGTAAGCTTGGAGCACTAGCTTTTAATTTCACTCCATATTTATTACCTTGTTTAACAATTTCAGGTTCTTCAAATTTCATCTCAGCAAGTTGTGGAGCTACTAATCCATACCCACTTTCTCTTACCTCTTCTAAAGCATCTTTTACTTTATCATATTCGCATTTTGCATGGGTTAAATCTTTTATTATTCCTAGCAAATCACTTTCAGAACCAACTTCTAAGTCGCATATTTCACTAAGAACTTTATAAAAAATTCCATCCTTTGGTTTCATTAATATTTGTGCTGTTCCGCTACCTAAATCTACTTCTTTTATTGAGGCATTCCCCATAAATTGTTCATCTTCAAGATTATTTAAACAATATTTTATATCCCTAACCTTAGAGACATCTTGACTCATGTTCATAATTATGTTGAAGAAATCTTTTTTCAGCCAATGGCTGCCCTCTAATTTTTCAAGCCATTCAGGCATGTCAATATTGACTTCTTTTATTGGGAATTCTTTAAGTACATGTTTAAATATATCTTCTATATCTTGTTCTCCCATATTGGAAACATCCATCACTTGTACTGTTACATTATATTTATCTTCTAATTCTTTTCTTAATGTTTTTGCTTCTTGAGAATTAGGCTTACTTGTATTAAGAACAACAATAAATGGCTTATTTAAAGTTTGTAATTCGGATATGACCCTTTCTTCAGCATCTACATAATCATTCCTGTCTATCCCTGTTATACTTCCATCTGTTGTTATTACAAGACCGATTGTTGAATGATCCTTTATAACCTTTCTCGTTCCAATTTCAGCAGCATCCTCAAAAGGTATTTCATAATCATACCATGGTGTATGAACCATTTTACTTTCTTCTCCATCTAAGTATCCTAGAGCTCCTTTTACTATATATCCTACACAATCAACCATTCTTACCTTGAATTTTATTTCATCTCCTAAATTTATTTCAACTGCTTCATTTGGTACAAACTTAGGTTCTGTTGTATGAATATTTTTTCCCGACCCACTTTGTGGTAATTCATCTTTTGCTCTTTCCTTCTTATAAGTATTATCAATTTTAGGTATTACCATGAGATCCATAAACTTTTTTATGAATGTAGATTTTCCTGTTCTTACCGGCCCTACAACACCCACGTATATGTCCCCTTGAGTTCTTTCTGCTATATCTTTGTATATGTTAAAATTATCCACGTAGTTCCCTCCTATATTCTTTTTACCAATATATATATATTCATCCTAATTTTAAAATATACCCATATAAAAAAAAGCAGCTATGCTGCAATTAAGAACTTTTTTTGAAAACTCCCCAAAGTAGCTATGCTACAATCAAAAACTTTTAAAAAAAGCAGCTATGCTGCAATTAAGAACTTTTTTGCAAACTCCCCAAAATAGCTATACTACAATCAAGATTTTTTTGCAAACTCCCCCAAAGTAGCTATACTTCAATCAAGATTTTTTAAAACTCCCTCAAAGTAGCTACACTACAACCAAGAACTTTTTATTTATATATATAATACGGAAATTAGCACTCATATCACCATTATAAGGTATTAAAATACTCATATTTATATTATTCTTTCTCTCAACAACAAAAAACTTATCTAGATCCTTTCCTAATCATATATATGATCACTATCTATTTTCTTTACAATTCTTATTGACTTTATTATTTTATCAAGTTTAAGTAATCATTTCATTACTATACCACATTTTTATAGCTTCTATTGCTGTATTCGTGGCTTATTCTTTCATACCATTTTGGAGAATGCGATATGCTGTTACTTATGGTATACTTCACCCTTCATTATCCTAAACCAAATTTTAAATTCTACTGCTTTGTCTACCATCATAAACAACCATCTATTATATACATAATAACGCACTGCTATATTAAAAACTCTCTTAGAATAAAAAAAGATAGACTATCTCTTTTAAAATAATCTATCTTTATTATACAATATGATTTTTATGTTTTTTCTATACACTACTCATTTTCTTTTGTGATTCAATTAACCACCCACTTAAATGCAGATATTAAAACAATTCACTTTTTTTATCTCTATTCATAAGCTCATCTACTATGGATTTAGCATTTTTGCTTTCAAACAGTCCCTTATAGAGTCCGTCTGTTATCGGCATTGATATACCAATCTTTTCTTTTAGTTGATAAAAAGCCCTACATGCTTTTACCCCTTCAACTACCATGCCTATTTCTTTCAATGCTTCTTCAAGGGACATTCCTTTTCCTATTAATAATCCAGCTCTTCTATTCCTTGAATGCATAGATGTACACGTTACTATTAAATCCCCCATACCAGTTAACCCATAAAAGGTTTCTGCTCTTCCTCCGAGGGCTATTCCCACTCTAGAAATTTCCTTCATACCTCTAGTTAGAAGTGCAGCTTTTGTATTATCTCCATAACCAAGTCCATCAATAACTCCTGCCGCTAATGCAATGACATTTTTAACAGCACCGCCAACCTCAACTCCAATAATGTCATCATTAGTATATACTCTAAAGTACGGAGTCATAAATAAGTCTTGAACTGTAGCAGCAAAGTGCATATCTTTAGATGTACTCACAATGGTTGTCGGCAACTTCATAACAACTTCCTCTGCATGGCTTGGTCCTGATAAGATTACAACTGGATTTTCTAACTCCTCTTCAATTACAACAGAAAGTCTCTTATCGCTATCTTCCTCAATTCCTTTTGCAATTGATATTATAGGGATACTCGCAGGTATTCTCCCTTTAAGTGCTATACACATTTTTCTAATAACATGTGATGGTACCGCTAATACTATATAATCAGTACCATCTATTGCTTCCTCAATACTATTAAATGCAGTTACCCCTTTAGGAAATCTTAAATCTTTCATATACTTTTCATTTGTTCTTTTAAGATTTATTTCATTAACAACATTTTCGTCCCTATCGTAAATACTAACAATATGATTTTTTTCTGCAAGTAAAACAGCTAAGGCACTTCCAAAGCTTCCTCCTCCTAAAAAAGTAATCTTACTCATAATTATTCCTTTCTTTGTCTATATTCAATCTGGATACCAGTTCCTTTAAAATCAAAACTATCTCTTAATTGATTTTCCAAATATCTTTCATATGAGAAATGTCTTGCACTTTCATCATTTACGAAGAAAACAAACTTAGGCGGCTTAGTCGCAACTTGAGTCGCATAATAAATTTTCATTCTCTTAATTCCAACAACTGGTGGTTCCTTCATAAGAACAGCTTTACTTATAACATCATTTAATATTCCTGTTGAAATTCTCTTATTGTAGTTATCATAGCAGTACTTAGCAACTTGAAGTACCTTATGAGTTCTTTGACCTGTTAGGGCTGATATAAATAGATATTCAGCATAACTTAAGAATTTTAGGTTTCCTTGTAATTCTTTTTTAAACTTATCTAATGTTTTACCGTCCTTTTCAACCAAATCCCATTTATTAACGATAACCATAATAGCTTTTCTCAATTCATGAGCATAACCTATTATTTTTTCATCTTGCTCTGTAATACCTTCTGTTGCATCAATCATAAGTATGCATACATCCGCTCTTTCAATAGCAGTATAAGTTCTTATAACACTATATCTTTCAATTTCTTCTTTTACTTTACTCTTTCTTCTAAGTCCAGCAGTATCAACTAAGATAAATTTACCTTCTGCCGTTTCCAAATGACTATCTATTGAATCTCTTGTAGTTCCTGGAATATCAGAAACTATTACTCTTTCTTCTCCAAGCAATTTATTAATTAAAGAAGACTTTCCTACATTAGGTTTACCAATCATAGCTATTCTGATATATTCATCCTCATCAGCATCGTAAACTGATTTATCAAAATATTTAACTACTTCATCAAGCATATCACCAAGACCTAGTCCTTGACCTGCCGATATTGTTACAGGATCACCTATTCCTAAATTATAAAATTCATATGCATTGTTTTCATCTTTTAAATTATCGACTTTATTAACAACTAAAACTACTGGTTTCTTACTCTTTCTAAGCATAGTAGCAACTTCACTGTCTGCGGCAGTTAATCCTTCCTTACCGTCAACTATAAAAATTATTACATCTGCTGTTTCAATTGCAATATTCGCTTGTCTTCTCATTTGTTTTATTATGATATCATTATTTTCTGGTTCAATACCACCTGTATCTATCATAGTAAAATTATAACTTAACCATTCAGCCTCTGCATACACCCTATCCCTTGTAACTCCTGGTGTATCTTGAACTATTGAAATTCTTTTCCCTGCTAATTTATTAAATAACGTTGACTTCCCAACATTTGGTCTTCCAACTATGGCAACTATCGGTTTACCCATTAAAATTCCTCCTTGTATTTATGCACATTCAAAAAATGACGAGTCAGCATGCTAGTCTATTTTATTTCATATGCCTTATTAAGTTTTTCGATTAGATCTTCTCCTGTATAATCAACTACTATTACCTTAACATCTAAAGCTGATTCAATATCTTTAATCTTAGTATCATCTAACATTATTTGTTCTGACGAATCTGCTAGTTCATACCCTTTTCTAAACATATTGTTGGACATAATTAAATACTTAGTATTTATTATTCCCTTCATTTGATTTATTATATCAGTTCCAGTTAAAAGTCCTGCTATAGTAATTGTTTCTCCAAAAAAATTATTTATTATTTTATGTACATCAAGCTGTATATTAGGATTTTTGTTCTTAATTTTATTACTAGCTTCTAATAGCTCATTATACGCCAGCTCTCCTGTAACAATAGAAAAGCTTCCCTTCATACTTGCATCTAAATCATCTAAAGTATTATCTATTGCGTCTCTAAAGCATCTAACCATCCCTATACCGTCTTCTATTTGATGATAGTCATCATAAAACTCTTGATCTGGGATTTCTTTTTCTGCAACTAAATAAAACTCATCAGATAATCTGACGAAGGGCTTCCCTGTCTCTTTAACATATTTTTCTTGAAGTTTCTTAACACTTTCAATTTCTTTTGCTGATTCTTCTTTTGTATAAGTATTAACATGTTTAAGATTATCCCTAAACTTAGTTATACCTATTGGTACTACCGCCAAATCTGAAACACTTGGATATAATGTATATAAATCTGTAATAGTCCTTTTAAGTTCATCTCCATTATTTATTCCTGGAACTGAAACTATTTGTGCATTCATTGTAATGCCTGCAGCTGCAAGTTTTTTCATTCTTTCAAAAACATTACCTGCAAACCTGTTGTTAAGCATTTGAACTCTTAGCTCTGGATTTGTTGTATGGACAGATACATTAATAGGACTTATGTGATATTGTATTATTCTATCAATATCTTCATCCTTCATATTAGTTAATGTAACAAAATTCCCTTGAAGAAACGATAATCTTGAATCATCATCCTTAAAATACAGTGTTTCTCTCATTCCCTTTGGAAGCTGATCAATAAAACAAAATATACATTTATTGCTGCATGATTTTGCTTTATCCATTATACCGCCGCCAAATTCTATGCCTAAATCCTCACCATATTCTTTTTCAACTTCAATTTCCCATACTTCACCATTACTTTTTTCTACCTCTAAAATGATTTCTTCATCTGCTGATAAAAATTTGTAATCTATAATATCATTTACTTTCTTATCATTAATAGATAGTAGAACATCATCTACTTCAATGCCGACTTCTTCAGCAATACCATTTGGGATTACTTTTGTTATAATATTTTTCATGTTATCACTCCCAATTATAACATACTTATCCTTGTTATATTACATTAATACCTTAGTTAAGTCAATAAATTCATGCTATAGCAAGTCAGATAAGTAATTAGCCTTGTAATTTAACTTGCATCTATAATTTAAAAACTGAACGGCTCAATGCCTTATTACCATATTTAAAGACGTCTACCTTACATCAATCAAAAGCGAAACTTGTGAGAACGCATTCACCTGGATTTAATTTATATTCTCCTTCACTAAAATTTGATATAAAGTTATCATCTTTTTCTTCAAACAATTCAACAATATCAGACGAGCTGTCTTTTTTCTTCTTTTTCTTTACACAATTAATTCTATTAACTTCTAAAATCATAGGCTTACTATTTTCCGATCTATTCTTATCCTTGTTAAAACTCAGATTATCTTCTGTTTTACATATCTCCATATTAGTAACCTTTAAATCTTCAGTAATTTCATCTTTCTTTTCTACTGCTTCATGATTATTTGTAATTATTAGTTCATTTAATATTTTTCCTTTCGATTCTTCATCTACAATGTTTCTACTAATATCTTTAGTTTCCCCTTTAAAATCTTCTTTTATTTGAGTTTCATTACTTTTCGAGCTACTTTCTTGATTTATAATTTTATCCTTTTCCTTAACCTTAATATTTTGATGCTTTGCAAAATTTTTCACTTTATAAATTTTTCCTTCAATAAATTCAAGCATCTCCAATTCCATTAATATATTAAAAGCTAACTTAACTTGATTAATATCTCTATTGAACTCTATTGCTAAGGTTTCTAGCGAGTAAGGAATAGTTTTAGAAAGATATAATTCCCCTTCTAAATTAACTTTTCCAGCTAAAATAACCACCCTACTCCAAATATAATGAAGAAGGTCTCTCTCAGGCTTTGTATCTATAATTTTAAACTTAGTATCATCATACATATCTACTCTAAATTTAATGTATTTTCTTTCTCTCATCTTCATCATCCCCCTTAATATTTATATGCTAACAAGTTAATCCACAAAATGTTCTTGTATGCAGAAAAGTTCCATTATTGTAGCATTGCTACTTTTTTTATAAGCGCATAGCTGCTCTTTCTAATGTGTGCATTTTACAATGTTCTCATCTAATTTGTTCTTTCCAAAAATTTATGTCTCATATAGTATATACGGTTTACATAACAATATATAAATACTTTTATCAAAATAATTTTCTATTATAAAGCAACATGTTCTTTAAACAACCCCACATTAAAGACAACTTTTTCAAAAAATACATAAACAAAATCCTCTAATGCCGTATAATCTCTACAACATTAGAGGATTTTTAGTATATAATAATGAAGAATTT
>NZ_MZGT01000008.1 GCF_002029255.1 Clostridium chromiireducens
TCAGTCCCAATGTGGCCGATCACCCTCTCAGGTCGGCTACGCATCGTCGCCTTGGTGAGCCGTTACCTCACCAACTAGCTAATGCGACGCGGGTCCATCTCATAGCGGATTACTCCTTTAATTGCTGCTTCATGCGAAACTACAATCTTATGCGGTATTAATCTTCCTTTCGGAAGGCTATTCCCCTCTATGAGGCAGGTTACCCACGTGTTACTCACCCGTCCGCCGCTAATCCGTCCCCGAAGAGACTTCATCGCTCGACTTGCATGTGTTAAGCACGCCGCCAGCGTTCGTCCTGAGCCAGGATCAAACTCTCAATAAAAAGTTTAATCTCAGCTTACTCAAATAAAGAATTGCTGGTTTACTTAAATGTATTTATGTTATTCTGTTCAATTTTCAAAGACCAATTTTCTTCCTTAAGCCTCTTGTTTCAAGGCTTATAAGCTTCTGTCGTTTCTGACAGCTTACTCAGTATATCATCGCGTCCAAAGCTTGTCAACAACTTTTTCAAAAAACTTTTCGAACCCATTTCAATAAGTTCTTTCAGTTTTAAGCTGTTTTCGTTTATGTGTTTCAGCGACGTGTTTTATCTTAACATCTATACTATACTCATATTTTTTACTTTTTTACTGATTTTATGATATTATATGTATATTTAACCATAATACTCCCCTTTACTACTTATTACACATACTGACACGCTAGCAGTAGTTGTCTTGCATAATCATACAAAAACTAACATTTCATATATCCTAATTTGCTGATTTCTTTATATGTACTCAGCCTTTTTTATATATAAGGCATAGTATATGACAGGTTATTCTTAATATTCCTGCTTTCTTTTCTAATATATTAGAATCCTATATACTGTAGTCATTTAATGTTAGCAAATAAGTTAACTTCATTATTAAAGGAGAGTTGTTCCGATTTAGCTTGTCTAACCTAATGGTTGAAGCAAGCCAAATTGGATACAACTCTCCTTTAATACTTTCAGCGATGTTTTCAAAGTCCCGATGAATAAACATGTATCTCTTTTCCCTTGGATTCTATATGCAAATTATAAATTCAATTCTATTCAGTACATGCACATTCATCTACTAAATGATAAGGGAATGTTGATACGATTATATTGTCATTTTTTAATAGTGTTTCTCTAATAAAGAAACTTGTATGATTATGTAAGACCTCTCCAAAACGTTCATTAGTAACAAATTGAGGTACTATTACCGTTATCTTTTCATTCTTAGCTGCTGAATTTGCAATTAGTTCTATATTTTTTAGAAGCGGTGTAACCACTGCCCTAAATGGAGAATATCTCGTAACAAGTAGTATATCAGTATCTAATTCACTCCATCTTTGTTTTAACTTTTCCATTGCTTCTTTGTCAGTTGATATATTAAGTGCAATAACATTTTCACTTATACTTTGAGCATATTCAAGAGCTCCTATAGTTGCCCTGTTTAAGCTGGCAATTGGAACTACTACAATATGAGTGTATTTCCTTCTTAAATTCACTTTCTTTAAATCTATCTGGCTAATACTTAAACATGAAGCAACTTTATCATAGTGCTTTTTAATTCTTAACTGAGCTAAAATTATAATCGGGATTAAAATTGCAACTACAAATGCACCTTCACTAAATTTTTCAACTAGTATGATTATTGTTGTAATTGATGTAACAAGGCCGCCAAATCCGTTAATAATAGCACGTTTCACCCAGCCTTTATCTCGCTCTTTTCTCCAATGATTTACCATACCAAATTGACCTAAATTGAAAGATATAAATACACCAACTGCGTATAATGGAATTAATCTATGTGTATCTGCCTTAAATGCAATTACTAAAAGGCAAGCTATTAATGATAAAGCAACTATTCCAAAAGAAAAACTAAGCCTTTTACCTCTTAAAGTAAATTGTCTAGGAGCAAAACCGTCCTTACCAACTATGTACATGAGCATTGGAAATCCTGTATATGCTGTATTACATGCCATAAGTAAAATTACAGCAGTACTAAATTGTATTACATAATACATAAACCCGTTACCAAAGATTGCACTAGCTATTTGTGAAATAACTGTAGGACCATTATTAATTGGCACAGCCGTATAGAAAATAGCAAGTATTGAAGTACCTCCAAATATAAAGAATATTAAAGCTGCTAGTAATATCATAACTATCTTAGCGCTTCTTTGACTTGGCTCCTTAAAATTAGGAACAGAATTACTTACCGCTTCAACTCCAGTTAATGCAGAACATCCTGAAGAAAAGGCTCTCAAAATAAGAAATATTGATAAATTCTCTGTAGCCTGTGTTGGAATAGTGTACATAGGCTCTGGATGAATATTTAGTATAAAATACTTAAACAAGCCATAAGCGATCATAAAAATCATACTAAAAATAAAAATATATGTAGGTATCGCAAATATTTTGGATGATTCACTTATACCTCTTAAATTTAATATAGTTAGAACGGTAATTATAATTAAAACAAATAAAACTTTATATGGTGCTAAATCACTAAATGCTGAAATAATTGCGTCTGCACCGGCACTAGCACTAACTGCAACTGTAAGTATGTAACTAATAATAAGTCCTGCACCGGCAGCAAGTCCTGCTTTGGTTCCAATATTTTCTTTAGCTACCTTATAAGCTCCTCCACCTTGAGGATATGCTCTAATAATCTGTATATAAGAAATTGTTAATATAATTAACAATCCTATTATCAAAAATGAAGTCCAGGTTAACCACTGATATGCTGCCACCCCTAAAACAATTAAAACAAAAAGAATTTCTTGTGCAGCATATGCAACAGATGAAATTGCATCACTAGCCATAATTGCCAACCCAAAAGGAATATTATACTTTTCATGACATCCTTGCTCATTGGCTAAAGGTTCTCCTAGTAAAACATCTAAAAATTTTGTAAGCATTTATTCTCCCCCTATATAATCATTCGAAAAATATTGTATAGCACGAGTGCCTTTAAACGCAATATCATAAATTTCATTAAAATTCTAAAAAAACCTACAAATATCCTCATGAATACGAATACAATTGCTATTATTATTTATTTTTTTGTATTTTACGAGGTTTTTCTGCTTTCTTCATTATATTTACAATAATTATCCTATAATAAATGCAAAGTTAATATAATTAATTTTAATACAAGGCAAATAAATGAAATTAAAAACAGATATAATAAAACGTGCTATTACCTAGTTAAGGTGACATAGCACGTTAATTTTTCATATACTTTTTCAACAAATTACTATCTTAATTCTCCTTTTCATCATCTCCTAAATGATAAGGGTAAGTAGATACTATTATATTATTATTTTTCAATAATGTTTCTCTAATAAAAAAACTCGTATGGTTATGTAAAACTTCACCAAAACGCTCATGTGTCACAAATTGCGGAACTATAACTGTTATTTTTTCACCTTTAGCGGCTGAATTCGCTATCAACTCTATATTTTTCAATAGAGGTGTAACTACTGCTCTAAATGGAGAATATTTTGCTACTAAAAGTATATCTGTATTTAATTCACTCCATCTAGCTTTCAACTTTTCCATTGATTCCTTATCTGGCGAAATGTTAAGAGCAATAACATTATCGCTTACACTTTGCGCATATTGAAGCGCACCTATTGTAGCTCTATTTAAACTGGCAATCGGAACTATTACAATATGAGTATATTTTATTCTTAAATCTACTTTCTTTAAATTCAATTGACTAATACTTAAACCTGATGCAACTTTATCGTAATGTTTTTTTATTCTTAGCTGAATTAACATTATAATTGGAATTAATATTACTACAATGAATGCTCCTTCGCTAAACTTCTCAACCAAAATTATTATTGTTGTCATTAAAGTAACAAGAGCACCAAATCCATTAATAAAAGCACGTTTTAACCAACCTTTATCTTTTTCTTTCCTCCAATGATTTACCATACCATATTGACCTAAATTAAAGGATATAAATACACCAATTGCGTATAATGGAATCAATCTATGTGTATCTGCCTTAAATATTATAACCAAAAGGCACGCTATAAACGATAATGCAATAATTCCAAATGAAAAACTTAATCTCTTCCCTCTAACAGTAAATTGTCTAGGTACAAAACCATCCTTTCCAACTATATACATAAGCATAGGAAATCCTGTATATGCGGTATTACATGCCATTAGAAGAATTACAGCCGTACTAAATTGTATTACATAATACATAAATCCATTCCCGAATATAGCACTAGCTATTTGTGAAACAACTGTAGGACCATTAGGAATTGGTATAGCTGTGTAAAAAATGGCAAGTACTGAAGTTCCTCCAAAAACGAAAAATATTAGCCCTGCTAACAATATCATAACTGTTTTTGCATTTCTTTGACTTGGTTCCTTAAAATTTGGAACTGAGTTACTTACCGCTTCTACCCCAGTCAACGCAGAACATCCTGAAGAAAAAGCTCTTAAAATAAGAAATATTGATAAATCTTCCGTAGCTACTGATGGCACAGAGTACATTGGTTCCGGATGTATACCAAGTATGAAATACTTAATTAAGCCATAAACAATCATAAAAATCATACTGAATATAAAGATGTATGTTGGTATAGCGAAAATTCTTGAAGATTCACTTATACCTCTTAAATTTAAAATGGTTAAAATTACAATTATGGTTAAAACAAATGCAACTTTATATTGAGCCAAACCGCTAAATGCTGAAATAATTGCATCTGCTCCAGCACTAGCACTAACTGCAACTGTAAGTATGTAGCTGATTATAAGACCTGCTCCAGCAGCTAGTCCTGCCTTAGTACCTATGTTTTCCTTCGCAACCTTATATGCTCCTCCACCTTGGGGATAAGCTCTAATGATTTGAATATATGAAATTGTTAATATTATTAATAATCCTATAATCATAAATGAAGTCCAGGTCAACCATTGATATGCCGCTACACCTAAAACTATTAAAACAAAAAGTATTTCTTGGGCAGCGTAAGCTACAGATGATATTGCATCACTCGCCATAATGGCTAGGCCAAATGGAATATTATACTTTTCATGACTTCCTTGCTCGTTTGCTAAAGGTTCTCCTAGTAAAACATCTAAAAATTTAGTAAGCATTTATTTCCCCCCCTGTATCATCTATAAGTATTTTATTTCAATCCTTACTTACAAAATAATATTATATTAGTTAATCTATATAATTAAAAGAAAAATTTAGATTTTTTTTAATTAATTGGAATAATTCTCATACCATCATATCTTCATGCATATTATTATTGACGCTTTTTTTATTACTTCTCTGTAAAATTCTTCAACGTTGTAACTTTATCCTGCTATTTTAAAAATAATTATCTTATTTATAAAGTTAGTGTAACAGTTTTAACAATATTTTATTCATTCTATGCTTTTAAGACAATAACATATCCAAAATTTCAAAATTTAACAACAACAACAATGACTCACTCTAGTTATTTAATACAAAACCTCAATAAGAATTTTTTATAAATTATGTACTTTAAATAGTAAAAATTTAATATTAGGAAACAATATTTAAATACTATTTGAAATATGATTTAATATAGACGTATTTTTTCATCAAAGGAGGTTATGAGAATGACTGCTAAAAAGCATTTAATTAAATTTTTATTAATAACACTAATAGCCTTTATAGTTAATTTAGGTGTATGGTATTACATGGGATCAGAAAGTGCACTAGAGTTTCTTGGAGGATATATCATAGAACTAAGCCTTAGTGTTGATAATTTATTTCTATTTTTATTGATTTTTTCAAGCTTTGGGATTGAAACTAAACATCAAAAAAGAATTTTAACCTATGGAATTATTGGTGCAATCATATTGCGATTCATATTTGTTATACTAGGTATTGCCGTAATAAATAGGTTTAAATGGATTCTTTATGTGTTTGGATTACTTTTAATTATAAGTGGAATAAAAATTATGATTAATAAGGAAGATGATGTGTCTTTTGAAAATAGTAAATTGATTAAACTACTAAAGAAAATAATCCCAGTAACGGAAGATCTCTATGAAGAAAAATTCTTTATTCGGATAAATAAAGTTCTTCATGCAACACCTTTGTTTGCAATACTTTTTCTAATTGAGGGTTCAGACTTATTATTCGCTATAGATTCAATACCTGCAATTTTCGCGATCACAACTAATCCATTTATTGTGTATTCTTCAAATATTCTTGCAATACTAGGACTTAGAAATTTATATTTTCTTTTAGAAAAACTTCATAGCACCTTTGAGTATGTTAAATACGGAATAGGTGTAATACTTGTATTTACTGGTATAAAACTTTCTATTTCCTTTAAGTATCATATACCTGTAGGCGCTTCAATTCTCATTATAGTATTTATACTTATAGTAAGTGTGCTAGTATCAGTATTTATCAATAGACAAAAGAATGTATAATTTGTAAATAAACTATATTAATTTAGCTTGTTTTTAGTCTATAAAAATGTGAAAATCTATGAAATATTTCTATAACTTTCATCGTATCATTAATTCTATTTGGGTTAAGATACTACCATAAAGAAGCTAACAGTTAAAATTTAATATATTCTTATAAAGAATATATGTTATCAAGTTTTCCTATGAGCCAAAAGGTTTATATCTAAACAAAGATAAGATCCTATTAGTTCAGGATAAAAGTCTTTTTTAATTATTTGATACCTGCTTATAGGGTTAAGCGACGATTATATCAGGTGATAAAATAATCATGTATAATCAAAAGGTTATATATGATCATGTAGTATCTTATATAATTAAACAAAATATCACTATGGGTAGTGAACAGTTTAATTATGGTTAAATGATTATAATTAGATACTAGTTATCTATATTGGTGTTAGTAGAACTGTTAGTGACTTTATTTAATGACTATAGATGGGTTTATTTAATATAGGCTCATCTATGGTTTTTATTTTGCGCGAAATATTTATTAATAATTTATCCTAATGATAAAAAAGACGTATTCCTGTAAAAGCCATAGCGATATTATATTTATCGCAAGTTTCAATCACATTATCATCTCTTATAGATCCACCTGATTGAGCTATATAAGAAACACCACTCTTCCTTGCACGCTCAATGTTATCACCAAAAGGAAAAAATGCATCCGATCCCAATGATACATCATTTAATTTTTCCATCCACTCTTTCTTTTCCTTTCTAGTGAATGGATTTGGTTTTTCAATAAAAAATTTTTCCCATACTCCATCAGCTAATAACTCTGCATAATCTTCTGAAATATAAATATCTATAGCATTATCCCTATCTGCCCTTCTAATCTCTCTTTTAAAAGGAAGGTTTATAACCTTAGAACTTTGTCTTAAAAACCATATATCAGCTTTATTTCCTGCTAACCTTGTACAATGAATTCTTGACTGTTGTCCTGCACCAATTCCAATCGCTTGCCCATCTTTTACGTAACATACTGAATTGGATTGCGTATATTTCAATATAATTAAAGATACAATTAAATCTCTTTTTGCATTATTAGGTATTATTTTATTTTTAGTCCGTAAATCATTTAACATAGCTTCTGTTATTTTTATATCATTGCGCTCTTGCTCAAAAGTTATTCCGTAAATCTCTCTTTTTTCTATTTCTTTAGGTTTGTAAGATTCATTTATTTGTATTATCAAGTAATTTCCTTTGCGTTTATTTTTTAATATATTTAGTGCTTCTTCGGAATAAGCTGGTGCTATTATTCCATCTGAAACTTCTAACGCTAATAATTTTGCAGTTTGTTCATCGCACTCATCTGATAGTGCCACAAAATCACCATAGGATGACATTCTGTCTGCTCCTCTTGCTCTTACATATGCTGTAGCAATATCTGATAGGTTTGAGTCTTCCACGAAATATATTTTTTTCAATGTTTCATTCAATGGAACTGCTACAGCAGCTCCTGCTGGACTTACATGTTTAAAAGATGCTGCAGATGCTAACCCAGTTGCTTCCTTTAATTCTTTTACAAGTTGCCAGCTATTAAATGCATCCAACAAATTGATATAACCTGGTGTTCCACTTAGAATTTTTATAGGTAATTCACAATTCTCTGTATAAATTCTTGCTGAACTTTGATTCTGGTTACATCCATACTTTAATTTAATTTCTTTCATTACATTAGCACACTCCTTTTCACAATAAAAAAGCCCACTGTCCGGACTTTTGCCCAGACGGTCGGCTTCTTCTTGTTATACTTCATGTGGTTTATTCCACTTCCGTCAGTTGTATAACTAATATATTTTTAATGCTATCACTCATACACAGCCCTGTCAATTAGAATAATAATACTGCTAATATACATTTCAATAATCAACCTAAAAAGTCACGAGAAATATCTTTAGATAGCTTGCAAGAGCACTAAAAAATACCTGCACTTACCCAAAAGTGCAGGTATTTTAATTTAATAAAGTATGTAAATATTTATTAGTCTTGTATTGCAAGTTTTTTAGAATTCCTCATTTTAAAATACAGTACACTTGTTAATGGAATTAAGTATAAGTAAAAAGCATACAGAATTGCACTTTCTCCCGCATTTAAAGTAGCCAACGGTACTAATAAAGCAATATTCCAAGGTATTAATGGTGCTATAACTATTGCTGAGTTCTCTATATCTAAAGCTAAACTTTCTTTATTTATTCCATTTTCTTCATAGTTCTTTTTGACTAACATATGGGTAAGTATCAATGCTAAGGTTTGAGTGCACCCAAAAGCTGACGTTATAATACTCACAATTATTGTAGTAAAAAAGCTTCCTGCCCTGCTATCTGACTTGTTAGTAATACTATCAAGACTTTCCAACATTTTTGTACCTTCAAATATACCAGTAAAAGCAGAAGATACAAATACTATATAAGCTGATTTAAGCATTGAGACTATGCCTCCGCCTTTAATTATTTCACTTAAAATCGAATCAGTTTTTAAATCATATCCCATAATTATATACCTTATTATATCAATTACTGAATTCTGCTGAATAGCCATGCTTATAATAGAAGCTGCAATTATACTAATAGCAATAGACACTTTTACATTTATCCTAAATATACAAAAGACCAATACTATCAACGCCGGTATTAGAGTAATTATACTTATATCAAATGTTTTAACAATCTCTGAACTTATATTACTCTGAACAACATTCAGTGGAAACATAAACGAAAAAATTAAATATATAAAAACTGCTATTACTAACGGTATACTAGAACTTCTAAACATATTTTTAATATTTGTATACAAATTTGTTTCCGTAATATTTGCAACAAGATTAGCACTTGAAGACATAGGAGAACATCTATCACCAAAGTATGCTCCTGAAAGTATCGCACCTGCAACTAAACTTAAGTTAGCATCTCCCCCTCTTGCCATAACCATAAAAGCTACTCCAACTGTTCCTACAGTCCCAAAAGATGTTCCTAAAAGAAATGATACAGCAGAACATATTAAAAACACAGATATTATAAATGTGTTTGGATCCAATAGCTTAATTCCGTAATAAACTATTGCTGGGACTGTTCCTGACGCCATCCATGTGGATGTTACTGCACCGATTAGTATAAATATTTGAAGTACAATAAAGGACTTTTTTCCCCCATTATAAGCCATCCTTAAGACATCCATTAATTTAAATTTCCTCTTGCAAGCTAAAATTATAAATATCAATAAACCTATACTTAGGGAATATCCTACAAAAATCCCTTTAATAGAACTACAGATTAATAATAAAAAACAAACTATAAATGCTATTGCGATTTCCACGCTGTCACCCCACTCATAACCGAATAAAAAACTAAATTTATGCCAATTCTAAATTATATATTTTAATTTGTTAAAAGACAAACATGAGATTTACTGACCACAAAATTGTGGTCAGTAAATCTCATTCTATTTTAACTAATATTTTTATAATTTAAGCTTATCATTATATTCTTTAATAATTTCAATAGATTTTTTCAGTTCCACTATTTCATTATCAGCTAAATGATACTCAACCAGCTCTTTTACTCCTTGGCTATTTAAAACTGCTGGTACTCCCATGTATATATCTTTTTCACCATATTCACCATTAAGCATAGCGGATACAGGAATCACTTTATTTTCATCACGTAATACCGCCTTAATAATTTGAACTGTCGTTGCTGCTATTCCGAATGTAGTAGCTCCTTTTGCATTTACAATACGATATGCAATTTTCTTAATATCTTCAGTAACAGACTTTATATTAAATCCTTCAAGCCTTACCTTGTTATCATTAATTATATCTAGAAACTTTTTACCACCAACTGTTACTTGGCTCCATGGAATTATTTGTGAATCTCCATGTTCTCCCATACATAGCGCATGAACGCTTTGAGGGTCTACACTCATCACGTCTGCTAAATGATATTTTAAACGTGCAGAATCTAGCGCTGTCCCTGTACCAATAACTTTATTAGCTGAAAGTCCTGATAATTTATGTACATAATATGACATGACATCAACAGGATTTGTTATCACAACAAAAATTCCCGAAAACCCACTCTTCATTACAGCTGGTACAATGCTATCCATTATTCCAGCTGCTTTTTCTAGCATGTCCAACCTTGTTTGACCTGTAATATAAGGTAATGCCGCCGCTATTACAACTAAATCAGCATCCTTACAGTCATCATATTCCCCACTTTTCACTCTCATCTTGCTTCCACTATACCCTAAGGAATGCTGCAAGTCTGTTGCTTCGGCCCATGACTTTTCTTTATTAATATCGATTAATATTAGATCATCACAAACATTATTCATGACTATATCAAATGCCACTGCTGCTCCAACTGCCCCAGTACCAACTACTACCACTTTACTTCTACCTATTGCCATTTATATCATCCTTTATCAACTTAGTCATAAGTATTATACCAAAAAGTAAATTAGTTGGCATCTTATATTCTTATATTATATTCAGATTTCACTTTATATTTTACTATCTAACTCATATACTTACTTACATTACTCTTATCTACTTTTTCAAATGGTACCCATACATGTTTACCATCCTCAGTTGCATTTTCAATTTTAGCTATAGTACCTCCTGAACCTAACTCGATAGCTGATTGTACTGCACTCTTACTTTGATCTTTTGCTGATTGATAAACTGTAAGTCTCATGCTTCCATCAGCAATAGCTTTGGTTGCTTCACTCGTAGCATCAATTCCAAGTACTGGCACTGAAGACGGATCTATTTTATTTTCTTTCAAAGAATCTATTACTCCAAGTGCCATTTCATCGTTATTTGCAATTACGCAATCGAATTTTTGACTTGTAGCTAGAAATACATTAAACATTTCTTTTGCTCCCTGTCTACTCCAATTTGCAGTATCTTCAAAAACATACTCAGCATTTATCCCCTTTTCTTTAAAAGTTTCTTTAACTGCTTTCGTACGTCCGATTGTAGCAGAATGGCCCTTTTCTCCTCTAAATAAAACTACTTTAATATCTTTCTTGTTACTTAGATAATCTGCAACATACTCCGCTTGAATCTTACCTGCTACCATTTCATCTGATGATACATATATATATTTATCTCTTTCCAATAAATCTTCACTTGGCGCACTATTCATAAATATTATTGGCAGCTCTCCTGCCTCTTTTTTTAGCTGAAGTGTTGTAGCTGAGTTTACTGGTGTACAAATTACAACATTATAGCCACCAGAAACAGCTTCTTTCATATGGGATACTTGTTCTTCTATTGATCCCGCTGCATCTTTTACAGTAAGCTCAACATTTTCACTATCAGCATAGCTTTTAGCATTTGCTACCAGTAAGCTTCGATAGGCATCAGTGGCATTCGAAATCGAAAATAATATTTTAACCTTCTTATTTGAAGATGAAGTACTCTTTGAACCACATCCCGAAATAAGTGCAAACATCATAAGTATAGTTAATAGCACAGCTATTTTTTTCTTCATATATACAATCCTCCTTGTATTTACAATGTAGATTTAAACAAATCTCAAATGTTAAATCTCACTATATTTTAAACATTTGAATTTGCTTACTAAGTTCATCAGATGTATTAGATAATTCTTCTGCATCATTAGCCACTTGTTCACTGTTTTGCGTAATATTATTTGATTGCTCTACCATGACTTGTGAAGTTGCTAATATTTCCTCTGAACTTGCTGCCTGCTCTTCTGATATAGCTGCTACTGTTGTAGCGACATCATCCAAATGCCCTACTTTCTCAATCATATTTTGTATTAAGTTATTTGTATCATTAATCCTATCAAAAATACTATCAAAGGTATCTACAGTTCCACTAATCAAATAACTACTTTCATTAATATATCCTGCACTCTCTTCTGATTGTTTTACAGTATTCGAAACAAGTTTATTAATCGCACTTACATGAGCTGATATGCTTTTAACTGATTCAGAGCTTGTTTGAGCTAATTTCCCAATCTCACTTGCAACTACAGCAAATCCTTTTCCTGCCTCTCCAGCTCTCGCAGCTTCTATCGATGCATTTAAAGATAAAAGATTAGTTTGTTCTGCTATACTTCCTATAACACTTATAATATTAATTATCTCAATCGAAGAATTTCCAACATTATTTATTGCCTCTTGAAGAGAAGTTATTGATTTTCTTATATTTTCCATGGCTGTATTTACTTTTTCCATGTCTTCTCTTCCTTTTTCTGATATATCTATTGTCTCCCTCATCTTTTTGTCTACATTAATACTATCTTCTCTAGTGTTGCTAACAACATTCGCTAATGTTGTTGTGCTTTCTGCTATTTCATTTACTGAACTTGATAGCTGATCTACTGTTATATTTAAATTTTGCATAGATTCAGATTGAACTTTAGACGAATCATATAATTCCTTAGAAATCCTAGTGCTTCCCTCAGCTTGATTCCCAATTTTGCTTGATACAATGTGTATGTTATTTATAATATTACGCATTACATCTATAAATTCTTTTACACTACCAAGCATAATTGAAATCTCATCATTTCCTTTAACTTCTACATCAACTGTAAAATCACCATTTGTCATAGCTACAATTGTTTCAGTAAGTTTTTTGATTGGCTTAATTACAATTTGTACTACTCTTTCGATTAGTGCAATTAAAATAATGATAGATATAATAGCAATTGCTATCATAAAAGTTCGAAGCTGTGAAAGTTCTCCGAAGATAGATTTTGTTGGAATATATGATATAAGAACCATATCAGTTCCAGGAATTTCTTTAAATACTACCATATTATTATCTAATTCTGTTGAACTATAATCTCTGTTTTGAAGTCTTATTGCAACATCTCTAAGAAATTTATCGCTAGTATTTGAATCAATCTTAGTTGAAATTAGAGAATTATCCCTATGTGCTAATATTGTATTGTCCCTAATATTTACAAGTAACGCCTCTGCATTATCCATTTCAATCATAGAATTTACTATCACTGTTACTTTATCAAGAGAAAAATCTGCTGATAACACTTTAATTTTTCCAGAATTATCATTTATTATCCCTGACGCACTAACAATGTTCTTTCCCTGCTCATTCTTATAAGGTGATCCAAAGCCCATATTAATACGAGTTAGACCTTCTTTATACCATATTGAATTAAGTATATCTTTATCAGATTTTTTAGATTCTTTAGCTTTTAGCATGTTTCCACTTTGATCAGCTATATAGAACCCCTCTGGATAGTTATTATTATATCCATAATATTTATCCAATAAATTTTGTACACTTTCATTACTTAAATTTCCATTTTCTAATGTAGTTTTTATCGCCTGTAATGATGCCAAATTTTCATTGAACCACGATTCAATTTGATCAACTTGCTTTTTACCTGAAGTTTCTAGTAAATCATTTGCTGAATTGGTTATAATACTTTTTGACTTATTATAAGAAATAATAATAAGCAATGATACTACTATAGCCATCATTGGAATAATAATTCCAATGAGCTTTGCCTTAATTGAAAATTTAGCTTTTAATTTTCCTTTGTTCATAAAAAATCCCCCTTAAATACTTGTAAAGTAAATTAATTTGCATGAGCACCACTCCTCTAAGGATATCCTTAATTAAAATCTTAAGTTCATAGAAGGTAAAACGTAAATATAGAGCTTGTTCACATTTATAAAACTTAAATATCCCTAAAAATTGTTTATATTAATAATAATAAAATTCCCGTGAACTCATAATACTATATCCTCTTCTTTATGTATAAGTTTTTCTACATTTTACCCTAGATAAACATTAGTATTTATTATTATTTATCGATTCTAATTAAAATAACTTTACTTAATTCCTAATCAATAAGCAAAAAATGTTGAAAGCAATACAGAAGAATAAACATTACTTTAAAACACATACTAAAAATATTAAGAATTTTATTATTTTAGGAATTAGATTAATATTATTATTCTAAAGATAAGGAGAAAAAATGTTGATCTTATAATGTTAGACGTGGTAAATATTCAAAATACTGAATATTTGATAGATAAAATTAAAGAAAATAATCTTCCTGTAATGTTTTTTGGCAATGCTAATGTAACAACCTATTATGTCATATAATAAAGCCTGCTGGGCAGGGCAAAAGCCTACAGAAGGAGGGGGCTTGCAAGGAAATATTTATGCAGTTGCAAGAATAAACCTTTCTATTTCAACTGAATAAATCGCATCAAAAATATGCATTGGGAAGAAGATGAGGCTAAAGACGCAATCAGCAATTTATTCTTAAAATACGGTAACAAAATAGGGTGTATCTTGTTACCTAATCTCTCTTTGAAATAAACTCATTAACTTTTTCAAGAGTTGGCATAGCCTCTTGAGCTCCTAATGCAGTTGTTGAAATTGCACCAACTGCATTTCCAAATTCTACACATTCTTCTAAAGATCTTCCCTCCGCTAGTGCAAAGGCAAATCCTGCGTTAAAAGAATCTCCTGCTGCTGTTGTATCGACTGTGTCAACCTTAAATCCTGGTATGTTTAAATACTCATCTTCCTTTATTATGGATGCCCCCTTGCTTCCTAATTTTGCAATTACCACTTCTACCCCTTTATCAAATAGCACTTGCGCAGCTTCTCTTAAATCTTCATCATTATCTATCTTTTTCTCCACCAATGTTTCTATCTCAGTTTCATTTGGTGTTATGTAATCTATATACTTAAAAATTTCATCAGGCAATTTTGCTGCAGGCGCTGGATCTAAAATAATAATTTTTCCCCTTTCCTTTAATTTTTTCATAGTATTGATCACTGTATTCACAGGGATTTCTAATTGAAATAAGAATATATCTGCTTCTTCAATCAAACTCCATTTGCTCTCAATATAGTTACAGTCAACTTTATCATTAGCTCCTGATACAACAACTATATTATTTTCACCTTCACTGCTTACCTGTATTATAGCAACTCCTGACGATATACCCTCCTCAATAAGCACTCCATCTTGTTTTACATTATTGTTTCTTAGAACCTCTAGATACTTTGTTCCATATATATCATTCCCAACTTTCCCTACCATAAGTACTTCTGCCCCAAGTCTTCCTAAAGCTACTGCTTGATTTGCCCCTTTTCCCCCTGGAAAAGTCTTAAAACTTTCTCCAAAAATAGTTTCTCCAGGCTTTGGGAAATATTTAACCGATGTTACTAAATCCATATTTAAACTACCTATAACACATAAACTTTTCATACAATACTCCACCTTTTTCATAATATCAAATTAAATATATCACTTTTTCTTATCCTTTTTAAAGAAATTTTTAACTTATACCTTACATCCATATAATGTTTTAGAGACAGATAATATGATAAAATCATGGTATTTAATATATGATAAAATTAATTAAATATAAAAAAGATATTTCAAGCTAACCATAAAAATCTTGAAATACCTTCTTCTCTTAGATATAAAATATTATTTTATATCTTTGTACTTTGTATAGTTATAGCATTCTTCTCTTTCTTGCATTTATCTATACACATATTGCAACAATAATTATGGTCTGGCTTACTATGAAAACAACTTCCACAAGTACACTTTTCAAATTGTATTGTAGAATGTTCTATATTAAATTTATCTTTTAACAAATGTTGTATTTCATGCAATTTCCGTTCACAATTTTCAATAGTACATTCCTGCATTGAAACATGTGCTGTCATAGACAAAATTTCTTTGGATAAACTCCAAATATGCACATCTGTAACTTCCATTATACCACCTAAGTTTTTAATTGATTTTTTTACTTCATCAATTGAAATCTCTTCAGGTGCAGCCTCTAAGAGTATTTTAGTGCATTCAATAGTCATTTTAAGTGCATTTTTTAAAATTAAGCAAGCCAATATAGCACTAAGTAATGTGTCTACTCCTGATAGATGTGTGAAGTAAATTACTATACCACCAATAAGTACTCCTATATCTGATAACGCATCTCCCAGAAAATGTAAGAAAACACTTTTTACATTTATATTATTAGAATTATCTCGAAGATTTAATACTACTATAGTATTTACTAAGAGTCCTAGAATTGAAAAAATAATCATGCCTTCTGGCTGCACATCTATAGGATTAAAATATCTAACTATAGCCTTATAAAAAATATATATAGAAATAAGAATTAATGAAATATTGTTTATTAACGCCGTTAATATACTAAATCTATAATAACCAAAAGTGTACCTATCATCCGCAGCTTTAAGTCCAATCTTCAGTCCCCAGAAACTCAATATTAACGAAGCTATATCTGTTAATAAGTGCCAGCTGTCACTAAAAAGTGCAAGGCTGTTTGTAAATAGAGCCCCTAAAAACTTACCAATAAAAATAATCGATACTCCAACAATTGTGAGAAATAATTTCTGCTCACTTTGTTTAAACACATGTTCTGTCACTTGAGGAGTGTTTTTATTCATCTTACGAACCTCCAAATTTGAATAAAGTTAACGTTCATTCTGCAAAATCTTTTTCAATGAGTAATTTATGTTATATATACAAAATTGCTACTAACGTTAACTTTTGGTCTGCTTTTTTACAATTAGAAAAATATATTTAACAATTTTATTTCAAAGATTTTTTATAACTTTCAAACGCCTTGACTATATCGGGATTCCTCTTCATAAATTCCACAAAATCTTGAAAACATCTTGCTGTTTGTTTACTTATTGTGTGTTCAATTTTTTCTGTTTCATCTAATATCTCAGAATCTGGAACATCTAACATTTTTAAAAAACTTTCAATAATATTGTGCCTATTAAGAAGTGTTTCTCCAAGGACTCTTCCTTTTTCTTCAAGTATTATAATGCCATACTTTTCATATTTTAAAAGCTTTAATTCTGCTAATTTCTGTACCATCCTTGTTGCTGATGGAGGCTGGACATTAAGGGCACTTGAGAGTTCATGAACTCTTAAATATCCTTTCTTTAAATATAACCTATATATCATTTCTAGATAATCTTCCATTGATGCAGTGAGTGTACTATCTTCTTTTTTCATATATTCATTAAAAGTGTAAAAATCATCTTTAATCACATTCTCACCTACTTTTCATCATTATCTGCTTAATGAATTATATGCTTGAATGGTGAAAAAGTTACTTTTCTGTAACATTTATAAACTAACCGCATAACTTATATTATAAAGAAAGTTAGCCTAGGCTAAAAAAGTTAATTAATAGTAACTATCTTAACTACATATAAGATAAAAAGATTTAATCACATATAAAAAATAAAATTAGAAAGGTGATGTATTTTCTTGGAAAACGAAAGAAGTTTAAGTGGCACTGACTTATCTGTTACTGATCTTATATCTGTGAGAAGAAGAAGTGCTAAAGTAAGTAAATTTAAGCAGCTCTCAAAATATTTAGGGCCAGCTTTCGTTGTAAGCGTGGCATATATAGATCCAGGTAATTTTGCTACTAATATTAGCGGCGGCTCAAAATTTAACTATTCACTTATTTGGGTAATTTTATTTAGTAATTTGATGGCTATCTTTTTACAAACAATGTCAGCAAAACTCGGAATAGCAACAGGCCATACTCTTCCCGAAATGTGTGCAAAAGTATTTCCTAGGAGTGTAAATTGGATGTTTTGGATTGTTGCAGAAATAGGTGCCATGGCAACCAACTTAGCAGAATTTCTCGGAGCAACCTTAGGATTGTATCTATTATTTAATATACCAATGGTATATGCAGGACTTATTACAGGAATATTAACATTTTTGATTTGTTATATGGAAAAATATGGACAAAAAACTATTGAAATAATCATATCAGTTCTTGTTGCAGTAATTTGTATTGCATACACAGTTGAACTATTTCTAGCTAAACCTGATTGGGCTCAAGTAGGCATACACACAATAATTCCATCAATGCCTAATAGTGAAGCTTTATTTATTGCTGTAGGAATGCTTGGTGCAACAGTTATGCCTCATGTAATTTACCTACATTCGCATTTAGTTCAGCATAGATGTACTGATTTATCAGATGAAGGAAAACTTAAACATTTAAAAATGGAAAAGATTGATGTCACAATTGCTATGAATATTGCCTTTATAGTAAATGCTGCAATGGTTATAGTTTCTGCTGCTGTATTCTACAGCAATGGTGTTGCTGTAGATTCAATGGAACAGGCTCATAAATCATTACAACCATTATTAGGTTCGCTATCTAGTGGTGCTTTTGGAATAGCATTACTTGCGTCAGGTTTATCATCCTCCGCCGTTGGAACAATGGCTGGCCAAACTATTATGAGAGGTTTTGTAAACTTAAGCATACCAGAAAATGTTACAAAACTAATAACTATGCTGCCTGCGATAATAATAATTGCTATTGGCGTAAATCCAATGACTGCTCTAGTTTTAAGTCAAGTAGTTTTAAGTTTTATACTTCCATTCCCAATAATACAAATGCTAATTATAGCTAAACGTAAAGATTTAATGGGCGTTCTAGCAAACAAAGGCTTTGTTAGGGTTTTAGGTGTTTTAATAGCTGCCATAATAATAGGATTAAATATGATTCTCTTATATCTCACATTTACAGGTCAAGCATAATATCAATGATTAGGGAGTATTTTGTGATTGAATGTGTTAATTAATATATTAAATAAAAAAACTCTTCTTTGGGGTGATTTTCGCCTTAGAAGGGTTTTCTTCTCGCACTTAAATTCTTATTTATTAAAAGTCCTAATTACATTTATATATTTATAATCCTGAGTCATCACCCAATTGATTCCTATCCCACCATGAATTTGCTACAATTAATAAAATCATATAAAATATAATATACAAATGAAAATAAGGAGATGTAATTAATGATAGATTTACATATTCATACAACTTCATCAGACGGTTCCGATGAACCAAAAGACATTCTTATTATGGCTCAGAAATTAAAACTAAAATATATATCAATTACAGACCATGACTCTGTTAATGCATATGAAAAACTAAAAGATATTAAAGTAAGTGATTACTTTAATGGAAATATTATTCCTGGCTGTGAGTTTTCTGTTGTACACAATGGTAAACCGATTGAGGTATTAGGATATGGTTTAGACTTAGATATGATTAATTCAATGGGAATTGTTTCAGATGAGAAATTTCTTGAAAGAGAAAATACATATCTAAAGAAGATTATGGAAGTATGCAGAAACCTTAATATTAAATACAGTAACGATCTATCTATAACTGGTAAATATTTCGCCACTCAGATGATTCATGCTGATCTTAGAAAATATCCTGAAAATGAAAAACACTTTACTAAAGAAATTTGGGAAAGTCTAAATGCATTTTATAGAACTTGTGTAAATAATCCAGATAGCCCATTTTTTCTAGACCAAATGAAGAGTTATCCTACAGTTCCTGAAATAGCCGATACTATAAAAAAGGCTGGCGGCAAATCTTTCCTTGCCCATCTTTATGGATATTTTGCTGATGATCATAGAGAATTTTTAGATTCAATTATATCATTAAACGAACTTGACGGGATTGAATGCTACCACTCACTTCATTCAATTGATAAGACAAAGTGCTTACTTGATTATTGCGATGAAAATAACCTCTATAAATCTGGCGGAAGTGATTATCATGGAAAACTTAAACCCAATGTTAAACTTGGCGAAAGCATTTCTGATGGAAAAATACCTTACGAAATATTAGAACCTTGGCTCCCAAATAAAATGTATTTCGATAGATAAACAATATGAACTTAAATTTACGTGATGACTTACCGAAATTAAAAACCGTATCAGATTTTTTGATACGGTGATTAGTGTTATTTTATCAATTTAGGTTCAATTAAATTTGCTAAGGTAATGCTCACTTCTTTATTACCACCTATATGACGATAATATTTATCCAGCACTCTGCTTGCAAAAATATCGCTTGAGTATTCATCAGCTTTTGAAACAGCTGCCTGCCTCATTCTATCGCCCAATGCTCTATTTTTTAATATTTCACTTACATAATATATAAATTCATCTTTTTCTTTATATACATAACCGTTTTTTCCAGATTCTATTACGCTGTCTATGCAAGGATCATATTTACAGACAACAGGACATCCACTGCTTAATGCTTCAATATAAGTTAATCCTTGAGTCTCACTATTTGATGCAGTAACAAATATTTCAGATATTTTATAGTATTTATATATATCCTCGCTACTTATCATTCCTGTAAAAACAACATTTCTCTCAATATTTAATCTCTTTGCTTCTTTTTTCAAATCATTTAAATATGGTCCTCCACCAACAATTAAAAGTTTAATATTGTTAAATTGCCTTATAATCTCTGGTAAAGTCATCAAAATCTCGCTTATATTTTTTTCTACGCCAATTCTCCCAATGTAAGATATAATTCTATCTTCATTATAAAGATGTAGTTTATTAATAATCTCCTGTTTTTCTTTTTGTGATATTTCCTTTTTAAATCTACTTAAATCTATTCCTGTAGGAACTACGTATATAGGTTTATTTACTTTATATTTCAACAAGATCTTTCTAGTTTTTTCTGTTGGAGCAATAATACCATCTAAACTATTTAAAAGTAGTTTAGTTATTTTTACTGATACATTTTTATTAATTATCCTTCCACGAAATAAATAATTTAGGTAATGTTCATACATTGTATGATATGTATGAATATGAGGAATATTTAATTTACGGGAAATGTATTTAGATACTATCATCATAGAGAATTCCGTTTGCGAATGAATAGTGTCGGGTCCCCAATCAATTATTTTCTTAATAAGTTTATTATGCAGTAGGAAATTGATTATTCTAGCCTCAGGGTAAATTCTGATTTTAATAGATCTTAAATAATATACATCTTTCTCAACTTTTTCTTCACCAGTATGCGACAATGTTAAAATTCTAACTTCGTGCCCTTTATTCTTTAATTCTTTATATAAATTGTTTACCGAAGTAACAATCCCATTTATCATAGGAGAATAAGTATCTGTTGTTATTAAAATCTTCATTTATTTAGCCCCCTATAACCATAAAACTATCTTAAAATAATTACTCTAACATAATACAAATTTAGCATTTCTACAAATCCAGAAATCAAACCTATCTAATAAAATTTATTTTACATCCTTTAAACATATACATGTTTGAATAAATAAATTGAATTACGTAAATTTTTATTTTCTCTTTTGCACATCTACATATGAAACTGCTAATAGAGCTTCTATATTGCCTTCACCTGGTGACACACTTTCTCTTAGTACGAATACTCCATCTATCACTATTTCACCATTTTTTAGTATCAATTTTTTAATAATTTTTCAATATCTCCTCTTAATTTTGATGGTTTGGTTATAGGCGCATATCTTTTTACAACATTTCCTTCTGAATCTATTAAGAATTTAGAAAAATTCCATTTTATCTCTTTATTTAAAATTCCTTTAGCCTCATTTTTTAAATATTTATATAGTGGATGTGCATTTTCTCCATTTACATCTATTTTCTCGAACATTGTAAAGCTAACTCCATAATTTATTAAACAGAATTCACTAATCTCCTTGTTATCACCTGGATCTTGACTTGCAAATTGATTACATGGGAATCCAATAATTTCAAGACCTTTATCCTTATAATCTTTATATAATTCTTCTAACTCCTTAAACTGAGGTGTTAATCCACATTTACTTGCAGTATTTACAACTAAGACCACCTTACCTTTGTACTTCTCCATTTTAACTTCCTGCCCATTCATTTTTTTTGCTGAAAAATCATAAAAATTCATATTAACTCTCTCCTTCTATTTTTATTTAATATTTATATAAATTTAATTTTATTCAATCTATTTGGATAAAAATATATTAGCTGATATTTACTAAAATTAAATTCCAGCTAATTATGCTACGACTATTCAAAAAATTGAATTTACCCAAATTAAATTTATCAAAATCAATTTTATAAACTTAGTATATAATCTCGAGTTCAAATTGTCAATAAATACTTTCTCTTATGCTAGCATCCCTCTGGAATATAGATAAACAGATTATATATTTAACTTATAATTATAATAACTATCCGTACTTGTTAACCTTGAGTGTATCACTTTACTAGAAATAAGTTACACATAAGTCTAAGTTATATGTTGTTTATCTATATACATAGAGTTATCTTTGTTCTTTAATAATCCCCTTTCTATAGGCGTCTAGAAGTAATTCCAAATCTTTTATCTGAAGTTTCAGTTCTTCACCTATATCTGTATCTCCAACACGCTTTCTTTCAACTTGCTGTTCTAGCACTAATGTAGTTGAAAGAATATCTTTCTCTTCTTCAATAGCTTTTTGAGTAGATTCGAATGGTTCATGAGATACTAATAAAAGGCCATATGAATTATATATAAGTGTATATCCCGCTATTCCTGTCTGAGCTTGATAAGCTCTTGAGAATCCTCCATCAATAACTAAGAGCTTTCCATTTGCTTTTATAGGACTCTCCCCTTTTTTTATTTTAACAGGTACATGCCCATTAATTATATGAGAGTCATTTGGATCTAATCCAAATTCTTCAAAAATAATATTACATGCCTTCTCGTCATCCTCTAATTCAAAGTAATAATTTTTCTTTTCAAGATGAGTTTCTTCATCATTAATAAAATATCTTTCAAAAGTAGTCATTTTATCTTTTCCAAAAAGCGGTGAATCAACTCCATTCCATAAATACCAAGTTATATCCATACCATATGATTTAGCTTCAGGGTTATTTTTATAGAAATAACCTTCCCTAACTAAAATTTCTAGCCTGTCTAAATAAGCTTTTCCACTGTATTCTTCACCTGAAGCACCTATGTTTACCCTTTTAAAACTTCCATCTTCATTAAGTGGAATACATCCATGATATAGTAAATTGGAATTATGTTTTAAGTACATACTCCCTTTCGCAAAAAGAAAGCTGACATGTTTTTGAAGCTTTTCACTATTTAAAAATGAAGATCTAAGCTTTTCAACAAGGTCTTTTTCTTCTGGAATTAACTCATATGGATTGCCAGGGTTTATTGTTGGAAAATTGATATCATTTAATTTGTATATTTTCCCGCCTAAATTGATTGTTCCTTCTTTATAATCTATATTATTTAGTAAAAGTCTATCCTCCATCTTAAAATATGGACGTCTATTAATTATTTCACCCTCTAATTTAAATTGTACTATCGATATAGCTTTATGCATTTTAGCCATAAGATTCAAATCTTTATCCGTATAATCATTTCCATTTTCAATCTTAGGTGTAAAAGCTATACACTCATCATCGCCATAAAAATCAATTGCAAAAGTTGCAAGAGGAAGCAGATTTATACCATAACCATCCTCTATGGTACTTAAATTAGCATATCTGGCACATGTTCTAATTACTGTAGCAATACAAGCTTCACTTCCAGCTGCTGCCCCCATCCAAACTATATCATGATTGCCCCATTGAATATCCACAGAGTGATAATTTATAAGAGTATCCATAATAATGTCTGGACCAGGACCTCTGTCAAATATATCACCTATAATATGAAGCCTATCTATTACTAGGTTTTGAATTAACTTAGAGAGTGCAATTATAAATTCATTAGCTCTCCCAACTCTAATTATAGTTTTTATTATTTCATTATAATATTCCTCTTTATCTAACTTATCAGGCTGTTCATGTAAAAGTTCTTCGATAATATATGCAAAATCCTTTGGTAAAGCTTTCCTTACCTTGGAACGAGTATATTTTGCAGACACATATCTGCAAATTTCAATAAGTCTATATAAGGTAATTTTATACCAATCCTCAATATTAGGTTCACTTTTTTGCGCATATTCTAATTTTTGCTCTGGATAATATATAAGAGTAGCTAGACTTTTCCTACCCCTTTGGCTCAATGTATTTCCAAAAATCTCATCTATCTTTCGCTTTATAACTCCTGAAGCATTTTTTAATACATGGATAAAGGGTTCATACTCTCCATGTATATCCGACAAGAAATGTTCAGTACCTTTTGGAAGATTTAAAATTGCTTGTAAGTTAATTACTTCTGTACAAGCATCAGCTATTGTTGGATACTGATTCGATAGGAGTTTGAGATATCTAAGCTTATCATCAAATTCTGCATTGAAATTTTCTTCAATATAAGACATTATATTTCCCCCTCAAGCTTTCTTAAAATTTATTATTAATATTAAGTGCCTTGTAATTTTAATCCACTTATATTGTATACTATTAAACAATAGCTTTTGCAATATAGTATACTTTTAAACAAAAGTATATCACATAAACCATGAGAATGTTAAGCTATTTATTCTTTATAAATAGCTACCTTCGCAAGAAATATATAACTTATATATTTTTCTTTATTGTGCATATTTTTTCTTCACTCACAAAATCCTATCATTTTTACTCATAAAAAATTCTCATAACAACGCTTATATCAATGTTGTTATGAGAAATATTCATTTTTATAATCATATGATTATAGCTTTTCAATTATGTTTCTTCTAAATAATCTGCGGTTATAAATTTATACCTATACTTTACTTAAATACTCTTTAAGATAGTTCAAAAGCACCAGTATATAATTGATAGTACTTACCTTTTTGCTCAATTAAATCATCATGATTTCCTCTTTCAATAATTCTACCTTGATCTAAAACCATAATTACATCAGAGTTTTTGATTGTAGAAAGTCTATGGGCAATTACAAAAACTGTTCTTCCTTTCATAAGCTTATCCATACCATCTTGAACAATCTTTTCTGTTCTTGTATCTATACTTGAGGTTGCTTCATCAAGTATTAAAACAGGTGGATCTGCAATGGCTGCTCTAGCAATTGTAAGTAACTGTCTTTGTCCTTGCGACAGACTTCCACCATCTCCTGTAAGCACCGTATCATAACCCTTTGGAAGATGTCTTATAAATGTATCTGCATTTGCAAGTTTTGCTGCTGCACGCACTTCTTCATCTGTTGCATCTAATTTCCCATACCTGATGTTATCTGCAACTGTTCCTGTAAATAAATGTGCATCTTGAAGTACTATTCCAAGAGAACTTCTTAAATCATCTTTTTTAATTTTATTAATATTAATTCCATCATACCTGATCTTACCATCTTGAATATCATAGAATCGGTTGATTAAGTTTGTAATAGTTGTTTTTCCTGCCCCTGTTGCACCTACAAAAGCAATTTTTTGCCCTGGATTTGCAAAAAGCTTTATATTATGGAGTATAATCTTTTCATCATTATAACCAAAATCAACATCATCAAATACTACTTCACCAAGAAGTTTTGTGTAAGTAACGCTGCCATCTTCATGAGGATGCTTCCATGCCCATATTCCAGTACGTTTTGTAGATTCATTTAGTTCTCCATTTTCATCTTCAGTAGCATTAACTAAAGTTACATATCCTTCATCAGTTTCTTTTTCTTCATCAAGAAGCTTAAAGATACGTTCTGCCCCAGCAAGTGCCATAATTACAAAGTTAAATTGTTGTGCCATTTGGTTTACTGTTTGGCTGAAAGTCCTTGTTAGCTGCAAGAATGATGCAAGAGCTCCAATAGTAAATCCTGCAAATTCTCCAATAGCAATAACAGATCCTAAAATAGCAACAGTTACATAGTTTATATAACCAATATTATTCATAACAGGCATTAAAGCATTTGCATATTTATTAGCATTATTGGCACTATCACAAAGAGCATCATTTAATTTATCAAAATTAATTCTTGCTTCTTCCTCATGACAGAATACTTTTACAACCTTTTGCCCTTCCATCATCTCTTCAATATAACCATTTACTGCACCTATATCTCTTTGCTGAGCCCCAAAATATTTTCCACTCTTCGCTCCAATGAATTTAGTTACATTTACCATTATAAAAATAATTATGATTTGAACTATTGTTAATGGAATACTTAGAAAAATCATTGAAATAAATACACTAACAACTGTGATAATTGCTGATAATAACTGTGGTATACCTTGGCTTATCATCTGTCTTAATGCATCAGTATCATTTGTGTAAAGGCTCATCACATCCCCATGGGCATGTGTATCAAAGAATTTAATTGGTAAAGTTTCCATATGGGCAAACATATCATCTCTTATCTTCTTAAGAGAACCTTGAGATATTATGATCATTATACGACTGTATACATAAGTTGCTAAAACTCCAACAATATAAATTGTTGCCAGTGTAATAATCATTTTGAGTAGAGGCCCAAAATCTGGGGCTCCAGATATCTTTAAAAGCGGAGCTATATAATCATCAATTAAATTTCTTAGAAATAATGTACCTATAACATTAGCAAGGGAACTTATAATAATCGTTACAAGTACAATGAAAAATAATCCCTTATATTCTTTAAGAACATAAGCTAGTAATCTTTTCAATGTTTTTAAAGAATCTTTGCTAACTTTGGCATGACCACGAGGGCCACCTGGTCCACGCATAGCTCTAGGCTTATTAGCATTATTTTGACTCATTATTATCAGCTCCTTTCACTTGTGATTCATAAACTTCACGGTATATATCATTTGATTTTATTAATTCTTCATGATTACCAAATCCATCTATTTTCCCATCATTTAATACTATAATTTTATCTGCGTCTTGCACTGAAGAAATACGTTGAGCGATAATAATCTTTGTAGTATCAGGTATTGTCTCGATAAATGCTTTTCTAATAAACGCATCAGTTTTAGTGTCTACCGCACTAGTAGAATCATCCAAAATTAATATTTTAGGTCGTTTAAGTAATGCTCTTGCAATGCACAGTCTTTGCTTTTGTCCTCCTGATACATTTGTTCCACCTTGTTCGATAAATGTATCATACTTATTAGGAAGATTTTCTATAAACTCCTCTGCTTGAGCCTGTCTACATGCATTTATTATTTCTTCATCAGTTGCATTCTTATTTCCCCATCTAAGATTTTCTTTTATTGTTCCAGAGAATAAAACATTCTTTTGTAACACCATTGAAACTTCATCTCTAAGAGTTTCTATATCATAATTTCTAACGTCAACTCCACCAACTTCAACTGTCCCATTAGTAACATCATATAATCTTGGAATAAGCTGAACAAGGGTTGATTTTGCACTACCTGTTCCCCCTATAATACCTATAGTTTCCCCAGAATTAATCTTTATGTTGATGTTCTCTAAAACTAAGTTGTCCTTATCTTTGCTGTAACTAAAGTCAACATTATTAAATGTTATAGATCCATCCTTAACTTCATAAATAGGATTTTCTATATTTGCCAAGTCACTTTTTTCTTCTAAAACTTCTATAATTCTTTCAGCAGATGATTTTGACATAATTACCATTACAAACACCATTGAAAGCATCATAAGACTGATTAGTATATTCATTGTATAAGCAAATAAGCTCATCAATTCTCCAGTTGTCAACGATTTTGAAACAATCATTTTTGCTCCAAGCCAAGATAAAAGTAAAATACAAACATATACAGTAAACTGCATTGCTGGTGCATTAATTATTATTAATTTTTCAGCTCTCATAAAATATTTATATAAAGTTTCTGAAGCCTTATAGAATTTATTTGTTTCATGTTCCTCTCTTACATAAGCCTTCACAGCACGAATTCCAGTTAAATTTTCTTGAACACTTGCGTTTAAGTCATCGTACTTCTTAAATACTTCTACAAAATATGGATGTACTGTTGTCATAATAAAATATAATACAATACCTAAAAATACTATGGCACCTAAAAATATTAAAGCTAATTTAGAATTAATATAAAAACTCATAACCATAGCAGAGATTAACATAAACGGTGACCTAACAGACATTCTTGTTATCATTTGAAATGCATTTTGAACATTTGTTACGTCTGTTGTTAATCTAGTTATAAGTCCTGCCGTTGAATACTTGTCTATATTTGAAAACGAGTAATTCTGTATATTATAATACATTGCTTTTCTTATATTCCTTGCAAAACCAGTTGATGAGCTGGCTGCATACTTTCCAGATAATACACCAAAAGCAAGAGATAAAAATGCTGCTATTATCATTGCTGCCCCAATAATAGTTACATATTTCATATCTCCTTTTCCCACTCCATTATCAATGATTAATGCCATTAAAAATGGAATGATTGTTTCCATCACTGCCTCTAAAGCAACATATACAGGAGTGAGAATTGTATCTCTTTTAAATTCTGCTATATAGCTTGCTAATTTTTTTATCATAATTTTCCTCCCCCTTTGTTAGGTTTCTAACTAATAATTTAAAAAAAATTGCATTTAGTCTGCAATTTTCTTTGATAATCTATCAATTAATGAGACGAATATATTCATTTCAGCCTCACTTAATTCATCTCTAAGAGATTTCTCAAATCCTTGTATAAAATTATGAACATGATTATGAATCTCTATTCCTTTTTCAGTAATCACTATTTTCTTAAGTCTAGCATCCTCCGAAACACTTACCCTCTTAATGAATCCGTTCTTCTCCATTAATTGAAGCACACTAGTTACTGAGGAACGTCTAATATCAAGATCTTCTTCTATATCTTTCTGAAATATTTCTCTTACCTTAGATTCATGAGATATAAATGCAAGTATTCTGCCTTGAACACTTGTTACACCATATTGTGATGCCTCTTTATCTATTGCTCTATGAATCCTCTTAGCTAATATATTTATCTTTTTTCCGATGCTTACCTCATTATCCATCTCAATGCTCCTATCAGTTTGTTAGACTTCTAACTATTATTAGTCTAAATCAGATTTCTGTTTTTGTCAATATAGTTATATTTTTATAATGATATCATATTTATATGCACATAATTTATAGACTAAACATTTTTATCACTTGATTTAACTGACCACAATTTTGTGGTCAGTACTCTAAATATTATAATACTAAATTTGAATTAAATAAGTAAAAAAATCATGCACTGAGGCTTTTGGGGCTCCTCATTACATGATTTTAAATTTTGTAATCCTTATTATTATTTAATTACTGCCATTCCACCCATGTATGGTTGTAATGCTGTTGGAATATTTATTGATCCATCCTCATTTAAGTTATTTTCTAAGAAAGCAATAAGCATTCTTGGTGGTGCTACTACTGTGTTGTTTAGTGTATGAGCAAAATACTTACCATCTTTGGCATCTACACGAATTTTTAAACGGCGTGCTTGTGCATCACCTAAGTTAGAGCAGCTTCCCACTTCGAAATATTTCTTTTGTCTTGGAGACCAAGCTTCTACGTCTACTGATTTTACTTTTAAGTCTGCTAAATCACCTGAGCAGCATTCTAAAGTTCTTACTGGTATATCTAAAGAACGGAATAAATCTACTGTATCTTTCCACATTTTTTCATACCACATCATGCTGTCTTCTGGTTTACATACAACGATCATTTCTTGTTTTTCAAATTGGTGAATTCTATATACTCCTCTTTCTTCTATACCATGAGCACCTTTTTCTTTTCTAAAGCAAGGTGAGTAACTAGTTAAAGTTTGAGGAAGTGCAGTTTCAGGTAATATTGTATCTATAAACTTACCAATCATAGAATGTTCACTTGTTCCGATTAAGTATAAATCTTCACCTTCAATTTTGTACATCATAGCATCCATTTCTGCGAAACTCATAACACCAGTCACAACTTGGCTACGAATCATAAAAGGTGGAATACAATATGTAAACCCTCTATCTATCATAAAGTCTCTAGCATAAGAAATTACTGCTGAATGAAGTCTAGCTATATTTCCCATTAAGTAATAGAAACCATTACCAGCTACCTTTCTAGCACTGTCTAAATCAATACCGCTTAATTTTTCCATTATATCTGTATGATATGGAATTTCAAAATCTGGAACAACTGGTTCACCGAATTTTTCTACTTCTACATTTTCACTATCATCTTTACCAATTGGAACACTTGGATCTATTATGTTTGGAATAGTCATCATGATAGTTTTAACTTTTTCTTCTAATTCTTTTTCTTTAACGTCTAACTCAGCCATTCTTTCTGAATCAGCATTAACTTTTTTCTTAATTTCCTCAGCTTCTTCTTTTTTACCTTGAGCCATTAAGCCCCCAATTTGTTTTGATAACTTATTTCTATCAGCTCTTAAAGCTTCTACTTCTTGTTTAACTTTTCTTAGTTCAATATCTAATTCTAATACTTCATCAACTAACCCTAACTTATTATCTTGAAACTTATTTTTTATGTTTTGCTTTACAATCTCTGGATTTTCCCTTACGAATTTAATGTCTAACATTTTGTTACCTCCTGGTTAAATATAAATTATTGAAATAAATTAAAATAAAAAACCGCCCCAAATATATAAACATATATATTGGGACGGAATAATCCGCGTTGCCACCCAAATTGCTGATAAATAATATAAATCAGCCACTTCATTAGTAATATAGAGGTTACTAACCTTTATATTTAGGCACAAATAAAATTGTGCTTTATCATATACAGCTCCAAAAGTGGAAAGACTTAACCTTTCACCGATTCTCACCAACCATCGGCTCTCTGAAGAAATTTATAAATCGTAGTTTTTATCATCGCTGTTTAATCAAATTATTTTATTATTCAATATCTGTTATGGATATTTTGTCTAATATATTGTTTTTTATGTCTATCTCTACAATTTAATTAGATTTTTAACAATATAATTAAATTTATATAAATCATACTCTCTAATTATATATTCATTTTTAAAAAATTTCAAGTAAATGCTTATATAAGAATTTGCAACCATTTAAAGAAGTATACTTTACAAATTATTTTATTAACTACATAGTTGTATTAATAGGTAGTTTAACCTCAAATACAGTTCTTTCTCTATCACTATAGGCTGAAATGATTCCGCCATGTAGTTCAATAATATTTTTTGTTATAGCTAGACCGAGTCCAGATCCGACAATACTGCTATTTCTTGACTTTTCTACCCTGTAAAATCTGTCAAATATATAAGGCAAATCTATTGATGATATTGATTGACCATAATTTATAACCTGAACTACCGCCATCTTATCCTCAAGCTTTGTTATTACATCTACATAAAAACCATCTTTACCATATTTAATTGCATTAGACAATAAATTTTCAAATGCTCTAACTAATTTTCCTGCATCTGCATTTATTATTAATTTATCATTTGAATAATTAATTCTTGATTGCATATCTGCACCTTTAAATTGATATTCAAAATAAGCAACTACCTGACCTAATAATTCAACTAGATTAATTGTAGTTTTATTTAAATTAATACTGTTATTCTGCATTTTAGTAAGCTCAAATAAATCATTTATAAGTAAATTTAAACCCTTAGCCTTTTCATATGCTATATTTGCATAATATCTTAATCTTACTTCATCTTCATATTTATCATTATCTATAATCTCTAAATATCCTATTATCGAGGTAAGTGGAGTTCTTAAATCATGAGAAACATTAGTTATTAAGTCATTTTTAGTTCGCTGTGCTCTTCTTTCTTCTAATGTTACATCTTTAAGCTGCCTTGCTATGCCATTTATATTTTCTACTAATTTTCTAATATCACCTTTTGATTTAACTTCTATTATTCTATCCAAATCACCATTAGACATTATTTCAGTTTCATCCATGATAGATACTAAACTCTTAGTTTTTCTATATGTAATAAGCAAATAGAATATTATAAATAAAAACACTTGAATAATTATATAGATATTGTCTCCAAATATATTATTCTCAATAATACGCCAGAATTTAAAGATATAATTAATCAGTTGAATTTTTGTGTTTATATATAAATAAACTAATATTTCACTACTTACAAATAATGTCATATACATCAATATTACAGAAACTAGAACATCAGAGAGCGATGTTAACCAATGTTTATATAATCTTTTATTTTTCAATTTTATAACCAACTCCCCATACTGTATGAATTATCTTATTTCCTTCCATATATTGTTCTATCTTATCCCTAATTCTACTCATATGAACCATAATGGTATTATTAGATTGATAATATCTTTCTTTCCATACCTTTTCGAAAATTTCCTCTCCACTAAAAACCCTGCCCCTATTTGTGGCTAATAAATATAAAATTTCAAATTCCCGTGCTGTTAAATCCACTTCATTACTATCTATTGTCACCTTATGTTTGCTCTTATCTATAACCATTGACTCAATTCTTATTATGTCATTTGAAACTTGCATTTTATTATTTAAAAAATATGCTCTTCTAAGTAGTGCTCTTATTCTAACCGTAAGTTCTAAATGATTAAAGGGCTTACATACATAATCATCTGCACCAGTCATAATTCCTTGTATCTTATCCATATCTTCACCTTTTGCACTTAGCATAAGAATTGGAATACTATACTTTTCTCTTACTCTTCTGCAAACTTCTAATCCATCCATCACCGGCATCATTATATCTAAAACAATTAAATGAATGTCTTCTTTATCTAATATTTCTAAAGCTTCTTCTCCATTACTTGCCTTGAAAACATTATAGCCTTCGTTTCTAAGATTTATTTCTAATAAATTTCTTATTTCTTTTTCATCGTCTACTACAAGAATATTGTTATTCATTTATGCCTCCACTTCATGTAATTATTGTTATAAATATTATTTTAGTATAATTATTTCCCTAAGTATTCCTCCAAGGTTATTTCGTTATCATGGATGTATTTAGCAGCATTCTTTCCAACATATCTAATATGCCATGGCTCATATTCTATACCTGTTATACTCTTCTTTCCGTAAGGATATCTTATAATGAAACCAAATTTATAGCAATTTTCTGCTAGCCAGTTTGCTTCCTTTGTTCCTTTTATTATATTCTTATCTTGATTCGTAATATCAATACATAATCCTGTTTGATGTTCACTAAATCCCGGCTTAGCTACGTATGCATCTGCAAGTTTCTCTCCTTGCGACTTTACTCTGTTACTGTATGTATTTTCTTGAGATTTATATGATCTGTAACCTGAGTTACCAAACAATATTACGCCATCCCTTTTAGCCGCATCTACTAATTCTTCTAGAGGTCTTTCAATAATTCCCGCTACATGTTTTTCTTCCTGACTCACGCCATTAGCAAACGATATGTCTGGTATAGTTAAACTTTCAGGTTTATAATATTTACCTAAACCATGTTCGCTATTTACTAATACCAATTCTTTATCTATGTTAATATTATCTGCATCTGATGATTTATCCTTTTCGCTTAAATAAAGTTTACTTCCTGCACTTCTTATGCCTTTTAAATTTAATCCCAACCCTGCATACTGTATTATATACCAAGTCCCACAGATTGTAATAATAACTATCAAAAAATTCCTAAATCCATTTTTCATATTTTCTACTCCCCTCTAAATATCATAATTTTATTTTAGAAGGTAGAGCTTACAACTCTTATAAAAATTTCTTAAGAAATCTTAAGTTTTATACAACCCCAATAATACACCTAAAATATTAAAGCCCAACTCTAGAAAATCCTATTTGAGTTGGGCTTTAAATTAGTTCTTTTAACACTTATATGAGTCACCTAATATAGTGTTAAAAAGCTATATATAATGTTTATTCTATGAATTATCCTCTTATCCCATAATAAATCAGAATGAGGAAAATTCGCGTATCTTCCTTTATGTCCTTAGTTGGTTATGCACTCGTTAACAAATTTAAATCCTTCTTTTATATTTCTATGTTTCAACTGCCTTATATCAAATTTAAACAACTTGTAAATCAGCTGCACACAATACCCAATTCCAAATGCAGTAACTAATGTTCCAACACCAACAAATCCTCCTAATATCCAGCCGATAATTAAAGCACCCATTTCTATACAAAATCTTATTATACTTACAGGCTTGCCTGTACGCTTTACTAGTGCAATCATAAGTCCATCTCTTGGACCACATCCCATTTCACATCCAATATACAAATAGCTTCCTATAGCGGACATAAATAGGCTTCCTATCATCATTAATATTCCCATATATACATTATCACAAACAGGAATGATTTTAGCATATATAATTAGATCAATGAAACACCCAATTACTATCATATTTGCAATAGTTCCAAGTCCTACTTTAAGACCTAACATACTAGTAATTATTACAATAACTACTCCAACGGCAATACTAGCCTGTCCTATAGTTAAGCTCGTTACGTTTGTTAAACCTTGATGAAATACATCCCAAGGGCTTAATCCTAAATTAGAATTTAGAGCCATTACTGTTCCGCATGCGCATAAAAAAAATCCAAATGTTATCTTAATTATAAGTCCTAATAATTTATTCATACTTCTCCTTTTTTATAAGTCTCTTTCTCGTTGAATAATAGAAATATCTAATATTCCAATACATTCTCAATTGACTATTAAGTTAATTTTTTAATTAATAGTCAGTTTACACCAATGTAATTAAAAATTCAAACTCATTTAAGCTTATTTTCTCTTATGAAATAGTTAACAAAAGGTAGTATAGTTTTATTTTCTAATTCTTTAAAGAGTGTATTCTTTTATTCATGAACCCATTTACTCATATGAATTGTTGTAAACTAAAAAAGACCATCTAGTATTCTAGATAGCCTAAATATTTGCTGCTGAAAAAAGGATTTATTATATCTACAGAATCAAATTTCTATTTTTCTTTGTCATTATCTGTGTTATAAATGGCGTTACAGGCTATTAATACAATACAAACAAAAATAACTACCGCCAACATATTTATCCCCTCTTTAATATATTATCCCTTAGTAAATTATATTAACGATAAGTTATTTTTGTTACCGTAAACGATTATCTATATTTATTCTTATTACTCATTTAGTATTTTCTTAGCTATTTCATCATTTACATCTGTCATAAATTTTATTCCTGTTTCTTTTTCCGTCTCTCTGTTTGCTGCAAATATGTCATCTCTTGAAATATCTGCAAGCCTAAACTTTCTAGCTCCCGCCATCAGTTGTTGAAGCCCTGCAGCTAGCTTATCTGCTAAAGTCCAAACTGCAATAGCACCTAAAGGAATATTCTTCATTTCATCGGAACCAACCTTATTTTTCACATCATAGTATCCAGCAAATATCTCTTCAGGACTTCTTCCAAATTCTTCAGTTATATTCTTAGGAAGTTCATCCCAATTTCCGTTTAACTTTTCTCTTCTATCTGGATGTAAAGCGCCTTCAATATTAGCTCCAAGGAAACCTGGAATCATTATTCCTCTTCCCATGCAAACAAGTTTTGTAAAAGGTGCTCCAAGTGCAAGTGCTTTAAATATATGATCTTCCCTTGCAAGTCCACCTGCAAATGCCATATCTACAACATCATAACCTTTTGCTGCAAGTATTTGTCCATATTCATACGCTTTTGAATGAAGGAATATAGAAGGTACTCCCCAAGACTCCATCATATTCCATGGGCTCATACCAGTTCCTCCACCAGATCCATCAATGGTTAACAAATCAAGTTTTGCTTCAGTAGCAAATTTAATTGCCATAGCTAAAGCTTCCATTCCATAGGAACCAGTCTTAAGTGTAATTCTTTTATATCCAAGTCCCCTTAGATATTCAACGGATTTCATGAAGTCTTCTTTTACTTCACTATAATTATTTAAATTAGTATATCCAAGCCTGCTGTGACGGGCAAATGATTTAATTGCTCCACTCTTAAAAGCTTCCTGAACTTCTGGTTTTGTTGGGTCAGGATCAACAATATAACCTCTATTTTTTAAGAATATAGCATAATCAAGATTATTTACCTGAATTTCGCCTCCAATATCTTTTGCACCTTGTCCCCACTTAAGCTCAATAACTACATTATCACCGTACTTTTCAATAACATATTCTGCAACACCATTTCTTGTATCCTCTACATTCATTTGAACGATTATTGCACCATATCCATCATAATATTTTTGATATACATCAATCCTACGTTCAAGTTCTGGTGATTTTACAATTCTGCCATTCTCTATAACGGAGGCCTTATCCACTCCCACAACGTTTTCACCTATTACAATTGGGAAACCTACTAATGCAGCACCAACTGCAAAGGACTCCCAATACTTTTGCGCTATAAATGTAGACCCTAAAGCACCACTCATTATTGGAATTCTAGATTTAGTCTTTACATTCTTTCCAAACTCTGTTTCAAGATTAACATTTGGAAATATACAATCATCTGCGCTATTAGACAGATTTTCTGCAAGTCCATGAGCACCATAATTGTATCCCTGTATTCTAAGATTATTGTAGCATACCCCTACATGGTTTATATTTGAGCTTCCAGCGGTTACAGTTCCAAAATCTCTTGGATATAAAAGTTTTCTTCCTTTCATACTAGACATCCATGTTTCACATTTTCCTCTGCAATCTGCACGACAAAGTGTACAAATTCCTGACTCAGCTGGGTTACCTCGATTAACAGAGTTTAAAACATCATTATTTTTCTCATATTTACTCATTTTCTTTCCCCCATAATAATTAAATTATATATATTTTTTCATATTTATTACCATAATGAAAAATTTATTACATTTGACATAACTAAATTTAGGCACATGAAAATAGATAACAAATTCAATGTGCCTTACATATAGTATTTTCCATTACATTCACTTACCAGCCTTCTTCATCCACTGATGTTCCACTCTATTTATTTACTTGCTTCCATGCCCTTGATACTTGATACTGAACTTTTAGTAGTACTTCTTAAAAACTCTATAGCATCCTCATTCTCTTCTCTTTCTGAAATAACACAATCTTTTAATATTGTTACAAAAACATCTCTATTATAGGCATCTACTACTGTAAATCTTATACTAATATCTGTTCCATATCCTGCAACATATATGTGTTCAATTTTGCTTTCGTATAAGTATCTTTCAAGATTTGTATTAAAAAATGCACTAAACCTACACTTGTTAATGGTAAGCTCCTCTTTTAATGGTAGCAATTCATCAATAAATTCGCTTTCCCAACTTCCCTCTTCACACCACATCTTTTCAAGATGTAATGTAACTCTTGGCCAATTACTTCTATTTCTTTTGTATAAGGTTCTTACATGAATAATTGGAATATTTTTATTTCTAGCTATATTTAATGCCTTAACTATATTAGGTATTAAAAATTTTTCAAATTCTTCACTTTTCAAATCTTTAAACATTTTCTGCATATCAATTATGAGTAATGCAGATTTCATAATACAACCTCCACTTCATATACTTAACACATCCTTGAAAACATTTAATCACTATATATAATATTCAAAAACTTCTCCATTTATTGAACTTACTAATAATAACTCCTCCTTAATTCTATAAAATTTCTATCAATTGATGTAGAGAATTTAATAAAGCACGCCTTTAAGAGATACCACATTGAGCATACTAAGCTAAATATGGTATCCCTAATTATGACTTTTATAAACACTATACTAATCAATTTAAGATTTTATGATTTTGTTTCGAAGAAATGAAATCAGTGAATAAAAAAACAAATATATTATCTATATAAATTAAAAATAATCTGAAAAGTAAGGCTTTTCAACTGGTATCAGCTGTTCTAAAATTCTAAGCATATAATACTCTGTATTTATTCTTCCACACTCATATAAAAATGTTGGACGTTTATAGCCCATGAACATTGTTGTTAATGTCTGAATATCTATTTCTACTAAATTAGCAGCATGGAGATCATCTGTTTTTTCACAATAGGTTTCTTCTTCATTCCAGTAAACTTTAAAAACTCCATTATTCCACTTTGCAATAGAATCAGTTATTTTAAAATTAATTTTTATTTTTTGCGACTTATCTAAAAAAGGATATTTCAAAATAAAATCTTGTACATCTATGATCCTCGCCATGAAGTATGGTTCAATATTCTCAACTATTTCACTATCCTCAAACATAAACGCCATTGGCTCTCCAGAGAAATTATTTCCTTTTACTTCATTCACCATTGAATGATGTGCACTTATATAGTTCCAAATTCCGTGACTTGCTTCGGTATTTAGATACACCATTTCTTTAATATGAAATATATCATTTCTAATATAATAAATCAGATACCCAAGAGGCTTGTGATTTTTATTATAATAGATAGCAGCAATAATATCATCATTATCCCAACGCCAGTATTCATCCCAAGCCATCTCATCACGAATCATTGCTCCATGGCGTTGCATTGAAAAATAATCATGCACATTCAAAAGGTCTTCACGGTCCAACTCTACACGCTCCATCATTCCAGTTACTGGCTTTACTTTAGGAAGCTGCGTATCTTTTATAGTGAAAGTAATCTTATCCGAAATAATTTCCCATCCATGTTTTCTATACAAAGGAATTGAATAGGGATATAAAAACGAAATAGACTGCCCTTCTTTATGCATATGCCTTATGGCCTGTTTAATCAACGAGTGGATTAATCCCCTCCCTGTATACTCAGGATAAGTTGCAACACCAGTGACTCCACCCATTTTACAAATATAATCATGAATATTCACTTTCATTGAGTATACTACAATCATTGAAGCTAGCTTATCATGATAAAACCAGCCTAGAACATAGGCATTTTTAAGAATAGGCATTTTTGCATGCATAATTTGATCTTCTGTCCAGCCTGTATGAAGAAGATCTTCCATGGTTATTTGAAAGGCATAACGCAGAAGTCCATTAAATTGCTCAAGATCATTTTCTGTTAATTTTCTCATCTTAAAATCGCCATTTACCTCAATGTATTTATCTGCCTTTTCCATAAATCCTCCCCGACTATATTAAAAAATTGCTCTTAAATATCATATAAGAACAATATTTTTTATTAATAAAAAATTATAACTATAGTCTTTAAACATTATAATTTTGTAAATCTCTATAGTATATTATCTCATAATTATATTATAGATCTTTGATTTTATGTAGTCAATTTTGCACTTTTTACCTTAAACTAACAATTAGGCTTTGATTTTTAATTAAGCTCGTGAAACATTTATAAAACTCCTTTGTAAACAATAAACAGCCATATCTACAGAATATTTTTCATCTGGACTAAGTAAATTATACTCATGTATTATTAATTTATTTTCAATATATATTTTTGAGCAGACATGGAAAAGATATAATTACACCTTTACTTATGTATTCCAAAAAAGGAGTAGGTTTGATGAAAAATAAAGATAATACACTAGCTATCGGAATTGCCATCTTATTTGAAATAATAGCAATAAGCACTGTTATTATCAAAATAATTTCTAAACAGTGGAATGACATGCATCTATTGTTCTTAGTGATAATATGTTTGACGCTTCCTTTTGTAATTACATATATAGCAAACAAATATAATTTTGTATTACCTTCCAGCTTTCAATTAGTATCCGTGTCATTCATTCTTCTTGCTCAATATTTTGGTGAATTCATACAATTATATACCACATTTTCGTGGTGGGATTTATTCCTTCATGGCTGCTTTGGCTGCTATGCGCCAATTATTGGACTACATTTAATAACAGGAATTACAACATGGGATAGTGGAGTTACAAAAAAGCGTTTTGTTATTTTTAGTGGTATTATAGCCTTTTGTTTCACACTCGCTGTAGGTGTACTATGGGAAATATTTGAGTTCTTAGGAGACTATTTTCTTAAGACAGGTATGACAACTGGTGGACTCGAAGATACAATGACCGATTTAATTATTAAGACTTTATTTGCCCTAGCCACCACATCAATATATTGTTATAAGAAATTAAAAAACTCAAAATATTAATATTACTTTTCTAAGATATATATATTGAAATAGTATATATATCTTATTACTTTAATTATTATTATTAAAACTTATTTTTTAATAATAAAAAATACTATCTATAATTATAGGTTAATAACTTACTAATTAAATAAATTACTTCAATTCTATTCCTACTGAAAACAAAAAGGGAGAGGTCATTTTCTCTGTAACCTCTTTCCCTTATTTGTTAAACTTAATATATATTTCGTATAATAATTTTTCTAAATCCTTTAATTCAAAACTATATCCTAAATCTATGAACTATTTCGTTAAGCTTTTCTGCAATTTCTGCTTGATGTTGTGCGGTTTTAGCTACTTCTCCTATTGACCTTGTTGTCTCGTTAATACTCTCTCTTATTGTTTCAGCATTTTCAGATGACTTTTGTGCTGTCTCAGCAGTAGTTTGTATTGCTCCACTTACTTGTTCTATCGTTACAGTAAGTCCTTCAGACATAGCTGCTATCTCTTCAGACATATTTTTTACAAATTCTGCATCGCCATGGTATTGATTACCCATTTCTTTCATCGACTCAAATTGAGGGTCTACATTGTTCTTTATGAAATCTAAAATTTCTTTGCTATTATCAGAAAGATTTTCGAAAGCCGCTTGTACTTTTGTAATTGTCTCCTGTATATTTGTTACAGCTCGCCCTGATTGTTCCGCTAGCTTTCTAACTTCATCAGCTACTATCGCAAAGCCTTTACCTTGCTCTCCAGCCCTAGCTGCTTCAATTGCCGCATTTAATGCCAATAAATTTGTTTGCTCAGATATTCCTGCAATTGTATCAGCCATTAGTTTTATATCATTTACGACCTGTCCTTCTCTAATTGCTTTCAGTCCTTTTTCTCTTTTTTCTTCATATAATACTCTTGCTTCCTCTACAGATAATTTACCTTTTCTTTGAAGCTCTAAAGCTCTATCTTTAGATTTATTAGCATTATTGCTTCCTTCCTTTGCCTTATTTGATAATATATTAATGTTAGAATCTACTTCTTGAACAGATGCACTTATTTCCTCCGCTGAAGCACTCGTTTCTTGGACATCATTGGTTATATCCATTATTGCTGAATTTATGCTATCTGACGTTGATGTTAATTCCTCAACTGTAGCAGAAAGTTTATGGCTAGCTATATTCATATCTTGTGATTTTTCCATTATTTCTTTTATGAGGGTTCTCATATCATTCTTCATTAAATATATAGACTTTGTGAGTTCTCCTATCTCATCTTTACGTTTTAGATATTCTTCCTGTATAATTCCTGTAAAATCTCTATTAGCTAATTCCTTAATATGTTTAACTGCTGAATTTAACGGGTTAACTATCATTTTTGAAATAGTAACAGCTAAAACGGTTGATATTATAATGGCTAATAAAACTAACCCTATGTATATCTTTATTGAATTCTTGAAATCTGTAATATTTTGAGCATTTATTTCTTCAGCATCTTTAATATTATATTCTGATAAAGCCTTTAATTGTTTTTGGAATTCATTAACTTTAGTAGAAATAACTTTATATCTCTCAAATGCGTCTGATTGCCTTCCCTCCATTGCCAATTTTATTATATTATCTCTTCCTTCACTATAAGCTTTAAGTTCATCTTCAATAATTGGAGTTGTATCTAATTCAAATTTATCAAGGTTTGTTCCCTTATACATTTGCCAATTATCATTATACTTTTTAGTTCTTTCTTGAATATCATTTAATTTATTCTTTTGCTCTTCAGGATTTTTTGTATCTAAAATAATATAATATATGTCAGCCTCTATTGCTTGCGACTGAGCTATATTATCATTTAAGCATTGTACTGCTAATAAATTTTCATTATACATTGATGTTACATTATTGTTTGACTTCCAATTATAATAGAAACCTGTTCCTCCAATGAAAGCAATTAAGAAAATCATTACAAACGTAAATAAAAAAATTTTACTCTTAACTTTTAATCTGTTTATCATCTTATTCCTCCTAGTATAAACTGTTTTTGCTTTTGTATTACTAATTATCTCATTGTACAAAAAAAAGATAGTCTTCTGCTTATTTCTACATGAAATAAAAGACCACCCTTCTTCGAGTTACCCATAATATAATATTTTATCAGAAATCCTAAAAAAATCAAATATTAAATACATTTACCTTTTAGGTGAATTTTATGTCTTATATTTTTACCTTTACCAAATTTTCAATTATCCTCTTATTCAAACCTTTTCTCATGGATTCTAGTTCCCAATGATGTATTCCGTATTACTTCTTTTACCAAGCTTATGAGTCCCACATTTAACAACTTTAGCTAATTCAAATAATTTTATCTTTATTTTTTCTTTATATTAGATTAAAATTATTATTAGTGAAAATAACAATATAGTTAAGAGGGAATACTAATTAAAATAATAGATTTTTTCTTAATTTAAATACAGTTATAAGTGAGGTAAGACTATGTCAAACGAAATCAATTCTTCTAATTTTATTAGAAATATCGTAGTAGAGGATTTAGACAGTGGTAAACATAACCAAATAATAACTCGTTTCCCACCTGAACCAAACGGTTACTTACATATAGGTCACGCTAAATCTATTCTTTTAAACTTTGGTTTAGCTTATGAGTTTAATGGGAAAACACATCTAAGATTTGATGATACAAATCCTGTTAAAGAAGATACAGAATATGTTGAATCAATTAAAGAAGACGTTAAATGGCTTGGGGGAAACTGGGATGAACTTTTCTTTGCATCTGATTATTTCGATGAGATGTACAATAGAGCTGTTTTATTAATAAAAAAAGGAAAAGCATATGTATGTGACTTAACTTCTGAAGAAGCTAAAGAGTATAAGGGAACATTAACACAACCAGGTAAAGAAAGTCCATATAGAAATAGATCAGTTGAAGAAAATTTAGATTTATTTGAAAGAATGAAAAGCGGAGAATTTGCTGATGGGCAAAAGGTTCTAAGAGCTAAGATAGACATGGCTTCACCTAACATTAATATGAGGGATCCTGTTATATACAGAATATCTCATTCTACTCACCACAATACTGGTGATAAATGGTGTATATATCCTATGTATGATTTTGCTCATCCATTAGAAGATGCTATTGAGCAAGTAACTCACTCAATCTGTACTTTAGAATTTGAAGATCACAGACCACTTTATGATTGGGTAGTAAGAGAATGCGAAATGACCGCTTCCCCAAGACAAATAGAATTCGCAAGGCTAAATATGACTAATACTGTTATGAGTAAGAGAAAGCTAAAACAATTAGTTGATGAAAAAGTTGTTGATGGGTGGGATGATCCTAGAATGCCTACTATCTGTGGGCTTAGAAGAAAAGGATGTACTCCTGAAGCTTTAAGAAATTTCTGCACAGCTATTGGAGTTGCTAAAGCTAATTCTGTAGTAGACTCTCAAATGTTAGATTACTTTATAAGAGAAGATTTACAACTAAAAGCACCATTAGCTATGGCTGTATTAAATCCATTGAAACTAGTTATAACAAATTACCCTGAAAATGAAACAGAAATGCTTTCAATAGAAAATAATGCCAAGGATGAAACTCAAGGTACTCGACTTGTTCCATTCTCTAGAGAATTATTTATTGAAAAAGATGACTTCATGGAAAATCCACCTAAGAAGTACTTTAGATTATTCCCTGGTAATGAAGTTAGATTAAAGGGAGCATATTTTGTTAAATGTACTGAGGTAATCAAAGATGAAAATGGTGAAGTTGTAGAAATTCACTGTACTTATGATCCAGAAACTAAGAGTGGTTCTGGTTTTACTGGCAGAAAAGTTAAAGGAACAATTCACTGGGTTGATGCAAAGACGTGTCTTCCTGCTGAATTTAGATTATATGAACCATTAATTCTAGATGACGTAGAAGAAAATGAAGGGAAACACTTCCTAGAACAAATAAATCCAAATTCATTAGAAGTATTACAAGGATTTATTGAACCAACTGCATTTAAAGATGCTAAGGCTCAAGATAAATTCCAAATGGTTAGAAATGGTTTCTTTAATGTAGATACTAAATATACAACTGCTGATAAGTTAGTATTTAATAGAATAGTTCCATTAAAATCATCATTTAAATTAAGCTAATCTATATATCATAAACTTGATGATAATATCGTATAGTTATCATCTTGAAAGGGTACTCTGCCGCTATGCTAAAAGTTATGCAAAGCTGTGCACTGAGTGACCCTTCTTTTTATTATATATCCTCCTTTGATACTCTTGTCTCATTCAGAAAATTTTTATTATTATTGTAACCAAATCCTAAAATTTTATCTAATTTTCCATATTTCGATAAAAACTAACTTCAACTATTAAGTTAATAAATTGCATTTCGATAATAGAGATAAAACTATATATATTAGGGGGAATGCAACAGATGGAAAAATCACTCAAAAAAACAAAAGGCTTACCCATAAAAACGAAACTCATTTTAGTAATGATACTATTATTAAGTATACCCGTACTTGTACTTGGATTAGTGAGCTACTATGTTGCCAGAGGAGAACTTGAAAATAGTGGAAAGATTTTATTAAAAAATAGTGTAGAAATGACATTGCAAGTAATTGATGCAAATCAAAAACTTGTTGATAAGGGCTATCTAACCCTTGATGAAGCACAAGAAAGAGTTAAAGAATATATGCTTAGCGAAAAACAAGCGGATGGTACAAGAAAAATCAACCAAAATTTAAGCTTAGGTAAAAGTGGTTATTTATTTGCTTATACTCAAGATGGAGTTGAAGCAGTACATCCTAGTTTAGAAGGCAAAAGTGTACTGGATTATAAAGATAAAAAGACTGGCGCATTATTTGTTAAAGATCAAATTAAAGTAGCTAATGGTGGCGGAGGTTATCTGACTTATTGGTGGACACTTCCTAATTCAGATAAGATTTCAGACAAAATAACTTATCAAAAAACTGATCCTCATTGGGGTTGGGTAGTTTGTGCTGGTACTTATATGAGTGATTTTAATGTTGGTTCAAACAATATTCTTATTACTACTCTTATCATACTACTAGCAGTACTTATTATAGGTTCTGCCGTAATCATGATATTTGCAAAACACATATCTGCTCCTATTAAAGAAATAAGTAACGCTGTAGATATTGTTGCTTCAGGTAATCTGAATATAAAAATAGGAAAAATTAAAAACAGAGATGAAATCGGTAATTTAAATAATTCCTTCGAAATAATGGTTAAGAATGTTAGTGAATTTATAACTTCAGTTAGGGATTCCGTTAATGTTGTTTTTGACTCTTCTAAATTATTAGATACTATTGTTGCTGAAAATACGGCTTCTATTAATGAAGTTGCGGCTTCTGTAGAAGATATTGCCAAGGGTTCAAATGAGCAGGCTAAAGAAACTGAAAACGGTGTTATTAGAGTTCGAAATTTATCTAACAAGATAGATTTAGTTACAAAACTAACAATAGAAACTAACGATATCGCAATTAAAACAACTAATATAAGTAACAGAGGTTTAGAAGCGATTGATATACTTTCACAAAAATCAATTGAAAACAGTAAGGCTACTGAAAAAACTAGTGATATAATAATGGAAGTGGATAAAACTTCTGTTGAAATTGGATCTATTACTGAGGCAATAAGCCAAATTTCAGAGCAAACAAACCTATTATCTTTAAATGCTGCTATAGAAGCTGCAAGAGCTGGTGAGCAAGGAAAAGGCTTCGCCGTAGTTGCTGAGGAAGTTAGAAAATTAGCTTCTCAATCTTCAATGTCTGCTGCAAAAGTTAAAGAATTAATCAATGGAATTCAAGATAAATCAAAAGCCGCTGTTAAAGCTATTGAGGATGGAAAGTTAATTGCTAAAGAACAAAACAAGTCTGTGCTGGAAGCTAAGGATATATTTGTTGAAATATTAAAAGCTGTAGAAAAGATTACAGACGATATGAAAAACTTAAAAACTTACAGCCTGGAAATGGAAGACGAAAAAAATGAAATAGTTGAAATTTTAGAAACTCTTTCTGCTTCAACTGAAGAGAGTTCCGCTGCTACTCAACAAATTTCTGCTACAACTGAGCAGCAATTAGCAAGTGTAAATCAAATAGCAAAACATACTCAAGACCTAAATATACTTGCAGAGAAGCTTAGAGAAGCAGTTAATTCTTTCCAAGTTTAAAAATTATAACATCTATTGATGAAAATGAACTCTGTAATAGTACTATAAATATTCATAATTAACTAAATTAAAACCATACCAGAAACAGTATGGTTTTAATTTGACTTATGATACAGCAATCAGTTTTGTAAAAAAATAACTACTTATTATCATATAAGTAACCAACTTTTTTCTGATATGGTCCCCTCATGCCGCATTTTTTAAGCATATTCTTAAGAATATATATGGTATAGAATAAATATTCCCATATTGTTTAGAATATTTATTCAAAAGAATATATAAATAATGCAAATTATTCTAATCAAAATCACTCTTCTATATTTTTAATTGAGCTTATTATCATTTCTACAACTGTCTCAGTGATATCATCAAATGTTAAAACTTCATCCTTAATTGGTAGTGACGTATAACTTACTCTCTGCAGCACACCCATAATTGTTTGAAACATATAATATCCTGTTTTGGTGGGATGTAAATCTGATTTTAACGACCTATCAGTGATACCCTTATTAATAGCATCGGTAAAAAAATCACTCATATCATCTTCTAAAATGAAATTTTCATACTTTAATTTTAATTCTTCATTTGAATCATAAGCTCCGTAATAAAAGTCAAACAGAAAAATAAATTTGATTTCATTTTTATATTCTTTAGCAAAATTAATCCAAGCATTGAGCATTGCTATTATTCTATCTTTTCCACTCGCTTCACATCTATCCTCACTTTTTATAAATTGTACCATATGCCGTATAATATCCATTTGCACTTCAAAAATCAATTCATCTATTGACTTAAAATGCTTATAAAAAGTGACTCTACTTATTCCTGACAAAGTGCACACATCTTTAATATTAACATTAATAAAATTATATTTTAAAAATAATTCTTTTCCAGTCTGAATAATCTCTTCACGATTTTTATTTTTAATTTTTTCATGCCATGATTCACTCATTTTCTGCTACCTCTTCCTTATATGATTTGTTTCCAATAAAAGTAATTCCTATTGTTCCAATTAAAATAAGAGCTCCTACAACATATGGAAGATTTATATGTTTATCAAATAAATTTCCAGCCATTAGAGGACCAATTATATTCCCAAAACTAGTATAAGTATTACTAAGTCCCGAAACAAATCCTTGCTGATCACCAGCCTTATTTGAGAGCATTGTACTTACAGTAGGCCTCAAAAATGAATTAAATGCAAAGAATATTGCTGAAACTGCTAAAAGATATATAAAGTTAACTTTTATAAGCATCAATAAAAGCGCAATAGCCGTCATTAAAAGAGAAAATCTTATAAGTTTATATTCTCCAAAACGTTTTATTACCTTATCAATTAATCCTACTTGTATAATAATCCCTATAATTGCTCCCAAAGTAATTAAAACAGAAATATACTGAGAATTAAATCCATATTTTTGTTCTACATATAAAGAATATACTGTTTCGTAGTTTACTAAACCAAATGTCATAACAAAAATAAGTATCAAATATGGAAAATATGGAGTATGGAAGGATTGAATAAATTGTCTTGAAATAGATTCGTTCTTCTTAAGGTTTTTTAATGAATTTCTCTTCTCTATGGACAATGTTTCTGGAAGTCCAATAGTTAATACTGTTGCAACTAAGCCTAAAGCAGAGGCCCAAAAATACGGCACTCTAATACCTAGTTGAGCTATAACCCCTCCTATTCCTGGCCCTAAAACCATTCCTAAGTTTATAGCAGCACTAAAGTATCCCATTCCCTTTGCACGAGTTTCTTTAGTAGTCGTATCTGCAATATATGCAAGATTGGATGGTATCATAATTCCTAAACCAATTCCCCCAATAAATCTCGCTATATATAGCCATATCAATTCTTGAGATATGGCAAACATGAAATCAGAAATTACTGTAAGAAATAAGCCAGCTAATATCATCTTTTTTCTTCCATATTTATCTGAAAATCTCCCACCAATTGGTGAAAATAAAAATTGAGCCGCTCCAAAAACAGCTACTAAGTAACCAGCTACAGAGCCTCCTGCATTAAATTGCTTTAAATATTCCGGCAAAATTGGTATTACCATTCCTTGTCCAAGTAACGCAATGAATATATTAAACATCAAAATACCTAAAGGCAGTCTTTTTTTTATGTTTGAATTGAACATTTTTACCTCCTAAGTTTACACACAATAAATGATTTACACCACGTAAACCATTTTACTATTATTTTCATTTTTTGTAAACCACATTTGAAAGGACAAAATCGCAAGCGAATATACTTTATTTTTTATTCTTTAATTATTATATTAAATTTGATAAAACCTCTCTGTATATAAGTTGCCTTCAAATTATTATGCAGCATAATTTCTTAAAGAATAAAAACTACTACAAGTTCTCCTGTAGTAGTTCTTATTAATGTTTGCCTATAAACTTAAAAATTTATCAAATCTGCTTCTAGTATTTTCTTCACCTATTATTTGCATAATTGTATATATATCAGGTGAGTTAGTTCTATGAGTTAATGCAGCTCTAACTGCTCCTGCAACATCTGAAATCATTCCTTTATATTGATCTGGATTTGCTTTGAAGTCTTTTCTATTTGCACAATATCCAAGTCTAAGTCCAATTTCTTTTAAATCTTCAAACCAAGCTTCTTGGCTTTCCACATTATAGTTAAATTCATTTTTATAAGTTTCTACTACAGCCTTAGCAGCTTCTATTGTAACGCCCTTTGGTAATTCTATTTGTTCTGCTGTTTCGTTATAGAATAATTCATCAAAGAAATAGAAAATTTTATCTTTAACTTCATCCCATTTAGCAAAGTCTTTTCTTGGTTTTGGACCTTCTTTATCTATATTGAAGATCTCTTTTGCCATAGTTTCATTTTCTGTAACTAATTTATACATTTCTGCATCATACTCTTTAGCCCATACTGTATAGTAGTCATAAACATCAGTAGCTTTCATTGCTGCTATTCTATCTTTTGATACGTCGTTTAATTTAACTAAATCAAATAATGCTCCACTCTTACCCATCTTTTCTAAATGAACTTCGAATTCGTGGTAATCAGCCTTAGGATTCTCAGCTCTCCATTCTTCATAAGTAGAGTTTACTATATTAAGTAAATATTCAATTACAGTTACTACTGGGAATCCAACTTCTTTATAGTAAGAAACAGCTGCTTCTGCATCTTTTCTCTTTGAAAGCTTTCTCTTTGATCCACCATCTTGTTTCATTATTGTTGGAATATGAGCATATCTTGGTGCTTCAAAACCTAAAACTTCAAATAATTGAACGTGTATAGGAAGTGATGATAGCCACTCTTCTCCTCTTATTACATCTGTTGTTCTCATTAAATAATCATCTATAGCGTGAGCAAAGTGATAAGTTGGAAGTCCATCTCCTTTAATAAGCACTACATCTTGATTATTTTCTGGGAATGATATATCTCCCTTTATTAAATCGTGGAACTCAACTCTTGTTTCAGGATTTCCTGGAGATTTTAATCTTATAATATACTTTTCTCCGTTTTCAATTCTCTTTATAGCTTCATCTTCAGTTATATTTCTGAATTTTGCATATTCGCCATAGTAACCTGGAGTTATTTTATTTGCTATTTGTCTTTCTCTAAGTTCAGCCAATTCTTCTGGAGTACAGAAATCTGGATAAGCTAAACCTTTTATAAGTAAATCTTTTGCAAAAGTATTATATATTTCAGCTCTTTGACTTTGTCTGTATGGACCATATTCACCTTTAGATGTTTCTTCTCCTGTCATACCTTCACTAAAATCCATGCCAAAATTATGCATAGTAGCTATTGTATCTTCTATTGCACCTTGAACTTCTCTCTTTTGATCAGTATCTTCTATTCTTAAATAAAAAACACCTTCACTTTGGCTTGCTAATCTTTCATTTATTAATGCAGCAAAAACTCCACCTATATGTTGGAATCCAGTTGGACTTGGTGCATATCTAGTAACTCTTGCACCTTCTTTAAGATTTCTCTTTGGATATTTTTCAACGTAATATTCAGTTGTATGTTCAACATTCCCAAATATTATATCTGCTAATTTTTCAAAACTCATTATTTGTATCTCTCCTTATCATTCTTCCTTACAAGGTATTATAAGCCCCTTGTCATGGCAATTTATATCAAGTGAAACTTGATTCAGGTGGGGTTTGATCCCCATCTGAATCCTAGTTGAACTTATACCCATGAAGGGCACAATGTCCAGGAGCGTGCATCCGTTATCCCCCGCTTAAAGAAGTGGGGGTATTACGGATGCTAGCTATCGGATAAACTACACATAAATATGTAGAATAAATTCAAATTATTTAATTATCACAATTTAATAACATTACAAAATATTAATATCCTAATTGTTTTCCTACAATTATTACTTTTATCCTACCTTCAACAAATTGTCCTCTTATAATGGTAAAATCATTACATATTCTATTAGGACTTTTACAATCCACACAATACCCTAATTTAGCGCATGGAGTATCCTTCCCTAATCTTTTTGCATCAATCGGAGCAGCATAATTTCTAACTCTTCTTTCTGCTTCTTCTATATCTTTAACAATCTTATTTGTTCCAGTCACTAAAATAACCTGCTTAGGACCATAAATCATTGGTGCGACTCTACTTCCATTACCATCAATATTGTATAGTTCTCCACTTTCAGTCAGGGCATTCGTACTACACATAAAAGTATCAGCAGAGAAGTTTTGCATATAAATACTTTTCTTTTCTTCACTTGTAATACTTTCTCTATACTTATCCAAAAATGCATAATTTCCCTCACGAAGAAAGTCTATAACACCTGTTTCAAACAACGTCATAGAATCACCAACCCCTACAACAGAATTTTCATCTATGAGTTGTTTTAAAAGTTCTTTTAATTCATTATCATCATTTACAAAGAAACCATCCATGTTACGTTGCCTTAAATTTTTTATAGTTCTATTAACTTGTTCTTCTTTGTACCATGAAATATTGATATCCATATAATATATAGTCCTTTCTAAGTAAAAAGTTTCAACTTTTATCTTTGCATTATAAATAATTCAAAGGATTGCACCACTATTTCTAATTCATAGTTCACAATTTAAGAAGATTGAGAAGTAAAATAATTTCTAATATTGCTTATTAGACACTCTATAAGTTCAGCAACCAATTTCAATGTAATTACCTTCAGGATCAGCAATCCAAAAATTTCTTTGACCCCAAGGTTGTGTAACTGGCTCTCCTGTGAGTGATTTAACACCAAGTTTCATTAGCCGTTCATATTCTCTATCAACATCATCTTTAGTAGGAACACCAATGCCTATCTGCATTGTCAGATTGAATCCCATTGGTGGGTAATAAGGTTGGTTCATCGCCTCAGCAAATTTTTTCCTGTCAAACATAAACAAACCACCATCTTTTACTTTGAAACTTACAAACGGTCCTCCATCCCAATCTGTTTCGTAGCCTAAGATATCTCTGTAAAACATTACCATATTCTCAATATCTTCGGCAAATATCCCTGTATGTACGCTGTTAGACAATATGCCCATATAAATAACCTCCTTCTTTAAATATATAATTTTTCTTAGTTTTAAATACAAAAAAGCCCTTCGTCCCAAAATATAATTAGGACGAAAGGCTGACTTCCGCGTTACCACCTAAATTGATTAATTTAAGCATATTAACTTTTGTTATTAATAAACCTAATTTAACCCTCTTAATTATCTTTAAGGGAATAACCCCATAAATATACTACGCTTACGCTTTCTATTTATCACTCCAAAGCTTCCTTCAATAGTTTTAAATTCTAGGATTACACCCTCCCTAGATCTCTTTAAATTAAAATTCTATTTACTCTTCATTATCATTGCTATTATCTGTATTTATATTTTATTTAGTATTTACAAAATACAAATCAATTATACATTTTGAAAATACCAATGTAAAGATAAATTATTATAATATAGAAATATAGTTTTTAAACGGTACATTTTAATATAGATAACCAACGCATAACTTATAGTTAAACATATAACTCACCGAAATGAATAGCATACGTTTTGTTCCAGTTTCTAAGGAATTTTTATGGGTGATTCTAAGAACAAAAGTTGTGCCCAAAATGCTAGCCTCAAAGACAAAGCTTTGAACTAGCATATTTGGAACAACTTTTCTTCTAAGAATCACTACCACAAAAATTCCTTACGAAACATTCCACAAAAGTATGCTATTCATTTCTAGTTGAATTATCTTTCAAAATATATCAATTTTATGTTTCGTTTATCTATGTAGATAAACACATATAGCTTAGACTTATGAGATAACTTCCCAAAAATATAAATATGTTTATCTAATAAATCAATTATTTAAGTTACATATATATGTTTAAGTTCCATTATTCAATCTTATTATATAATTTCAACACCACTCCTATTTCCCATTATTCCATTAGCATAGATGTCCAATTTAAATATTTAATTTATAACTCGGAGTATATTCAATATCATAAAGAATGGATACTCTTTTGTGCAGTGTTTCATTGATAATTTGATTGTAGGATTTTTTCAGCAGAAGTTGTTCCATTTGAGCTTGTCATTTGCTTGCCAATGGAGCATGCTCAAATAGGCGCAACTTCTGGTGGTAGAAATCCACAACCAAATTCTCTAGAAACCGAAACAACAGAGTACCCATTCTTTCGATGAGTTATATGCATAAGTTTAAGTTATAGCTTGAATAAAATCAGACTTTTTTATTATAGTAGGAGTAACGGAATCACCATAAAAGTTTACTGGCTCTCCTATTATTTCACATCCTAATTTTCTTAACATTTTTACTGTTATATCTCTAGCTTCACTATATATTTCTTCAGCTCCAATGTTAAATATATCATTTAACGAAAATACAGCTAACTTTTTACCTATGCCTATTCCACGTAATCTTTTATCAACAGCATACCTTCCCCAATGCCACTCATTATTCTCAATCCATCCTGCTGTAACACCAACAATATCTTCACCAACTCTTGCACACCACCAAATTGGCTCTAGATTCTTCTCTAACGGAACTAAATTTGCCGGAATGTTTTGTTCCTTAGTAAACACTCCTATTGCTAATTTAATAGCATCTTCCATATAGTTTAATGATACTCTCTCTATTTTTATCCTAGACTCATTTTTTATTAGGTTACTCTTTAAAGAAAGGATACGGAATTCATTAAATGATTTTACAATATTACTTACTGTTTCCTCATCCCCATACTCTAAAATCTCATTAATGACTTTATTTACTTCACCATCTCCGTTAATTATGTTTTCCTTTCCTAATGGCAGAATATCAATGTCTTTCATTCTTTTGTCAGTTTTAGATTTTTCCACTTTTATAAACCCTTTGCTCTCTAAGTTACTAACAGTTCTACTTAAGGAAGCTTTATCAATTCCCAATTGAACTAACAACTCATTAAAAGGGGTATTTCCATTTTGTTTAAGATAACTTAATATATGAGCTTGCGCTAAAGTCAATCCAGAATTTAAGCAATTATGACTTAGCAAACCTAATTCTCTTATAATCAATCGCAGTTCTTTCCTAATTATTTCTTCTTTATTCATATATAACACCTCAACTTAATTGATAATATCAACTAAATTATACTATAGTTAAATAGATAGTGCAAACTACGATAATTAGCACATACTACAAGCTCTATCTAAGGATTTAACCGTTATAGAAAACTTATTAATGGATAGATATCAATAAACTTAACAAAAAATTAGCTGAAGGTGTAGTAAAACAACTTTAGCATGTAGTTACTCACCTTCCTATATTAGAGTTATTGATTTAAAATAACAATCTAGTGATTGGCAAGATATGATACTAGTTCCTCTCTTGTGTATCTTTTAGGCTCCTTGAACTTATTTAGGACTAGCGCTTTGTAATAAGTTTCAGCTACCTTTTCAACATGTCTTGCTTTAGATAACACATCTTCTATATCTCTACTTACTATAATAACTCCATTGCTTTCTAGTAAACAAGCATCACTTGTTTTTAATTTTTCTGTTAAATCCTTTGCAGCTTCAGAAGTTTTTGCATTATCATAATTAGCTACATAAATATATCCTCCATAATTTGCTGAATCATAAGTTACTGGTGGAATTACTTTATTTATCACTGCAAATGATGTTGTATAACTTGGGTGCACATGCATAATAGCTCTTAGATCTTTTCTCTCTTTATATATTTCAATATGCATTTGCAAATCACTGCTTGGTTCAATTCCATCCATCACCTTAATTTTGTTTCCATCTAGATCTAAAATGCAAAGTTGTTCTTCTGCTAAATTCTCTATCTTTATCTTTGAAGGCGTTATAATTACATATCCTGAACTTTCATCTCTAATACTGAAACTTCCTGCATTTTCTGAACATAGGTTATACCTCTCTGAATCCTTTACCATCTTAAGAAGTTTTATTTTTAAATTTTCTAACATATTTCTTCCCCCTTCAAATATTTCTATCAATCTTTTAGCCCCATTGTTTCATCAATAAATATTCTCTTATCCATAAGCTTAAGATCTTTATCTATTATTGGATTAAAGTCCATTAAATCTAATACATCTTTTTCAATATTGATTCCTGGTGCTATCTCAATTAGATGTAACCCATCATCTTTTAATTCAAAAACAGCTCTTTCAGTTATATACATAACAGATTGTTTAACTTTCATAGCATACTCACCACTAAAAGTAATTTGCTCAACAGACTCTATAAATTTCTTGCTTACGCCTTCTTTTATAATTCTTAATTCTCCATTCTCTACTTTTACTTCTAGTCCTTTAGCTGTTAAAGTTCCGCAAAATACCACTTTTTTAGAATTTTGTGTTATATTAATAAATCCTCCACATCCCGCAACCCTTGTCCCAAACTTACTTACATTTATATTTCCACGCTTGTCCGCTTGAGCAAGTCCTAAGAACGCTATATCTAAACCGCCTCCATCATAAAAATCAAATTGTGTTGGTTGGTCAAATATACATTCTGGATTTATTGACGATCCAAATTTCTTTCCTCCTTGTGGTATTCCCCCTATTGGTCCTGGTTCTACTGTTAAAGTAATAAAATCTCCTATCCCTTCTTCATTTGCTACATTTGACACCGCCTCCGGAACCCCTATTCCTATATTAACAATACTTCCTTCAACAAGTTCCATAGCCGCTCTTCTTCCAATTATCTTTCTTGCATCTAATTTCAATGGTGCAAAATCATCTACAGTTATTCTAATATCTCCAGATAATGATGGATCATAATCATATCCTAATACTTGAGCTTGATCCTCTTTGTCTTTTGCTTCAACTATATAATCAACATAAATTCTCGGTATCTTAATAGATCTTGAATCTAAAGTGCCTGCTTTAACAACTTTCTCAACTTGTACTATAACAATTCCGCCGCAATTTCTTACCGCTTGTGCTATACATGTTGCTTCTGATAAAGTAGCTTCGTGCTCCATTGAGATATTTCCTTTCTCATCAGCATATGTCCCTCTTATAAAAGCCACATCTACGCTTGGACATTTATATAATAAATTTTCTTTACCTAATATATCTACTACCTCAACTATATCTTCTTTGGTAATTGCATTGACTTTTCCACCTTCTACTCTAGGATCTACAAAAGTATTTAATCCTACTTTACTAATAGTCGCTACCTTTTTACTTGCTATATCTCTGAATATATTACACATGATTCCTTGTGGTAAATTATATGCGCATATTTTATTATTCCTAATTAATTCTCCTAGCTTTGGTGCTAAGTTAAAATGTCCTCCTATAACTTTTTGCACTAAACCTTCATGAGCCAAATGGCTTAAACCTTTACTATCCCCATCTCCTGACGCCGCTGCAAACATTAACGTTAGATTTTGTGGGCTTCTTTCCTCTAAAAATCTTTTTTCTAAACTCTTCATAAGTGCCTCAGGAACTCCTAATGATGCAAAACCTGATGTAGCTAATACATCATTATCTTTTAATAAACTTGCAGCTTCTGTAGAACTGATTATTTTCACCATGAATACCAACTCCAAACTCTTTATGAAATATAGTTATTTTTTTATCAATCTCAACCAATATCATTTTAATTCTTTGTTTAATTTTTGTCAATAAGTTTTCTGACAATTCTGAATATTTTTATTTATTTTACCAAGATAATGATAATCATAAATTTATTATCCTATTACTCATGTAAAACTACTGCATTTTAATATACTTTTTTTAATATTCCTAATCATTTTCAAATTTCATCATTAAAGTATATTATATTTTATGAAATATGATTCCTATTTGTTATTCCTAATTGTTACTTTTTTAACTAATATCTTAATATCATTCGTTAGATAAATTTCACATCAATTCTCACTCTACAATGATTCGAATCTCTCTTTCAACAACTTCTATAAAAAACAAAAAATAAACCGTCACCAAATAACTAAATAATCATTTTGTGACAGTTCATTTTAGGCACATGAAAGAAAATAACAAGGCCAACTGATGTTCATCAATATCCTACAAATTAAATTTTGAATTGTAAACAGTAAATATAGTTAATTATTATTTATCCCAATACATTGGATGTATTAATGATGAAGGTAATTTGGTACTAGCGTCTCCCTTAGCTGTATTAATCTGAGCTTGAGTAACAAATATGCACCCTGCTAAATTAGCCCCTCTTAAATTAGCATCTCGTAAATCTGCTCCAATAAGATCTGCCCCGCTTAAATCAGTTCCACTTAGGTTTGCTGCTATGAGAAATGCACCTCTTAAATCCGCTCCTCTAAGATTAGTTTTTCTAAGATCTACACCAAACAAATTTAATCTTCCTGCTATTGTTTTTTTACGTTTTAAAGTATTCTTTTGACCACTAATCATCTTAGAACGTACCATTTCACTAATCTCCTGAAGCATTGAATTTACAACATTTCTATGTGCTTCTATATCTATATTCATTAGCGAAGCAGCATCAAGAAAAGTAAGCTTTTCGGTCTCACTTATCAATTTACGAATTTCTTCATGAATTAAACTATTTGTTTGTACAGAAAAAGCTTCTGTTAAATACCATAACATCTCATGAAGCTGTCGCATGACTAAAAATACTTCACACATTTGCTTTTCTACTTCACTATTTTGATTCCAGTCACGTCCTCGGTATGTAACTTGCGCAACCTTTTGCCCTGCACCGAAACAATCATAAGCTGTACATCCTTTAAGTCCCTTTTGACTAAGTTTCTTATGTATAAAGCAACGAAAATTTTTTTGCAAATTTATGCATGGCCTCCCTGCCACTTTATCTGTTGGAAATCCCTCAGCAGCAGAGAAATACAAAGCAATACAGCATAACCCAAAACATTTTTCACAATCTATTTTCAAATTTTTATATAATTCATCATCTCGTTCAATTCTATTTTCACATTTCATCTTCATTCACCTCATGTTTTAAAGCCTAAACCACTTCAACTTTTAAATTATACCATATATTCCATATTATAAGTTAATTCCTTATCAAAACAGACTTAGTGCACGATTTATCTAGAAATTTGTATAGCATTAAAAATCTTTGTTTATCTTGTATCCTTTTGGGCACACTTAACTTAGTTTACATTTTAAATACATCTTTCGTGAATCCCTTCAATTTGCGCATTTACGCTAATTGAATCTTGACATTGATTTGAGGTAAAGTTTATTGTATCATAGATACTATATTAAAATATAAAAAATAATGTAAAATATTATCATAAAGAAGAGGTATTTGTATGCATCCAACAGATTTTAATTATAAAATGCCTGCTGAATGGACTGCTCATGAGCGTACATTCATATCATGGCCAGTAAAAGATTCTATGTGTCATCCAGATAATCACCAAAGTGTTTGTGCTGGATATCAAGAATTTATCAAAGCAATTGCTGAATTTGAACCAGTTTCAGTAATTGTTAATCCAAATGAGCTAGAAAATGTTAAAGAGCTTTTTAATGAATCTAATATAGAATTGCTTCCAATTGAACATAACGATGCATGGCTTAGAGATAATGGACCAACATTTATTATTGATGATGAAGGTAATAGAGCCGGAGTAAATTGGAGATTTAATGCTTGGGGCGGAAAATATGCTCCATGGGATTTAGATGATAAGGTAGCACCACAAATTTTAGAACATTATAATATTAAGAAATTTGATGCACCTCTAGTTATGGAAGGAGGTTCCCTTCATACAGATGGAGAAGGAACATTACTTACTACAGAGGAATGTCTTTTAAATCCTAATAGAAATCCAGATCTTACTAGAGAACAGATTGAAACTTACTTAAAACAATACTTAAATATAGAAAAAGTAATTTGGCTAAAAAATGGTCTAGATGGTGATGAAACAGACGGTCATGTTGATAATATAGCGTGTTTTGCTGCGCCTGGCAAAATAATTATTCAGACATGCGATGATCCGAATGATGCTAACTACAAAATCACATTGGAAAATCTTGAAATCCTAAAAAATTCAACAGATGCCAAAGGAAGAAAATTAGAAATCATCCCAATTAATCAACCTCCTAGAGCTGAATATAAAGGCGAAAGATTAACATTAAGCTACTTAAATTTTTATTTTGTAAATGATGGTATTATTTTACCTACTTTTGGCGGTAATGCGGCAGAAGCAGATAAAATGGCCGAAAAAGTATTAAGTCTGACTTTCCCTGATAGAAAAGTTAGAACTGTAAATGGAATGGCTGTTATTAAAGAGGGTGGTAACGTACATTGCACAACTCAGCAAATGCCATATCCAAGAAATCTAAAAGCACTATAAGAAATAAGATGAGGTGATAATCATGAGAAAAGTTAAAGTTGCAGCTACACAAATGAGCTGTTCATGTAATATTGACGAAAATATTTCTAAAGCAGAAAAATTCGTAAGAGAAGCAGCTGAAAAAGGTGCTCAAATTATTCTACTTCAAGAATTATTTGAAACTCCATATTTTTGTCAAAAAGAGAAGTCTGATTACTATGTATATGCTACCGAAGTTGCGCAAAATAAAGCAATTAATCACTTTAAAGAAATCGCTAAGGAACTTAAAGTAGTTCTTCCAATTAGTTTCTACGAAAAGAAAAACTATGCAAGATATAATGCTATAGCAATAATCGATGCTAATGGTGAAATTCTTGGAACATATAGAAAAAGCCACATTCCTGATGGACCTGGTTATGAAGAAAAGTTCTACTTTAATCCTGGAGATACAGGCTTTAAGGTATGGAATACACGTTATGGCAAAATTGGCGTAGGTATCTGTTGGGATCAGTGGTACCCAGAAGCTGCTAGATGTATGACTTTAATGGGAGCTGAAATGATCTTCTACCCTACTGCTATTGGTTCTGAACCACAAGACGGATCAATTGATTCAAAAGATCACTGGCAGGCTTGTATGTTAGGTCATGCTGCTTCTAATTTAATTCCTGTAATAGCATCAAACCGTGTTGGTATTGAAGAAGATGAAGACTCTAAAATCACATTCTACGGTTCTTCTTTTATAGCTGGACCACAAGGAAATAAAATTGTTGAAGCTAACCGTACAGAAGAAACTGTATTGGTTGCAGAATTTGACTTAGATCAATTAGAAACACAACGTATTGAATGGGGAATCTTTAGAGATCGTCGTCCAGATCTCTATAAAATAATAACATCTTATGATGGAGATTTAATTATTAAATAGATAAATAAATAAGAATTATTTAAGAGCAAAATAATTAATTTTATATTTTGCTCTTATTAATTTATAAATAATTAATATATTCTATATTTTGACAAAAAACCATCTATCTCCAGTTAAGTTCATTAGATTCCACAATCAAACAAAATTATTTTGAATGACTAGATATCCAATCTTTCATCAAGTAATTCTTAAACATTTCTACAGTTTCATTACCTATGTTTTCAGAAATCTCTTCCTCTATCCGCCTTTTTATCTTTAGCATTTCTGTGGAATATTCCTCGCCTTTTTTAGTTAAGACTATCAACTTATCACGCTTATTTCCCTCAATAGGAATCATCTTAATATAATTTTGTTCGATTAATTTCTTAGCGCTTTTATGAGCTGACTGTCTTGTTATATTCATTTTCCTCGCCACCTCAGCAACTGTCATACCTTTTATTTCTAACATTCCAAGCATATGAGATTCTGTGTCAGATACCTCATTTCCATTCTTCTTTAACCAAGCTTTCATAACTTCTTTTCTTAGTTTTCTATGTTTTAAGCTCAATAAATCTATTATATTTAATCCTTTTAGATATTCATCCATTATTGAATCTCCTTTTAGTTTCTCATAATTTATGCTGAATATTAACTACTATAATTAATATACTACACTGTTTTTTATATTACCATAAAATCTATATATCCATTATATTTCTATAAAATAACATATTATAAGTAGTATCAATTGTAAATACCATGTAAAATGTATATTAAAATTGTAACCCAAGTTGACTTTTTACATTTCTAAGTGTTATACTTATTGTAATCTTGGTTGACAATTAAATTATAAAAGGAGATTTAAAATGGGAAAAAATAAAAAAGAAAACTTTATATTTACACTTATTTGTTGTGCTTTAATGGTTTTAGGAATGACTATATACAATGTTATTCTTAGAAATGGATTAAGTAGTTCTTTATTAAAAGATGTTGTATTTGGGTTCTTACCAATTTTCTGTATTGCTTTAATTTTAGACTGGTTTCTTGTTGCGAAAATCGCAAAATCATTTGTAGCTAAACTAATAAATCATGATTCTCTACTTATTAAGAAGATTTTATTTACTTCATTTTTTATGGTATGCGGTATGTGCTTCTCATTATCGCTAATTACCTTAATAATTCATCAAGGAATATCTTCAGATCTTCCAATGAACTTTGCTACTACATTACTTAGAAATTTTATATTCGCTCTACCACTTCAATTAATCATTGTTGGACCTATTGCAAGAACTATCTTCTTTAAGATTTATCCTGTAGTTTGATATTTATTTGAACTTACTTAACCATTTTCCATTATCATTGTTAGTTTTATTTTTTCTTTAAATAACTTACTTAATATTTTAACCAACAAAAGAAATTTTTATAGTTAGAATTTAAGCTTTAGTACTCCCTTGTTTGAATAATGTTATCTATAGAAAATATTGTTGCATCATGTTATATTATTAATAAAGGATTATTATAGGGTATTAGGAGGAATTACATGATGGAAAAAATTTTAGAATCACTAATTAACGTTGCACCAATTATAAGTGAAATGTTTGGAGGAAATGCAGCTGTTGCCATTTGTGACAAAACTGGTTGTATATTTTCTTTGGATGGAAAAAATGTTAAAGCACCTATACATGTTGGACAAGAAGCTGATATAGAATTAGCAAAAAAAACAGGTATTATAGATATGGTTTATAGACAAAAGAAAACTCTAACTACATTGTATAATAAAAAAGATCATGGTGTAGACTCAAAAGCAACTTTAATTCCTGCAATTGCTGATAACGGTGAAGTCGTAGGTTTTGTAAGTTTATCTACAAACATAGAGGATTTTACTAAGATAAAGACTTCTACAGAAGAATTAAAGAGTTCACTTCAAGAAACAAACTTGACGGTATCTGAAATTACAAACAGTGCTGTACAATTATCAGAGAAGCTAAACCACATGGTTGAAAATACTAAAGACACTGAAAAATTAATAGCTGAAAGCAGCGAGGCTGTAACACTAATTGAAAGCATCTCAAAACAATCTAACCTTTTAGGCCTTAATGCCGCAATTGAATCTTCGAGAGCTGGAGAATATGGAAAAGGTTTTTCAGTAGTTGCTGGAGAAATGAGAAAGCTAGCTTTAAATAGCGGTGAATCTTCTAAGAAAATTTCCGCTGCACTTGCTGAGATGAGCAATAGTATTAAGACAATAATTGAAACAATAAATGAACTAGGACAAATAGCCACTAATCAAGCTGCTTCTTTAGAAGAAGTATCTGCAACAGTTGAACAAATAACTTTAAATTCTCAAGTATTAGTTGATAATATGAACATAAATTAACATTATGATAAAAGGGAGAACTACATTTACTGCAGTTCTCCCTATAATTTTAATCATAGTTTCATTTTTAACTTAATTAATTTTAGACATTTTTTGAGAAAATAATATACCTATAACACATAAAATTATTATAAAATAGAATATCGCATCATAACTATGAAGCAAATCCAATAATAGGCCAGAAGCCAACGCGCCACAGAATGTTCGTCTTTAATTATTTTAAATTACGATGATACTCGTCCTTATTCCCAAAGAACTTTTTCCTTAATTCTATGAATATGAATAAATTTTTATAGAAAAAGATAAGCTACTACTAACTCTTATTTAATATAATTTACATGGAGGAGAAAATGAAGATAATAAAAAAATTGTTATATATAATCATGTTTTTTATCTTTTTATTACAGAGTAGCAATCTTAATGCTTATGCAAGTATCAATTCCGAAATTCCTTATAATATAGCTGTATTTATAAATGATTTTAATGATCTATTTATTTCTGATGTTATGAAAAATCTAGAAAACATCCAAAAAGAAAATAAAACTAAAGTTAATTTTACTTTTTTTGACGCAAGAGGAAACCAAGTTATCCAAAATCAAAACATTGACAATGCCCTTAATGATAACTTTGATCTTTTTGTGGTAAATCCCGTAAGTACTAACATAGATGAGCTTAATTCCGTTCTTACAAAAATAACACAAAAAAATATTCCACTAATTATATACTATGCTCAAACTAAATCAATAATTAATTTTATCAGGCCTTATCGTAAAGGTATCATCATTGATACAGATATTGAACAATCTGGAATTCTACAAGGTAAAATTCTCTCTGACATATGGGCTTCTAATAATGATGCTTTAGATAGAAATAAAGATGGTGTAATGCAGTATGTTATGTTAAAAGGTCCAGCTAATAGTCCTGAGACAATTGCTAGATCTAAGTACTCTATTCAGACACTCAATGATGAAAGAATAAGAACTGAGGAGCTTACATCAATCGCTTGTAATTGGGATAAAAATTGTGCTAAGTCTGCTATTGAATCATATTTTTTAAAGAACGGAAATAAAATTGAAGCAATAATTGCAAATAATGATGCTATGGCAATAGGGGCTATTGAAGCACTTCAAAAATATGGTTACAACAAAGGTGATAACTCTAAATATATCCCAGTTGTTGGCGTTGATGCTCTTCCTGAGGCTCAAGAATTAATCAAACGAGGTCTTATGACAGGAACCGTTGTGCAAGATCCTGTTACTCATGCAAATGCGATTTATACTATTGGGATGAATTTAATATCTGGTGATAGTCCCCTAAATGGTACAAATTACAAATTTGATAATACAGGTACAACTGTTAGATTACCTTACACAGAATATTTTAAATAGCTTCGTCAAAAGCATTAACAACAAGCGATATTCAAAATATAAAAGTATAGCTGACCACAATTTTGTGGTCAGCTATACTTATATTTTTCTTTTCTTAATTACTAGCTACTCCATTTTCATTTACGTTATACCCATCAGGCGTTTTGCAATTCACGTACAATTGCCCTTCCTCATTGAATCCATAATATGAATCATTTATATTAACCCATTTGGGTTTATCTTTTTCTCCATTTACTCTCATGCAATTTGAATCTAAGTAATATTTATGGCTATTAGAAGGATCAGTATACCATGTACTCTGAAGTGCATATCCAGCTGAATTAAATATATACCATTGTCCATCAATATATTTCCATCCGTTATTAGCTGTATAATAATATCCTTTATCCGGATCAGTACAATACCACCAGCCTTCACTATTCTGATTCCAACCTAGTTCATACTTGTTTAATGAATGAACTATTCCATTACATAGTCCTTGAACTAATTTATTTTGATAACTATCATCACTTAATAGTCTATCTTCTCCTGGATTAGACATAAAACCCATTTCTACTAATACTACAGGAACCTTCGACCAGTTAAACCCTGTTAGATCACTTCTTTGCACTACACCTCTATTATTCATTCCAGCACTTGAAATTAAATCATTCAATATTGTTTGTCCATACTGAGCACTTATACTACTTATGTCCTTAGCATAACCTATAGGTGCTGGCACTAACATAGAAGCACCGGTCATGCTCTGATTGTCCATCCCATCACAATGTATTCTAATTACTAAATCTGCATTGTTATTATTTCCAACTTCTGCTCTTTCAATATTTCCAGGTGCTTCAGATTCCTGAGTTTTTGTCATTATTACCGTATAATTCTTCTGTTCTAATAAAGTCTTTAACTTCTCTGCAACTTTTAAAGTAACAACATACTCTGGAACACCAGTTACGACCCCCTGAGTTCCTCCGCCATCTTTAATTTTAGTAATACTTGAATCTGGTGACTGAAGTTCATACTCGCGGTTCCCCCCAGTACCATGACCTGGATCAATAACAACTACCTTTTTCCCAGATGCTAATGCTATCTGATTATTGGAAATACCTATCGTAAAAATATTCAAAACAATCAGAGTCATAAAAAATGTTAATAGTCTTTTCATCGTTTTCCTCCACTTCTATAATTCAAAAACATATAGTAAAATTTAATATTATGTGAATTATATATACAACTATTTCATAAGCGTTCAAATAAATTGAACATGAATAATCGTAGAATTAATTAAATATGTTACTTTAATTGCATTTTTTCTGTATATTCTTGATTTTATCACTTTATATCCTCAATTTCTATGAATTTCTTATTATTCTCAAAAAATGAAAACACTGTAGATAGATAACTTCATGTTCTCCATATAAACTAACTTACATGCAAAAACAAAAAATTCTTTAGATAAAGTTAATATAGTTGTTATTCTTATTGGAAAATAATGCTTGTATATTTCTTAACGCTAGAAGCATACTAATCTTGTATCATTTATCTGATGTCTAGCCACTGTAACACTCCCATCTTCTATTAAAGTGTGAGATAACAGTGGCACGACCTAGATAAGTTCAACTAACCTTCAGTGGGAGACTTACCCTCAAGGGGTACCTAGAAAACTCACTCTGAAGCTAAGTTTCATTTTATATTGGGAGGTGTTAAATATGCCAGGAAGAGCAAAACAATTTGTTGATCAAAGCGTATCTTCATGCAAAGATACTATTAGCTCATTACAACAAGCACTTAGCTCTGCAGAAAAACAAGACAATAAAGACAAAATCCAACAAGCAATAAACTCGCTTAATTCTGCATGTCAACAATTAAATGGGTATCAAGACTAATTGTGACTAAGTGTATTGTTCTGTAAGTAATAGAGCACTTTATTCTGATTTCAGAATAAAGTGCTCTATTCATTTTCTATATTCCAAATTCCACAAAAAATAGGATCAAAAGTCTACAAGCAGAAACTTAAAAACTTCCGTGTAATTTGTATCCTATTCATCATCTCTAATATACAAATGTTCTGGATACTTTTTCTTTTTAAGTTCTTTTTCAGTTCCTAGCTCACATGCTAACTTAAAGTAATCAACCTTATAATTAATATGATCCATATATTCATTAAGCTCATCTATTTGTTTCCGAACATTTTCTCTATGTTTTAAAACCATCTCTAACCTTTGATATAGTGTTTTATCACCTTCACCATGCAGAGCGACAAACTTTTTAATCTGTTCAATTGGCATATTTGTACTTTTTAAGCAGTTAATCACTGCAATCCATTCCAAATTAGATTCATCATAATACCTGCGACTATTTTCATCTCTTTGAATATGTGGTAACAAACCTTCAGATTCATAGTATCTTAAAGTAGATGCCGATAATCCCGATATATTTGCTGCCTGTCGTATAGAATATTTCATAATCCCTATCCCCTTTATTAAAAATTCCTAACATTCATTATACGTATAAATAACTAATTTTTAAATAGGAAGTGGATTAACTCAATACATATTGCAGAAAATATTATGTAAATAATTTATTATTTACATAACTATTCAAGACTTATGGAATCAATCATTTTTAATTCCTCTTCTGAAAATTCTACTTTATGGACTATTCCTACGTTTTCAATAATTTGTGACGGTTTTGATGCTCCAATTAATACACTTGTTACATCTCCATCTTTTAGCACCCAGCTAAGTGCCATTTGTGCAAGAGTTTGGCCTCTATTTAGCGCAATGTCATTTAATCTTCGAATTTGCCCTAACTTCTTCTCTGTTAAAACATCTTCTTTCAAAAATCTTCCATCTACTTTTATACGACTATCTTCTGGAATACCATTTAAATATTTATTGGTTAATGTACCTTGTGCCAATGGACTAAAGGCTATGATTCCTTTGCCGTTTTCTCTTGCTGATTTTTTTAATCCATTATTTTCAATAGTTCTATCAAAAATTGAATATCTGTTTTGATTTATTATAAATGGGCATTTTAATTCTTTTAGAATTGCTGATGCCTTTTCCATAGTTTCTCCATCATAATTAGAAATACCAGCATAAAGTGCTTTTCCACTCTTTACAGCAGTGTCTAAAGCCATCATAGTTTCTTCTAATGGAGTATCAGGATCCATTCTATGATGATAGAATATATCAACATATTCTAGTCCCATGCGCTTTAGACTTTGATCTAAGCTTGCTAATAAATATTTGCGGCTTCCCCAGTCTCCATAAGGTCCATCCCACATTGTGTATCCAGCTTTTGTACTTATGAGTAGTTCATCACGATATACTCCTAAATCATCCTTTAAAATACGTCCAAAATTTTCTTCTGCACTTCCTGGAACTGGTCCATAGTTATTTGCTAAATCAAAATGTGTTATTCCATTATCAAATGCAGTAAAACATAATTCTTTCATATTATCGTAACCAGCATTGCTCCCGAAATTATGCCAAAGTCCAAATGATACCCTTGGAAGTTTCAGGCCACTTTCTCCACACTTACTGTACTTCATTTCTTCATATCTAGTCTTTGATGCTTGATACTTCATTATTTCAACTCCTTTGCTTTTATAAATTAACTTTAACACTTAAAGCTAACTTTAAGTCAATAGTATTTTAAACGTTTCCTCTAAAATGAAAAACTAAATTCGTGATTGCGAGAGTAAATTCATCTTACACGAAGTTAGTTTTGCACTATTTTTTTGATACTATGGATATAATTTATTTGAGAGTGGGCTCCTCTAAGTTTACCGGAGGTAATTATAATGAATAAGAATTATGATCATAAACATCTAACAACAACTCAACGCATTATGAAAGAACTCTTGTTATGTCGATATATTCTAAGATATTCTTCTTAGAATCAAGTTCCTTACTATATAATTCCCTCAAAATTTCTGATGCTGTTAATGCATTAAATTTGTTTTTAATTATTACTTCTTCCTTATCCATATATTGTCCTTTCTCTATCTAAAACTCTTAATTTATATATTGTACCATAATTTCTGTCTTTACTCTTGAATATGATCGAAAAAAAGAAATGATATTTTATATAAATATCATTTCTTAAAACAACTACTTACAACTCCAATGTATTTAAAATATCTCTCAGTTGTTTTAGTTCATCACTACTTAAAGTAATCCCCTTCCCCATCTTCTCATGTTCAGGCGCCCAATCTCGTAAATCATATTTAGCTTCTTTACCATTCCAGCTTATTAGATTTAATTCTTTATTCCATCCTTTTGATGATTCTGATATTTTTCCTAATTCCTTTTCTATCTCAAATTTTATATCTGCCATAGTATCTTTTCTCCTCTAACTCTGATTATAATAATTAACTTATATAATCTCCAAAATAAAAATTAGTAAACACAAAATTCTATAATAATTAAGGCCTCCTATAAAATTATTTTGAGAATATATCTTTTATTGAATTCAAGAATCTGTTAAATAACTCTTCTAATTTTGCAAAAAAACCTTTAGCTTCTTCACTACTCAACTTATCTTTTAATTGATTAGTTACATCGTCTAATTGTGCTTTTAGATTATTGTAGTTAAGATCTAAGTCATTTATCTTGCTCATTACCGATTTAATATTCGCTATATCTTCATCTGTTAATTTATTTTTATATTCTTCTGTGGCTTTATCTACTATATTATTTAGTTCTGCATTTGACTTAGGTTTTTCCTTTATTACATCTTTTTTGATATCATTCATTAAGTTACTAGCATCATTTTGACCAATTTTTTCTGCAATATCTCCTGTAGTAACTAGTTCCTCGTTTGCCGCTTGTTTTTTATTTTCGTCGATTTTCTTCCCTGTACTGCTATTTTCAAAACCTTTTAGTATTCCAGTAAGTGCAGCAGTTCCAGATACTTTAAATGGCGCAGATGCTTTAACATTCGCATTTTCAATCCCTGCCGTAATTAGCGCATTTTTTATCATTCCATCATTAACCCAAGTAAGATTATTAGTGCTTACATTCAATCCACCCTTGTCTGTTGGTTCAACATAAGAACATGATATTGATTTGTTTCCAAGCTGTGCTTCTGTTGCAACTTTTCCTAAGTAAGTGTGTTCTTCCTTTGATGTAACTTCAAGTATATTAGCATCATTTTTGGTTACTCCAAATTCTTTTAACATCTGTTCCTTTTGAGAAGCACTTAAATCTGCCCCTAGGGTAACTGACTTAAATGAATCCGCAAATGCTGGCACCTTTGGAATTGATGTTAAAAATATACCAACAGTTAAAGATGATATAATTACTTTTGATATAAATGATTTAAATTTCATAATTTCTATTCTCCTTTAATTATGCTAAGAGTCTAATGTCAAAAAATAAATTGATTTTTTCTCGTTCATTATAGCACAAAAGTTATTAAATTTTATTTATAATAATCTTACTTTTATATTAATATTCACTTGTAGATAATCAAACTATAACTTAAACTTATGCATATAACTAACCGAAATAAGTAACATACTTTTGTTCCAGTTTCTTGCTGAGATATTTTTCAAAGTATAAATTTAAGCCTTCATTGGTTTATCTATATATAAAAAGTACTCTCTACTTTTTATATATAAGCAATTCTTAACTTAATTAAAATAAAAAAGAGACTATCTAAAGTTATATAGATAGTCAAAATTTATATTATTAATTTAGAAATTTATTTAAATTTTATGTTGTTTATTTATTTGAGATTCAAATTCCTTTGTCTTTTCCTGAGTTGAATCTGTTTCGTAAATGGCATTACAAGCAATTAAAATAAAACTAATAAGAATAACTGCACCTAACATACTTATTCCCCCTAAAATATCTAATTGATCATAATTGTTTATATATAAATTATATCACACTTCCCATGTAAACGTTATATTTTTTTCTTGTTTTTCCAAAAATTATTTTATAATACTATGCTGCCTATAAATAAAGACAAAAAATTTTATCCAATACATTATATATTCGCAATATATAACGTATTGGATAAGTATTGGTCAATTTTTTCAAGTCCAATGAACTTTCACTATATTTTTTTCTCGGGTATAAATATTGATTTAATCTTATTATATATTTTGTTACTAAACTTTGCATATAACCGAGATTACGTTTGAATTTGTTTTGCACGAAATTTAAGATTATGTGCTAGGTCGAAACTTAAATTGAATATATTAGAACATACAATTGAAGTGAGTTCAACACATTGCTTAATGTCTAATAAATAAGATGCCTCACCTTTAATATAGTTATCTAATGTATTTTCAATTGAACTTTTTATTGAACTTAACCCATGTGAAATAAACTTTCTATTGCCTAATGCTTTTTTAAAGTGCTCTATCAAATTATCATAGTTCTCTAACAAATATTTCTGTAAATCTCGCTCATATTTTATATGATTGGGAATATTACCAACTGTACCTAATATGTGTGCATTGCAACAAAAATCACAAAGATAATGAACAACTATACCAAGCTGCATAGAATGATAAGCATTAAATTTTTTAATCAAGAGAAGCTTTCCTATTTTTTCAATAATGTATTCTAAAGACTTTTGCATGTAGTGTGGATGAGTTTTTACAAGCCAGCTATTATCTACCATAACAAGTCCAAAATTAAACGCGAATTTTGAAAATCCCTGTGGAATAATATGTGTATTGCTATTGAATGCCAATTCTGCTAATTTAACATGAGTTTTTACTTTCATAATTAAACTCTCCTATCAACTAATAGATAATTTATTTTAAAATATAAAGTTTATATATTCCTATACTGATATTTTTTCATATCCATCTTGATTTAAAATCATATTTTTATATAGTCTCTCTACTGTATAAGCAAAATGTTCAGCAGAAAAACTTTTTATGGATTTTATAGCTCCAAGTGACAATTTTTCTTTTCTAAAGTTATTAATAAGAATAGAATCTAAAGAGTTTATAAATTCTTCTTTTCCATTAAAAAGATATCCATTTATATTATTTTCTATTACACCTTTCAAGCATTTGTCTACCTTAGCCACAACAGGCAACCCTGATGCTAGTGCCTCAATATAGGTAAGACCTTGAGTTTCACTTTGGGAGCTGCTTACAAAAACATCTCCTATTTGATAATACATACCAATATCATGCCATGGCCTTTCTCCTGCAAAAATCGTCTGATCACTAATTTCAAACTTCTGTGCCATATCTTCTAAATTACACTTTTCTGGTCCATCACCAATTAAAACAAATTTGACATCCTTTTTATCTCTTAGGTAATCTTTCATAACAACCATTATTTCCTCGATATTCTTTTCTTTTGATATTCTACCAATATAGAGTAAAATCTTATCCTTTTCTCTAATACCTAGACTTATACGTAATTTTTGTATTATATCAGCATTGTAATTATGCTTTGAGAACTTATTAAGTTCAATACCAGTTGGAATAATAGAAATACTTTGTCTTATATCATATGATAGAAGCAGCTCTCTCACCTTCTCTGTTGGTACTATTACTTTATCTGCAGAATTACAGAATTTTATACTTATTTTCTTAGCTCCTATTTTTGCAATTTGATCTAGCACTTTAAACTTCCCAATATAGTGAGTGTAATCTTCATATATTGTGTGATAGGTATGAATAAACGGTATTTTTAATTCCTTAGCCATAGCCCTCCCAAAAATTCCAAGTGAAAATTCTGTATGAGTGTGAATCAAATTAAGTCCTAGCTTCTTTATAATTTTTGCTAGTCTAGGATTATAGAACATTCCAACACGCCTTGCACTAACAAAAGGAATACTTGGTACTCTGAATACATTTTTCTCTTCATTATCAGCTTTCGGATCTGTTGTTGTGAATACATACACTTTATGCCCACGGCTCTCAAGGTTTTCTTTTAAGATTAGCACAGAAGTTGCTACCCCATTAATTTGAGGGTAATATGTGTCGGTAAAAAGTCCTATATTCATTTACTTTTCTCCTTAATTTATCCTATTTATAATTAAAGTATAAAATATAAAAGTAAAATCAAAATACACAAAAGTTAAATAATATATAAATTAAAATAAAAGTTTTGTTAAAATAATAAAGTGGTTCTAAATTTTTAGGATGAGGAATATATATATATGTATTCTTAATACTTGTATTGTTTCCTTCTGTATTATTCTGTGGAGCTCCCATACCATTATTAATCACATTTACCATATTAGTATTTACAAAGTCACCCATAGTGTTATTTTGTGTGTCTTCCATATTATTATTGGTCGAGCTTTCCATAGATGGTGCTTCCTCAATTAGGTAATCATAAAATAATTCATCTTCTCTTTCCCCTTGAACCGCTAGTCTTACCCCTTTAATCGCTTCCTGTAAACCTTCATTATCTTTATTATTTAATTCCATAAATCTTCTTAATTCTCCTAGAAATAATTAACTCAATTCTATTTTATTAACTTTTTGTATATTTGTGAATTTTTTGCTCTAATACATGCATTAATATATTAGCTTATTTTTTATACTTGAAAGATACAAGCTTCTTTAGTAATATGGTGTTAATAAAAACCAAATATTCAACCATATTAATGATTTTAATTTAGAGAGGAAATGATGTTAAATGGAATTTGATTTAATAGAAGGGTCTTCGATTGTAAAAGAATCAACGGTTACTGAAAATGATACAGCAATAAAAATGGGATCAGGAGATTTAGAAGTTTACGCAACTCCCTCTATGATTGCATTTATGGAAAACACCGCTAAGGATTTAGTTTCTGGGAGACTTCCAAAAGGCTATACCACAGTAGGAATTGAAATTAATGTTAAACATATTAAATCTTCTCCACTTGGCGCGAATATAAAATGTAATTCAACTCTTATAAAAGTAGATGGAAAAAAACTATTTTTTGAAGTAATTGCTGAAGATGAAAGAGGTACTATAGGAAAAGGTTCACATATAAGATTTATAGTGAATGCAGAAGAGTTTATGAAAAAAGCAGAAAATAATTAAATCTCTCATTACTAAAATAAAGAGCTATATTTAAAGAATTGACTTCTTTAAATATAACCCTTTTTTCATTGAAAATAAAAATATTCTATTAAGCTATTTGTTGTCTTTTCATAAATAGATATCTGAAAATTCTACTTTAGTAATTTGTACAAGTTTATTATCACTGAGTAAATCATCTATTGTCTTACAACTTATATCTTCTGCAATCTCCTCATTAGGAAAAAATATAGTAAAGGTGCTGCCCCTATCAATCTCGCTTTTAACTGATATACTTCCGCCTAAAGCTTCAACAAATTTCTTTACAATTGATAAACCTATGCCTGTCCCTTCTGCTTGGCGGGATAATGAACTATCAACTTGTCCAAACCTTTCAAAAATGGTATCGATTTTTTCACTAGGTATACCTATTCCTTTATCCTCAATTTCTATATATACATTATTAATTTTTACACCAAGTCTTACTGTTATGCTTTTATTAGCTGGTGTAAACTTAATAGCATTGGAAAGAATATTTAAAAGTATCCTCTCATATTTTTCATCATCAATACCTATTACCTTTTCTTTACATAAAGTTATGAATGTTAATGTAATATCTTTATGGGCGGCATATGTTTTGACAGAATCTACGATTGCTTCTGTCAAAAATACAATATCTAGATTTCTCTTATTAATTTTAATATTTCCTGCACTTGCGAGAGTTACATCCAAAAGATTGTTTACTAATCTTAGCTGTCTATATGTATTCAACTTTATCATGCTCAAATATTTTTTTGCTTTATCTGATAAATCATCACTACATATGAATTTCATAGCTTGAACTGCAGAATTAATAACATTAAGAGGAGTTCTAAATTCATGTGAAATTATTGATAGAAATTCATCTTTCATTGCTATAGTTTTTTCAAGCGCTTCATTTTTTTCTCGTTCGGCTCGTAGAACTGAATCTTGTTGTAATCGTATAATCTTTTCTTGTATTACCTTTTCAGTAATGTCCTTCATGCACATTATTCCAAATAAAAAATTTCCGTTATCATCATATACCGGATTACCATTAATACATATATATATATCACTATTATGTTTTTTCACAAGAATTCTGAACTCTGTAACTATCTGACCTTTTATAATTCTTTTTGATGGAAGCTCCTCTTTTCTTAGTTCATTTCCACTAATATCAAAATACGTTATATCACTATTATCTCGATCTTCTCCCATAATTTCCATAGTATAAAAATATTTTTCAGCTGATTTATTTAGCATTGTTAATTTACCACTTTTATCAATCAAAACTAATCCATCCGACATATTTTCAATAATTGCCTTCAATTGTTCCTTCTGATTTTTAATTTCTATCTGGCTGTTTACTAACTCTGTAACATCATTAGCAGACGCAACAGACATCAATACATTATTTTCTTCATCATAAATAGGTGAAGCACTTACATCTAAAACCATATCTTTATTACTACATCTCACAATAATTCGTTCATCCTTAATTTTCTTTCCACTCAATGCACGAAATGATGGTGTTTCTTCAAAATCTATTGATTTTCCATCCATAGTGAAATATTTTATATATTTATGACTATCATTAAATACTCTTAACTTACTTGGACTATGTATTATTTTTCTAACCACATCATTTTGAAGAAGTATGTTTGCATCTTTGTAATTAACAAAAATGCCCTTTGGCATACTCTCAAATATTGCTTCCATTTGTCTATTTTGAAGATTAATTACCTCCATCTGCTCCTGAATTCTTTTCCTATTAAGAACTTGCTCTGTAACTTCAGAAGTATTACTAACCACATATTTTATCGCTCCGTCTTCAAGTACTGGTGTGATTATAGAGTTCCAATAAGTAATGCCTCTTTCATAACCAATATGTTCATACTCATTTATTTGAACTAATTCTCCTGTACATATAGCTTGTTGCCAAAATTCTGCTACATGACTTTCTTTCCAATTTGTTATAATCTTTTCTATTTTCCTTCCTATGCTATAATAAGATTTGTTAAATGGTGGTTCTAGGAAATCTAAATATTTCTGATTTGCTTTAATAAGCACCATATCAGGTACGCTATAAACTGCAACCCCGATGTCGTTTGATTTACATAACTGAGATAAATATGAGTGTTTAATTTCAAACTTTGAACCTTGCTTTTCTATTATAATATACCTTATCTCTTCCTTTTCTATAACTATCTCAATGTTAATATACCTTACTTCAAGAGATTTTGTAAATAAAAAATAGTCGGCTTTTTCATCAATGTTTTTAGCATCAATGCACGGACCGCCCCTCAAGAGGCTAAATACCTTTTCTATATTCTTACCAATTATTTCATCCATATTATATTCAGTCATTTCTATAAATTCTTCATTCACCTCAATAACTTTATCCTCTTTTACTAATACACAAGGAATTTTATCCATAGAAATACCCGAACCCTTTCCACCCATAATAATACCCCCAAATCCAACAACCTTTTTTGTAATTTTACACCGATAAGTAATATTTTACCACATCATTATATGTCTTTCTAGTTAAAAGTTAAACATGTTGTATATTTATACTTTTTATATGCAACTAATTTCTCATTCCATAAAAATTCTTCACTCCTAGATTAAAAGAAAAAGTCACTACCTATAAAATTACAGTTAGTGACTTCTGAAATTTGTTTCTCCTTTTGACAATTTCATCTACCGCAAAAAAATTCACTTTAAAAGAAATACTATACAAGTATTTTTTCAAAAGCTACTCTTTCACTTTTATTCTCTAATAAGATTACTCCACAATACTCAAAACCATTTTTCTTCAATAAATTCTGCATAGATATATTTTCTTTATGAGTATCTATCTTAATGCTATACATATCTTTCTCTAAGCAAATTTCCTTTACATTATTTAAAATGACAGACGATAAGCCTTGTCCCTTGTACGCATTATCAACTGCTACTCTATGAACTACAGCAAATTCATTATTGCTCAACCATTTTCCATTGTAAATAGTATTATAAGTTATTTCTCCATCGAAAGAAACTGCTGCTGTTGCGATAATCTTATTATCCTTAACCAAGACATAACTATGTCCATTATCTATATCATTTAAAATAACTTCTGGATTAGGATATCCATTTTGCCATTGGTCTATCCCCTGTTCTTTGAAATAATTCTGAGCTTGTTCAATAATTTCCATTATTCTATCAACATCTTTCTTAACAGATTGTCTAAATTTCACTTTTACTTCTCCTTTGTAATTTTCAAATTATATAAGTTTATCATATCACATTTTATAAATATTCTATAAACATAATCTCCCTCAGAGATTGATTTATAGTAGACATCTAAAATAATTTAGTTTCATCATATATTTCTTTAGGCTTAATTTCCTCTGATAACTTCTGCTCTGATTTAATAGCAAATATATAACACCAAAATTCCACACGCTTTATAAATTCATAAACAAGAAAGCAGGCTGTAAATGTAATTACAACGATCAATATGAATTTAATTTCTGGGATTATATTAAGCTTTATGATACAAAAACCAACCATTGTATTTATAAGCATATGAATTATATACACAGGAAATGAAGCTTTCGATAAGTAATCCAATACCCTTGTATTTTTGTTGATAAATCTATTTGCCAATCCAAGAAGTGCAAATACAGATACAATTGTTGTTGAAGAATTAAAAATCCCATAAATACACCAAATTGGAGACCACGTCTCAAATGTATGTGGTATATTAAACTTTAAATATACGAAAATAATACTTAGAATTAAATATATCCATTTATCTCTAATAATAGATTTTTGATACCTATCATCAGCTGCTAGCAAAAAACCAATGAAAAATATAGCAAAATAAACTAAAGGATTCTTATCACCCAAAATATTAATTGCTGAAAAAATTGTAACAGGTATAGCTGCTAATATAAGCATTAATGGTTTTTCTAAAAAATCTCCAAGTCTAAATAACAAATTATTAAAGTCACCTTTACTTATTTTCATAAAAAAAGGCAACCCCACTAAAGAAAATATTAAAAGATAAATTACAAACCATAAGTGAGCTGGCGTGAAAGCACCAGTCAATCCTACAAAATCCCCTGGATTCTTAGTGAAAAACCTCAACAAATGATTTAAAAATGATACATTTTCATTCTTTGATATTAAATATATATATGTCATTACTGGATTTAATATTATACAACCAAACAAAGAAGGAATTAGTAACTTTCTTACTCTTTCATTTATATACTTAGTTTTTGTACGACACTGCAATGAGAAATAAACAGACATACCTGCAATTACAAAAAGAAGAGGCATATGAAATGAATGAAGAATTCTATCCAATATATTAAAAAGTTTTACATCAATAGTATCCTTTACATATACGATGGCACCAGGATCCATATTAAACATTAGTAATGAATGAAAAGGAATTACTACTAAAACGCCTATTGTTCTGAGCCAATCAAGATCATATCTTCGAGTTATCTGCTTCATTTTAATCCTCACTTATAATTTTTTAAACTATTATTGTTTTGCCCTCATTACTAAAATATATTCATATTATAACATAATTTGTAAATTACACAAAATTTTCAAAAACCTCCATATCTTTTTTTAGATAAAAAAACACCGTAATACGGTAGTTTCTTAGTGTATTACGGTGTCTTCGTTTGATTAGAAAAACAATTTTATTAACTGCTTAATGTATAGCTTTCTTTCTATACTTCTTTCCAGTGCCCTCGACACTTGTAATTGTAATTAGGGCATCCTCATCAAAACCATTTACAATATTTTTTAACTTTGCTATTTCAAGTCTTGATAATACTACATATATTACATTTGTTTCATTTCCACTGTATGCTCCCTTTCCTTCTAAAAAAGTAAGCCCCCTTCCGAGTCTATCTATTATTGCCTCGGAAATATCCTTATTTTTATCTGAAACAATTATTACAGCTTTCGATTCATCAAGTCCTTGAACTGTAATATCTATCGCCTTAAAAGCAATAAAGTAAGCTAATAGAGAATACATTGCTCTGTCCCATCCAAAAATAAAACCCGAACTTCCCAATATAAATAGGTTAAAGAACATTACTATTTCACCTATTGAAAATGCACTTCTCTTATCAAGTATTATAGCAACAATTTCAGTTCCATCCAATGAACCACCATTTCTAATAATTAAACCTACTCCTACGCCTAGTATAATACCACCAAATATTGTTGCCAAAAGGATATCCTGTGTTATGCCTGAAATAGGATGAAGAAGAGTTACCCCTATTGAAAAGCATATTACTGAGAATATAGTTGAAAGGGCAAAAGTCTTTCCTATTTGTTTATACCCTATAATGACAAAAGGTAAGTTAAATATCAATATAAAAATTCCAAGCTGTACCTTAGTTAAGTAGCTTGCCATTATAGATATTCCCGTCATTCCTCCATCAATTATGTTATTAGGTATTAAAAATATTTCTAGCCCTATTGATGCTAGAGCTGCTCCAATCATCATAAAAAATACTTTATTAATATTTTCTAAAGCATGTTTGTACTTTTTTAACATTAATCATCCCCCCAATTTTATTTTTTATTTGATAATATATAATTTACTATATTTTATTATTTCATTTAATATTCAATTATGATCTCACCTAATCATTAATCTACTATACATATGAAAATATTTCAATTTTCATATAAAATTAAATTTTTTCTCAAATTTACACTTGAATGTTTTGGAATTATAGAGCGTTATTTTATACTCTTTCTAATTTATTATAACATATTTTTACACACTATACTGTACACTAACCCAAAAACACTTTTCCCTAATTCTAGATGATACTTGAGAGTTTTCCTTCTCAACTTTTTTTACTTTGACACCAACAATTGCACAAATCCTATACTGTTTAATACCTATGAATACTCAATTCTAATAATAAACTAGTCTATAAAATACTATATAAAATAACCCCATAGAAGATTTTACTTACTCATGAGGTTATTTTATACTTAATTATAATGCAAATCATTTTTCTTCATTCTTTTGTGCCTTTATACCCTCTAAAATCACTTTTAGTTTGTTAAGAAATCATTAATTAAAAATATTAATTATATTAAACCCTGATTCTCTTGAAAGATCTATAAGCTCATCATCAATTTTCACTATTGGACATAGTACATCATTAGGCGGTATATACACAATTTCGCCAATCCTTCCATCTTCAAATTCTACTTTCATGCCTATATAATATGCACTTATATTCTCTAGTAATGCAAAAATAACAGAGATATCATATTGATTTATTCCCTCAGTTATGAACATTAGAAAAGCTTTAAATGGAGTTACACCTTTTTTATATACTCTACTTGAAGTCATAGCATCAAAAGTATCAGCTACTGCGACAATCTTTGCACTTAACGCTATGTCCATTCCCTTTTTACCAAATGGGTATCCGCTTCCATCAATTCTTTCATGATGCATAAGAATTCCTTCTTTTATATTCTCATTAAAACCATGATGTTTATTGGCTATAGCATAACCCAAAATCGAATGTTTTTTTATTTCATCAAATTCTTCTTTAGTCAACCTACTAGGTTTGTTCAAAATTTCGTTACTTATTTTTATTTTTCCAATATCATGAAGAAGTGCAGCCTGAATAACATCTATAATTGATTCAAAGGATAAATTCATCCACTTTGCTATAAGCATCGAGTATATAGCTACATTTAAACAGTGCGTGTAAGTATATTCATCTGCCTCCTTTAATGAGTTTAAACACTCAATTAATGTATTAGGCTCATCTAAATAGTTAACTATAAAGTTGGATATTTGCAAAACATCATCGACATTAACTTTAGTTTCAGTTATTAATTCATTTAATACTCTTTTCATTAAATGAATATTTATCCCATATTCGTGTTTAAATTTTTTCAATATACTATGATTGTTTTTATCTAAATTATCTATGTCTTCTGCGACATAAACGCTAACCTTAAGCTCCCCCAAACCAATTAATTTGTCAATAATATATGAATTAAGTACTGTATTTCTTGAAGCAAGCTTTGCCCCATTATGTATTATATCCTCGGCTAAAATCATTCCTGACTTACAATTGAATACTAACATCATATGTTTCATTTATCTCATTCCCTCTATTTTTTATGTTGCACCTTGGTGTCAATTAAGTTATTAATAGCAGTAACATAATAATATAATTTTACATGTCATTTACCGCAAATTAATTTAAGGACGTAATTTTCCTTACTTTATCACCAAGTAATTTCTTTGTTAACAGAATATATAGACAATATTATCTTCTAATCATATCTTTTATTAACTTATAATGAATATATATCCGCAAATTCAATACTTATTTTTTCTACTTTACTTTCATATAAATGCCCATCAGAATTTTGTCTAACTTCAACTAATCTAACAGGTAATTCAATAATAAACTCGCTTCCTTTTCCATCCTCACTTAAAGCTTTAATATTTCCATCATGCATATCTACAATTGATTTTACAAGAGATAGCCCTATTCCGCTACCTTCTTTATTGCGTGCAAGGTTTTTTTCTACTTGCCCAAATCTTTCAAAAATCATATCTAGTTTATCTTTTGGCATTCCTATTCCACTATCCTTGATTGAAATAAGTACTTTATCCCCTTTATTAAACAGACTTACAAGTATTTGTCCACCCCTATTAGTAAATTTAATGGCATTAGACAATAAATTTAATATTATCCTTTCAATTTTATCTAAATCAATTGCCATTTCTTTTTCTTCTACATCAGTATCAAATAATAATTCAATTCCTTTATTCCTCGCATAATCCACCACTGATAAGGTTATATCTTCAACAACACTTACAACATTGTGATTATGTAAATCAACTTTAAAGTAACCAGAATCAAATTTTGATATATCTATAAGGTTATTTACAAGCCTTACAAGTCTATAACAATTTTGCTTTATTGTCTTTAGATATTTACTTGTTGCTAAATTCTCTATCTCATTACCATTTTCTTTTGAAGGTAATGATAATATCTGAACAGCTCCTAGTATTACATTTAAAGGTGTCTTCAACTCGTGGGATATATTAGAAAAAAATTCTGTCATCATTTTATTTAGTTCATTTGTCTTATTTATTTGCCTTTTATTTTCTAATATATGATTTTCAAGAAGTTGTATTTGCTTCCTTGGAGTAATATCCCTAAACATAACCATCGCTGAAGTTTTTCCTTCATACATACAAAAGCAATTTGTAACCTCAATATCGACCACTTTACCATCTAGTCTCAATAGTTTACTCTCTGTAAACGGAGTACTTCCCTTATTAAAAACTGCATTGTTAATTCGTTCAAACGCCGCATCTCTCATTTCATCAACTAATATATTTCCAACATCTAACCCAATAATGTCTTCCAAATTTCTTGTGCCTAGGAGTTCACTCATTCTTTGGTTTGCGAAAATCAATTTATTATCACTAATAACAAAAATAGCATTATCGGAGTTGTTAATTACCATATTAAAGCATTGTTGATTTGTGAATATTATTTCTTCAAATAATTTTGCCCTATTATCAGCAAAATTTAAATTTTCATTTATAATATTATAAGGCCTTCTCAATCCTGCCTCAACAACCCCTTTGTACATAAGATATGAAGCTATAACTGTCATTATATGTCCTATGATATTTGTCCACTCAAATGGAGTTATATAACTTATAAAAAACATTTCACATATTCCTGATAATATAAGAAAGCCTTCAATACAGATAAACAGATATCTACTAACATATTTTCTTAATGTGGAAAATATGGCCGCTATAGATAAAAAAGCTATACACAAAATATACTCGCTAATCACTTTAAAAGGTGTAAGTCCTACATTTTCAATGAAACATTCTGGGAAAACTTTGGCCGCTAATATTGATATTACCAAAAACATAGTAATAAAAAAATAAACAATAAATATAGTGTAAGGATTAACTTTTTTATCAGGTTTCCACATAAATATACTAGCTAATAGAAATGTACAAACGCCCATATATCTTGAAGAAATCCAAAATTGAGATGCCGTCTTCATACCGTCTATATAACTTAGGAACGGCATTCCTGGAAATGATAATAGATGAAAAATCCCTAATACTCCTACAAAAAAGTAACCCGTTCCCAGAACTAATAAGAAACTATTTTTATGAATTCTATAAGTATTAAAAGCAAATACAAATACGACTACAAAAATAAAGTTAATAAATATCTCAATTGCCGTATGAAAGAACAACTTATTATAATAATTAATCCAAAATAGAAATATCATAAAAATTGAAAAAAAGCTCCATTCTATTAATACCTCAAACTTAATTGAATTTAGAAGCTCTCTGAATTTCCTTATACTTTTCATACAATACCTCCTCATAATGTTTTTCAACAAATTATCTTTTGATTTTATCCCTTTCCCCACAATTCCTATTTTACTACTTATACATAAACATGTAAATGTATCCAATTGAAAGATAAATAGATTGATTTATAATACTAAAAAGGAGGTTACCTCTATTTTCAATATGCTCTAATTTATAGAGCCAGTAAATAGAAATGTAACCTCCTAATCAGATTTAATATTATTATAATTAGGCGCCAAACCTCAATCACCACAATTTTGTGGCGAGCATAACTAAATTAATCCGCTTTCGAATGGCCTGTACACAAATAAACTAGATGAGATGACCATTTTTCTAGCTTCTTTTATAGCTACTGAATTTTATAGCCTTTCCTTTCTCACTATAGCTAGTATCATTTACAGATTCAACAGTGAACTTTCCATCTTTATAAATAATCTTAGATATACTAGAATTAGCCATATCTCTTACGTTAAAACTCTTGTCTAAATGATCAATAATTAGTCTGATCATTCCTCCATGGACTACGACAAGTATGTTTCCCCCATCCTCATTTGAGTTTTCTTCGCATATATCCTTTATACTTCTCATAACTCTATTTAATGCAGTTTCATAATTTTCTGCCTCATTTGTTTCATCTAACTCAGCACATGAATTGCAATATTCTTTTTGAAAATCATATTTCTCTACCGCCTCTTTAATAGAACTTACATTAAGAAAATTCATAATGTCATTAAACATTATCACTTCCTTCTCTCCTTCATATTTCCCAAAACATACTTCTCTTAAACCTTCAAGTTCCACTAATTTCAAATTAGTACTTGCTGTATTTTCTTTTATTACTATTCTTGCAGTCTTAACAGCCCTACCTAAATCACTACTATATACGGCTTTAAACTTAACATCACTAAGCCCAAGTCCCACATTTACGGCTACTTCAAGCCCTTCTTTTGTTAGAACTCCATCGCACCACCCTTGTGTCCTTCCAGCCTTATTCAAAATAGTTTGTCCATGTCTCATTAAATATAAAGTAACTTCTCCTTTATTCTTGCTCATCTTTACCCTCCATAATTAAACCGAATCCACTCTGACGTTCCTCTTTAAACTTCTCTGAAATGAAATCTATAATTAGCTGCCTATGTTTTGGTTTTATATCATTAAACTTGTAAACGAGTCTATCATATTGTGGATTATTAAACGGCTCACTTCTTAATTTTTCACATAGCGCTACGATTTTTTCATCTTTCAAAGGCATTGATATAAGTCCATATTTAAAATCTATTTCATCTTTTGGAACTAAAATACATATTCCTCCTCCACTTATATTTACTGTATAAGTCTTTTTTAAAGTTGTAAAATAATGATCCTCTACATTATGTAAATCCTTATATTTTACACCAAGTGGAAATGGTGAATATTCTATATCCAAAACAACAGACAACCTTTCAAACTCTCTTCTTTCAATGAATACTATAGGTTTAGGCACACTTATTATTACAGATTGCTCAAAATCATTTTGACTACAGCCAAGTACAACTGAAGAACATCTTACAGCCTTATGCTCATAAACTATAATAAATTCAGCAGATTCATTTTTATTTAACCTTATAAACTCTTTTTGTTTTATGTTAATTGAAATTCCTAAATATTCACTAGATATCTTTCTAATTACACCATCAAACAAAGTTTTATTAGGTGTAATGAATTTAACTATACCATTTTCTTGTATACTATTTAAATTTATAAGTTCCATAAATATCACTTCTTCCTACCAGGCAAAACATATTCATATTCCAAATTAAGTAAAGAATATATTATATAATTTCTTAATTCCGCTTTTTACCTATTAAATTTGTTGTCATACTTTTAAATATCATAACACCTTTTAAGCATCATTTAAATAGATAGGAAACAATATTTAAATGATAAAAAACACCTTATATACTAAGATGTTTTTTATAAAGAAATTATATTTATACATAAACGTAATCGTTCATTACTGGTTGCAGACCTTTATCTTTAATTGCTTCATACACTTCCTCTACCGTTCTGCAATCAGCAATTTCAAATTGGTTATCGCCTCTATCCTCAGCTTCTTCTGCATGACTACCAATTCCAGTACTTACACCTGCTGAAATCTTAGTAGCTGCTAAACCAATAACATTATTACGGAATCTTTCACATTCTCTTGTTGAAATAGTAATATTTGCAAACGGCATAAACAAACGATACGCTGTGATTACTTGTAATAGTTGCGGTTCTCGAACGTCCCTTGGATTAATTTTGTCATTATTAATTATCGGTCTTAATCTTGGGCATGAAAATGCTATTTCTGCATGAGGATAATTCCTTTGAAGCAGGTAAGCATGTACACCTGTAGCAAAAGCATCTTTACGAAAATCATCTAGACCAAGCAAAGCTGCAAATCCAACCCCACGCATTCCACCCTTTAGTGCCCTTTCTTGAGCATTAACTCTGTATGGGAATATACGTTTATGGCCTTCTAAATGTAAAGTCTCATACTTATCTGAGTTATATGTTTCTTGAAATACTGTAACAAAGTCCGCACCACATTCACGAAGATATTCATATTCATCCGAATTCATTGGATATACTTCCAAGCCTACTAGCTTAAAATATTTGCGTGCTATTTTACAGGCCTCTCCTATATATTTTACGTCAGACATTTTTCTGCTCTCACCGGTCAGAAGAAGAACTTCTTCTAATCCTGTTTTAGCTATTGCCTGCATTTCCTTTTCTATTTCTTCATAATTTAGCTTTGCACGGCGTATCTTATTATGACAGTTAAATCCACAGTAGATACAGTAGTTCTCACAATAATTTGCTAGATATAAAGGTGTAAACATATAAACTGAATTACCAAAATGCTTTCTTGTCTCTTCTTTTGCTAATTGAGCCATTTCTTCTAAAAAAGGCATAGCTGCTGGAGATAATAAAGCTGCAAAGTCTTCGATAGTCCGATAGTCATTATTCAAAGCTCTTTGCACATCTGCTGCTGTATACTTCTCATAATCGTATGCTTCCATTCTGCTGACTACTTGATTCATTATATCTGACTCGATAACTTCCATCCCTGGCATATATTCCATGTGATTTGTACGTTGTTCTTTCATATCTGCACCTCCTAATCTTCTAAAAATCCTATTAATGGTGAAGATGCAGAGGCACCCTTATCTAGAACACGACCTAAGCCAGATAGATATGCCGCACGCCCTGCTTCAATAGCTTGTCTAAAAGCTCCTGCCATAGCCGGAATATCACCTGCAGTAGCTATAGCAGTATTAGCCATAACTGCCGCTACTCCCATTTCCATAGCCTCGCAGGCTTGAGATGGTCTTCCTATTCCTGCATCAACAATAATTGGAAGATCTATTTCATCTACTAATATTTTAATGAACTCTTTTGTAGCTAGTCCCTTATTAGATCCAATTGGTGATGCAAGAGGCATAATACAAGCTGCACCTGCGTTAACTAGGTCACGAGCTACATTTAAATCTGCATGCATATATGGCATTACTATAAAGCCTTCTTTTGCAAGGATTTCTGTTGCTTTAATAGTCTCATAATTATCTGGAAGTAGATATTTTGAGTCGCGAATGATTTCTACTTTTACGAAATCTCCACAGCTCATAGCTCTAGCAAGTCTTGCAATTCTTACTGCTTCCTCTGCATTTCTTGCTCCCGATGTATTTGGAAGTAAAGTTACTCCTTCTGGAATAAAGTCTAGAATATTCTCTCCTCCACTTGTATTTGCACGTCTTAAAGCTAATGTAATCATTTGTGCACCTGCATTTTCAACTGCTGCCTTAATTAACTCTAAATTATATTTTCCTGAACCCAAAATAAATCTTGACGAAAATTCGTGCCCCCCAATTACTAGTGTATCCTTTTTCATTATAATCTTCTCCTTTTGATGTAATTTATAAGTCCTATTTAATACATTTTTCTGATATTAAATCAATTTTCTAAGGTCAAGCTTTTATTTAATGATATCAGCCGCCTCCAACAAAGCTAATAACCTCTAGCGAATCCCCATCTTTAATATTGGTTTGATTAAACTGGGCTTTTGGTATTATGTCACCATTTAATTCAACCACAACTCTTTCAACTAGATACCCTTTATTAATAAGAAATTCCTCTAAAGATATTTCATTCACGGTTTCTAATTCTTGTCCATTTACCTTTATCATATTACTCACCTCTTTCTTATATTTGTATGCAAAAAAGGCCACACGAAATAATACACCCAAGGTGGTGTACCCCTTCGTGTGACCTTCACACTCTGTCAATAATTATATCACTATCCTAAATCTGTGTCAAATTAATACATAAACGTATTAATTTGCTTAACTTGCCTTATCTAATAATTCATATTAAATTATTAGATTAAATTAACAAATTTACATAACTTTCCATAAATTCATGTGATATAATTTTTATAAATCATTATATAAGGAGGTTCTTTATGGCATCAATAAATAAAACACCAACTAAAAAGTTATGGAACCCTAAATCATTTATTATATTCTCAATATTATTCTCATTTGTACCTGCTGGAATTATGAGTTCCTTAAACTATGGGCGATACGGTAATAATAAAATGAAATGGATAGTTCTGTTTTCAACTATTTTAGGATTTATAGGTATTATCACCTTAACATCCTTCTTCTCAATTGACTCTTCTGTTATCTTTATAGCTATTAATGCTGGATTAGGAATATATCTCAGTCTTGCTCAACGAAAATTGTATAAAGAACATATTGAAAACGGAGGAAAAAACGCTTCTTACCTTATGCCAATAGCTGTAGGAATTTTAATATTTTCAGTAACTGCCGCTTCAGTTTTATATACCATTTATATTCCTAAAAATGCACTTGACTATGGAAAAAATCATCTTTTTTATACAAGTAATATGCAGCAATCCCAAGCCAAGCAACTTGGGGATTACTTCAGGGATGAGCAATACTTCACAGATAACTCAGAAATTGATGTTAAAATAGATAAGCAAAAAGATTTATATATTTTATCTCTTGTTGTTGAAGGTGATTATGAAAACAATCAAAACTACATGGCACCCATGAAAGCAATATCACGGGAACTTTCACAAAATGTTTTTAAAAATAGTAAAGTTAGAATAGATTTGTGTGATGATAGATTCAAGGTTCTAAAATCTATAAACGCTGATTAAATTTTCAATTAATCTAAACTTTTCACGTATTAATATGTATGTTTATCTTAATAATAATTATGTAACTAAAATATTTTATAACTTTCTTTTGTCTTAACTTTTAAAATGGCAATTCTAAAAAAATTATAATGTAGGAGTGATTATATGGCTAAAGAAAAAATAACTGAAGGCCCAATTCCAGAAGTTTATGACATTGAAAAAATAATAGATATTCATTCATCAGAAGCAGATCCTTCTTTTGATTCTAAAAAGGTTCAAGAAGCTACTGGTAAATCTCCACATCCAGAAGATTCTCAAAATTAAATTTTATTTTGCCACAATTTTGACACAACAATATACTATAATAAATTTAAAGATTAATTTAAGTTTTTCATAAATATTTACCCCTTATAAATATAAAAAATAAAGAGCAACATGTGTATTTACTGCTATACATGCTGCTCTTTATTTTTATCATGAACTAACCTAAATAATAAATATTTATAATTGAAATATGAAGTACTTGTTATCTTATAAGTACTTCACACGCAAAACTATTTAATTAAATACTAAAGTCATTAATCTTCAGCCTGTTAGCTTTCAGGCAGTTTTCCCATTTGACTAATAACCATTTTATAATACTGTCCCTTTTTCTTCATGAGGATTTTATGATCTCCACTTTCTAATATTTTTCCATCACCGATAACCATAATGCGGTCCGCGTCTCTAATTGTTGATAAACGATGAGCTATTAAAAAGCTTGTGCGATTCTTCATTAATCTAACTAATGCATGCTGAATATCTTTCTCAGTTTTTGTATCAACACTGCTAGTTGCCTCATCTAAAATTAGTATAGGACTGTCACACAAAACTGCTCTAGCTATCGATATAAGCTGGCGTTGTCCTTGACTTAAATTATCTGTGGCTCCTGAAACCATTGTATTATAGCCTTTTGGTAATTTATCAATAAAACTATGAGCTCGAGCTATTTTGGCTGCTCTTATTACTTGTTCATCAGTTGCATCTTTCTGTGAATAACGAATATTATCCATAATTGTACCTGTGAAAAGGCAGGTATCTTGAAGAACTACTGAAAAACAGCTTCTAAGACTCTCTCTCCTTAAACTAGTGATTGGTTTACTATCTATTAAAATCTTGCCGCTGTCTGCATCATAAAAACGCGTAAGAAGATTTACAATAGTGGTCTTTCCTGCTCCAGTTTCTCCTACTAAGGCAACTGTTTCCCCCGCCTTAACATCAAAACTTACATTTTTTAATATAGGTGTAGATTTATCATAAGAAAAACATACGCTTTCAAAAGTTACGTCACCCTTGGGAGACTCTATGACAATCGCATTTTCTATATCTGCTGTTTCCTCTTCACTATCTAAAATTTCAAAAACACGTTCTGCTCCTGCCAATGCCGATTGAATTGTATTAAACATACCTGCAACTGAATTAAGAGGCTGCGAGAATTGCTTTGAATAGCTCAAAAAACTAACTACAGTACCAATTGACAATCCATATGATACCGACAATATGCCTCCAACCATAGCGACAATTGCAAAAATAAAATTGTTAATCACATTCATAAGAGGCATCATATACCCAGACCAAATTTGTGCTTTACTGCTATTTTCATATAACTTCATATTAATTTCTTTAAACTGCTTTAATATATCTTGTTGTTTATCAAAAGCTTTTACCATTTTTAATCCCAGTATATTTTCCTCTATTAGCCCATTAAGTGATCCTAGGCTTCTCTGCTGTGCTGAAAAATAAGCACGGCTATGAGTAGCAATCATACGTGTTAATATCATTACTAAAGGTATACACAATAAAACTGTTACAGTAAGCGGAATATTTAGTGTTACCATAACAATAAACGAACCTGATAATGTTAAAATACTTGATATTAGTTGAGTAGTTGTTTGAGCGATAGTAGAACTAATATTATCTACATCATTTGTTATTCTACTCATTGTGTCACCATGAGAGCGCACATCATAAAATTTTAATGGGAGCTTCTGCATTTTTTCAAAAAATTCAGTACGTATCACAAGTACCAGCTTTTGTGATACCTTAAGCATAATAACACCATTAATACATGAAATAATCCAATTTACCGCATACAAAGCTAAAATAATAATTAATAATGTTGTAAGAGTATTTGTATTCACTATTCTAGTAGAAATTTTGAATGTATTAATTGTCTTACCAACAAAATATGGAATTGCAACAGAAATTAGAGATGAAAAAACTGTTAGTATCATTGCAGCAAAAATAGTTCTGGCAAAACGTAAATATATTTTCACTATACGCATCAGTGTTCCTTTGGCGTTTTTAGCCTTCTGTGTAGGAGCAAAACGATTTCCTCCTCCACCTACATGTCTCCCACCTATTGAAGGAATCTTTACTTGAGTATTAGAAAATTGTTGTGCCATTTATTACACCTCCTTACTGCTCTCTATCTGAGTCCTATAGATATCTTGATATATTTCACAACTTTCTATAAGTTCATCATGAGTTCCATACCCAGCCTTAGTACCATTATCCATTACTAAAATTTTATCGGCAAACATAGCAGTCCCACAGCGTTGAGTAATAGTAATTATAGTCTTATTTTCGAATTTAGAAATTAAATTCGCTCTAACCTTTGCCTCAGTAACTGCATCCAATGCACTAGTCGCATCATCTAATATAAGTACCGATGAGTCTTTAAGTATTCCACGTGCTATTGAAATACGTTGCTTTTGGCCTCCTGAAATATTCACCCCGGCACTTCCCAAAAGACTTTCATATCCTTCTTGCATCTTATAAATAAAATCTGCTTGCGCTCCATCTGCAGCCTGATGAACTATCTCGTTTGTAGCTTTACTATTTCCCCATCTAATATTCTCTGCAATAGAACCTGAAAAAAGCATTGGCTTTTGTGGTACAATAGCAATATTATCTCTTACACACTCAACATTTATATCTCTAACATCATAACCATCAATCAATATTCTTCCTCTATTTACATCATAAAATCGCAAAAGCAACCAAGCTATTGTAGATTTGCCACTGCCTGTGGGTCCAATTATTGCTAAGCTTTGTCCTCTTTTTACAGAAAACGATAAATCCTTTATAGCAGGTATTCCACTTCCACTAGGATACGCAAATGTTACATTATCAAACTCAATATCCCCATTTAATTCTTTCTTTTCACCACTGTCAGTAAAATCTTCATCACAATCAAACACTTCTTTAATACGTGCAGTGGATGCCTTTGTCCTTACGAACACATTAAATACATTTGTTATCATGATTAATGATGTTAGTATTTGTGCCATGTAAATTGTAAATGCCGTAATATCACCCGGATTTGCAAGGTTAGAAGAGAATAGCTTGCTCCCAGCAAAAATTGCAGCTACTGTTCCAACTCCAACAGCAAGTGTCATAAGTGGAGATATTAAAGTGACAATAATTTGAGATGCCACCCCTTTTTCCATTAAATTTATATTGGAACTTTCAAACTTATCTGTTTCTTTATCATATGTTCCAAACGCCTTAACTAAGCGAACCCCTATTAGATACTCTTGTATAACCGAATTCATCTTATCCATAGCATTTTGTAATTCATAGAAACGAGGATAACTTAATCTCATACTAACCATAATAAGGATAGCAACTATTGCAACAACACTGTAAATAATAAGACTTAGCCTAAAATTAAGAATAGTTGCTAAAATGATGCTCCCAACACATGTGATTGGTGCCTTCATAAAGATACGCATAATTCCATTAACAAACAATACAACTTGAGCTGTATCATTAGTCATACGCGTAATAAGAGAACCACTTTCAATTTTATCAGCACTTACTTCAGAGAAATACATAATTTTCCCAAATAAATCATAACGCAAATCTGCGCCCATATGTTGAGATACCGTACTAGCTAAAATATTTCGCGTTATAGCAAAACAAGCTCCGATGGCAGTAACTATAAGCATAAGAATACCCCAATAGTATACTTTTGAAAGTGACCCCTGTTCAATTCCTGTATTAATTATATTTGACATAAGCGTTGGCCCCAGCAAATCACAAAATGCCTCCAGTATAACACAAGTAACAGCTACTCCAAAAGGAAATTTATATTTTTTTAAATACTTACTGTATAAGTTCATATTGCTTATCAACTTCTCTCGTTAATTATATAATTTATTCTATTTCTAGCGCTTTTATAGCATGAAGTATGTGAATTTTCATTGCATTTCTTGCCCCTTCAGCATTTCTTGACTCCATAAACTCCATTATCATTTTGTGATCATTTACTGTATCCTTAACTGCTAATTCTTTTTCTTTTGATAAAACAACTCCCTTATCAATTGCTTGATAAATAACTGGCATCAATTTATTCATAAATTCGTTATGTGTTGCTTTAGCTATTGATTTGTGAAATGATTGCTCTACTTCTGTTCTATCCTCACCATTTTTGATTTTCTCTTCCACTTGCTTTCCTAAGCTTATTATACGCTTTAATTCCATATCACTTGCTCTTTTTGCAGCCAAATAGGCTGCTTCTGGTTCAAAAATAAGTCTCATTTCATATAAATCTTTTGCATTTGTTCTCGCTGATGTTAACAACTGAAATTCTTTACTATCAACACCATCTTTTTCTTTAACAAATGTGCCGCGTCCTCTTTGAATTTCTAATACACCGTTTGTTACAAGAACTCGAATAGCTTCTCTTAGCGTTGTTCTACTAACGTTTAATTCCTTAGACAAATCATTCTCATTTGGAAGCTTATCTCCATGCACAAATCTTTTTTCTATCGTTATCATAGTCAAAATATCATCTGCCACGCTATCTGACAATCGTTTCTCTTTTGACATTCCAATCATCCTCCACATTTTTTTATTATAATAACACATAACTTGTTTAATTTAAATAGGTTGTATGATGTCTTATTAATAGAACCCTTTAAGCTTATTTTCAAAGTCCTATGTAATAAACATGTATACAAATAAGTTAGATTCTCATCGCATAGCTCTATATCTTATTTTTTTACTTGCTTCTAAAATCTTCCTATCTTTACCTATGAAATAATTCACTGGCTTTTATTTCAGGATGATGATATCTTCCTCTTTTTAAAGTACTTTTCTTGTATTGTATTGATTCTTTGGGACACCATTGCATGCATGCAAGACAAAGTTCACACTTATGCTTCCACTCTGGTTTTCCATCTACTATCGTAATATTATTTGCCGGACAAACTTTTAGGCATGTACCACATCCATTACAGGCTTCTGTTGTCCAAAAATTATTATCTTTTTCATTTGGCTTAAAAGTATTATATATCAATCCAATGACAGCTTTTTTTATTCCTCCGGCTCTATTAGTTGTATCAACTCGGCTTCCTTTTATACTTTCTGCTATTTTTACAACTTCTCTATTTAATATTTCAAATCGTTTCATTTGTTTTTCTTCTGACCATGGTGAATACATTACTTGATAGTTTCCTGGCATTTTAACTTTAAAGCCTGCAGAAAGAGATGCACCTTTCTTATTTAATATATCATCAATTTGGTTAAAAGATATTCCTGCGGTGCCCCCAAAAGTTGCTATTGCAAAAAAATATGCATCTTTGTTAACCTGTAGACTTTCTATAAACTTCTTTACCATTGCTGGTAGACCATTAAAATATATAGGATATACAAAACCTACCTTATCTGATGATGTGTCATTAGTTATAGATAAATTTTTCTCAGAAATTTGTATAATCTTTGAATCTTCCAATTGATTGCTTAAATCTTTTGCAATCTTTAATGAATTTCCTGTTCCACTGAAAAAATAAATTGTTGTACTCATAATAACCTCCAAATTTTATTATTAATAATATTCTCATTTAAATTATTATGTTTAAATATTACCTTTTATCCTCTTTCATTCTTTGAATTAGTGGCTCGGCCATACCTTTTTACCCCACTCGTTTATAATAACCAAGGCCGGTAACAAATCCTGGCAAGCATCCGTTAAGGAGTATTCTACATGAGGTGGAATTTTATTATACTCTATTCTTTTTACAAGACCATGTTCTTCTAACGACTGCAAAGAACGAGTTAGCATAATATTAGTTATTCCAGGTATACTTCTCTTAAGTTCGTTATATCTAATACTTTTCGCAGCTGATATTTTCCATATGATAGGCAGTTTCCACTTACCGCCAATCACCTCCAACGCGCGAGTAACCGGGCACATTTCAGAACAAACATGCTGTGTTTTTTTCAATGGTTCTTTCATAAGCATTTCCTCCAAGACTAAGGCACAAAAATGTGCGTACTTGTTATAATGTTTCTTGATAAAATATAATAATACCATACCAAAGAAATGGTAAAATGTAAATAAATCAGCTAAGTGGGAGTGTGGAATTTTTGAAAAGATTATTTTCGGAATTTAGTATTAAAGATGTAAAAATAAAAAACCGTATTTGTGTACCTCCAATGGTAATTGGATTTGGTCAAGATGGACATGTCTCACCAGAGAATGTTGACCGTTATAAAGAATTAGCTCAAGGTGGAGCTGGTCTTATAATTCAGGAAGCTACGTGTGTTAATTCTGATGGACTTTTATCAGTAAAGCAGCTTGGAATATGGAAAGATGATCAAATTGAAGGACTAAAAAATATAGTTGATACAGTTCATGCAGAAAATTGCAAAATATTTATTCAAATTCACCATGCAGGTGTTACTGGCATATCAGAAAATCCAATATGTCCAAGTCCTTATGAATATAATAATTTTGGTAGAAGTGCTGTAGGACGCGAAATGACTTATGAGGATATAAAATCTGTTCAAAATGATTATATTGAAGCTGCAAGAAGAGCTTATGAAGCTGGATATGATGGCATAGAACTCCATGGATGCCATGGTTACTTAATAAGCCAGTTTCTAAATAAAAGAGTAAATAAAAGAACTGATGAATATGGAGCAACCCCTGAAAAGTTTGTTATAGAGATACTAGATGGAATCAGAAAAGTAACTCCAGCGGAATTCGTAGTTGGAATTCGTTTAGGAGGATTTGAACCAACAATAGAAGACGGAATACATTATGCTAAAGTATTAGATAAAAACGGAATAGATTTCCTTGATGTATCTTACGGATTTTTTAGTGAACAAGAAATTCATGTAAGTGAAGGTTACAAATATTCTAATGCTGTATATGCTGCAGAAAAAATCAAGAAAGAAGTATCTATTCCAGTATTTGCAGTTAATGGAATCAATTCGTCTGAAATTGCAGAAGAAATACTAAATGAAACAAATGTTGATATTGTTGATATTGGTAAGGGAATTCTTATAAATCCTGACTGGGCGAATTACGCAAAGGAAGGTAAAGACACAGGAAAATGCCTAAATTGCACAAAATGCATGTGGTTTGGCCAATCTAAGGTTTGCCCCGGAAAAGTTATATTTGATAAAAATAATAAATAGATATTCTAAAAATGCTTAGTAATTTGTCTTACTAAGCATTTATTTGAATCTCATAAAATATTTTAGATATACGATTCATATGAATTGTATCTTTCTTGTCGCATATATTTAGTTATTATTTTAATGATGAAATTACTTCTTCACTCGTCCTCATTTTTCCTATTTTAGGAAAGATATATTTACAAACATAATCATGTTCTTCTTTTGTTCCAGCTGTCATTGCTTCTTCTACAAAGATTTGATTATATCCATGTTGGTAAGCTTCCCTTGCTGTTGTATCTACACCTATACTAGTAGAAATTCCGCATAGTACAATAGTATCAATACCACGACGTCTTAATTGTAAATCCAGCTCAGTACCATGAAACGCCCCCCACTGTCTTTTAGTTATAGTAATTGCATTTTTATCTTCTATTTCAGGTACAAATCTATCCCATCCTTCTGAGAATTTTACTGAATTACTCGCTGAATCTGTTTCTGGTTTAATCATATCCTTTCCATCTATGGATGAAACTCTCACAAGTACTACAAGAGCTCCTTTATTACTAAATGCCTTAATTAAATTACTTGCTTTCTCTACAACCTCTGCACCAGAATGAGGTAAACGAGGACTGTTAACAATACCATTTTGTAAATCTATAACTACTAGTGCAGTCCTCTTCGAATTAATAAGTTCATTCCCTACTAATTTTAAATCTTTCATTTTTTTATCTCCTTTTCATATTAATCTATTTTGTTAATATTGCTTTATATTTACTTTCTTATATACTTTTAAATATACTAACACTGCATTAATCAATAGCAATATACTTGTCACAAAAAACACATATTTCACTCCTAAATGACCTGCGACCTGTCCACCAAGAACTGAACCAGCAAAAACACCTAAATACGCGGCTGACATGCTAAAACCAAATACTCTACCAGTGATAGAAGTAGGTGTAATTTTCTTAACTAATATATTAACAGAAGGATTAAGTCCGCCTGCTGTAAGTCCCAATAAAAATCTGAGTCCCATCAACTGCCAAGTATTTTTCACAAAAGCTTGTGGTATAAAAATAATTCCGGCTATTATAAGGCATACTAGCATAACTTTATGTGCCCCAATTTTATCAGATAGCCGTCCAAGCCTTGGAGCTGCAAGTATATTAGCAAAGCCTGAAGCCGAGAAGGTTATTCCTGCCATTAATGCAACGTGACTCATCTCACTGGATAATTGAGAAACATAAATTGTAACTATTGGTTCGACTGAATACATTGCCACAGATAATATAAAGAAAGTTATAAATAAAGTAACAGTTAAACCTTTTTCAGGAACAATTCCCCATACTTCCTTAACACTTAAAACTTTACTATCTTGACGATTAAAAGATTCTTTTACAAACAATGCAGTAGTAATAAATGCAATTAACATCATTCCACCTGTTATGAAAAACACATTCTGCAAACCAAAGGTTTCTCCTACAAACCCGCCTATTGTTGGTCCTAGTAAAGACCCTGTAATATTAGCTGTTGAGAGAGTACCTAAAGCATATCCTGCATTTTCCTTATCTGTCTGAGTTGCAATCAATGTGGTGCAGGCTGTACCATAACCTGTAATGACTCCCTGTAATAATCTTAGACCTATAAGAACATACACATTTGATGCAAAGCCCATACAACTTATAATTACAGCCATACCAAGACTTGCCCGTAGCAGCATCGGCTTTCTTCCAAATTTATCAGCAGCATGTCCCCAAATTGGTGAAAAAATTGCAGAAATTATAAATGTAACACCAAAAGCAATTCCTGAAAGTTGTGCAATAAAAGCTGTATCTTTAATTCCTAGATGTTGTATATATAAAGGTAAAACTGGAGCAATTTGACTCATTCCTATACCCGTTACAAACATTCCAAACCAGCAAACTATTAAATTTCTTTTCCACAATTTCATGAACAATCTCCTTTCTTTTGTTATGAAATATAAATTTACAAACTATAGAAAATAACATACTATTGAATTTATTTTTATAACAACTCTATTAAAACTAAACACCAGTATAGAAAAAAAAATACACCAAAGTATGTTGTAGTTCATTTCAATATACTTTCTAATATAATAATAAACTATAAATTATAGTTTGTAAATTATGATTTATAGTTTGATAAATATGATTTCTAATGTTAAACTATTCTCATATATTGAAATTACTAGGAGTGGTATACATATGCAAAAAAGAAATTTAACTAAAGAAAAAATTATTCAAGCTACTTTTTCATTAGCTGATGACATCGGTCTTAATGAAGTTACATTTCCTAAAATTGCTGATAAGCTTGGCATAAAATACCCATCTTTATATAATCATTTTAGTAATATAAATAATCTAAAAATAGAGATGACAATATTTTTTTTAAAAGAGTTAAATTTAAAATTAATGCAGAGATTGATCGGTAAAAGTGGTGAAGATGCCATTCGTGAATATGCGTATGTTTACAGAGATTTTGCTTTTAAAAATAAGACAGCTTATGGACTTTTTGTAAATATCCCAAGCACTAAAAATGAGGAAGTTCTACGTTTGGCAAAAGAGACCAACAATATTATCCATCAAATTTTAGATTTTTATATTAAAGATAAAACTTTATTAATACATAAAAGTCGAGCATTAAGAAGTGCTTTACACGGATTCGTATCTTTATATTCATTTGGATATTTTCACGGTGAAGCAGATTTAGAAGATAGTTTTCACTTTATGATTGATGATTATATTTCCTCACTTTCAGGAAAATAAAATATGTTCTCTTTAAACGCACTTCTATCTAATACTTACACTTATGCAATAAACTCATCGAAATGAGTAGCATACTTTTGTTCCAGTTTCCAAGGAAATTTACTCATTAGATGAACATATTTACAAATTTACTAGAACTTTAAGTTGATATCTTCACCAGAAATCATAAACATTTTTGTGAAGAAAACATTTAAAAATGAGCTGTCAAAGGCTCTTAGTTGAAGGTTGTTCCACTTTAGCTTGTCACACCAAAGGTGGGAGCATGCTGAAATGGTGCAACCTTCAACTTAGAGCCTTCAGCGATATTTTTGTAGTTTTCGGAATAAAAATGTTTATGATTTCGGTAAGTTACATCATGAATCTAAGTTTTATATTGGATATCTATAGTTTTATTTTTGACTAGAAGCTAATGCATTTTCAATAGCTTTTAAAATTGTTTTACTACTATTTGTTGCTCCTGAAATAGTATCCACTTTCAAACTTTGAGCTTTGACCACCATCTCTGGAATGATTTCTGCAGGTTTTCCTCTGCCGTTTTTATGTTCTAATAAGTCTACCTCTTCAATCTTATGATCTTTAACTGTAACTGAAACTTTTGCACTAATTAAATCAGCATCATAGGTACCAATATATTTTCCATCTGAAATCTTTGATAAATCTACATTATTGATTGTTAATTCCCTAATTGCTTTTTGATAATTTTTGACAGAGATTAAATATTTTCCTCCAGCTATAACACCAATTATAAATATAATACAGATTGAACTTAATATTATTTTTTTCTTTTTTGACATGGTTAAAAATCCCCTCAAATTTATAGTAATTTTTCATATAACTTAAACCAATCTAATCCGTAGTTTCCAAGACCCAAATCAACTGTATCTACATACTTAAATCCACATTCTTCATAAAGCCTTATGGCTGGCACGTTGCCTTCATAAACATCTAATCTAATTGATCTAGCCTTTAGCTTCACACCATGTTCAATAGAAAAATCTATTAACGCCTTACCTACACCACACTTTAAAAACTTAGGATGTACAGCAAATGTATGTATAACAATAACATCTGAATAATCAGATTCAAATTCCCACTTAGCTTTATAGTAGGCTGGTTCAGGTTTGTTACTCAAAATAATAGTTCCAATAATCTTTCCATCATATTTTGCTACATATAGATTACCAGTTTTCACTCCATCAATTGCATTTTGACGAACTGGATATGCATCTTTCCTCCATCCAGGGTAGTTTATTCCTTTATTCAAATAATCATTCAAATCATTATATAGTTGCTCTAATTCATCAATTTCATCTTCAGTTCCCAAATCAAAAGTGATGTACATCAATTCCTCCCCAATCTATGCAAATTATATATTCTACTTCTTTACTTTAATAATCTAATTCGTACATATTATGTAAGTACAATATTATTTGCGGCCCTAACGACTTCTTGAAAAAATACTTTATATCAAGATATCCCCATCGTCTAAATTATCTCTTACACTAGAACCTCATACCCCTCTTTAAGAAGCGACTCAATCCCATTGTCTAAATCACTACTCTTAATGAGGATATAATCTGTATCATATGTTGAAATAGCAAATATACTTATTTTATTATTTGCTAACACTGTACTTATTGAAGAAAGAATTCCAATTAGAGAAAAATCTAAGGGCCCTTCTATTTTTAATACTCTCCAATTCTTCTCACACTGTATATCAATTGGAATATCCTCTTGACTACATACGATTGATAACTCTTCATTAGTTTTTGTTATTGAAAAGAAATCACTTTTTTGAGCCCATTCAGGAATTAATTCATTTTTGTCCAATCTACATACTCCATATATATCTTTAAGTAGCCTCATTGTTAATATTTTTTCCACCATATTTTTCATCCTTTCTTTTGAATACATTTAATAATTGTTTTGTACCTATAAATCCTTCTTAGTCTTTTCCTCTATATAAATATCAAGTGCTTTTATTCCTCTATTTGCAAGCTTCACAAATAAAACAAATCCATAAATTGATATTCCAAACATACCTAGTATTAGTATTATATTAATCAAACTAAATACTGTCATCATAAACTTTCCTCCTAATCACTTATTTGCATAATAACCATTCTTAATATTTATTCCTACGCTATTTTATAATATTTATACTTATTATAACTCTATTTCCTGATTTTTCATAAAACAATTAATTAAGATTTCTAAATTATACAACTTTATATTCAGCAATATAATCCTTTGTTAAATACTATATAAGCTTTAAACAAAACTATAGGTTTTCTATAAGAATTAAAGTTTATACACCTTTAGACTATATATATAGGTATTTTGATACTTACTATTTAGTTTTTATATTTAGGAGGTATATATGGATTATAAATACATTGAAAGTTTAGTTTTGAGATCTAAAAACGGTGATCCAATTTCTAAAGAAGAATTAGCTAAAGAGTTTCGCCCATTGATATTAAATATCGTTAAAAGAACTTTTCTTCATGGCTATGATAACGAAGATATACAAAATGAATGCTATAGAACACTTTTTAAATGTTTATCTATGTATGATTTAGAACGGCATAGATTTGTTGCTTATGCAAGTAATGCAATAAAAAATAATATTAATGATTTGATTAAAAGAGTTAAAAACAGAAGTCCAATTGAAGGTTCCGAAGCACTCACTTTATCTGATAATTTAGAACATAACCTCTCATCTAAAGGCGATAGCCTTGAAGAAGTTCTTTGCAGTGAATCTGATTATGAATTATTAAAAATTGCAATTAATTCCTTAAACAAAGAAGAAAAAGAATTGATTATATTTATCTTCTTTAAAAATAATACAGTTTCAGCTTATGCCGCTTTAAAGAATATGCCTTACTCAACAGTAAATAGAAAGAAAGCCGTTACTTTAATGAAATTAAGTAAGTACTTTATAGATACCCAACACATAATTTAGACTTATGCGTATAACTCACCGAAATAAGAAACATACTTTTGTTCCAGTTTCTAGTTGAGATATTTTTCAAAGAATAAGTTTAAGTCTTAAATTGGATATCTATGTAGATAAACCAGTTATAAGTTTGATTTATGCTTTGAAATATATACTATACCAGAAAGAATGGGTACTCTTTTGTGCAGTGTTTTATTGAGAATTTGGCTGTAGGATTTCTTCAGCCGAAGTTGTTCCATTCGAGCTTGTCATTTGCTTGCCAAAGGAGCATGCTCAAATGGGCACAACTTCTGCTGGTAGAAATCCACAGCCAAATTCTCTAGAAACCGAAACAACAGAGTACCCGTTCTTTCGGTGAGTTATATACATAAATCTAAATTACATATTGTTTATCTATGATATTTTTTATTTATAATTTTTACCTCTAAGAGTAATAAGCATTAACAGCAATCCAGTAATTGTCATAATCAACCTTAACCAATTATCATAAATATTTATTACATCATAACTAAGAAGAGCTTCTATTGCTATTGATGGAATTTTTCCTATAAAAGTCGCGATAATAAATATCCCACCACTTACATTACTTATTGAAGCCGATAATGTTATGACACCAGATGGTATAAATGGAATCAATCTTCCTTGAAATATTAATAAACCAGCCTTTTTCCCATTACTATTTACTATCTGAGAAATCAATTTATATTTATCTGTTAATTTTTCTATTCTCCTCTTAAAGCCTAACCTATAAATTTTAAAAGTAATATATGCGCCTAGTGATTCACCAATCAAAGATAATAAAAAACCTTCCACAGGTCCGAAGAACAGTATGTTAGCTCCTGTTACAAATACGGATGGCAATATTCCTAAAAGTGAAATCATTATACTAATAAAAATACTTATAGGAATTGCCATAGAGCTGTTATTTTTTAAAATCTCTAGAATTTCACTTATACTGAACATAACTTTCTCCTATGTATTTCAAAGCAGCTAATATTTTTGTATTGAAAGTAAATCATCAATACTTCTATTCATATAATTATAAGAATCATATATTCCTTGATTATAGAATTCCGTGGCTAGCTCATCAATTATGAAATCTAAAATCTTTCCTGATGCTAGATCTCCTAATTCCTCATCTCTTTCATCACAGAAATAATTTTTTATTGCAGAAATCATATCCTCTCTTTTCTCTTTACTTAATTGTATCTTATTTTTATCACTCACTTAAAGCCCTCCATGTAATTTAAGATAGAAGTATTTTCTTATTAATAAATTATAACATATCCCTAGTAAACTTATCTAAATCGATAACAAAAAAATAAAACTAGGGTTTAATTTAAAACCCTAGCTTTATTTTTCAGAAAGACAAGTTGTACTATGGGGACTTTAAAATCATTTTCGGAGTAATCCTAAAATATTATTATTAAAATCATTGTCCATGAGAACCACCTCTTTCATATATTATTGTGCACAATATCAGCTTAAATATGCAAACAAAATTTTTTAATATATGTAAAAACATAAGTATCATTACCTACATAATATATAAAAGTATAATCCCACTAATAACTCCACCAATTACAGCTGATCCCAAATTTGTAAATGACTTTTTAACTTTTCCTCCTGTTACAGCTGATGCAGTAAAAGCACCAACCGCAGCCGCCAGCCCCATATCTATCCATCCACTACTCCCCTGCTGTATCAAGTGATTTTTCATTCCATGGTCTAATATCCAAATTGTCCCTACCACAGTTATAGCCGCTAAAAAACCACCTATTGCTCCAAGTTTATTTACAAACCTTCCCCATAAAAGTCTAATGAAAAATGGCAGTAAAAAAGCTCCCATTATTGTTGTAAAAATAGCTTGTCCGGACATAATTACACCTCCAACTTTCCATCTACTAATTCTATATTTACACTCTCTAGACTTTCTTTTTTAGGTTTGATTTCTATAGTGCCTTTTTCCATTATATGCTTTTCCATTAGTACCGCCATATATCCACCTAAGGCTGCACCAATTACTACATATAATAATGTTGGAACTGAATTTATTAATGATTCAGAGCCATTCACCATATAATTTTTTGCTATTAAACCAATTGCTACCCCCAATCCCATGTCAACAAATGCTGAATCATTATCATGTTTAATTAATCCTATATAATGATTCACACACCACATCGATCCAGTAAGAAAAAACGCAGCCCCATATGTCCCAAAAAGTCCAAATTCATCAAGAAAAATTCCCCATAATCCGTTTATAACAGTTGCTGCCAAAAAATATCCAAAAGTATTTCTCAAAAATCTCATTATTATCCCCCTATTACTCTTTGGTCAACTACTAACTCTAATTTTTTTAATCATGTTAGCATCTATTTTTCTTATCTATTATTCCTAAAAGCTCAAGATGTTCATATAAACTCACAAAATCTTTTTAATCCATATCTCTCTACTTGAAACTAACTTCATAGTTATATATGCCAATTCTATTAAACTAACATTTAAATTCAATTCTTTTTTAACTACGTTTATCATTTCTTTTGCCATTTGATATATAAATTCTATTTAATTTCAGTATCTGCCGGAAATACAATTCCACCTTTATTTCTTGCAGTTGTTTGAACTTCAGTAACTATCAAACTATGATCTAGCATCTTATAGCATTTCTCCAAGTTGTTACTTTTAATAATATCCCTAAATTCAATAAATTCATTAACCATACGATGTTCATAATTGTTCTCATTTATTACAGAACTAGTTCCATCATTCATTAATAATTCGAATCTTTCGCAAACATTAGCTGGAGTATCTTGATAGATACATCCATTATCCCCTTGAATATTATTTGCTATAGGCGCTTTACAATCTTTTGCTCCAATACAAACACATTTAAATTTATCATAGTCTAGTATCAATACTCCAGATGTATCTATTCCTCTTTCAATATTAGGATAATATTCAACATTTTTAGGTTTGCCAAATAAACCAACCACATAATGAATATTATAGATATTTAGATCCATCAAAGCTCCACCAGAAAAATTGGGATCAAAAGCAGGCAGCACATTACCTTCCTTGAAACTATTATACCTACTCGAATATTGAGAATAATTGCATTGAACAATTTTTATATTTCCTAAGGTTGGCAGAAATTCTTTAATCTTTTTATAGTTAGGAAGATATTGATTAGTAATTGCTTCAAATATAAATAATTTTCTTTCTCTAGCTAAATCACTCAATATTAATGCTTCCTTGTATGTTGATGTCATTGGTTTCTCAATAATAACGTTCTTATTTGCCTCTAATGCCTTTTTAGCAAATTCAAAATGCAGATTATTAGGTAATGCAATATACACTGCATCTAAATTACATTTTAATAATTCCTCATAATCATAAAAAATATTTTTAATATTATAAGTATCCTTTAATTCATTCATTACATCTTCGCTGCTTTTTCTTCCAAAAATAGCTTCTAACTCTATATCCTTTAAGTACGGAGTAGCTCTCAATAACTCCTTTACAATCATTCCAGCCCCTATAATTCCTAATTTCATATTCAGTCCTCCCTGCTCTCACATCAGTATTATTTTATACTATCTTAACATAATTTCTTTCCATATTAAACTTCAATTGATTTCTTCTGTACTCTTAAAATATATTTTCCTTAAAGATAAAAAAATATTTAAATTTATCATGATTACATATTACGATATTCTCAATATATTATATATACTAATTATGCAAAAAACACTCACCACAAAATTGTGGCGAGTGCATACATTTTTAATTTTACTATTTATAACTAAAATTATTTTCTAAACTAGTAATTCCCTGTATAACTTTTTCCTTAAAGTTTCTCCCCATTGGTATTTCCAATTCATTTCTTAACTTTAATTTACCCGGTAATACTTTTATAACAAAATCAACATTGATTATATATGATTTATGGGCCCGAATAAATCTAGGATTATTAATTTGCTCTATAATAGTAGTTAATTTTTCTCTTACCCTATACTCGCCAGTTGTACAATGCATTACTAAGTAATGCCCATAAGATTCTATAAAAATAATATTCTTAACATTAAGTCTTATTGTGGCTGTTCCAGATTTTAGTGTAACTACAGTATCTATATTTTTTATATAAGCTAATAATATCTCAATCATATTTTTAAAATCCTCATCAAAATTATCTATACGAATAAATTGTAATGGCTTAACATTTAATGATTGGAATACTAGTGACTCATCTTTACTTAGAAATACAATACAGTTCGCATGAGTATATTCCTTTAATTCTTTAGCACTATTGATTTCATGAGTATCTTCTATTTGATAAAAAATCACCAATATATCGTTACTAGCATAATCTTTTATATAATTTTCTTCCACAAAGGTAACTCTCTCGGAGCCGCTGCCTAAAAACAATTTAATTTTAGACTTCAAACTATCCCTTAGATTATCATCTTTTAAAATCAAATAGGCCTTTATCATTATTTATCCCCCATTTGCCCTGTTGTTTTTCAATTTTATCAATATATTCAGCAAGACTTATACTTCCCTCCTCCATTGCACCTAATAAATTATACTTATCTACTATCTGAATATTACATTCTTCTTTTAAATACTTGACAGCATTAATATATTCTTTATTGTTAGCAGTAACTACTGATCTAAAAGTTACAATAGAGCCCTCCTTCAATTTTATACCAAAATAAACAAAATGCACAGGTGTTGCCGAGATGACCCACATTGTTGTCCAATAAATTCCTATACTTTCAATTTCAGCTAATTTAATTTTAAATGCAAACATATCATTCTTACCATTAAAAATACTTATCAAATATTTTAGTTGTTGAATATAATCATCAATAGCATAGCTTTCTAAGTACAGTCCGTTTATGCACCAATATTGCCTACATCTCACTATAGTTGGAACATATAAAAGCGACAACAATAAAAATGTGAACATAATCGTAATACAAACAATTATAAAATTATATAATTTAAAGTACTCAATTATAGCACTACCTAATATTAAGCTAAAAAATAGCGGCACCATTGCAGAAATAATAATATACAATATAGTAGGTTTTTCTCCTACAACAAATACTTTTTTTGATTCTTCCATATAAACCACTCTCCTTAATTTCTATTATATGAATTCAAATAGAAAAGATAATTGGCTTGGCATGAACAACAATTTAATATCCCATAAGGTATATATAATTACTTAGTTGAATTCCCTTCTCTTGAAACTGCTAGTTAATTTACCTCTCTCCTCAAATATTTTCATCTTGTAAACACGATTTCATCAATTCTATAAACAACAAAAAAATCCAAGGTATAATTCCTTGGATTTTTTGATAAATTACATTTGATTTTTACTATATATATCTTTCACTATTAACCGGCGAAAGTTTGAGTTCCCATGTATTTACCGTTTCCTAATATAACTCCTATACCCACTTTAGTATAAGAAGAATTCATCATATTTGCTCTATGACCTGGTGAATTCCACCATTGGTTAAATAATTCTACTGCATCATAAGTGTTATATGCGATATTTTCACCTGTTGTATTATATTTATACCCTATTGTTTGTAACCAGTTTGTCCACTTTGTTCCGTCTGGATTTGTGTGGTCAAAGAAGTTATTTTGAATCATGTTATTACTCTTATATCTAGCTACTTGAATTAAAGTATTATCTAAAGCTAATGGCTTTAAACCTGCTTCAGTTCTTTTCGCATTCATTAATTCAAGAATTTTTTGTTCAGCAGTAGCTTGTACTGTTATTGAATAGTTTGTAGGTAATTTAGGTAACCCCTGAACATCTGCTGATGTTGTAGATGTATTACTTGTAGTTCCTGTAGTTGTAGTGCTACCAGTATTAGTTGTTGTTACTGGTTTAGTTGTCGTGTTACTTCCTGTAGTTGTACTAGTAGTATTTCCTGTTGTATTATTTGTATTACTAACTGTAGAAGTTTTATTGCTATCTTTTAGTACATCATTATTTGAATTGAATACTTTATCTACTGTTGGGACTTTAGTTCCTATAACCTGTCCACTTTGGTTAGTTATATATACTTTATTGTTTACTAAAACCTTTCCAATCTCCATTATACCTGATTGATTTAAGCAATAAGTTTTACCATTTACCTTAATAACTCCTGTTTGTTTTTCTCCAGCATTATTAAAGAAATACCAATTGCCGTTATTCATAACCCAACCAGTTTTTGCGGAATTATTCATCATTGCATTATAATAATTATTATAATCTGTTGAATTAATAGTTGCTGCAGATACTCCTAATGATGAGAAGCTAGTTATTGTTGTAGCGGCAATTGCTGCAGTTACCATCTTTCTTAGTAAATTCTTTTTCATTAGTTTTTCTCCTTTGTATTTTTTATTTGGCTTCTTGATCTTATATATAAACAATAAAAATTTTTCTTTAACTTCACTCTGCATATTTATTGTTTTCAAGCAAGTCCATGTCTCTATACTAACATCTTTTCGACATAATTCAACATAACATTCTTTGAATTATTTGATTTAAAAGATATTAGCTCCAAACTCCTTTCATATGCTCTTATTTCTTTCTTTATACTCAATGATATCCTTTAACGCCTTATAACCCAAAGGCTAACCCCCTGTATTTTTTTATTTTTTATAATCTTATTTAATTTCACGTCAAATCAGAATGCAAAGCAATTATATAATCAATTAAGTTGATTTATTACAACGATAAATACATACATGAATCTCCAAACTCTACTTGTAATTGTAATAAAACAATTAATGGCTGGTTTTTCCACCTTTACTTGTCCTAATGAGATTAAGGATAAGTAAAAGTAGGTTCAACCGGCCATTAAATATTTTCTCATCAATTATAAATATATCAAATCACTCTAGTGAACATTTTCTTTGTGCATTTTTATATATTTTCTATTAGGTTTTGTTGATTTTAATAATTATGAAGTATATTAGATCAACTTTTCACTCAGAAAGCAATCTATTTGTTTTAAAGTTTTTGCTTTAATCTTAGAGAAATCACCTTCTTGCCTTTCCCAAAGCAATTTGTCAGTAGATATTATTAATAAAGTAGCTTCCACATATCCTAAATTGTCAAACAATCGTTTAGCTTCTTCAATATATATATAATAAATTATTTTGAAATTCTTACTATGCTCCATGGAATGCTTTTCAATTCTTACTTTTATAGAATATAAGTAACTGTTTACTCTACAAATGCCTTTAACAATTTTTAGCATTCCAATTTCATAAGGAATGCTTGTAGCATCAATAAGTAATTTCATCAAATTTTCAATTTTACAATTAGTAAATTCAATCAGATTCAAAATTAAACATTTATTATAAATTTCATCCATATCCATACTATCAGCTTTACTTTTATCTGTTTCCTTGCCTTTATCAGTACTATTTGCTTTACATTTAATATTGCAAGTTCCATCTAGCTCTCTTGATATACGAGTATATATTTGATTAGTCGTCTCTCTCAATTTAATAAGTATATTTAAATATCTATCTCTAAATTCAAAATAATTCATTTATAAATCCCTTTCATAATTATTGATGATAATTTATATTTAATTACTAAATAAAAAACTTATACTTATGCTAAATCATCTGAAAGAATGTAACAACATCTAATACTAAAAATTTTTTAATTTCTATCATCTATTAATATTATTTTATTAACTCATTAACTGTTATTTATGATTTTCTCCTTTATAATTTAAATATTAAGTTTATAT
>NZ_MZGT01000009.1 GCF_002029255.1 Clostridium chromiireducens
ACTATATATTGTATAGAGGCTCGAAAAAAGATTTTTGGTTAAAACTATATAAAAAAGAAAAAATGAAAATTAATACTAATTGATAAAAGATATCATTGACAAAAGTTAAAATTGGATATAAAATAAATATATAGATTAATTGATTAAAATTTAACAAAGTTTTAATGCAAAGTATAAAGGAGGAAAACAAATGTTTAAACAATGGGAAGGTTTCAAAGGTGGAACTTGGCAAGAAGGTATAGATGTAAGAAACTTTATACAAAAGAATTACAAATCATATGAAGGAGATGCAAGTTTCCTTGTTGATAAAACTGAAAAAACAAGTAAAGTATGGGCAAAAGCTTATGATTTAATAGTGGAAGAAGTTAAAAAAGGAATTATAGATGTTGCAACAGATAGAGTATCAGGAATTGATAATTATGATGCTGGATATATAGATAGAGATAACGAAGTTATAGTTGGACTTCAAACAGATGCTCCACTTAAGAGAATTGTAAATCCATTTGGTGGATTGAGAATGGTTCAAAGCTCTCTAAAAGAATATGGATATGAGCTAGATAAGAATATCGAAGAGTATTTTCCAAAATACAGAAAAACTCACAATGAAGGTGTATTTGATGGATATACAAGGGAAATAAGAGCTGCAAGAAGTGCAGGATTATTAACTGGTCTTCCAGATGCTTATGGTAGAGGAAGAATAATTGGTGATTATAGAAGAGTGGCCCTTTATGGTATAGACTACTTAATAGAAGAAAAGAAAAAGGATCTTGATAACCTAAATGGTGATATGCTTGACGAATTAATAAGAAAAAGAGAAGAAGTTTCTACGCAGATTAGGGCTTTAGGTGAAGTGAAATCAATGGCAGCTAAATATGGAATTGATATATCTAAGCCAGCAGAAAATGCAAAAGAAGCTGCTCAGCATTTATACTTTGGATACTTAGCGGGTATTAAAGAAAACAATGGTGCTGCAACTTCATTTGGAAGAACTTCTACTTTCTTAGATGTTTATATCGAAAGAGATTTAGAAGCAGGATTAATTACAGAAAAAGAAGCTCAAGAAATAGTAGATCAATTAATAATTAAGTTAAGATTAGTTAGACACTTAAGAACTCCAGAATACAATGAACTATTCGGTGGAGATCCAACTTGGGTAACTGAATCAATTGGAGGTATGGGTATCAATGGTAAGTCACTTGTTACTAAGAACTCATTTAGATATCTTCATACTTTAATAAACTTAGGAACATCAGCTGAACCGAACCTTACAGTTTTATGGTCAGATAAACTTCCAGAGAACTTTAAGAAATATTGTGCAGAAATCTCAATAAAAACAGATTCTATTCAATATGAAAATGATGAAGTTATGAGACCAGTTTATGGTGATGATTATGCAATAGCTTGCTGTGTATCAGCAATGAAAGTTGGTAAGCAAATGCAATTCTTTGGAGCTAGAGCAAATATAGCTAAATCACTTTTATATGCTATAAATGGTGGAGTAGATGAATTAAAAGGCATTAAGGTAGTGCCAGGAATTCCAAAACTTACAGATGAAGAAGTTCTTGATTTTGATAAAGTTAAAGCAAATTATGATAAGGTAATGGAATATGTAGCTAAAGTTTACGTAGATACAATGAATATAATTCACTTTATGCATGATAAATACGCTTATGAAGCAAGTCAAATGGCACTTCATGATACAGCAGTTGAAAGATTAATGGCATTTGGTATTGCAGGACTTTCAGTAGCTATAGATTCATTATCAGCAATTAAATATGCAAAAGTTAAACCTATAAGAAATGAAGCAGGTATAGCAATAGATTTTGAAGTTGAAGGAGATTTCCCTAAATACGGAAATGATGATGATAGAGCAGATGATTTAGGTGTGGCATTAGTTACTAAGTTCTCAAATGAGCTTAAGAAACACCCATTATATAGAGATGCGAAGCATACATTATCAGCACTTACAATAACATCAAATGTAATGTATGGTAAGAAGACAGGTACAACTCCAGATGGTAGAAAGAAGGGTGAACCTTTAGCACCAGGAGCAAATCCAATGCATGGAAGAGATATAAATGGAGCATTGGCATCACTTAACTCTGTAGCTAAAATTCCATACAATGAAATCTGCCAAGATGGTGTATCTAATACATTCTCAATAGTTCCAGATGCACTTGGAAAAGACGAAAATCAAAAGATTAGCAATCTAGTTGCAATTTTAGATGGATATTTCACTCAAGGGGCTCATCATTTAAATGTTAACGTACTTAACAGACAAACATTAATTGATGCAATGGAAAACCCAGATAAGTACCCAACACTTACAATTAGAGTTTCAGGATATGCAGTTAACTTCAGTAGATTATCAAAAGAACAACAATTAGAAGTTATAAGCAGAACTTTCCACCAAAGCATCTAATTGCATTCATAGCAATATAAATTATAAAAAATAAATAAATTATTGGAAGAAGGGGGAGGTTGACTTTCCCTTCTTTTGCTTTAAGATGAATAAGGATAGAATTCATTAATATTAAGTAATAAAGTATGTATTTTTCATATATACAAGATATTAAATGTTAATAACCTTAATTCAAGGAAATAATAAATTTAAATACAGTTTTAAAGTATAATAAATATAGGGGGTGTAATAAATGTTGAAAGGTAACGTTCATTCAATAGAGAGCATGGGTCTTGTAGATGGGCCTGGAATTAGAGTAGTAGTATTTTTACAAGGTTGTGCATTAAGATGCAAGTATTGTCACAATCCTGATACTTGGTCAGCTAGCGGTGGAGAAGAGTACACTCCAGAGGAGTTAGTAAAGAAGATAGAAAGATTCAAAACTTATTTCGCAAGCAGTGGCGGAGGAGTTACATTTTCAGGAGGAGAGCCTTTAAGGCAACCGGAATTTCTTTTAGAAACTCTTAAATTATGCAAGAGCAAAGGAATAAATACTTGTATTGATACAGCAGGCTACGGATTTGGAAATTATGATGAAATATTAAAATACACTGATTTAGTCTTATTTGATATAAAACATTTTACTCCAGAAGGATATAAAAATGTGACTTTAATGAATATAGATGAATCCTTGAAATTCTTGGAAGCAATGAAGAGGAATAATACAAAAATGTGGATAAGGCACGTTGTTGTACCAGGATTAACAGACGATATAGAGCATTTAAAGGAACTTAAGAAATATATAGATAAGATACCTAATGTTGAGAAAGTAGAGTTGCTTCCATATCATTTATTAGGTGCAAATAAGTATGAAGTGTTAGGGCTTAAATATCCACTTGAAAATGTAGAAGCGGCAGATAAAGAATTAATAAAAAAATATCAAAAAGAGATATTTGGATATTAATTCATGTTGACAAACTAAATAGGTTCGTATTATTCTTATATTAAGATTTGGTCATATGACTGACGGAAGTGGAGTTACCACATGAAGTATGACTAAGGCATAATATATTATATTATATGCCAAAGAGCCGACCGTCTGGGCAAAAAAGCCTGGATTGTCGGCTTTTTTATATGGAAAAAATTATGTAATCAAATTTGTTTTTAAGGAGGAAAAAATTATGTTTAAACAATGGGAAGGCTTCAAAGGTGGAACTTGGCAAGAGGGGATTGACGTAAGAAACTTTATACAAAAAAATTATAAGTTATTTGAAGGTGATTCAAGCTTTCTAGAAGATAAAACTGAGAAAACAAATAAAGTATGGACAAAAGCATATGAGCTAATTGTTGAGGAAGTTAAAAAAGGAATCATAGGTGTTGCAACAGATAGAGTATCAGGAATTGATAATTATGATGCTGGATATATAGATAGAGATAACGAAGTTATAGTTGGACTTCAAACAGATGCACCTCTTAAAAGAATTGTGAATCCATTTGGTGGAATGAGAATGGTTCAAAGTTCTCTAAAAGAATATGGATATGAGCTAGATAAGAATATCGAAGAATATTTTCCAAAATACAGAAAAACTCACAATGAAGGTGTATTTGATGGTTATACAAGGGAAATAAGAGCTGCAAGAAGTGCAGGATTATTAACTGGTCTTCCAGATGCTTATGGTAGAGGAAGAATAATAGGTGACTATAGAAGAGTCGCTCTTTATGGTATAGATTACTTAATAGAAGAAAAGAAAAAAGATCTTGATAACCTTAATGGGGACATGCTTGATGAATTAATAAGAAAAAGAGAAGAAGTTTCTACGCAGATTAGAGCTTTAGGTGAAATAAAATCGATGGCGGCTAAATATGGAATTGATATATCTAAGCCAGCAGAAAATGCAAAAGAAGCTGCGCAGCATTTATACTTTGGATACTTAGCGGGTATTAAAGAAAACAATGGTGCTGCAACTTCATTTGGAAGAACTTCTACTTTCTTAGATGTTTATATCGAAAGAGATTTAGAAGCAGGATTAATTACAGAAAAAGAAGCTCAAGAAATAGTAGATCAATTAATAATTAAGTTAAGATTAGTTAGACACTTAAGAACTCCAGAATACAATGAACTATTCGGTGGAGATCCAACTTGGGTAACTGAATCAATTGGAGGTATGGGTATCAATGGTAAGTCACTTGTTACTAAGAACTCATTTAGATATCTTCATACTTTAATAAACTTAGGAACATCAGCTGAACCGAACCTTACAGTTTTATGGTCAGATAAACTTCCAGAGAACTTTAAGAAATATTGTGCAGAAATCTCAATAAAAACAGATTCTATTCAATATGAAAATGATGAAGTTATGAGACCAGTATATGGTGATGATTATGCAATAGCTTGCTGTGTATCAGCAATGAAAGTTGGTAAGCAAATGCAATTCTTTGGAGCTAGAGCAAATATAGCTAAATCACTTTTATATGCTATAAATGGTGGAGTAGATGAATTAAAAGGCATTAAGGTAGTGCCAGGAATTCCAAAACTTACAGATGAAGAAGTTCTTGATTTTGATAAAGTTAAAGCAAATTATGATAAGGTAATGGAATATGTAGCTAAAGTTTACGTAGATACAATGAATATAATTCACTTTATGCATGATAAATACGCTTATGAAGCAAGTCAAATGGCACTTCATGATACAGCAGTTGAAAGATTAATGGCATTTGGTATTGCAGGACTTTCAGTAGCTATAGATTCATTATCAGCAATTAAATATGCAAAAGTTAAACCTATAAGAAATGAAGCAGGTATAGCAATAGATTTTGAAGTTGAAGGAGATTTCCCTAAATACGGAAATGATGATGATAGAGCAGATGATTTAGGTGTGGCATTAGTTACTAAGTTCTCAAATGAGCTTAAGAAACACCCATTATATAGAGATGCGAAGCATACATTATCTGCACTTACAATAACATCAAATGTAATGTATGGTAAGAAAACAGGTACAACTCCAGATGGTAGAAAGAAGGGTGAACCTTTAGCACCAGGAGCAAATCCAATGCATGGAAGAGATATAAATGGAGCATTGGCATCACTTAACTCTGTAGCTAAGATTCCATACAATGAAATCTGCCAAGATGGTGTATCTAATACATTCTCAATAGTTCCAGATGCACTTGGAAAAGACGAAAATCAAAAAGTTAACAACTTAGTGGCAATACTGGATGGATACTTCACTCAAGGTGCTCATCACTTAAATGTTAATGTTCTTAACAGACAAACATTAATTGATGCTATGGAAAATCCAGATAAGTACCCAACACTTACAATTAGAGTTTCAGGATATGCAGTTAACTTCAGTAGATTATCAAAAGAACAACAATTAGAAGTTATAAGCAGAACTTTCCATAAAAATATATAAAAATAAAATAACAATTTAATCCATAATTAAAAGACTATAAAAACAAGTACTTGTTTTTATAGTCTTTTTTCTTGAAATAAAGTCTAAGTACAATAGTATTATTGATACAATTAGATTTACTTAAGTGTATTAATTATAACCTAGTATATTATATTACTTTCATAGATTGTAATTACTCTTGAATAGAAAAATTATCTTTGTTAAAGGAACAGATAGGGCATACCCAATAATCAGGCAAATCGTCAAAATCAACATTAGGTGGTATTCCGCCATCTGGATCCCCTAATTCAGGATCATAAATATATCCACACACTTCACAAACATATTTCTCCATTTTATCACCTCATTTATAATTTAAACAAGATTGAAATACTATAACTAATCAATAAGCACTTATAACATATATAAAAGTATTAAAGAATAATAAATAGTTAATGTTGCAAATTATCATATAATATATTATATGATTATATTGTTAAGGTGTTAATGATAAAAAAAATTTGTATACTAAGATCTTGAGTTTAAACGATTTGAAAAATATCCTTTAGGGAAATGACCTTTTTTTAAACCTTCAATAACAGTTAAATAAGTTGCAGCTGTATCGAATCTAGCATCATGGTAGTTTCCGCTTCCTTCAAATAATTTTTCTGATGTCTCAGTAATTTGGCTGCTAGGTATATTAAGCCATTCAATCACTTCAGATAGCTTTGGATTTTTTATTTCACCATTGGCCTTAGGAATTCTGCATATATCCCTGTAATAAGCCATTGTGCAGAAAACATTTTTAGGAACAAAATCTTCTCCTAAAGATTGTAATTCGTGCTTTAAAAATCTGACATCAAAATTTACATTATGTCCGATAAGGAAATCTGCATTAATAAAGTCATCAAGAAATTCAGGAACTAAGTCCTCAAAGTATTGACCATTTGATAAATCATAAAGTTTTTCCAAAGAGAAACCATGAATTTCTTCAGCCGATGGATCCATATCTTCAACAGTGAAAAAAAAGTTCTTTCCCGTAGTTACTTGTGGTTTTACGCTAGCATCTACAGTAATATAACTTAATTGGCATATACTGCCTGGTTTTATACTGGTTGTTTCTGTATCAAAAAATAATAATTTCATTAAAGTGTACCTCCATATTGAATATCAGGCATTTGAAACAAAATTAAAAAATGCCTAAATAAAAAAATTACGAATAAGTTGTTAAATTTAATTATATAGTATTTACGAGAAAATTCAAATAAGTTATAATTAATAGTAAGAATTATTATTAATTAATAATGTAAGGGATTATATATAGTTATATGACAAAAAATTAACAATAAATAATAATTTCTTTATTAGGAAAGAATAGTCCATAAAGAGGAGGAATTTATAATGATAGAGAGAAAACGTAAGATATCAGTGATTGGTGCAGGGTTTGTAGGTGCGACAACAGCATATGCTTTAATGAATAGCGGAGTGGCTACAGAAATCTGTTTATTTGATATAAATATGGATAAAGCAATGGGTGAAGTAATGGATTTAGTTCATGGCACATCTTTTGTTAAACCAGTTAGTATTTATGCGGGAAGTATTGAAGAGACAAAAGATTCAGATATAGTTATAATTACTGCTGGTGCGGCTCAAAAAGAAGGGGAAACTAGATTAGATTTAATTGAGAAAAATTATAATATATTTAAAGGATTCGTGCCACAAATTGCAGCAGCGAGTCCAAATGCAATTTTATTAGTTGTATCAAATCCTTGCGATGTATTAGCGTATATAACTTATAAATTATCAGGGTTCCCTAAGGAAAGAGTAATTGCATCAGGTACAGTTCTTGATACTTCAAGATTAAAGTATGTTATTGGTAAGTATTTCAATGTTAATAATAATAATATCCATGCATATGTTTTAGGTGAACATGGTGATAGCGAAGTTATAAGCTGGAGCACTGCAAGTATAGCAGGTGGAAGCTTTGAGGAATATGCACAAAAATTCAATTTGGAATGGGATGATGCAGTAAAAGCAGTAATTGAAAGTGATGTAAAGAATGCAGCCTATGAAATAATAAGTAGAAAAAATGCAACTTATTTTGCAGTAGCATTAGCTGTAAACAGAATAGTAGAAGCAATATTAAGAGATGAAAATACTATTTTAACTGTATCTTGTTTATTACAAGGGGAATATGGAATAGAAGATGTTTATCTAGCAGTACCTGCTATAGTCAACAGTACAGGAGCAGTAAATATAGTAAATCCTGAAATAAAAGATGCAGAAGAGCTAAAAAAATTACAAGAATCAGCAAATGTCTTAAAAGATCACATTCAAAAGGTATTAAACAAGAAGTAAATATTTTGATAGTATTGAGAAGAACTTAATGTGAAGCGAGAACAACCGAAATAGAAGACATATATGTTCCTCAGGACTATGAAAAATCTCGCTGGGAATATCTAAATTAAAAGTTGCACCACTTCTGCATGTTCCTGTGATATGCACAGGACAAGCAAAAGTGGAACAACTTTCAATTAAGATATTCCAGCAGCTTATTTTTCAATGCCTGCTCCACATATATGTCTTCTATTTCTTTGTCTTGCTATCACTTTAAGTATTTCACATATACATACAAAAGACTGTATGAGTATTGTATTATAAATATAAGAACTGTATGAAAAGTCTTAAATATTCAGTCATTAAATATATTGTAATAAGAGAAATATAAATACTTGTATAAATATATAGCTATTTAAGCTTACTATTGAACAAAGAAATGGAATATATGTTTTTGCGCAGTGTTCATAAGGAGATTTTGCTGGTCGTGATTCTTAGAATATAAGTTGTTCCAAATGTGCTTGTTCAAAAGCGTAGTCTTTGAAGCAAGCACTTTGGATGCAACTTATGTTCTTAGAATCACCCAGTAAAATCTTCTAAGAACCGAAGTAAACACATATATTCCATTTCGGTTGCTTAGAAGTAAACTCTAAATAACATCTTAGTGCAAGTATTTTTATATTTAATCTATTCCCTTAAAGCTAATTTCTCCTGTAAGTACTGCTTTTTCGGTGCCAGAGCTATCTCTAATGATAAGATCTCCTGTATCGGATAAAGAAACGCAAGTTACGATTTCTTCATTATTATAGGTTATTAATTTTGCTTTTTTTCCAAAAATGCTTGAATGGTTTCTGCAAATAGAAATTGTTTCGGTTAGATCTAAATTATCAGTAAATTTATTATATAGGATTTCAAAATTTAGAAGTAACTCAGCAAGTATCTCACTTCTTTTAAATTCTTTATTATGCTCAATCTTTAATGAAGTGGCAGTAGATTCGGTGTTGTCATCAAAATCACTTTTATTTATATTTATATTCATGCCAATCCCTAATACTAAATAATGAACAGCATCCATATCACATTTCATTTCAGCTAATATACCACAAAGTTTTTTATCGTTTAACAGAATATCATTTGGCCATTTTATTGTTGAGTGTATATCATATTTTTCTAGGGTTTTATAGATAGAAGCAGCAGCAATTTGCGTTATCTTAGGGGCTTCGGTTGGAGGAATATTTGGTCTTAGTATTAGAGTAAACCAAAGTCCGCCGCTTGGAGAAACCCATTTTCTATTGAAACGACCACTACCAAGAGTTTGCTTTTCAGCTATAACAATAGTACCATCTTCAGCACCTTTTTGTGCAAGGTCTTTCGCTTTTATATTTGTTGAATCTATATCATTAAAATAAATTATATTACGGCCAATTTTAGATGTTTTTATCATAGGTAAAAGTTCGCTTTTACTTAAAATGTCTGGAGACGATATTAACTTATATCCTTTATTTGAAATTCCTTCTATTACATATCCTTTTGATTTTAAATTTTTTATATGCTTCCATATAGCGGTTCTTGAAACATTTAAAGTCGAACTAAGGTGCTCGCCAGAAACATAATCTTCAAATTTTTTTAATTCATTTAAAACTTTCTCTTCCATAAAACGTATACCTCCTAAAATCCATTATAACATAACAGAATTTAAAGAAAAAAGTATAATTGGAATTTGAAAAAAATGATGGAAAAATCAAATTATTGTAATATAAATAAAAATAATATATAATAAATTTTGGTGTAATTTAAAATAATTATATGTCGATGAGGAACTTTTAGAGAGGATAATAAAATGAATACGAATAAAGGTAATAAAAATATAGATCAAAAATCTAGAGTGAAACCTAAAAAAGTTAAGAAAAATACAAAAAGAATTTCAGTTAAAACATTGATAGCATTTTTTGCGTTTGAAATGATTTTTACATTGTGTACGGCTCCGCTTACGCTTTTATATGGACCGTTTGAAAATGCAAAAGCTACATATGTAGGGGCTGCTATGACTTCAATGAGCCATCAATATCTGGCTACTTGGTTTTTATCAGATGAAAAGATAGCAAAAATCTTAGGACAGAACTCAACTGAAGGAACAAGTGAAACAACAAATACATCAGAAATTGAAATTCCAAAAGTTAAAGATGATACAATAGAATACTATAAAATCGAGAACGAAAAATATACAGGTCATTATCTTGTAATAAAAGATTCGACTAGAGTCAAAATAGGATATACTTCTAAATTACAAGTAGAGGGTGAAACTACATCTCAAATAGCAGAAAATAATGATGCTATTGCAGCTGTTAATGGTGGAGGATTCACAGATCAATCCTCAAATCAAAAGTGGACAGGAAATGGCGGTCTTCCAATAGGACTTATTATGAGTAGTGGTAAGGTTATCTATAATGATTTAGGAAAGGATCAAGAAGCTGACTTACTTGCAATAGATAAACAAGGCATAATGCTTGTTGGTAAGTATTCAGCTGAAAAACTTCAAGAGCTAGGAGTTCAAGAGGCTCTAAGTTTTGGACCATCATTAGTGATTAATGGTAAAATGACCCCTATGAGTGGAGATGGAGGCTGGGGAATAGCTCCAAGAACAGTTATAGGGCAGAGAAAAGATAGTGCAATTATTCTTCTGGTTATTGATGGTAGAGGTGCAAGCAGTTTAGGCGCTACATTAAAAGAAGCTCAAGAAGTTATATATAAACTGGGAGCGGTTAATGCAATGAATTTAGATGGAGGAAAATCTACCACAATGTATTATGATGGAGATATTGTTAACACACCATCATATAGTATGGGGGAAAGATCTATCCCAACTGCAATTATTGTTAAATAAACAGAAGGTGAGGGTAAGTTATGAAAGTATTTAAGAAGATAATTGCGTGGGCAATATTATCTATAATACTACAAATTGGCGGATTATACATATTAGATAACTTTGTATTCAAACATTCGTCAGATTTTAAGAGTGAAAAGATAGAGTTAAGCAAAGATAAGACTAAAGACATTAAAGCCACTATTCCTTCTGGTGCTAAAGATGTAAATGTATCATATGATGGAAAGTATTTAACGTATAGTCAAGATAATAATCTATACATACAAGATACAAAAACAGGTACTAATACTCAAGTGAAAACAGAGAATAATGGAGAAATTCTTTATTATAAATGGCTATCTGATAGAGACAGACTTATAATGGCTAAAAAAGTAGAAAAAGATGGTGAAAAGAAAATTCAGCTTGTAACCTATAATCCAAAGGATTCATCTGAGACTGCTGCAACTGAAAATAATGAAGATATCTGTACTTATCAGGAAGGCATGGAAGTTAGAAAGGTAAGTGAATCAACCATTACAGGTGTTTATTATATTGACCTCTATAAAGGCGGATTGAAGAGTATAGTTTATAGAATTGATATAAATGGTACTTTAACTAAAGTTCAACTTCAAACTAACATTTTAGGGAATATGCAGATAATACCTCATGAAGATAGGTTAATTTATGAAGATAAAGTAGATGGTAGATTTTTTGTTACAAATCCAAATAAGCAGCTAAAGTTTAATTCAAATAAAAAGTTAACACTTTTAGGTATTGATAGAAAAGATGTAATTTACATGGGTGAATTAAACGGTGATAAAGTTACAACAATTACTTATGGAAAAATTAGTGAAGATACTTCTTCTTGGAAAAAGGTAACTTTAGATTCGGTTGTAAATTGTAATGATTTATATTTTAGTAATCAAGGTGAAATTTTGCTTAATGATAATCTTAAAGGCAGTGTTAAAAACTTGATGACTGGAAAAGAAATTGAATATGAAGGAAAACTTATTCAAATCAAAGATGATTTTATAGCAACTATGGATAACAAAGGAAAGTTGACTTATAAGAATTTAGATAAAAAGTAATATTATGAAAGGGGTATCTAAATATTAAATTAGATACTCCTTTTTATGTAAAACTTCGATGTCGAAAAGATTTGGATGAAATGATAGAGATGATAAATAATGCAATGAAAAATGAATGTTAATCTTTTGAAAATAGTGCATGAACAGGCGTAAAATATGGTATAATACAAAACATGTACAACTAATAAGGAGGAAAATATGAATTCATTATTTAATATACAGCAAACAATATATGATAAGATTATATTAATCCCAGCAATACTAATTGCTTTTACATTCCATGAATATGCACATGCATTTGTCGCTGATAAGCTGGGAGATAAGACACCAAGATTTCAAGGAAGATTGAATTTAAACCCAATTACGCATATAGATCCAGTAGGATTCATTTTAGTTTTACTTTTTGGATTTGGATGGGCAAAGCCGGTACAAACTAATCCGTCAGCATATAAAAACTATTATAAAGATGATTTAAAGGTAAGCTTAGCTGGACCGGCTGCAAACTTTTTAGTTTCTATAGTTGCTACAATAGTACTTGTGCTTTTTGTAAGGTTTGGACATGGAATTCCAATGGCATTGTATAGAGTATTAGAATCTATGATATATTCTATTCTTACACTTAACGTGTTTTTAGGGTTATTTAATTTAATACCAGTTCCACCGTTAGATGGCTTTAGTATTCTAAGAGATTTATACCCAAAAGTTTTTTACAAATATGAAAATATGTATTATCAATATCAGATGATAATAATGATGGTACTTATATTTGTTGGAGGAAGAATAATTCAGATTCCTGGAAGAATTATAATAAATATGTTATATAGTTTCGGTAATTTAATACTTAACTTTTTATAGTATAGATATTCAATAGAAAACTTAGATATATGTGATAACCAACCGAAATAGAAGGTACTCTGTTTCTCGGTTGCTACCAAAAATAACTGTGGATTTCTATCAGTAAAAGTTGCACCAGTCCTGCTTGTTCCTTAGGCAAGCTAATGACAAGCAGGACTGGAACAACTTTTACTGAAGAAATACCTACAATTATTTTTTCAATGCAACACTACGAAAAAGAGTACCTTCTATTTCTGGTATGGAAAGTATTTCAAAGCATAAATCAAATTCATAGTTTGGATATCTAAATTATATATTTGATTTATAACTAGAATGATATACATACTTGTTAACTTTGAGCGTATCACTATACTGGAAACCGAAACACAATATATTACTTATTTCGGTAAGTTACACATAAGTCTAAATTAATATATTTGTGATATATATAATACCAAGTTGACAAATATATAGATAATTTGTATAATATATTATCATTAATATTGAAAATTCTGAGAAGAGGAAAGTAGTTTAATTGATTCCTTAAGCGAGTGGGGGAACGGTGTAAGCCCTATGGATAGATTATAATGAAGAGAGCCTTGGAGAAATCACCTGAAATCAGTAGTTAAAATATAATAATTTAATATATCTTATATATGAGTTATTATTTTTGAATGTTTAGTAGGGTTGGTCGCAAAAAAACTTGCGTTAAAAGTTAAGGGGTATTTTATTTATATAAAATACAATTAGAGTGGTACCGCGGATAGTTCGTCTCTTTGTTTAAGAGAGGAGCTTTTTTTATTTGCATGCTAACATATTTGTTATAAATTATGTAAATACTTTTACGAAAAGAAGTAAAAAATAGTAATTAGTACTAGAATAAAATAATTAGTTATAGTCTTACAGGTTAATGCCTGTTTAAGTTTAAATAATAATGTTTAAGCATATTTAAGGAGGATATTTATGGATTACAAAAATAAAGTTGCAGAACTAATAAAAGCTCATGTGGAATTAGATATTGAAACAATAGAAAAATTAATTGAAATACCACCAAAGCCAGAAATGGGAGACTATGCATTCCCATGTTTTCAGCTATCAAAAGTTATGAGAAAAGCACCAAATATGATAGCGGAAGAATTAAAAAACAATATGTCTACTGAAGGATTTGAAAAAATAGAAAGCTTAGGACCTTATCTTAACTTTTTTGTTGATAAAGGTGTATTTGCAGAAAATACAATCAAGAAAGTTTTAGAAGATGGAGATAATTATGGTGCATCAAATAGTGGAGAAGGTAAAACAGTTTGTGTTGAGTATTCTTCACCTAATATAGCTAAGCCTTTCCATGTAGGGCACTTATTTACTACAGCTATAGGAAATGCCTTATATAAAATGTTTAAAAAAGAAGGTTATGATACAGTTGGTTTAAACCATTTAGGAGACTGGGGTACTCAATTTGGTAAGCTTATATCAGCTTATGATAGATGGGTAGATGAAGCAGCTTTAGAAAAGGCTCCAATAGATGAACTGCTTAGAATATATGTTAAATTCCATGAAGAAGCAGAAAAAGATCCTTCTTTAGAAGACGAAGCAAGAGCTAATTTCAAAGCATTAGAAACTGGTGACGAAAAGGCTACAGAGCTTTGGACGAAATTTAGAGAATTGAGCTTGAAGGAATTCGAAAGAGTTTATAATATTTTAGGAGTAAAATTTGATTCGTTGGCAGGTGAAGCATTCTATAATGATAAGATGGATGTTGTTGTTAATGAACTAAAGGAAAAAGGTCTTCTTGTTGAAAGTAATGGAGCTCAAGTTGTTATGCTTGAAGAGTATAATATGCCTCCTTGTATAGTACTTAAGGGCGATGGAGCATCAATATATGCTACAAGAGATTTAGCAGCGGCTATGTACAGAAAGAAAACTTATGATTTTTACAAATGTGTTTATGTAGTTGGAACTCCACAAGCATTACACTTTAAGCAAGTATTTAAGGTTTTAGAACTTGCAGGCAATGAATGGGCAAAAGACTGCGTACATGTAGGATTTGGATTAGTTAAGTTTGCAGATAGAAAGCTTTCAACAAGAAATGGTTCAATTGTTTTACTAGATGATCTATTACGTGAAGCGGTAGATAAAACTATGGAAGTTATTAACGAGAAAAATCCTGGACTTGAAAATAAAGAAGAAGTAGCAAAGAAGATTGGTGTTGGAGCTGTAATCTTTACTTATCTTAAAAATTCAAGAGAAAAAGATATTGTCTTTGATTGGAAAGAAATATTATCATTTGACGGAGAAACAGGGCCATATGTTCAATATTCATATGCTAGAGGAAATAGTATATTAAACAGAGGAAATGAATGTACTGGAACTGTTGATTATAGTAAATTATCATCAAAAGAGGAATTTGAATTAGTTAAGAGCATAGCTAACTTTAATAATATGATAACTTTAGCGTTAGATAAATTAGAACCATCAATATTAACAAGATACGTTATAGAAGTTGCTAAAGGCTTTAATAAATTCTATAATGCCCACTCAGTATTAAACTTAGAAGACGAAGATTTAAAAGCTACAAGATTAAACTTGGTTAAAGCAAGTCTACAAGTAATAAAGAATGGATTAGAGTTAATTGGAATAGATGTAGTGGAAAAAATGTAGATTATAAAAGTATATATAGAGATATAAAAAAACTATGGAGTATTTCAACTTCTAAATAATATATGACACTATAAAGGGAGTAAACTTTTTTATGCAGTGTTGCATTAGCATTCTATTGCAGCGGTCATAACAGATTTTACTCCCTTTCTCTAGCTTTATGTCTTTGGTGTATAGATAAACATATTTACGAATTTGTTAAAACCTTAAGTTATAGCATAAGTTTAATTTATATTAATTGTCTATAATTATATTTTTAGTACATAATAAAGAATACGTGATGTGAAAAATGGATATATGATATAATTAAGTCACTATTTAGGTAAGTTTTTTTGAAGGGATTTGAGGTGGATTGTTTATAAATAAAAATATTAAATATAGAGATATATTAATATTTGCATTAATGGGTTTGATTGGATATAAATTAATAGATAATTATGATTATTTTTTTAATATAGGAAAGAAAGCCTTATCAATTGTTTCGCCATTTATTTATGCAATGATTTGTGCGTATATATTAAATCCGGTGGTAAGTTTTGTGGAAAAAAGGTTCAAAATAAAAAGAAAAATATCAATTGCAATTACATATTTTATAATTGTAGCATTAGTTTTTATTGTATTATTTTATTCTATACCTAGCTTAATTGATAGTATTGTAAATATTACAATAGAGATACCAACGTATGTTGAAATTATACAGAAATGGGTTAATACAATTCTTGAAAATGAAAGAATAAAAGTATTAATTACGCAAGCAGGTCTTTTAGATAATTTGCAGCAAATATCAAATAAGGCAGGTAATATGTCGATAGATTTACTACAAAATCTAGCCATGTATCTACTTTCCTTTACTTCGAATTTAGTTAGTGTGGTTTTAGGCTTTGTGATATCAATATACATCATTGCAGATAAAGAAAAGTTTATTAAAAGTTTGAGAATCATTACTTATATGATTTTAAAGGAAGAGAAAGGAACTAATCTAATAGAATTTATTAGAACCTACAATAAAATGATCGGTACATATATTGGCATAAAGGCAATAGATTCTTCCATAATTGGAATATTAGCATTAATAGGATTGGTTACAGTTGGAGAACCTTATGCACCACTGATTGCACTAATGGTAGGTGTAACAAACATGATTCCTTACTTTGGACCGCTTGTAGGAGATATTATCAGTGTAATAGTTGCGATTTTTGTATCGCCAACAAAAGCGATAATTGTTTTTATACTTTTGCTTTCTATTCAACAGTTTGACGCATGGTATCTTGAGCCTAGACTTGTAGGCAAAAAGGTTGGGATAAGCCCTCTTGGAATTATATTAGGTGTAACAATATGTGGAGGTATTTTGGGACCTATAGGAATGCTTTTAGGATCTCCAACAATGGCTACGATTAAAATATATTATGAAAAAATATATAATAAATTTAAAGAGAACAATCCAAGTTTAGTAAATAAAGAAGATTTAGATATTTTTACTGATTAAAATACAACATAATTTAATGGGAGGTTGAGGAATAATACTATGGAAGAATTTTTTGAGTTAATAAATAAACGTCAAAGTTGTAGAAAATATTTAAGTAAGCTAGTTGAGAAAGAAAAATTAGTTAAATGTATTGATGCTGCGAGAATGGCACCTTCAGCATGTAATAGCCAGCCATGGCACTTTGTTGTTGTGAATAATAGTGAGTTGGCTCCCAAAGTTGCCGAATGCTTACAGGATAAAATAATGAATAAATTTACTAGTGAATGTCCGGCGTTTATTATTGTAATAGAGGAAAGTGGAAATTTAACATCTAGAGCAGGCGCGTTAATGAAACAGCAGGATTATAGGTCGGTTGATCTTGGAATAGCAACCGAGCATATTTGCTTAGCAGCAACAGAACAGAATCTTGGAACATGTATTTTAGGATGGTTTAATGAAAAAGAACTTAAAAAGCTTTTAAATATTAGTAAATTAAAAAGAATACGGTTAGTGGTGGCAATAGGATATCCGGAAAATTATGATATAAGAAAAAAAGTAAGAAAGAGCATAGATGAAATTTCAACTTTTATAGAATAAGCCTAGAGGATTTTAAAAACACTATCAATAAGTAAGTATTTTTGATAGTGTTTTAATAATTTAAAAAGATGTTGTAATATATTACTTTAAGTTTATAAAATTAGTTTTATAGCTTATCTATACTTTTCTGAATTAAAAAAATAAAGTATAATTAAAATAAGTAAAAAGGATGTGGGATAGTGTCAACAATAGGTGCTTTTTTCGATTTAGATGGTACTTTATATAGAGAAGGACTAATAACAGAAGTATTTAAGAAAATGGTAAAGTATGAGATTATAGGCTCAGATAGATGGTATAATGATCTAAGACCTCATTTTATGAAATGGGATAAGAGGCAAGGTGACTATGATAGTTATCTTTTAAAGATGATAGATATATATATTGAATCTATTAAAGGACTAGAAAAATACCAAATGAAGTATATAGCTAAAAAAGTTGTAGAACAAAAAGGCGATAGGGTATATACTTTTACGAGAGATAGAATAAAGTGGCACTTAGCTAACAATCATACTTTGATTATAATATCTGGATCGCCTTCAGAATTAGTTGGTGAAATGGCTAAGAAATATGGCTTTACAGATTTTATTGGTGCACAATATATTACAGATAGTAATAATATGTATACAGGTGAAGTAATACCAATGTGGGATAGTAAGAGTAAAGCAAAGGCTATAAATGATTTTGTTAAAAAATATGATATAGATTTGAATGAAAGTTATGCTTATGGTGATACAGCAGGAGATTATACTATGTTTAAAAATGTAAAACATCCTTATTGTATGAATCCAACAAAAGAACTTTTGCAAAAAGTATTAAAGGACAGGGAGCTAATTAAAAATATTAATGTTGTTGTTGAAAGAAAGGATGTAATATATAATTTAGACATTGAGGATATACAATTCTTATAGGAAAGAGTGGTACTGTGATTATTCGTGAAAACAAGATGAAGGTAGAAGAATATATAGATGAATTTATGCTGAAGTCTCAAGATAAGGAATATAATCCTGAAGATATTATTTTCTTCGATCTTGAACACTATGTTTATAAAAAACCAAAATGTATTGGGGTATTTGGAGCGTGTGAATATGATAAAAAGAATAACAACATCCTAGTAACTCAATATATGATTGAAGATCGAGATGAGGCAACAAATATTCTATATCTTGCAAAAGACTATTTTATGAGAATGAAACAAAAAGGAAAAAAGGCAATAATCACTTTTTCAGGTAATAATGATTTTACTGTTATTAATTATCTTTTTAAAGAGAATGGTATATACTACAATTTCGAAGAGGAATTTGATTCCATTGATATTCAAAAAGAGTATGAAAAATATAAAAAATTATCAATAGGGTTAAAAAAATTAGAAAAGGTTTTTGATATAGTAAGAGAGGGAGAGGTTATTAGTGGTTCAAACTTAGCCAAGACCTTTCACAAAGTTATGAAAGATAGAAGTTATTTTAAAAGGATGCCAGAGGAGAAGATAGAAAAGATTCTTCTATATAATGAGCAAGATGTTATAAATTTATATTATATATATGTAAATTGGAAGAAATATATTTTTGAAAATATTACCGAAGATAATATTTTAGAAGAAAATGTTGATAATTTAGATGGTTTGGAAGAATTAGATGAGTATAATATAAGTGAAGAAGAATCGGATGAGGATTAAAAGAAGAAAGCTTAATATAGATTTTAAATTAATAAAATAAACCTATCATTTCAAATTATTGAGAAAAGATAGGTTTATTTTTATTTTTTGCTTATTTTAGTTCCGTCAGAAGATAATATTACTGTTCCGTCTTTATCGGTTCTATATATAGTTACCTTATTCTCTTTTAAGCTCTTAATTGTTTCATTATTTGGATGATTATACGTATTATCTTTACCCACGGAAATAACCCCTATTGATGGATTAATCTTATTTAAAAAAGCTTTTGAAGTTGATGTAGATGATCCATGATGACCAACCTTTAATACATCAGAACTAATATTTTCGTTGTTATCGAGTATCTTTTCTTCCACATCTTTTTCGGCGTCTCCAGTGAATAAAAAGTAGGTACTGCCATATTGAATTCTAATAACTGATGAGTAATTATTTAGATTTTCATAAGAATCATCTATAGGAGAAAATACTCTTACATTAGTATTTTTACCTAAGTCAATAGAATCAGTATCCTTTCTAATTACGTTGATTTTTAGACCTTTACGTTTTAAAGAGTCAATCATTTTTTCGAATGTCTTTGTTGTGCTTTGAACTTTTGGAGCATAAAATTTTAGAACGTTATAGCTATCTATGATGTCGGACATGTTTCCAATATGGTCTTCATGGGGATGAGTTGCAATTACATAATCTAACTTCTCTATATTTAGTTTAGACAAATAATTTAAAAGTTCATTTTTATCAGATTTAGGACCTGCATCGATTAACATATTTTTATTGTTAACCTGAATAAGAATTGAATCTCCTTGGCCAATATCAATGAAGTGCACAATCATTTGATTTGGATCAGGCTTAATGTAATTAGAATTTTTATATAAAGAACTGCAACTTATTAAGTAAAGTGAAATGATTATCATAAATAAAAATATGGATATATATTTTTTCTTGACAATAAATATCTTATTCATAAAATTAACTGCTACCTCTTAATGAATTTTTTATATAATATTTTATCACTATTTGAATTAAATGGAAATAAAATATTTTATGATAAAAAAAACAAAAGTACGAACGAATACTCTATAGATTAATATAAAATTCATAAAATATAAGCTGCTTGCTTATATTAGTATAATAAGGATTAAAATGTATTTTGGGGTTTAAAGGAAAATTGCATATAAATTCTTATGAAAAAATATATCCATGAAGTTTTAAATGTGTGTAAAATGAAAAATACTATAATTGAATATTGCAAAAAGTATGGTATAATTATTTTAATGTGCGGAATTTTAAAAGAAAAATGCAATATTCAAACTAGCAAGCATTCAAAAGGGGGAGAAAAATGAAAAAAGAATTTTCAATGAGTAATGACAAAGTAATGATAAACTTCACGGCGAAGTATTGTAATACTTTTGAATCAGTACTAGAAAGTGATGGATTTAGACGAATTTTAGAAGTTTATTTAAGAAGGTCAAAAAAGAAAAATTCATTATCGTATAGGTATTTTAATAATACATTAGATACAGATAGTCTAATTGATATAAGAAGAGATTTAACTCAGATAATTAAATATTTAACTCTTATGACTGTAGAAGAAATAGTAGAAATAAGTACTTCTTATGCTAAATTGTTAGAAGATAGAGATAAGTTTATAGCATTTATAGAAGACCTTTATCTATTTTGGAGAAGACTTGAAAGATATACTATAGTTCATAGATATAAAGTTCAAGAAGGTCTTGCAGCGGTGAGTTTTACTGAAGCAAATGCTAATTTTTCTACGCTTATTTTAAAATTGTATAGAAAAATTGAAATTCACGTTGTAGGATATCAACCAAAAGTTTATAGACAAATACCGGCAGGGGGAAATGCTTGTATAATGATTCATGAAATGGAATGGGTAAGACCAAATGGCTATGAGTTATTAGAAGAAGTTCCATTTATAGATCATATTCTTCTAGAAACACCTTTTATTACTTATCCTAAAAAGAACACAAGAGATGGAATGTTTAGTGAAATTAAATACAATCCTCTAAAATACGCTCAAATAAATAAAGAACACTGGTTCTGTTATCCAGCTAAGATAGGAGGATTACTAACGTTTATATACTTCCATAGAGATTTTATGGAACATGGAATAACTTTATGTAATTTGTTTGAAATGGCAAGAAGTGAAGAAACTAGAGGCAGAAAACCAGATATAATCTATGTATTTGGCGCAAAAGATGATGATGAAGAACTAAAAACCGTATTTTTCGATGATGCTGAAAATGATATAATGCTTGGTTATGTAAATCATTCTGAAAAGATTGATTATTTTGGCTATATAAAGAAGATGACGTTAACTTTGTATAATTTACTCATGATAAAGAGAGGATTCCTACCAATACATGGATCGATGGTAAACATCGTATTAAAAAGTGGCGATGAAGCAAATGTTGTTATTATGGGAGATAGTGGTGCAGGAAAATCTGAAAGTTTAGAAGCCTTTAGAGGATTAAGTGAGGACTATATCTCAGACATGACTATTATCTTTGATGATATGGGTACGTTTAAAATGGAGGATGATAAAATTATAGGATATGGAACTGAAATAGGCGCATTTGTCAGACTAGATGATTTGGATCAAGGATATGCATTTAAAGAAATGGATAGAAGCATATTTATGAACCCTGATAAAGTTAATGCGAGACTTGTTGTGCCTGTTGCATCATATAAAGAAATAATGAAAGGGCATGCTGTAGATTTCTTCTTCTATGCTAATAATTATGATAGTGTGAAAGATGGTGAAAAGTATTTAAATTACTTTGAAACGCCTGAGGATGCTATAAAGGTATTTAAGGCAGGCGCTAGAATGGCTAAAGGAACAACTACTGAAAAAGGACTAGTAGAATCCTTCTTTGCTAATCCATTTGGACCAGCTCAAAAGCAGGAAGAAACTAATATTCTTATAGAAAAGTATTTTGATAAAATGTTTGAAAGTGGACAAGTTAAGGTTGGACAAATTAGAACATGTTTAGGTGTAAAAGGACAAGAAAAAGAAGGCCCAAGAAATGCTGCTATTGAATTATTTGATGAAATAAGAAAAATTAATAAATAAGTACTTAATATTAAATAATATAAAAAAGGATTAAGGTGGTTTTGCACCCTTAATCCTTTTTAAATTTATCTTTTATGGATTTAAATATACTATTTAATTGTTTATATGAACGATTTGAGATGCTATACCTAGAATTATTTTTATTAATGGTGAATTTAAACTTCCCCAATAAGGATTCAAAGGTTCTAAATTTGTCAGCAGCCTTTTCCTTTGTAAAACTAAATAACATGCTAGGTTTATCAGTCAAAAAATTAACAGGTACAAACTGAAATGCATAGGACATTTTATCAAATTGTATAAGTGAAATTATAGTTAAACAAAAATCGATTATAAAATAAATTATAATAGCAGAAATAAATATTTCACCTAATGTTTTTGGTATATTTACAATTAAATCATTAACGAGTGGATGAACTACTTTAATTATTGCAACTTCGCCTACGCCCCAAAGCAACGAGTAAAGTAAGCAGATTCTACCATGTAAATTAAATGGATCATCGGTATAGTCCCACCATTTGGTTTTAAAGGTCTTTTCTAATATAAATCCCGTAATATATTCTAAAACTGATGTGAAAAAAGAAGCTAGTAAGAATAGTATAAATACATTATTTTTATAGCTGTCAAGGAATATTACAAGAAATAAGACGCCAAAGCCGTATATCGGGCAAAATGGACCATGTAGAAAGCCTCTATTAACAAATCTACGTTCATTTTTAAAATAATATACAACCTCAAGGCACCATCCAGCGAGAGAATAGAGTGTAAAGAAATATATTAAATTATATAAATTTAGATTTAATATCGTGCGCAAATAAAAACCAACCTCCTATTAAATATTTGAGTAACGAAGTTTATTTTATTATATATCAAAAGGTAGTCAGAGAATATTAATTTTACATTAAAAATTTCTTACTAGATCTTAAAGAATTAATTGTAAATTTTGTTACAAACTAATACACATTTTTAATCCAAAATTCATGCTAATAATAATATTTAGATAATTTATTATACAAAATAAAAAATATTCTCTTATTTTGTCAGAGAATATTTTAAATATAAATATTCTAAATATTTATAAAGATATTTTATCTAGTTGAAGTAGATCTATCTCTAAGTAAAAGAGAAATAGAGAATAGACTAGCAATTCCAATTAAACAGTAAATAACTCTGGTCATTGCTGAAAATGTTCCAAATAGAACACTAACTATGTTAAATTCAAAGAGACCAACTAAGCCCCAATTTATACCACCAATAATTACTAGTATAAGTGAAATTGTATTTAATGTTTTCATAAAAACACACTCCTTATTATAATATAAACATAGTATGTATTAGAAAATGTGTTTTTATGCTATATTTAAGAAAATTTTATCCGATAGCTAGCATCCGTAACACTCCCTCTTCTTCAAGTGGGAGTGTTACGGATGCTAGCTCCTGGATAAGTTCAACTAAATTCAGGTGGAGTATAAAACTCCACCTGAAAAGTTTCACTTTATAAAGATATATTTCTATCTATAGGTTGAGATAAGGATACAAAAGTATCAGTTCTTTGAATACCATCAATATTATTTATTTTATTAAGCAATACATCTTGTAAGTCTGTAATATTAGTACACACAATCTTAGCAAACATCGAGTAGTTACCAGTAGTTAAGTGTAATTCTACAACTTCTTTTATAGTCGACATTTTATCAAATACAGCACTAAAAGAAGAAGTTTTATCAACATATATTCCAACAAAACAGCATACATCATATCCTAGCTTAGGAAGATCTAATATTATTCTAGATCCTTTTATTATTCCCATGTCTTCCATCTTTTTCATTCTTACATGGATAGTTCCTCCACTAACGTGACATATTCTAGCAATTTCTAAGTAAGGGGTCCTGCAATCTTTAATTAGTAAGTCAAGTATTTGTAAATCTAATTCATCTAAATGGGTATTAGAAATTAAAGTCATGTTATCACCTCATAATATTCATTAATGTACTTTTTTTATTTTATCAAATTTATACGCAAATTTAAAGAAAAAACTATAAAATTAATAAAATACTTTTATTTTATTAATATTTTCGTAAAATTTGCTACTATTTCATGGAAATAAAAAATTTTATATTTAAAATGATATAAAAGGAATGCTTGATAATAATTTGTAGATAAATTATCATTAACTATATAGACTTTTTTGGAGGAGGAGATTTAAGTAGATGAACATTTTGATGACGATTTTAATATTTTTAGTAACGTTACTTATTATAGGAGCAGCTTTTTTAATATGTAGAAAATATATATTTAGTAGAGTACATATAAATAAGTGGATTCCATTATCAATAGCAATAGCATTATTTATAATTCAGATGTTTGTAGACAAGACCAATATATATCTTACAAGCGGATTATCAATTGTCACAGTACTATTTTTCTTATGGTTTATGCATATTACGCAAACAAGAGGACCTAAGAACAAAGGTAAACAAATAGTTATAAAACCAAAGGCGAAACCAAATAGAGTAAAGAAAAATAAATAATCTCAAAGTTATGCAAAGTATAGATAACAAATATGTAACTTAGAGTTATGTGATCACGCGCCGAAAGAGATGGTGCTCTGTTACTCGGTTTCTAGAGAAATTGGCTGTGGAAAGATGAAACTCGACTCACATTCGTTCGCTGAGTAAGTTCGAGTAACCAAATACAAGATTTGGACTCTCACTTAACAGTAGAAGTTGTACCCAGTTATGCATGCTCCTTTGGCAAGCAAATGACAAGCACAACTGGAACAACTTTTACTGAAGAAATCTCACAGCCAATTTCTCAATGAAACACTGCGTAAAAGAGCACCATCTCTTTCTGTGGTGGTATATATTTCAAAGCATAAATCAAATTAATAATTGCTTTATCTATAGAGGGTTCCACAATGAGGACTTAAAGTTTGCTCCAACTAGAAATTGGGTACATGTTTGTAACCTCAAGGGTCATAATATGAAATAGGCATTTGAAAATAGGCTGATTAAGCTCTTAATGGCTGGTTGTGCCATATACTGCTTGTCACAATGAAAGTGGGAGCATGCAGAAATGGTGCAACCAGATATTTAGAACCTTTCAGCTTATCTTGATGGTCCTATGGAATAAACATGTATTTAATCTCGGTGAGTATGTACATAAGTCTAAGTTACGTGTTATTTACCTATGATTTAAAGCATATTCCACGCCAGAAAGAAAAGGAACTCTGTTGTGGAATGTTTCGTTGATAATATTATTGTAGGTATTTCTTCAGCAGAAGTTGTTCCATTTTTGCTTGTCATTAGCTTGTCTAAGGAACATGCAGAAATGGGTACAACTTCTGCTGGTAGAAATCCACAATAATATTATCTAGAAACTGGAACAACTGAGTACCTTTTCTTTCGGCTTGCTATACCTATAACTATAAGTTTCACTGTGGATATCAACATAGTCTAGTTTCTAAAGATAGGGGAACTTATTGCGATTTTACCATTATCTAATACAATTTTGACTACATACCATAATTCATTTTCAGGAGCTTCATGATTATATAAATATTTAACTTTATTAAGATTTAAGTCGGTTATTTTTTTTACTACAACTCCACCAGAAGATAAAATATCAATTTCGGATATTTTATGAGATGGGTCATGAGCAAAAATTGAAAACTGTAGATTAGTATCATTTAAAGATAGAACATCGCCCATGAAATCATTATTTATCGTAAAGTACATGGTTAGGGTCCTGGATTCGGTAGAGAATGTGCGGCGATTTCTAAACGCATCTATTAGTGAAGTATTTGTGAGTTCATCGGTAATTATGCAGGTTAAGTTTTCATCATCACCGAAATTTAATCTATGATTATCTTGACCATTTATAGCGCCTAATTTCCATTTCTTATCGAGTAGGTAGTAATAATATTTTTCATATCTTTGATACTTATTAGGAGAGGAACCATTTCCAACTTCTATTGATGTAATTAATTTATTTAAAATTGGATTATACTCAAGATATTCTATAGATTTATGTGGGTGATTAATTGAAATAAATGCATTGGGATTATTAAGCATCCAGAGAACTAATAATTGCAGATTGTTTACTGAACCTGTAAAAAATCTGTTTGAGTTTATTATGTTTATATCTCCGTAAGGCTCGGTTTTACTTTCAAAGCCTATTAACGCTAAAAAATTTTCGTGTTTTTTATTATAGCGTGCAGCTATATATTTAGCTGTATCCCATTTGCTTAATTCGGTGTTTTTTATATGAATAGTTTTTGTCAAATAATTATTATGATCAGTTAAAATTAAAAAATCAAGCCCATTATGCCTTGCGTAATCAAATGCCTCAATAGGTGTGCCACGTCCAGTTGAAAAGCCACTGTGAGCATGAGGGATACCATAGTAGAAATGGAGATCATCTATATTAAAGTTGTTTTTAGGTGACTTTCTTTTACCCAATATCATTACCTCTAAAAATTATTTATAATATATATTATTAGATAAGCAATTAAAATAATGACAATAACCTGAAACTAATGATAAAATAACTTTAGATTTAGTGAGGTGAGAATTAATGATTAAAAATTTTAAGAGTAAAAAGCCGAACTTGGATAATGAGTTATATATTGCGGAAACAGCAGTAGTTATTGGAGATGTAACTCTTAAAAGGAATACTAATATATGGTTTGGTGCAGTCCTTAGAGGTGATGATGAACCTATAACTATAGGAGAAAATACAAATATTCAAGAAAACTGTGTAGTACATGTTGATCATGGAAATAATGTAGTTATTGGGGATGGGTGCACTATAGGTCATGGTGCAATAATACATGGATGCAGTCTTAAAAATAATGTGCTAGTTGGAATGGGAGCAATAATTTTAAATGGCGCTAAAATTGGTAATAATACTATTATAGGTGCAGGGAGTTTAGTTACTCAAAATAAGGAATTTGAAGATGGAGTTTTAATTCTTGGTAATCCTGCAAAAGTAATAAGAAAATTATCAGAGGAAGAAATAGAAAAAATTAGAGAATCAGCCTTACATTATGTAGAGATAAGTAAGGAATTTAAATGAAATTCGTTAAAATTGATGGAGGAATAACTATATGATAACAATTGGAGAATACAATAAACTAAAAGTAAGTAAGAAAGTAGATTTTGGATATTATCTTGAGGATAATTTTGGAGATGAAGTTTTACTGCCAAATAGTGCAGCAAAAGGTAATGAAATAAAAGAAGGCGATAATTTAGAAGTATTTATTTATAGAGATTCAAAAGACAGATTAATTTCAACTTTAAAAAAGCCATTATTAACAGTGGGACAAATAGGTTATTTAGAGGTTGTAAGTCAAAATAATATTGGAGCATTCGTAAATTTTGGCCTTGAGAGGGATTTGTTTGTACCATTAAAGGAACAAGGTTATAAACTTAAAGAAGGTAAGAAATACTTGTTTTACATGTATGTAGATAAGACTGATAGATTAGCAGCAACGACTAGAATACATCCATATCTAGATTTAGCTGAGGAAGGAAAATATAAAGTTTCAGATGAAGTGGATGTAATAGTTTATGAAACTAATGAAAATGGGACTTTAAATGTAGCAGTAGATGGGGAATATAGAGGACTAATTCTAGCAACTGAGCATTTTGATTTTATCTATCCAGGACAACAAATAAAAGCAAGAGTTAAGAGAATTTATGAAGATGGAACTATTGGGATAACAACAAGAAAGAGAAGATTAGAAGCAAGAAGTGAATTGAGCGAAACAATACTTAAATATTTGAAAGAAAATGGAGGATTTATGCCATATAATGATAAATCTGCTCCAGAAGATATAAAGAAAGAATTTAATACAAGTAAAAATTACTTCAAGATGACATTGGGTGGATTAATGAAAGAAAAACTAATTACACAAGATAAAGAAGGAACTAGACTTTTATAAATCTATAATAATAAATTGAAATATTGATAGTGTCATATGTTATTTTAGAAACTAAAATAATAATAAATATTAAAATAGGCTGGGTATTGTATTACCCAGCCTATTTTAATATTTATTATTAAAGACGTCTTCATATTAGTAAATATAATATTATCTTAATTGATAATTGTCAATATAATTCCAGAAAAAATAAGTTTTTATATAGAATTACTGTATTATATATTTTATTGAACGTCGTTTGATATCCTTGTTCTAAATAATAAGTTCTTAAGTTTTTTCCAATTGAACGGTATTAAAGGATAGAAGTATTTTTCACCAGCTATTGTTTTAGTGCTTGCCATAACTGCGACAATAAATATAATTCCAAATACAAATCCCCAGAACTTAAAGATACCTGCAAGCAACAATAAAAGCATTCTTGCAAATTTCAGAGCAAAATTCATTTCAATGCTTGGCTGAGTAAAATCTCCAATGGTTACTATGGACATGTATAAAATAGATTGAGGAATAAACCAACCAGTTTTTATTGCATATTCACCAAGAATTAAACCTCCGATTAAAGACATTGCACTTCCAAGTGGGCTGGGTGTATTTAAACCAGCTAGTTTTAGAACGTCTACAGCAAATTCCAAAAGAATAAATTGCAGCAATAGGGGTAAAGCAAATTCATCCTGAGGCTTTATAAAATCAAAATAACTTGGTATAGGAATATTTCCGTTTACAATAAGCAAATAAATAGGTGTCATCAATATTGTTGCTAGTAGTACTAAATTTCTAACGAACCTTAAATAGTTTCCAGTAAACAGAGGAAAATAATAATCATTTACGTCTTGTAAAAAATCAAAGATTCCAGTTGGAAGCATTATTATATTTGGAGAATTATCTACAAACACAATAATTTTACCTTCAACTATGTGAGCAGCAGCTACATCAGGTCTCTCTGTAAATCTTACTTTTGGAAATGGATTAAGCCAATTTTTCTTGCTTATAACATCAACTAGACTTTGATCGGCAAGAGTTAAGGCTTTTATGTTTATGTTTGATAAACTATCAACTATTTGCTTGTGTAATTTCTCGTCTGCAACACCATCAATATAAGCTAAGCAGACGTTTGTTTTAGATACACTGCCAACTGAATGCATTTCAAAAACTAATTTTGGATCTCTAATTCTTCTTCTAACTAAAGCCGTATTAAATACCAATTTCTCGGCAAATGCTTCTCTTCCACCCCTTAAAGTTTTTTCCTTTTCAGGATCAGATGTATCTTTTCCAGGGTAAGTACGTAAATCTAAAAGTATAAAAGCATCATAACCGCTTAAATAAAGTATTGTTTGGCCAGTTAATAGTGTATCTATAATTTTGTTTAAATCATTCTGTTTTTCAACAGATATGTGGTGAATTTCATTATTCATAAAATCTTCAATTGTAGGATAAGAATTCATAGTTTCAGGGGAAACTTTAAAGAATGATTTTAATATATCCTCCATAATCTGATCTTTGACGAAACCATTCACGAAATATAATACAGCATCTCGTCCGCCTATTTTTAATTTTCTTTCGGTAATATCGTAAGTTTTATCTATTGATAAATTAGCATGAATTAAATCAATATTTTGTTGGAAGTTGTTTGTGACATTCAAATTATCTTACCTTCTCTCTATAATGAAATATTACATATCTAGTATGTGATATATATAAAATAGTATTCATAGTTTATTCTTTTAACTATGGAAGATATAGTTAGAGGGGAAATCATATAATTTATGTAAGTGATGTATTATAAAAAAGGAATTATAGGCTCGAATATTAAAAAAATTAAGTGTAGTGCTTTTTAATATGTGAGAAGTTTCTTGTTGAGATTAATAATTTCCTAATTGTGCTAGCGTCTATTTTGAAGTCAAAATGATCTTGGTTGCGCTTAGCGCTCTTTTCATAGGTGGAATGAATTTAATTGCGCTTCGCGCTCTTTTCAAAGGTGCGTACTTTTTCAATATGTGAAAAGATCTTAATTGTGCTATCGCACTTTTTTAATATGTGAAAAGTTCTCAATTGTGCTGACGCACTTTTTCAATATGTGCATATTTTAGTAATATAAAAACTATTAGAAGGTGAAATGAATGTGCGGTATTGCTGGATTAGTTAATTTTAAAGAGAATATAGTACAAGATAAAGATATATTAAATAATATGATAAAGACATTAGAAAAGAGAGGTCCAGATGCTAAAGGATATTATATTTCTCCTAATGTTCTACTGGGGCATAGAAGATTAATTGTAGTAGATCCTAAAGGTGGATTGCAACCAATGACAAAAGTATTTCAGGGAAAAAAATATACATTGGTATATAATGGAGAATTATATAATACTGAGGATTTAAGAAAAGAATTAAAAAGTCAAGGATTTACATTTGATTCTTATTCAGATACTGAGGTATTACTTACATCATATATCTATTGGGGGAAAGATTGTGTTAACAAATTAATAGGGATTTTTGCTTTTGGAGTTTTTGATGAAGATAAAAGAGAAGTATTTTTAGCAAGAGATCAAATGGGGGTTAAACCTTTATTCTATACTGTGCATAACAATACTTTAGTATTTGGTTCAGAAATAAAAACTATTTTTGCGAATCCAAGAATTAAAAGAGAAGTTGATATAGAAGGCTTAACAGAAATTTTTGGACTTGGACCAGCTACAATACCAGGAAGTGGAGTGTTTAAAAATATAAAAGAAGTTGCACCAGCAAATTGTCTACTGATTTCAGGTGATGGAGAAATTAAAACATGGGAATACTGGACAGTTGAGGCGAGGGAATGCAAAGAAACTCCAGAGGAAGCGATTGTTCATGCAAGAGAATTGTTAATAGATGCAGTAAAAAGGCAATTGGTTGGAGATGTACCACTTTGTACATTTTTATCTGGTGGATTAGACTCGTCAATTATTTCTGTAATAGCAGCAGAGGAATTTAGAAAGAAAGGCAAGAAACTTACCACTTATTCTATTAATTATGAAGATAATGAAAAGTATTTTAAGCCTTCATTATTCCAACCTACATCAGATGAATATTGGGCTCAAGAAATGTCAAAATTTATTGATAGTAATCACAGAAACGTAGTTTTAAATCATACAGATTTAGCATTAGCTTTGAAAGATGCGGTTATTTCAAGAGATCTACCTGGCATGGCAGATATAGATTCGTCTATGCTTTTATTTTGCAAAGAAATACGTAAGGATTTTGTAGTTGGACTAACTGGAGAGTGTGCTGACGAAATTTTTGGTGGATATCCTTGGTTCACAAGAGATGAAATGTTTTATTTAGATACTTTTCCATGGTCAAGATTTGTTAATGATAGAAAGGCTATAGTTAATAAGAGTCTGAAGAATATGCCATTAGAGGAATTGGTTAAAGCTCAATATCAAAAATCATTAAGTAAAGTCCCTCATATAGATGGTGAAAGTAAGAGGGATTATAGAATGAGGGAAGTATCTTATCTAAACTTAAAATGGTTTATGGTACAGCTTCTTACTAGGAAAGACAGGGTTAGTATGTATAATGGTCTAGAAGCAAGAGTTCCATTTGCTGATATCAGATTAGTAGATTATGCTTTTAATTTGCCAGCAGATATAAAATTATATAAGGGAAGAGAAAAGGGATTATTAAGAGCAGCGTTTGAAGGAATGTTACCAAATGATATTATTTATAGAAAAAAGAGCCCATATCCTAAGACCCATAATCCAGTCTATACAGATATAGTATGTAAAATGATAACTGATATATTAGATAAAAAATCTTCTCCGATCCATGATATTATCGATGAAAAAGTTGTTAGGGAAGTTATTGATACAAAGGGAGATTCATATAAAGCTCCATGGTATGGTCAACTAATGACAGGACCTCAGTTACTAGCTTATTTAGTGCAAGTAAATATCTGGCTAGAAGAATACAACGTAAATATATTAGTTTAGTATATATAGATAAACAGACTGAAATTTAGAATTATGCAATAACTAACCGAAAGAGAAGGTGCTCTGTTACTCGGTTTTTACAGCCAAATTCTCAATGAAACACTGCGTAAAAGAGCACCTTCTCTTTCTGATGTAGTATATATTTCAAAGTAAAAATTGAACTAGTGATTAGTTTATATAGGACTCTTCGGTGAGAGCTAAACTCTTAGCAAGTATTTTCTGAACCTAATTTAGGAATGGGCTGTCTAGGGTAAAATTCAATAATAAAGAGTTTAGAGAATCAACTTATATAAGGAAATATATACCACTCTAGAAAGGGAGAGTACTCTTTTGTGCAGTGTTACATTAGAGAATATGTTGCAGGCATTTCTTCAGTAGAAGTTGTTCCATGTGCGCTTGTCACAATGAATATTGGGAGCATGCGTACATGGTGCAACTTCTACTGATAGAAATCCGCAACATATTCTCTTAGTAACCGAAACAACAGAGTACTCTCCCTTTCGGTTGGTTATGTTATAAATCTAAGTTCTTAATTATATTTGAATTTTACAGATATTTCTTTGATTTCGCCTTTTGAATTCTTTCTAATTGTGAATTGTTTGATATCTTTGAAGTTATTTTCTAATTGATAACTTAATTCTGTTATTGTAGCTTTTGTTTTCTTAGTTAAGCCGCCATCTTCAACAACTTCGAATCTTGATTTTCTACAAGTTGTTTCTTCATTTTGGTCATCAAGAATTACATAATATTCAGAAGCCTCTTCTATAACAACATACTCCTTATTTAAACTTAATGTCGAACACAAATTAGCATCTATACATCTTACTATCATGTTTATTACCTCCTACATCCCTTTTATTAATTAAATTTTACTATAAATGCTATTCGTTTTCAACAAAATTTAGCATTTAGAAAAACTTTTATATAATTCATAAAAAATAGCAAGAAAAATAGTATAATATCATAAGAATTTAGTAAGAATTACTAGCGGTATTTTATAACTTTAAATAATTCATTAAAGATAAACGGCAATAATGATATACAAATAACTAATCCCCAGTCTCTGGCGCTTAAAATAAATACATTAAATACATTAGCAAGGAAAGGAATAATGATAATTAATAATTGAATGCAGATACCTAGTAGTATTGAAGATAATAAGTATTTGTTCTTGAAAACTCCAATGTTAAAAAGAGTTCTTTCTCTATTTCTCATAGAAAGTGAGAAGAATAATTGAGAGAAACTTAAAACTACAAATGCTAAAGTTTGAGCATGAACTAAAGAACCAGGATATAATCTTTCACCAAGGAGAAAAGCAGCTAGAGTTACACCACCAATTAATATACCATTTATTCCAAGGAATAATCCCATATGCTCAGCAAAAAGAGATTCTTTTGGGTCTCTAGGTGGATATTTCATGACACTTGAATCCTTTGGGTCTACTCCAAGAGAAAGCGCAGGAAAACTGTCTGTTATTAAATTTACCCATAAAATATGGATTGGTAATAATGGTGGAGCTAAATTAAATAAAATTGCTATAAATAAAGTAACTATTTCACCTAAGTTACAAGATAATAAAAATATTATAGATTTTCTGATATTTGTGTAAATATTTCGACCTTCTTCTACAGCTGCTACTATGGTAGTAAAGTTATCATCCGTTAAAATCATATCAGCAGCACCTTTTGCTACATCAGTACCTGTAATACCCATAGCAACACCTATATCGGCAGCTTTTAATGATGGCGCATCATTAACACCATCACCAGTCATTGAGACAATGTTTCCATGAGACTTAAATGCTTTTACAATTTTAACTTTGTTTTCGGGAGAAACTCTGGCAAAAACTTTATAATTACTAACTAAATCATTAAATTCATTATCGCTATAGGTATCAATTTCAGCGCCGGTCATACACTGATTTATGTTATTAGCAATTCCAAGTTCACTAGCAATTGCAAAGGCAGTATTTTTGTGGTCTCCCGTTATCATTATCGGAGTTATACCAGCCTGTTTGCATAGAGCAATTGATGGTTTAACTTCTTGTCTTGGCGGGTCTATCATACCCATTAATCCTACAAAAATCAGATCTTTTTCAAGGGCATTTATGCTTATACTTTCATCTTGTATGTCTTTATAACTTAAGCCAAGGACTCTTAAAGCTTCATCAGACATCAAATTTGAAAAGTTAAGTATTTCATCCTTTCTCTCTTGAGTGAAATCAATTATTTTCCCATTTAATAGTATCTTAGTTGAAATTTTAAGTAGATTATCAATTGCTCCTTTTGTGAATACTTTAAAATGCGAATCATATTTATTTACTGTAGTCATTAACTTTCTATCTGAATCAAAAGGAATCTCGTCAATTCTTGAATGGTTTGAAATCAAATCTTCTTTGTATAAATCATATTTAATCCCAGCATCCAATAGAGCTATTTCAGTAGGATCTCCTGTTTTAGTACCGTTTTTTGAAGTAGCATCATTACATAATATCATTCCTTCAAACAGTAATTTAGTATCATCATCATCTAATTTACAGTCATCAATGGAAATAAGATTATTATTTATACAGCACTTTTTTATTGTCATAATATTTAAGGTTAGAGTTCCAGTTTTGTCCGAACATATTATATTAACTGAACCTAGGGTTTCAACTGCAGGAAGCTTCTTAACGATGGAATTTTGTTTTATCATCCTTTGAACACCCATTGCTAAAACTATTGCTACTATAGCTGGAAGCCCCTCTGGAATTGCTGCAACAGCTAAACTTATGGCAGTCAATAGCATTTCAAACCAGTCTCTTCCTTGAAACATAGAAATGATAAATATTAGTACACAAATCCCGACAGCACCAAAACCTAAGAATTTTCCAAGAGATGCTAGCCTTCGTTGAAGAGGCGTTGTATTATCCTCTTCTTTACTTAATAAATCGGCTATCTTGCCTATCTCAGTCTTCATGCCTGTATTTACAACAACACCAGTTCCACGGCCATAGGTAACTAAAGTAGACATAAAAGCCATATTAAACATATCTCCAATAGGGACATTTTCATTTGAAATAGTAATATTGCTATCTTTCTCGGCGGGAACAGATTCACCAGTAAAAGCAGATTCGTCTATCTTTAAGTTAGCACTTTCAATTAATCTTAAATCTGCAGGTAAGTATCTGCCAGCGTCTAGGATAATGATATCACCCACAACTACTTCCTCTGAAGGGATTTCTTTGATAATCCCATCTCTTTTTACAATAGCCTTTGGAGTAGATAATTTTTTCAAGGCTTCTAGGGATTTTTCTGCCTTTGATTCTTGGACTACGCCTATAAGTGCGTTTATTAAAATTACAAGTAATATTACAACAGCATCACTATATTCATGCATAAAAGTTGAAATAATGGCAGCTCCCAAAAGTATATAGATCATAACATCATTTATTTGAGATAAAAAAAGCTGCCAAATGCTCTTTTTCTTTTGAGAAGTTAATTTGTTCTCACCATACTTTTCAAGACGGCTTTTAGCCTCTAATTCTGAGAGACCTGTATTCGGATCGACGTTTAATTCTTTTAAGACTTCTTGTGAGATCATATTAAGCCACATTTATATTATCACTCCATTCAAATATTTAGTATGTACAATATATATATTAGAGTTTTATCCAAATTATATACGTGGAAAAAATGAAGTTGGATATGAAAGAACATATTATAAAATATTGGATTTTAAATTCTGAATACGCATTACATTTAGGATTAAAATATAAGTGGAGAAAAAGACATAACTTTGATATAATTGATTAAGTATATAAATGAATAATTACATATGAGATAATAGGAAATGCAGGTACCTATAATACATTTTTGTATTTGAGTTAAGAAAGGATTGAGTTTGGCATGGAGATTGGGAGAGTAAGAAGAGGTACGGTAACATCTGAAAGAAAAATTGTTTCTGAAAAGAAAGATTTCTCAGGAAGTTTTAACCAAGAAAGACGCAAAAAATCAGAAGAACAACTCAATAAAATGATAGATGATATTAAAAAAAGAGGAAATAGATTAGTAACTACAAAGACTTATGTTGATGTGGTTATGTATAAAAAGATGATAAAAGAATATTTAGAATCAATATTAAAGTTTATGTATGAAACTAAGAAAGACATTAGCTTTTGGCAAACTCAATATTTTATAACTATTGACACTATTGATGCGAAGCTAGAAGAATTAACAAACTCACTTCTTTCAGAAGAAAAACTGAACATAAATATTGCATCAACAATAGATGAAATACAAGGAATGATTGTTGATATATATAGATAAACAATATACAATTTAAATTTATGTGATAACTTACCGAAATTATAAACATTTTTATTCCGAAAAACTATAAAAATATCGATGAAGGTTCTAAGTTGCAGGTTGTATCCACTTTAGCATGCTCCAACTTTCAGTTTGACAAGCTAAAGTGGAACAACCTACAACTAAGAACCTTTAACAGCTCATTTTTAAATGTTTTCTCCATAAAAATGTTTATAATTTCTAGTGAAGATATCAACTTAAAGTTTTAACAAATTTGTAGATATGTTTATCTATAGATAGATATCCAAATGGTGAATTTGATTTATTTTCTATACCAGAAAGCGAAGGTACTCTTTTACGCAGTGTTGCATTGAAAAAAGTAGCTATAGGTATTTCTTCAGTATAAGTTGTTCCAGTTGTGCTTGTCATTAGCTTGTCTAAGGAGCAAGCACGACTGGTGCAACTTTTACTGGTAGAAATCCATAGTTATTTTTTCTTGCAACCGAGTAATAGAGTATCTTCGCTTTCGGTTAATACCACATAAGTCTAAATTAAGTAACACTTAATTCATAGAGTACAAGAAAAGTCTGTAAAGTATTATGAAAATACCAAGGATCATCCGATTACATTTTGTTCAAGTTGATTAAGTGAATTAAGCATATAATTTCTAGAGAATTCGGCCTCATTAACACAATCGATAAAGGTAATATCACCTTCTTGAGTGATTGATTTAATATAAAGTGGTTCTGTAAGTACTAGAACTTCTTTCTCACGTTCATATACTTTATTTTCGTAATTAGCATATAAATCAAAAGATTTATGATTTTTAAGTCTAATGATAACTTTTGAGAAGAAAGAGTTGTCATTAGGTGCATAATGATACGCTACGTCATATCCATCTTTTTTTAGGCGATTAAAAATATGGTCTTCAATATATAATCTTTGTGAGAATTTTTTTGCTATATCTAAACTTTTTGAAAAAGACATAATTTTTGTGGAATAATATTTGTTTATGTTGCTGCCGATTTTTAATAAAATATTTGGTAAAAATATTCCTCTATAAATTTCACATTCTAATATTTGTGAATGCTTTTCAGCTAATTCAATTAATTTATCAGTAGCAAAGTCACCTTCCACATAAGAATCATAAATTAATTTTTCATCTGCAGTGCACATATATGATCAACTCCTTTTTTTTTAAATCGAAGATATATATTTTAATATATGATTAGAATCATAAATAATGTATTCGTTATCATAATTATATAATTTTTTTTCTATATGTGTCAAATATATCTAATAATAATTACGTAATAAGTGATATAATTGTATTAAAAAGGAGATTATTATGATGAATATGAAAGAACGATTCATTGGATGTATAATTGGGGGCGCCCTGGGTGATGCGCTAGGTTACCCAATAGAATTTTATAAGTTAGATGAAATATATCATAAGTATGGAAAAAGTGGAATAGAAGACTTAGATGTAAATATAATCTCAAAGAAAGCGCTTATTTCCGATGATACTCAAATGACTCTATTTACTATTGACGGTATATTGGATTACGAATATACAAGTAGATTTGCAAAGGAGAAGAATATTCAGAAGAGTATATTTCACGCATATGTGAGATGGTTATATACCCAAGGATGTACTATTTCAAAAGAGTATAATTATTTGATGAATGAAAATGATTCAAGGTTATTAAAGTATAATGAGTTATATGATCAAAGATTTCCAGGAAATAGCTGTCTTACAGCTCTGCAAAAGTCCAAAAATGATAAATTTGGAACAATTGAAAATCGTATAAATGGTAGTAAGGGCTGTGGAGGTGTAATGAGGGCAGCACCAGCAGGATTATATTATGTACATAGAAAGAAAGATGCTTTTATTCTTGGTTGTGAATTAGCAGCAATCACCCATGGACATCCAACAGGATATTTAACAGCAGGAGCTCTCTCAAGTATAATTTCAGATTTATGCTTAGATGTACCAATAGATCAGGCTATTATAAATGCAATAAAAATATTAAAAACTATGGGATATAGTGAAGAAACTATAGATGCGTTAAATAAAGCTTTACTCTTAGCTAAGGAAGGAAATCCGAGTTCAGATAAACTTTCGAAGCTTGGTGAAGGTTGGATTGGTGAGGAGGCACTATCAATTGCTGTTTATTGTGCACTTTCGTATCCAGAAGATTTCAAAGAAGCATTAAAATTAGCAGTAAATCACAGTGGAGATAGTGATAGCACAGGAGCTATTTGTGGGAATATAATGGGAGCAAAATTAGGGGTACAAGCGATACCAGAAGAATGGATTTATAAGGTTGAATTAGGGGGCTTAATTAAAGAAATGACAGAAGAACTTTATAAGAATATAGTGAAGTGAAGAGGCATAAAGTTATGAAAATATTTATAAAACTTAGGGTAGTTAATTTAATAATAAGTCGATGAAGACATGTTTTAAAGTTAGTTTTAATACATGTCTTTTTTATATGTATTTAGGTGCAAAAACGTGTCTACTTTCGGTAAATTATTGCATAAGACTTAGTTATGTGGAGACCACTGAAAAAGACCATTTATTTTTTAAATTAGCCGTTGAATATTACTAATAAAATTCAACGGCTATTTAGTATAGATTCAGTTTAATTTGTAAAAGCTTTTATTGCATGGACAGGTAATGACGTAAACCTTTTCTTGCGTTAGCCGTGTTTATGTGCTCATATATAATGGTTAAATAGCAATTATTGTAGTACAATAAAGAGTAAAGAAATAATGAAGAATTACAGGATTAAAGGAAGGAGATTTAGATCATGAATGAGGATATCCTTTGGAAACAAAGATTTAGTAATTATAAAAAAGCAGCAATGCAGTTAGAAGAATTTATAGAAAAAGACGAACTTAATAAATTTGAAATTCAGGGACTAATTCAGTGCTTTGAATATACATTTGAATTAGCATGGAAAACCATGAAAGATTATTTGGAAAATGAGGGGTTTGAGGTCAAAAGTCCTAGACAAACTATACAAACAGCATTTCAGACACAATTAGTCACAGATGGTCATACATGGATTGATGCACTTGAAAAAAGAAATTTGATGGCACATACGTATGATGAAGGCGTAGCAAAGGAAGCGGAGCAACTAATAAAACAAAAGTATTATGGTATAATTAAAGAATTACTGAATAAATTGGAGAATTAAATATGGAGTTTGGGTTAAAAAGAATTGATTTAGAGTATATTATTAAAACAATTGAAAAATTTCCTGAAATAGAAAAAGCAATAATCTTTGGATCAAGAGCAAAAGGAAATTATAAACCGGGATCGGATATAGATATAGCTATCTATGGAGAAAAAATAAATTTTGACATAGTTTCTAAACTTCATTCAAACCTTGAAGAAAAGGGGCCCATGCCTTATTTTTTTGATGTAGTAGATGTAACACATATAAATCATAAAGAGTTAAAAGAGCATATAGAGCGTGTTGGGAAAATAATATATTCAAGAATAGGATAATTGTATTTGTAAAGGGGAATAAAAATGAAAAAGAAATTATCATTATTATTAGTTATAGTATTATCGATGTTAACGTTGATAGGCTGTGGAAATAATAGTGCAGCTCAAAATGAAGCTAAAGAGCAAAGTACACAAACTAAGGATATAAAATTTGTAACACCAGATGGGCTTACGGCAATAGCTGTATCTAAGCTTATTAAAGAAAAACCAGAAATAAGACCTGGATACAATGTCAACTATACAATCGAACAAAATTCTGATAGTTTGGTTACAAGTGTTATGAAAAGTGAGCCAGATATTGCAATAGTGCCTTCGAATGTGGCCGCAACTGTATATAATAAAAATAAAGAATACAAAATAGCAGGAACAATAGGTTTTGGTTCGTTTTATATAGGGACAACTAATGAGAATCAAACTCTTAACGACTTGAAGGGGAAAGAAGTTTATAATATAGGAAAAGGGTTGACTCCTGATATAATTACAAAGACAATACTAAAAGCTAAAGGTATTGATGTAGACAAAGATATTAATTTTAGTTATGTAAATTCAGTTAATGAGCTTGCACCAGTGATTTTAGCAGGTAAAGCACAATATGCAGTAATACCGGAACCAGCATTATCAACTGTTCAAAGCAAAAATGATAAATTTAATGTTATGTTAGATCTAAATGAAGAATGGAAAAAAATAAATAATTCAGAGTATGGATATCCACAATCAACAATAATAATTAAAAAGGAATTGCTAGATAAAGATAAGGAATTCATAGGAGAATTTTTAAAACAGGTCAAGGATGCAACACAATGGATATATACTAATAAAGAAACTGTTGGATCATATTGTGAAGAAATAGGTGTTTCAGCGAAGAAACCAATAGTAGTAAAAGCGATTGATAAGTCGAATATAAAATTTGTAGATATAAAAGACAGCAATAAAGAATATAAAACTTATTTTGAGAGATTAAATGAATTTGATCCGAAAACAATTGGAGGAAGTATACCAGATGATGAAATATTCATGGAAAAGTAAAATATATACTTTCTTATCATGCATATTTTTCATAGGATTATGGCAAGCTTCTGCTATAATAATCAATAATGATATATATATTCCAAGAATAGGGCAGGTTATAGAAACAATTAAAGGAATTTTTAATGAACCAGGTTCATTTAGGGTTATTATCAGCAGTTTTTATAGAACTACTCTCAGCTATGTTTTAGCCTTAGTTTTTTCAATTGTTTTAGGGGTACTCGGAATGGTGTATCCCTTTTTCAAATATTTAATGGAACCAATAAATTCATTTAGTAAAACTATACCGACTATGGTTTTAGTGGTTCTCTCATTGGTTTGGTTTGACAAAGATAAAACTCCTTTTGTTGTTGGATTTGCAATCATTTTTCCTATTCTGTATGAAGGAATAAGAAATAATCTCATTAATATAGATAAAAAAATAATTGATATGACTAAAATATACGAAGTCAGCTTAATTGATAAAATTAGGAAAATCTATATTCCGGTAATTAAATTTTATTTTATGAGCATATTCGTATCAACATTTTCTCTGACTTTTAAAGTTGTAATAGCAGGAGAAGTATATGGACAACCTAAATTTGGCATAGGTTCTCAGATACAGATAGAAAAAGTGAATTTTAATACATCTGGAATATTCGCTTGGATTGTAATTATTGTTATTATATCTTTATTATTAGAGATATTGAATAAAGCGTTAAGACAAAAGATATATAGGTGGGCAAAATGAATATAAAAATTAAAAACTTAAATAAATCCTATGGAAATGAAATAGTTTTTAAAGATTTTAATATTGATTTTTCAGATGAACAGATAAATTGCATAGTAGGAAAATCAGGATGCGGTAAGAGTACTCTTTTGAATATTATAGCAGGACTTATAGAAGCTCAAAGTGGAGAAATAAGTGGTGTATCAATGAATGACATTAGTTATATATTTCAGGAAGATAGGCTAATTGAATGGCTAACTGTCAGAGAAAATTTGGAGCTTGCACTAAAGCGATATTTTGATAACTCAACTCTTACTAATAAAGTTAATGAAGTTTTAAAATTAGTAGGAATTTATGATATAAAAGACAAATATCCTAATAAATTAAGTGGAGGAATGAGACAAAGGATTAATATAGCACGAGCTTTTGGGAAGCCATCAAAATTAATTTTAATGGATGAGCCATTTAAATCATTAGATTATAAATTAAAATATACGATAATAGATGAATTCAAGAATTTATTAAATCGTGAAAAAAGGATGGTTATATTAGTCACTCATGATTTGGACGAAGCTATATATTTCCGAGGAAATATAATAGTATTTCGTGATAAACCAGTTGAAATAGCAGGAGTGTTCAATAATAAGTTAGAGGAATGCAAGAACGAAGTATTAAAAATAATGTAGAAACATATATTTCACCGAAAGAATGGGTACTCTATTGTTTCGGTTTCTAGAGAATTTATCTGTGGATGAATATGAAACTCGACTCGCATTCGCTCTCTGAGTAAGTTCGAGTTCCCAAATGTAAAATTTGGACTCTCACTCACCAGCAGAAGTTGTGCCCATTTGAGCATGCTCCTTTGGAAAGCAAATGACAAGCTCAAATGGAACAACTTCTGCTGAAGAAATCCTACAGACAAATTATCTACGAAACACTGCACAAAAGAGTACCCATTCTTTCTGGTGTGGAATATATTTCAAGTTATAAATCAAATTTAAGAGTTTGATATCTAATCTGATGGTGGTTACTTACTTATTTTTAATCCAGTATGAGGTTGTACCAATTATGCCTGAATATTAACTTATGATAGACTATCTGAATTTAACTATAGATGTAGACCTTACTTCCAACTAAAATGAACAAAAAGCCGGCAAGGATGAAACTTGATACACTTAGAATTTTTTTGTTTGCATTGAGCAGATTTATTCCAAGTAATGTGTCACATAAGCCTAGGCAAATAAAAATTAGTGGAAAAAAATCATTTGGATCATATTTACTTACTATAATATTCAGAGAGAACAAAGGCAATAGCGTGCCTAAGATTAAACTGACAATATAAAAAAGCTTTTTTGACATATTTATTCACCGCCTAACAATTGTAAAATTATGTATCTTGTTTTAATTATATACAAGCTGTTTGAAATTTATTCCTTAAAGATATAAAAATTAATAGGTTGATACCTAAGAAGAAAGGAGATTTAAAATGATAAAGAAGTTTATTTCATTTTATAAACCATATAAATTATTATTTATTTTAGATTTAGTAGTAGCACTTATAGCATCTTTGTGTGATTTAGTGTATCCAGTCATGACAAGGGATCTTGTCAATGAATCAATTCCTAATAGAGATTTAAGAACAATTATTGTATTTGCGGTAGTATTACTTATAATTTTTGCAATTAAGGCTGCCTGTGGGTATTTTATGCAATATTGGGGACATGTTGTAGGTGTTAGAATGCAGGGGGATATGAGAAGGCATATATTTAAGCATCTTCAAAAATTACCTAATAGTTTTTTTGATAATAATAAGACGGGAGATATAATGTCTAGAATTATTAATGATTTGATGGATATATCTGAGCTTGCACATCATGGGCCAGAAGATTTGTTTATATCAATAGTTATGCTTATAGGATCATTCATAATATTGTGTACAATTAATATTCCACTTACATTATTGATATTCGCTTTTATACCATTTATAGTGTGGTTTACTTTGTATGAGAGAAAGAAAATGAATAAAGCCTTTCTTGAAACAAAAGTAGAAACAGGGGCAGTTAATGCAAATCTTGAAAATAGTATTTCGGGAATAAAAATATCGAAAGCATTCGTAAGTCATAGATCTGAAGAAGAAAAATTTGAAAAAGGGAATAAAAAATTCATTAAGGCGAGAGAAAGAGCCTATAAGGTAATGGCAGAATATTCTTCAGGTGCAGGATTTGGGATGGATGTGCTAAGCTATGTAGGTTTAGTAGGTGGAGGAGTATTCACGCTTATTGGTTTTATAAATATTGGAGATTTTATGGCATACATGTTGTTTATAAAGATATTTATTACACCAATAAAAAAACTTATTGATTTTATGGAACAATTTCAAAATGGAATTACAGGTTTTCAAAGGTATATAGAAATAATGAACAATGATAGAGAAAAAGACAAAAAAGACGCAGTTGAACTTGAAAATGTTCAAGGGGAAATAGAATTTAAAAATGTCAGCTTTAGCTATGAAGGTAAAGAAGTTTTAAAAGATATTTCTATGAAGATAAACAAAGGAAAGATGCTTGCATTAGTAGGAGCATCTGGCGGAGGTAAAACAACTTTTTGTAATCTAATCCCAAGATTTTATGAAGTAGAAAATGGAGATATATTAATTGATAATAAAAGCATATATGATGTTAAGTTAGATTCCCTTAGAGAAAATATTGGAATTGTGCAGCAGGAAGTTTTCTTATTTACAGGAAGTATAAGAGATAATATACTGTTTGGAAAGTCAGATGCGACTGAAGAGGAATTAATAAGAGCTGCTAAAATGGCTAATATTCATGAATTTATAAATACTCTTCCAGAAGGATACGACACTTATATAGGAGAAAGAGGAGTTAAATTGTCTGGTGGACAAAAGCAGCGTATTTCTATTGCAAGAGTTTTTCTTAAAAATCCACCAATACTAATTTTGGATGAGGCAACATCAGCATTAGATAATATAACTGAGCGCATAATTCAGGAATCATTAGAAAAGTTATGTACTGGAAGGACAACCATAGTAGTTGCACATAGATTGTCTACCATTAAAAATGCAGATGAAATCATTGTTCTTGGAAAGACAGGAATAATAGAAGCAGGAACACATGAAGAGTTAATGGAAAAGCAAGGAGAATATAGTAACTTACATAGATTAGCAGCAGTATAAGTTTTGTGAAAAAAAGAGGTTGCCAAAAATAATTAAATATTTTTGACAGCCTCGTATTAATTTTCAGATTCATCATTTAACGAACTTAATAGTTGTACTTTTTTATATAAAGTAGATACATCTATTTCAACATCCATAGCTTGACTTAACTTGTTGTGAATTTCTGTTTCAGCGGCATTATTAGAAACATGTGAATTAAAATTATTCTTATTAAGTCGAGCCTGTACTATTCTAGCGTTTTCCGCACTTTTTAATCTTTCCATATTCTCTAGTTCATTATAAAAAGTTGTTGAATTATCATTTGATGATAGATGCTCAGCAGCCGCATTTAATGAATTATTAAAGGACTTAGAATTTTCGCGTTTCTTCCTTGGAGGATTTTTTGAGTCACTATAAGGCCTCTTAATTATCCTATTATCAATAGCAGCGTTAGAAACACTTGTTACAACATATTCACTTCTAGAAATTATTCTGTTATCAGACATATATAATCCTCCTTTTTATAACCATAAATTTAACTAAACTTAAGAATTTATATCTTATACTATTATATTCGGACATACTTAATAAAAGATGACTATTTTTGAATATATTCCATTAATTTTTAGTTAAAAAACATTCATATAGGGTTCCGCAATGATAATCGAACTTATGTGTATTCCCACCGAAATCAATGATATTCGTTTGTTTCGGTTTCTAAGGAATTTTGATGGGTAGTTCTAAGATTGGAAGTTGCACCAAAAGTGCTAGCATCAAAAGAGGAAACTCGACTCACATTCGTTCGCTGAGTAAGTTCGAAGGGCCAAATGCAAGATTTGGATTCTCACTTAAGCATTGAACTAGCACTTTTGAACAACTTCTAATCTAAGAACCACAGCCATCAAAATTCCAGATGAAACACTACACAAAAGAATATCATTGATTTCTAGTTAGGGAATATATCACAGCATAAGTTTAATTATCGATGAGGAACCCTATATTTATCTATCTAACTATGAATTTGATTTATGATTTGAAATACTTTCCATACCAGAAAGAGAAGGTACTCTTTTTTCGTAGTGTTGCATCGAAAAAATAGCTGTAGTTATTTCTTCAGTAAAAGTTGTTCCAGTGCTGCTTGTCATTAGCTTGCCTAAGGAACAAGCAGCACTGGTGCAACTTTTACTGATAGAAATCCACAGCTATTTTTTTATAGCAACCGAGAAACAGAGTACCTTCTCTTTCGGTTGATTATCGCATAAATTCAAGTTTTGTAGAAGTATTATACTTCTACTTCGTATATCCATCCTTCTGGAGCTTCAACATCGCCAAGTTGTATACCTACAAGAAGATCATATAATTTTTGAGTTACAGGACCTACTTCAGTTTCACTATGGAATACATGTAATTCATCTTTATATTGTATTCCTCCAATTGGAGTGATTACAGCAGCTGTACCACAAGCGCCAGCTTCTTTGAATTCATCTATTTTATCAATAAATACTTCTCTTTCATAAACCGGCATTTTTAAATAATGTTCTGCTATATAAAGTAAAGAACGCTTAGTTATACTAGGTAAAATAGATGGAGATACAGGAGTAACAAATTCATTATTCTTAGTTATTCCAAAGAAGTTTGCAGCGCCTATTTCTTCAATTTTAGTATGGGTAGCTGGATCTAAGTAAATACAATCAGCAAATCCCTTTTCTACAGCTACAGCATGAGCTTGTAATGACGCAGCATAATTACCACCAACTTTATTACCACCAGTACCATGAGGAGCCGCTCTGTCGAATTCATCTAAAACTATGTAGTTACAAGGAGATACTCCATCTTTAAAATATGGACCAACAGGTATACAAAATACACCAAAGATATATTCTGGAGCTGGTTTAACACCTATGTTGTTTCCAACACCCATTAAATATGGTCTGATATATAAAGTTGCACCACTTCCATATGGTGGAACATATTTTTCATTTGCTTTTACAACTTGCTTAACAGCATCAATAAATTTTTCAACAGGAACATGCGGCATAAGAAGTTTGTCACAACTTTCATTCATACGCTCTGCATTTAAATCAGGTCTAAATAATTGAATTTTACCTTCTTTTGTTGTATATGCCTTAAGTCCTTCAAAACAACTTTGACCATAATGAATAACAGTAGAAGCCTCGCTTACAGTAACCATATTATCTTCAACAAGCTTTCCTTCATCCCATTTTCCATCTTTCCAAACTGAAATATAACGAAGATCTGTTTTTATATATTCAAATCCTAATTTACCCCAGTCTATATCAGCTTTTTTCCCCATTTTATATTCCTCCACATCTATATAGGCTTATTGCCATTGTTTATTTAATAACATCTATTTTAGCACTACTTGAAAAGAATTTCCACAATTCATGATAAATTAATGGTGAATGATGAATAATGAATAATTATTAATCTTTCATTTAAAGCCAAGGCTCAGCATCTGACGGCATGCGCCAGTCACCTCTAGGACTTAAAGAAATACTTCCTACTTTAGGTCCATCAGGAAGGGCACTCCTTTTGAATTGTTGAGTAAAGAATCTAAACATAAATTTGTCTAACCATTTATTGATTTCTTCCTCTGAGTAATCAGCTTTGAATGCATTTTTTGCTAAGAAAAATATTCTGTCTTTTGTAGAACCATGTTTAATAAAATGGTATAAGAAGAAATCATGAAGTTCATAAGGACCAACAATGTCTTCAGTTTTTTGAGCTATATTACCATTTTTATCTTTAGGTAGTAACTCAGGACTAACTGGAGTATCTAATATATCCATAAGGGTGTCACACACAACTTCAGTTGATTCGTTTTGAGCTACATATTCTACTAAGTATCTAACCAGCGTTTTAGGGATAGAAGGATTTACAGAATACATTGACATGTGATCTCCATTATAAGTACACCAGCCAAGTGCGAGCTCTGATAAGTCTCCTGTACCTATTAATAGTCCTCTTTCCTTATTTGCAAGATCCATTAATATTTGAGTTCTTTCTCTTGCTTGAACATTCTCGTAAGTTACATCGTGTATATCTTTATCGTGGCCAATATCTTCAAAATGTTGAAGCGATGCTTTAACTATGTTTATTTCTCTAAGATCTGTACCTAGCTCCTTACATAAGCAAATTGCATTATTATAAGTTCTATCAGTTGTGCCAAATCCAGGCATAGTGATAGTTACAATATTTTTTTTGTCTAAGTTAAGTAGTTCAAAGGTTTTAACAATTACAAGAAGTGCAAGGGTTGAATCTAATCCGCCTGAAATTCCTATTACTGCTTTTTGGGATTTTGTATGTTCAAGTCTTTTTGCTAAACTAGCAGCTTGGATGCTAAAAATTTCCTTGCAACGAATTTCTCTTTCCTTTTCGTATGAAGGCACAAAAGGATGTTTATCAATATATCTATCAAAGCCGTTAAATGAGACATTTTCAAATTCAAATCTGATTATATTAGGTTTCTTGTTACAATATTTAGACGAATCTTTAAAGCTTAAGTTCTTCATTCTTTCAGCTTTTAATTTAAATACATCAACAAAAGAGCATATTATTTCATTCTCTCTTTGAAATCTATTATTTTCTTTTAAAAGTGATCCGTTTTCGCTAATTAATAAATGACCACTAAATAATACGTCTGTAGTGGACTCGTGGACGCCAGAAGATGAATATATATAGCTAGAAATTGTTCTAGCGCTTTGATTCGATATAAGACTTTTCCTATAATCCATCTTACTTACAAGTTCATTTGACGCAGAAAGGTTCCCTATTATATGAGCTCCCATAAGAGAAAGATATGAACTAGGAGGGATTGGCACCCATAAATCTTCACAAATTTCAACGGCAAAGTTTGCTACTCCAGATGAAAAAATTAAATTTGTACCAAAAGGGACGTCTTTTTGGAAAGGTAAATCTATTTTTTCGTTTTCAATAGAAAGCCCTTCTGTAAACCATCTTTTTTCATAGAATTCGCTATAGTTTGGAAGATATGACTTTGGAACTATCCCTAGAACACTTCCTTTAAAAAGTAGAAATGCACAATTATATAAGGCGCTATTACAAAGAAGTGGAGCACCAACAGCAATTAACATATCATAATTTTTAGTAGCTTCTAATATTTGATTAATTCCATCTAGAGATTTTGTTATTAGATATTCATGTAAAAATAAATCTCCACAAGTATAAGACGTAATACATAGTTCTGGAAAAATTATAAATTTACTTTCTTTCTTCACTGCATCATCTATGCATATTAAAATATTTTCAACATTATAATTAATATCAGCGACCCTAGTTTTAGGGCAGGCAGCTGCAACTTTAATGAAATCCATAAAATCGCTCCTTACAATTATAGTATTTGGCAAATTTTTAATATAGAAATATATAATTTTTATATTAAAAGTTTCATTGTTATATTTTAGCTAAATAATAGAAATATATCCTCATAATTATATACTAACATGAGAGTAAAATCAAAAGCGATAAAAGGTATTTAAAAACTTATTTCAAGATAATAAATAACTTGAAAAAATGTTTTAGAAGATGTATAATAATTTTATTACATGTAATAAAATTATTATATATTTAGGGGGGAAGTATGATGGGAATGGTAATCTTTTGGTTAATTATTGCTGTTTGTGCAGTAGCTATTGATGTATTAACTAGTAATTTTTGTTTTATGTTATTTGCAATAGGCGCAATTGTCGCAGCAATATGTGGAACGTTGGGTGTGCCATTAATGATTCAAGTGTTAATTTTTGCAGTAGTTAATATAGTAGCGCTTGCTATTGGTTACCCGTGGCTTAAGAAAAAATTTAACGTGAAAGTTAAGAGCGCGCCTCTCATGGAAGAAACTTATATAGGAAGAGTTATAAAATGTGAAAAAGACATTGAAGATAAAGGACAAATTAAAGTGAATGGTGAATATTGGACTGTAATAAATGAAGGGGATACAATTAATCAAGGTGAAAAGTTTATTATTACAGGAATAGAAGGAATAAAATTAAAAATTAAAAAGGTTCAGGAGGATTAGGGTATGGGTACTATTATTGTTTTAGGAATAATTTTATTAATTGCACTTATAGTGATCTTAGCATCAATTAAGGTTGTAAATACAGGATACTTATATGTAGTTGAAAGATTTGGACAATTTCATAAGGTGCTAGAGCCAGGATTGCATTTTACGCTTCCATTTGTGGATTTTGTAAGAAGAAGAATTTCTACAAAACAGCAAATTATTGATGTAGAGCCACAATCAGTAATAACAAAAGATAATGTTAAAATATTAGTGGATAATGTTATATTTTATAAAGTAATAAACGCAAGAGATGCAGTTTATAATATAGAAAGTTTTCAATCAGGTATAATATATTCTGCTACAACTAATATGAGAAATATATTAGGTAATATGTCACTAGATGAAATTCTATCGGGAAGAGATTCTATAAATCAAGATCTTCTAAGTATTATTGATGAAGTTACAGATGCATATGGTATAAAGATATTGTCAGTAGAAATAAAAAATATAGTTCCACCAGCTGAGATTCAACAAGCTATGGAAAAACAAATGAAGGCTGAAAGAGATAAAAGAGCTATGATTCTTCAAGCAGAAGGTTTAAGACAATCGCAAATCGAAAAAGCAGAAGGAGAAAAGCAAGCTAAAATATTATCAGCAGAAGCTGAGAAGCAAGCTAATATAAGAAGGGCTGAAGGACTAAAGGAATCTCAATTATTAGAAGCAGAAGGTAAAGCAAAGGCAATAGAAGAAATTGCAACAGCGGAAGCAGAAGCTATAAGAAAAGTAAATCAAGCAATCATTGATTCAGGAACTAATGAAGTTGTAATAGCTTTAAAACAGGTTGAAGCGCTTAAAGAGATGGCTAATAATCCTGCTAATAAGCTTATATTACCAAATGAAACACTATCATCCCTTGGAAGCATAGCAGCAATTGGAGAATTGCTTAAAGGAAGTAGAGAATAATACAATAATAAAAAGAGACAAGGATGACTTGTCTTTTTTTTATAAAGTAAAACTCGATTCAATTGGGAGCGTTCAGTAGCTGGACATTAGATAAAATAAAAAGTTATTGATTAAAGGGAGCATTTTTATGGAATTAATATATTATATAAGATACAATGGTACAAACAAGAAGGTGTTAGAAATGGAGGTAGTAATAAGTGAGTATAACGGAGAAAGATTTTAAGAAAGAAAAAATTATAAATTCTCAACGGAAGAAATTAATAAAAAGAGAAGAAAAATTTTTTTATAAAAAAGAAAATGAGTATATAAAAAATAAAATATTACCTATAAAAGAAAAAATAGAAGAAAGAATCCCAGATAAAATGTTAGAGACATTTGAAAAAGCTTTCGAAAAAGGATTTTATTTCGTATTTGAAAAGGGTACTAGCTTAATAGAAAAAAGTTATAACTCTGAGAAGTTGAAAAATGAAGCTGATATAAATGAATACATTTTATCCAAAAGAGTTAATAATAAAAATTTAAATCGAATCGATAAGAAAGTTAAAAGAGGAGTTATTATAAATAAAGGTATTACTACGGCTGAAGGCACTGTACTTGGAGTTTTTGGAATAGGACTGCCTGATATACCAGTATTCTTAAGTGTGATACTAAGAACAGTTTATGAAATATGTTTGAATTATGGATTTAATTATGACACGGATGAGGAAAAAGCTTTTATTTTGAACGTAATTTGTGCAAGCGCAAATAAAACATCTGAGAAGATTTTATATTCTAACGAATCAGATAGAATTGGATATAACATTGATAATGAAATATATAGCAATGTTGATATAAATAATATGATAAAAGAAACCTCAAGGAATTTATCGGAAAATATAATATTTTCAAAGGTTATTCAAGGAATTCCTATAGTAGGTGTATACGGAGGATTATCAAACTTTAGACTTGTAAGTGATATAAGTGAAGTGGCTAGTATAAAGTACAAGAAAAGATTGTTATCAAAATTGTAGTAAGGCTTTAACCATAAATATGCTTAGTAAATTTGATAATAATAATTGAAATAATAATAAAAAAATATTAATATATACTAAGCAGTACAAAAAGTGAGTTGAGGTGAAAAAAATGAAAATGAAGAACATTATGAGTTTAATACTTTCTATAATACTCTCTTTTTCTTTTATTGGATGCAGTCTAAAAGATGACTATATACTTCAAACTAAAGAAGACACAGATGAAATACCATCTGGAGATAAAGTTAATGAAGTATTTGACTCTGAAAAAATGAAAGATTTAATGGATAAATTAAAAACTACTCCTAAGGAAGTTTCAGATAAGTCAGATGAAGTTGATAGTGATACAGTAAGAACTATGAGAGAATTAAGTGACAAAGCAGATGAATTGACAGATGCATTAAATAGTGCTGATTTTCAAGGTAAAAGTGAAGATATTATAAATAAGTTTAATGATATAAATGATAAATTAGATGAAATTAAAGATAATGTTGATGACGCAAAAAATAGGGTAGATACATATGAAAATCCAATTGATGAAAAACAAGTCACAAATACTGTGGATGAATTCACAACACATATGGATAATTTACAAAGAGCTTTAGATAGAGCATCCTCAACAAAGTAATTGAGAAGAACTTAAAGTGAAGCAATGACAAACCGAAATAGAATACATATATGTTCCACAGGACTGTGAAAAATTTCGCTGGGAATATCTAAATGGAAAGTTGCACCACTTCTGCGTGTTCCTGTGACAAGCACAGGACAAGCGGAAGTGGAACAACTTCCCGTTAAGATACTCCAGCAGCTTATTTTTCAATGCCTGACTCCACATATATGTATTCTATTTCTTTAGTATTGCTATAACTTTAAGTATTTCACATAAACCAGTCTAAAAATTATTCGTATATTTTATTAAAGATTGTAAATATTCTTTAATACAGATATTGCTAACCAGAAAAATATAAAAATACTTGCAGTGAGAGAATTGTTTAAGTTTACTGCCAAACAACCGAACGGGAATATATGTGTTTACTCCCGTTCTTTGTTTAGTGGTAATAAGCTTATTTAATATTTTATGAAAAAAACTATAAAATAAAAAAAGTGCTTGAATGTTTTGCTTTAGTATGATAAAGTGATAAATAGAGAAAAACAATTTGGGGAGGAAATAATAATGAAGATTAATAAATTAATTAAAAAAATAGCAGTAGCTGCGATTATAACAACTTTAGGTACAAGTCTTGTAGCATGTAGTGGGAATAGTGCTGCAAATAAATCATCTGAAACTAAGTCTGCAGGCAGCACATTAGATAAAGATGAATTAGTAATAGGTTTAGATGATACTTTTGTTCCAATGGGATTCAAAAACGAAAGTGGAGAAATAGTTGGTTTTGATGTGGATTTAGCAAATGCTGTTGCTAAAAAACTTAATAAAAAGGTTAAGTTCCAGTCGATTGATTGGAGTATGAAAGAAACTGAACTTAATAATGGAAATATAGATTTAATATGGAATGGATATTCAATTACGGATGAAAGAAAAGGAAAAGTTGAATTTTCAAAAGCTTATTTAAATAATACTCAAGTAATAGTTACTTTAGCAGATTCTAATGTAAAGACTAAAGCAGATTTAGCAGGGAAAAAAGTTGGTGCTCAAAATGGATCAACAGCAGTTGACGCAGTAGAAGCTGAGGCAAATGTATTAAAGAGTTTTGATGGTGGAAAATTAGTTACATTTGATGATAATAACGCTGCATTAATGGATTTAGAAGCAAAAAGATTAGATGCTATTGTTGTAGATGAAATTTTAGCTAGATATTACATGAAAGCTAGAGGCGTAGAAAAGTATAAAGTTTTAACTGAAAACTTTGGAAGCGAGCAATATGGTGTTGGAATTAGAAAAGGTGACACTAAGTTTGTTGAAGCTTTTAATAAAGCTTTAGGTGAAGTGATAGCAGATGGAACTGCTGGTGAAATATCAAAAAAATGGTTTGAACAAGATATACTTGTTAAATAGTATACTTAAATAATGGAAACAATAAAGGGGAGGAAATAACCTTGGGTTATATTTTAGAAATAATGCCTCAAGTATTAGAGGGGCTTAAAGTCACATTAGAAATATTTGCAATGACATTACTGTTATCTATTCCACTTGGAATAGTAATAGCCGTAATGAGAACATCTAAATCTCTAATATTAAGCAAAGTGAGCGGGGCATATGTTCTTATAATGAGAGGTACTCCTCTATTATTGCAAATTATTGTAATCTTCTTTGGATTACCTATAATAGGAATTACATTCGATAGGTTTCCGGCTGCGATTCTTGCATTTACTTTAAATTATGGTGCTTACTTTGGAGAAATATTTAGAGCAGGAATAATGTCTGTTGATAATGGACAAGTAGAAGGAGCTCAAGTTTTAGGCTTGAGTTCAAAAGATATATTTTTCAGAATCATACTTCCACAAGCATTTAAAAGAGTTATTCCTCCAGTTGCAAATGAAGTAACTACCTTAGTAAAAGATACTTCTTTAGTATACGTATTAGGATTAGATGAGATGCTAAAGATAGGTAAAATGGCTGCAAATAGAGATGTATCTTTAATGCCGCTTTTAATAGTTGGAGTTGTGTATTTGCTAGTAATAGCAATTTTGAGCCAAGTGTTAAAGAAAATCGAAGAGAAATATGACTACTATAAGTAATCTGGAGGAAAAGTTATGCTTAAAGTTAGTAATGTAAAAAAGAAATTTGGGAATACAGAAGTTTTAAAAGGGGTTAACCTTGAAATAAAAAAAGGTGAAATATTAGTTGTTGTAGGTCATTCTGGTGGCGGAAAAACTACGTTACTTAGATGTGTAAATGCATTAGAACTTTGTGATGAAGGAAATATCGAAATTAACGGGAAGTTCTTATGTAAAGATGGAAAGTATGTGGATAAAAAAGAGCTTAGAGAAATAAGAAAAGATATAGGATTAGTATTTCAGAACTTTAACCTATTTCCACATATGACTGTTTTAGAAAATTTAATAGAAGCGCCTCAAAAAGTACTGGGATGGACAAAAGATGAAGCGATTAAGAAAGCAGAAGAAACACTTGGGTTTTTGAATTTGCTAGAAAAAAAAGATAATTACCCATTTGAATTATCAGGCGGACAGAAACAAAGAGTTGCAATTGGAAGGGCATTGGTGTTAGAACCAAACATTATGTGCTTTGATGAACCAACATCTGCGTTAGATCCAGGGCTTACAGGAGAAGTTGCAACATTGATAAAGAGCTTAAGTACCAAAGGTATGAGCATGATGATTATAACTCATGATATGGACTTTGCTAAAAACGTAGCAGATAGAATTGTATCAATGGATTCAGGAAAACTTCAAGAGGGATTAATCTTTGAGAATTAATAAGAATACTAAATAATAGATTGATATACATTTATGTAAATGCTTTGATAAATAATATAATAAAATTGAATAATTTTATTATATTATAAACTGATAAGGTTTATAATTATCAATTTGATTGTAATAATTTCTGTTGAATTATAAGATAAAGTGTGGTATTCTTAAAGAGTAAGATAATTCAAGATTTAATCAATACTGCACATTAGCCTCTGTTTCAGAGATTGGGTCAAGTATCGGGTTATAATCTTTGGAAAAAGGGAGGATTTTTATAATGGAAGATAGAACTTTAGTATGTAAAGATTGTGGAAAGGAATTCACTTTCACAGTTGGAGAACAAGAATTCTACAAAGAAAAAGGATTTGATAACGATCCAGTTAGATGTCCAGATTGTAGAAGAGCTAGAAAGCAACAAAGAAACAACAGAAACTTCGACAGATAGTAACTATTGAGTCATAAGATTAATCTTATGACTCTTTATTTTTGTTAGAGTTTAGTAAATTTTCAGTCTTGTATTAATGTACATTGGATAAAACAAATAAGAAGATTAATATTTCATTTAATGAATTATTAACATAAATCTAAAAAATATTGGATAAAATATGAACTGTCTCGAAATAATTTTTTATTTTGAGACAGTCTTTTTTTGTGTATTATATATTACAAAACAATTTACGTAAGCAAATGTAAGAAATGTTTTACTTGTAATTGAATATAACGTATACACAACTAAATACGAACTATAAAAAAGAAAAAAAGAATTAAAATTCGTAAAAAAGCAAAAATAAATAAAATTTTACACAATATGAGTTGACATCATACGTGTTAGATGATAATCTTAAAGTATCGATACGAAAGTTAGTGGAGCGTTGATTAAAAACATTCGCCATTACAAAGAAGTAGTGATTAGGCTAAATCTTATAATATTTTTGGAGGAATTAAGATGTTAGATATTAGAAGCGTATTCGTTGAAAAGAAAAAAGGATTTAATGTAGAAGCCCAAAGTTTATTAAATGATTTTAAAGAAAACTTAGGGATATTTGCATTGGAAGATGTAAGACTTGTAAATAAGTATATTATTTCAGATATATCTGAAGAATATTATAAGAGAGCATTACATACAATTTTTTCTGAAGCAACAGTAGATATAGTGTATGAAGCAGAATTACCAATTAATAAAGGGGAAGAAGCCTTTGCCGTAGAATACTTACCAGGTCAATACGATCAGAGAGCAGATTCAGCTTCTGAATGTTTAGCTCTTTTAACAGCTGAAGACAAGGTCGAAATTAAATCAGCTAAGGTAGTAATATTAAAAGGAAACCTTTCAAAAGATGATGTAAATAGAATTAAAAAATATTATATCAATCCAGTCGATTCGAGAGAAGTTACAATTGATAGCAAAGAATTATCAGTACCTTCAAACATACCTAAAGATGTCCAAATATTAGATGGATTTATCAACAAGTCGTTAGATCAATTAAAAGAATTCCATAGCGAACAAGGCTTGGCTATGAGCATTGATGATCTTCTTATGATTCAAGATTACTTTAAAGGAGAACAAAGAGATCCAAGTATAACTGAAATTAAAGTTATAGATACATATTGGTCAGATCACTGTAGACATACAACATTCTCAACGATTTTGGAAGATGTTCAAATTGAAGATAATAAATTCACAGCTCCAATAAAAGCGAGTTATGAAGGATATTTGAAATCAAGAGACTATGTTTATGGGGATAAAGAAAAGAGCAAAACTCTTATGGATATGGCAGTAATTGCTATGAAGGAACTTAGAAAAAGAGGTAAGCTTGAGGATTTAGATATTTCTGAGGAAATAAATGCATGTTCGATTAATGTAAGAATTGAAACAGAAAAAGGCATGGAAGATTACTTAGTAATGTTTAAGAATGAAACACATAATCACCCAACAGAAATTGAACCTTTTGGTGGGGCAGCAACATGTCTTGGTGGTGCTATAAGAGATCCACTTTCAGGAAGAACATATGTATATCAAGCAATGAGAGTTACAGGGGCAGCAGATCCAACAGTACCAGTTGAAGATACATTAGAAGGAAAACTTCCTCAAAGAAAAATAACACTTGGAGCAGCTCATGGATACAGTTCATATGGAAATCAAATTGGTCTTGCAACAGGTCAAGTTGAAGAAGTGTATCATGCAAACTATGCAGCTAAGAGAATGGAAGTTGGAGCAGTTATTGCAGCAGCACCTAAAGAAAATGTAGTAAGAGAAGAGCCTAAGCTAGGCGATGTTATTATCTTACTTGGTGGAAGAACAGGAAGAGACGGTGTTGGTGGAGCTACAGGTTCATCAAAGGAACATACAGTAGATTCAATTAATGAATGTGGAGCTGAAGTTCAAAAAGGTAATGCACCTACTGAAAGAAAGCTTCAAAGATTATTTAGAAATGCAACAGTAGCTAAAATGATCAAGAGATGTAACGACTTCGGTGCAGGTGGGGTTTCAGTTGCAATAGGAGAACTTTGCAGAGGATTAGATATAGATTTAGATAAAGTTCCAAAGAAATATGAAGGTTTAGATGGAACAGAACTTGCAGTTTCAGAATCACAAGAAAGAATGGCAGTTGTTGTAACAAAAGAAGATGCAGATGAATTTATCAGACTTTCAAATGAAGAAAATTTAGAGGCTACTTTGGTTGCACATGTTACTGATACAGATAGACTAAGACTATTCTGGAGAGGCAAACAAATAGTTGATTTAAAGAGAACCTTCTTAGATACAAACGGAGCTACTCAAAAAACGAATGTTACAGTTAAAGCACCAGCTGATTATCCATATGTAGTAGCAGATATTAATGTTAAAGAAGAATGGGTAAATAACTTAAAGAAACTAAATGTTTCATCACAACAAGGATTATCAGAAAGATTTGATGCAACAATAGGACATGGAACAGTACTTATGCCATTTGGTGGTAAATATGCAAAGACTCCAGCTGAAGGAATGGCAGCTAAGATTCCTGTTCTTGATGGAGAAAGCTCAGATGCTACATTAATGACATTTGGATTTAATCCTGAACTTGGTACTTGGAGCCCATATCACATGGCATATTATGCAGTTATTGAAAGTATATCAAAACTTGCAGCTATGGGTGGAGATTACAGAAAAGCCAGATTAACTTTCCAAGAATATTTTGAAAGATTAGGCAGCGAAAGCTCAAGATGGGGTAAACCATTTGCAGCATTACTTGGTGCATACGAAGCTCAAATGGCATTTGAAACTGCGGCAATTGGCGGTAAAGATTCTATGTCAGGAAGCTTTGGAGATTTAGATGTACCTCCAACATTAGTATCATTTGCTGTAGGAGTAGAAAAGGCAAGACATATAATATCACCAGAATTTAAAGAAGCAGGATCAAGTTTAGTTTTACTTCAAACTGAAAAGCTGGGAGATGGAACAATAAATATCGAAACGCTTAAGAAGAATTTAGAAGTATTATACAACTTAATTCAAGATGGAAAAGTAATTTCAGCATCAGCAGTTAAATACGGTGGAGTTTCTGAAGCTATCACTAAGATGACACTAGGAAATAGAATTGGTGCAGAAATTGAAAACTTAACAAAAGATGAATTATTTGCATTTAACTATGGAACTATAGTATTAGAAGTTAAAAATGGTGTTAATGTAGAAGAAGAATTCAAAGAATGTTTATATAAAGAAGTTGGTAAGACAATAAGTTCAGCAGTTATAATTTCTAAGGAATATGATTTGAACTTAGATATAGAAGCTTTAGAAAAAACATACGAAGAAAAATTAAAATCAGTATTTAAAATTAAAACAAAAGATGCTCACGAAAAAGTGGAAACTGTTTTATATGATAATAAATCAATTCTTTCACCTGCTATTAAAATAGCTAAGCCAAAGGTTGTAATCCCTGTATTCCCAGGAAACAACTGTGAGTATGATTGTGCTAGAGCATTTGAAAAAGAAGGAGCAGAAGTAACTCAAGTAGTATTTAGAAATATTACTAAGGAAGCACTTAATGAATCAATTGAAAGACTTGCAAAAGAAATAAGTACTGCTCAAATTCTTATGATCCCAGGAGGATTCTCAGCAGGGGATGAACCAGATGGTTCAGGTAAATTTATTGCTAATGCTCTTAGAAATGAAAAGATAAGCAATAGTGTAATGGAATTACTTAAGAATAGAGATGGATTAGCTATTGGTATTTGTAACGGCTTCCAAGCTTTAATTAAGTTAGGTTTAGTACCATACGGAGAAATTGTAGATATAAAAGAAGATATGGCAACATTAACTTATAACAATATAAATAGACATATGTCTTCAATTATCAGTACAAAGGTAGTATCAAATAAATCACCTTGGTTCAGCGAAGTTAATTTAGGAGATATACATTCAGTTGCAATTTCACATGGTGAAGGAAGATTTGTTGCGCCAGAAAGCTTAATTCAAGAATTAATAGCTAACGGTCAAGTAGCAACTCAATATGTTGACTTTGACGGAAATGTATCTTTAAATATGCCATTCAATCCAAATGGATCAATGTATGGAATTGAAGGTATAACAAGTCCAGATGGAAGAGTTCTAGGTAAGATGGCTCATAGCGAAAGAATAGGAACAGATTTATATAGAAATATTCCAGGAGACTTTGATCAAAAGATATTCAAAGCAGGGGTAAATTATTTTAAGTAGCGAACCAAAAGTGAGAATCGAAATTTTACATTTCGTTCTTCGAACTTTCACACAGTGCAATCTATGATTTTGTGTGAGTCACTTACCCAGCGAACGAATTTGAGTCGGGTTTCATTTAGAAGGAGTTCAATCTATATAGCAAAGAAATATAAGAATAAAAATAGTTTAACATATAAAAAATAGGAGGCTTAAAATGCAAGTAGCAATATTTTTTGGAAGTAAATCTGATACAGAAGTGATGAGAGGAGCTGCAAATGCTTTAAAGGAATTCGGAATAGAATACAAGGCGTTTATTCTTTCAGCTCATAGAGTGCCAGAAAAATTAGAAGAAACATTAGAAGAAATTCAAGAACAAGGCTGCCAAGTTATTATAGCAGGAGCAGGTCTTGCAGCTCACTTACCAGGGGTAATAGCTTCGAAGACAATACTTCCAGTAATAGGAGTTCCAGTTAAGGCCGCTATTGAAGGTCTAGATGCGTTATATTCTATAGTGCAAATGCCAAAATCAATTCCAGTTGCAACTGTTGGAATTAATAACAGCTATAATGCAGGAATGTTAGCAGTTCAAATGTTATCAGTTAATAATAATGAATTAAAAAATAAATTAAAAGAATTCAGAGCAGATATGAAGAAAAAATTCATTGAGGAAAATGCGGAAGGGGTAGAACTATAATGGAAAAATTAGAAATGATGTATGAAGGTAAAGCAAAGAAAATATATGCAACAGATAAGGCAGACGAAGTAATTGTATATTACAAAGATGATGCGACAGCTTTTAACGGAGAAAAGAAAGGTCAAATCGAAGACAAAGGTGTTATGAATAATGCTATAACTTCAGTTATATTTGAATTATTAGAAAAAGCAGGAGTTAAAACTCATTTTATAGAAAAACTAAATGATAGAGAACAATTATGTAAGAAGGTTGAAATTGTACCACTTGAAGTAATCGTAAGAAATGTTGCAGCAGGAAGCATGGCTAAGAGATTAGGTCTTGAAGAAGGATTTGCACTTAAGACTACAGTATTTGAATTATCATATAAAGATGATTCATTAGGAGATCCATTAATAAATGATTATCATGCAGTTGGAATCGGAGCAACAACTTTTGAAGAATTAAAAGTAATGTATGATATGACAGCTAAAATAAATGATGTATTAAAAGCAGTATTTAAAGAACAAAACATCAACTTAATTGACTTTAAGATTGAGTTTGGTAGATTAGCTGATGGAACTATAGTCTTAGCTGATGAAATTTCACCAGATACTTGCAGATTCTGGGATGCAACTACAGGTGAAAAATTAGATAAAGACAGATTTAGAAGAGATTTAGGTAACGTTAAAGACGCTTACGTTGAAATATTAAAGAGAATCTCTAAGTAATGAATGATGAATAATTAATAATGAATGATTAAGGAGGAAATCTCCAAAGGAGATTTTATCCATAATTGTTCACTATTCATTATTCATTTTTAATCAAAAATGATAATGAGAGGATTGTGTAAATGAGTAATCCAAATTTTGAATTAATAATGGATCCAAGTAATGATAAGTTTAAGGATGAGTGCGGAGTTTTTGGGGTTTATGCTAATGAGCCAATAGATGTTGCATCGATGACTTATTATGGACTGTATGCACTTCAACACAGAGGTCAAGAAAGTGCAGGAATAGCAGTTGCAGACGGAGAAAAAATAGATATACACAAAGGTTTAGGTTTAATTACAGAAGCATTTAAGCAAGATGATTTAGATAAGTTAAAAGGACATATAGCTGTAGGTCACGTAAGGTATTCGACTGCTGGCGGTAAGGGTATTGAAAATGCTCAACCTATACTAGCTACGTCAAAAATGGGTCCAATAGCTATGGCTCACAACGGAACTTTAGTAAATGCTGATGTAATAAAAGAATTGCTTGAAGATGCAGGACAAATTTTTCATACTACAACTGATTCGGAAGTAATTGCCTGCCTAATAGCAAGAAGTGCAAAAAAAGGTTTTGCAAAGGCTGTTGTTGATGCTATGTCAGCTATAAGAGGGTCGTTTGCATTAACTATTATGTCAAAAGATAAATTAATTGGGGCTAGAGATCCACATGGAATAAGACCGCTTTGTTTGGGGAAAATTAATGAAGGGTATATATTAACTTCAGAAAGTTGCGCTTTAGATGCAGTAGGTGCTGAGCACGTAAGAGACATAGAACCAGGGGAAATAGTTATAATAGATAAAGAAGGAATAAATTCATATAGATATTCTGAAAACACTAAATGTCAAACATGTGCTTTTGAATATATATATTTTGCTAGACCAGACTCGAAAATTGATGGACTTGAAGTTCATACAACAAGAGTAAAAGCAGGAGAACAACTATTTAAAGAACATCCACTAGATGCAGATTTAGTTATTGCTGTTCCGGATTCAGGAATACCAGCAGCTATAGGATATGCTAAAGCATCTGGAATACCATATGATACTGGATTTATTAAAAATAGATATGTTGGAAGAACGTTTATCTCACCATCTCAGGAAATAAGAGAAAGAGCTGTTGCGGTAAAATTAAACCCTTTAAAAGTCAATTTAGACGGAAAAAGAGTAATACTTATTGATGATTCAATAGTAAGAGGTACTACTTCAAAACATTTAGTTGAATCACTTAGACGTGCAGGAGTAAAAGAAGTTAGTTTCTTAATTGCATCTCCAAGTGTTAAATATCCATGTTATTTTGGAATAGATACACCTTATAGAAGTGAACTTGTTGCTGCTAATAATACTGTAGAAGAAATCAGAGATATGATTGGAGCAGATTATTTAGGGTACTTAAGTGAAGAAGGCGTTTATAAGAGTTGCGATGATAGAGAAGAATTTTGTATGGGATGCTTTAATGGAGTTTATCCAGTTGCAGCACCAGTAGAAGATCTTGAAAGGTAGGATTAATAAATGATTACTTATAAAGAAGCAGGAGTTAACATAGAAGAAGGATATAAATCAGTTAAACTTATAAAGGAATATGCGGCAAGAACTATGAGTCAGTATGTCTTAAATGGGCTTGGAAGCTTTGCAGGAATGGTTGAATTACCATCAGGTTACGAGAAACCAGTCTTAGTATCTGGAACTGACGGTGTAGGTACAAAGCTTGAAATTGCATTTAAGAATAAAAAATATGATACAGTAGGAATCGACTGTGTAGCTATGTGTGTAAATGATATTTTATGTCATGGAGCAAAGCCATTATTTTTCTTAGATTATATAGCTTGTGGAAAGCTTGAAGCTGAAGTTGCAGCAGATTTAGTTAAAGGAATATCAGATGGATGTGTTGATTCTGACTGTGCTCTAATTGGTGGAGAAACAGCAGAAATGCCAGGTTTTTATGCAGAAGGTGAATATGACATGGCAGGATTCGCGGTTGGTATTGCTGATAAAGATAAAATTATAAATGGAAGTAATATTAAAGAAGGCGATAAGCTAATAGGAATTGCTTCATCAGGAGTTCATTCTAATGGTTATTCATTAATCAGAAAAGTATTTCCAGATTTAAATGAAGAATTTAATGGTGAAGAAGTTTGGAAGACATTAATTACTCCAACTAAAATTTATGTAAAACCTATCCTTAAATTATTAGAAAGCTATGAAATTAAGGGAATGTCACACGTTACAGGTGGTGGATTTATTGAGAACGTTCCAAGAATGTTCAATGGAGGAGAATTTACTGCTGTAATTAATAAGGATTCATATCCACTTCCAGATATATTTAAAAGAATTATTGAAAAAGGTGTAGATAAAGAGCATATGTACAATACTTTTAACATGGGAATTGGATTTGTTCTTGCTGTTAAAGACGAAGATGTTAAACCTATTATAGAGGCTTTAGAAGAAATGGGAGAAAAAGCTTATGAAATAGGATATGTAACATCTGGAGGTGACGGTATTTGTTTAAAATAGCGGTCTTGGTTTCGGGGGGAGGAACAGACCTTCAATCTATAATAGATGCAGTGGAAAATAAATATTTAGATGTTAAAATAGAAATGGTTATAGGTAGCAAAGATAATATTTATGCTTTAGAGAGAGCGGAAAAACATAATATAGAAACATTTGTTGTAACAAGACGCGAGTATGGAGATAAATCTTCAGATAAGATATTAGAATTAACAAAGGGTAAAGTTGATTTAATAGTACTTGCTGGATTTTTATCAATTCTAGATGGAGAAATATTAAAAGAGTTTGATAATAAAATCATAAATATTCATCCATCTCTGATTCCTTCTTTTTGCGGTCCAGGAATGTACGGATTAAAGGTTCATGAGGCAGTAATTAAGAGCGGTGTTAAATATTCAGGATGTACAGTTCACTTTGTAAATTCAGAGGTTGATGGAGGAGCAATATTACTTCAGGAAGCTGTTCCAGTTTATTTTGAAGATGCTGCTGAGACTCTTCAAAAAAGAATTTTGGAAAAAGAACATGTAATATTACCGGAGGCTATTAAATTATTAAGTGAAGGTAAAGTAGAATTTGTTGATGGAAAAGCTAAAATATTAGAAAATAAATAATTATAATTTATAAAACAAAAATAAATCTAGTTACGGCGGCAGTATATAGTTAATAATTAAAATGAAACTCTGTAGGGGGAGTTTTATTTTAATGTTTAACTGTGCTTACTTCTAGCTGATGACTAATTTCTGGGGGTTTTTATGAAAAAAAGAGCATTAATAAGTGTTTTTGATAAAGATGGAGTTTTAGATTTTGCTAAATTTTTAGTATCTAAAGATGTTGAAATTATATCAACTGGTGGAACTTATAAATACTTAAAGGAAAATGGAGTAAATGTAATCGAAGTTAATGAAGTTACTAATTTTCCTGAAATGTTAGATGGCAGAGTTAAGACTCTTCATCCATTAGTCCATGCAGGAATACTCGCAATAAGAGATAACGAAGAACATATGAATACATTAAAAGGAAGAGACATTCATACAATAGATTATGTTGTTGTAAATTTATACCCTTTCTTCGAAAAAGTTAAAGAAGATTTAGAATTTGAAGAAAAAGTTGAATTTATAGATATTGGTGGTCCTACAATGCTTAGAGCTGCAGCTAAAAACTTCCAAGATGTTGTAGTTATTTCTGATAAGAATGACTATAAAGTTGTAATGGATGAAATTGAAGCTAGTGGCGAAACTTCATTAAAGACAAAGAAGAAATTAGCAGGAAAAGTGTTTAACTTAATGAGTGCTTATGATGGAGCAATTTCAAACTTTTTACTTGCAGATGAAGAAGAGTATCCAGAATATCTTTCTGTATCATACAAAAAGATGCAAGGTTTAAGATATGGTGAAAACTCACATCAAAGTGCAGCAGTTTATTCATCTACTATGCTTGATGGGGCTATGAACACTTTTGAAATGCTAAATGGTAAAGAATTATCTTACAATAATTTCAAAGATGTTGATATAGCATGGAAATGTGCTAATGAATTTGATGAACCAGCTTGTTGTGCATTGAAACATAATACACCTTGTGGCGTTGCAGTTGGAAAAGACTCATATGAAGCTTATATGAAGGCATATGAAGTAGACCCAACTTCAATATTCGGTGGAATCATTGGATTTAATAGAAAAGTAGATAAGAAGACTGCAGAAGAAATGGTTAAAATATTCCTAGAAGTAATTGCAGCACCAGAATATGATGAAGATGCTTTAGAAGTGTTAAAATCTAAAAAGAACTTAAGAGTTCTTAAATTCAACAATACACCAAAAGCTGATAAATATATGGTTACAGTTGATGGAGCTATGCTTGTTCAAGAAGAAGATAATAAGCTAATTGAAGAAATTAAAGTTGTAACTGAAAAGAAACCAACTGACGAAGAAATGAAAGATTTATTATTTGGAATGAAAGTAGTTAAATATGTTAAATCTAATGCGATAGTTGTCGCTCATGACGGAATAGCACTTGGAATTGGCGGTGGTCAAGTTAATAGAATCTGGCCAACTGAAGATGCTTTAAAGAGAGGTCAAGGCGCTACAATCCTTGCATCAGATGCGTTCTTCCCATTTAGAGATGTAGTAGATCAAGCTGCAAAAGCTGGTATAAAAGCTATAATTCAACCAGGTGGATCTATGAATGATCAACAATCAATAGATGCTTGTAATGAACACGGAATAGCAATGGTATTAACAGGATATAGACACTTTAAACATTAATATAGATAAATAACTGTGAACTTATACTTATGCAATAATTCACCGAAATAAGTAACATACTTTTGTTCCAGTTTCTTGGGAATTTTGATGGGTAATTCTAAGGCTATAAGTTGCACCAAAGTGAGAGCTTCAAAGAACAAGCTTTGAACTATCACATTTGGAACAACTTATAGCCTAAGAATTACAGCCATCAAAATTTCCAATGAAACATTCCACAAAAGTATGTCACTTATTTCTAGTTGGAATGTATTTAAAAGTATAAGTATAGTTTATAATTGTTTTATCTATATAAGGTTCCTAAGTCATAATCGAACCTATGTGTATAATCACCGAAATTGAATACATGTTTATTCCATAGGACTATGAAAATAAGCTGAAGGTTCTAAATATCTGGTTGCTCAATTTCTGTATGCTCCCAATTTTATTGTGACAAGCAGTAAATGGAATGACCAGTCATTAAGAACCTAACAATCCTATTTTGAAATGCCTATTTCATATTATGACCCTTGAGGTTATAAACATGTATTCAATTTCTAGGTTGAGCATAATTTAAGTTCTCAATAGAAAATTGTTTTGGAGGTATATTATATGAAACTTCTTTTAATCGGTTCAGGTGGTAGAGAACATGCTTTAGCTTGGAAATTAGCTAAAAGTGAAAAGGTTGAGAAAATTTTTGTTGCACCAGGTAATGGTGGTACTGCATTTGAAAATAAATGTGAAAATATTAATATAACAGATTTTGATGAATTAGTTAACTTTGCAAGAAAAGAAATTATAGACCTTACAATAGTTGGGCCTGAAGATCCTTTAACAAAAGGTATTGTTAATAAGTTCAAAAAAGAAGGTTTAAAGATATTTGGACCAGCTGAAAATGGAGCAATGCTTGAGGGAAGCAAAAGTTTTTCAAAGGAATTCATGAAAAAGTATGGCGTTAAAACTGCAGAATATGAAACCTTCACTAAGGCGGATGAAGCTCTAAAGTATTTAGAAACATGTCCATATCCAACTGTTATAAAAGCTGATGGACTTGCTGCTGGTAAAGGTGTTGCTATATGTGCAAATAAGGAAGAAGCAATAGATGCTGTAAAGTCATATATGTTGGATGATATATTTGATGGAGCAGGTCAAAAAATAGTTATTGAAGAATTCCTTGAAGGAGTTGAAGCGTCAATTCTTTCTATAACTGATGGAAAGACAATTATTCCATTTATGTCAGGAAAAGACCATAAGCAGATATTTGATGGCGGTAAGGGCCCAAATACTGGCGGAATGGGAGTATTAGCTCCAAATCCTTATGTTACTGAAGAAGTAATGAAAGACTTTGAAGACAATATAATGGCTAATACATTAACTGGTATTAGAGAAGAGGGCTTTGACTATAAGGGGATAATTTTCTTTGGAATTATGATCACTAATAAAGGGACTTACCTTCTAGAATATAACGTTAGAATGGGAGATCCAGAAACTCAATCTGTTCTTTATTTAATGGAAAGTGATTTAGTTGAAGTTATTGAAGCTGCATTAAGAGAAGAATTATATAAGACTACCATCAAATGGAATGATGGAGTTTGTATAAATGTTGTATTGGCGTCAAAAGGCTATCCAGGGGAATTTACAAAAGGATATGAAATAACTATAGATGAAAAAGTAAAAGATAAGGTGTTTTTAGCAGGAGCTAAGGCTGAAGATGGAGTTTTAAAGACAAATGGCGGAAGAGTATTATCTGTTGTTGGTGTTGGAAAAACTTTAGAAGAAGCTAGAAGCGATGCTTACGGAAATATTAAATATGTTACTTTTGAAGGTGCATATTGTAGAAAAGATATTGGAACACATAAATAAAGTAGATATAGATAAACAATGTGTAACTTAGAATTATAAATGTAACTCGCCGAAAGAAAGGGTATTCTGTTGCTCGGTTGCGAGAGAAACCTGCTATGGATTTCTAACAGTAAAAGTTGTACCCATCCCAGCCTGTTCCCGAGGCAAGCTCGTGACACGCAAGGATGGAACAACTTTTACTGAAGAAATACTATAGCAGGTTTCTCAATGCAACGGTGCGCAAAAGAATACCCTTTCTTTCTGGTGAGGAATATATTTCAAAGTATATATCAAATTATTGTTTGGGTTATCTATAGTTAGGGAAGCATGATTCCTTATAATTAGACTTTACGATGTACTTAAAACACAAAAAAAGATGATTATAATCATAGCTTTAAAGCTGGATAACTGAATATTAAAATAGTTTTTAAGGAATATATTGACAGTGGATTCTACAAGATGTAGTATATAAATATACTACGTCTTGTAGAATTTAATTATGGGGATGATTATATATGAAATTAGGGAAGATTTCAGATGCGGAAATGGAAATAATGAAAATAATATGGAAAAAGAATGAGCAAATTACTACGGCCGAGATTTTAGAAGAGCTTCCAAAGGAAAATTCATGGAAGGTAACAACAATAATGACGTTAATATCAAGATTAACTGAAAAGGGGATTTTGAGCGTGACTAAAGTAGGAAAGTTAAATAATTATTTTCCTAAAATTACAGAAGAAGAATACAGAGCTATTCAAACTGATAATTTCTTAGAAGATATGCATAAAGGATCAGTTAGAAACTTTATGGCAACATTATTTAATAATAAGAAAATAAGTAATAAAGATATAGCAGAGTTGAAAGAATGGCTTAAAGAGGTGTAGACATATGGAGATTCTAAATTCGATTCTGCAAATGTCACTGGCAGGCAGCTTTATGTTTTTAATACTTTGTTTATTTAAGCCATTTATCAAGAAAACTTTTAGTGCTACTTGGAATTATTATATGTTGTTTATAACACTTTTAATTTTTATTATACCTATTGGCAGTTTTGTTAAATTACCTCAGATGGTGGAACATAAGAATTATTTATCAATGCAGGATACAAATACGGTAGCAGCGCAAAATTATGAAAAGATGCTGAAGATAAATGATAAAAGTGATGATATAAATATTTCGCAAGTAGATGGTACTCTTAAACCTGTAAGTCAAAGTCAAGTAGATTTAAAACAAACAAGCACAGTGGAAAAAATAATGAATAGGGATATTCTGCTTTATGTATGGATATTAGGTGTGCTCATACTAGTAATTAAGGAAACTTACGTATATATATCTTTTTATAAGAAACTTAAAAGTGTAAGTGATGTCATTGAGGATGAATCGATACTTGATGTTTTTGAAACATGTAAGAAAAAATTAAATATATATAGGAAGATAATTCTAAAAGAATGTGGTGGCATTAAAAGTCCGATGATTACTGGAATATTAGCACCTACTATCACAATTCCTAAGATGAATCATAATTTAGATAAGCTTGAAATAATACTTGATCATGAATTGATTCATTTTAAGCGTAAAGATTTGTGGGTGAAGGCAGTTGCACTTTTAGCAAATATAATCAATTGGTTTAATCCTATTGTTTATATTATTAGAAATAGGATAAATATAATTTGTGAGCTGTCTTTAGATGAACAACTTATAAAAAATATGGATAAATCGAAAAGAAAATATTATGGAGAAATTATATTAGAGTTAATAGAATATTCTCAGAGTAAATCCCTAAGTTTAGGGGCATCAGTTTGTAAAAGTAGAAAGGAGATTGAGACACGTTTGAAGAATATAGTGTTTTTTAAAAAGTCAAAGAAAATAATTGTTTGCATTTCACTTATGGTAACTATAATTTTTACATCTACCAGTTTGCTTGTTTCAAAAACTGTATTTGCTAGTAATAGCGATATTTCGAAAAGTGCTAAAGGAGCAGAATTTGCAGTGTTTGTATCAGATGACGGGTTATATATGTCTAAATTAAAAGAAAATAACCCAATTATTCTTGATAAAAACGAAAAAATTAAATTGCCGAAAATATCTAAGGATGGATTATATGTTGCTTATACTAAAGAAGATGATTTATATATTTGCAATATAGAGACTCGTGAGGTTACTGAGGTATCTAAAAATGTAGAGTCATATGACTGGAACAAGTCAGGGAACTTAATTTATTCTACTAAAAATTCAGGTATGTCCATGTATAATGCTAATACTAAAAAGTTAGAGGAGATTATAAGTAATGAATATAATTATTTTAATATTAACTGTGATAGTAAAAATAAGATATATGCAAATAAACAGCTAGAATATTCTAAAGGGAATGATCGATATATTAAATCAATTGGTATAGTTAGTTATGATCCAGATAGTAAGGAAGAGAAAGTTCTTTTGGAAAGTAAAGAAGGCAATGGGAAAGACATTGGTGAGAAAGCTACATTTTCTGAATTACTTGAATCCATTGGATCAATACCTAACATCTCAAAAATCTCAAGTGATGATAGATATTTATATATATGGAATAAAGCCCGTTCAGCTTCAATATCTGCAGATATGACAGAATTTGCAGTATTTGATCTTTTAAACAATAAGTTTATAGAAAATAATAATATGATAGCGCTAGCATATAATGATAATATTTCGCAAAATCCAGTGGATAGTAATCTTGTTGCAGTCAATAAAGGTGAATACAGAGATATGTATTCTAATAAAACTTTGGGGATTTTTAATATTCAGGCTAACAATTTCACAAATCTAATTCCAGAGGATCAAGTTTCAATGATGCCGGACTACTCTGGTGATGGAAAAAATATAGTGTATTCAGGAACTAATAGCGTAAAAGATGATATATCACAAAGTCTGAAAGATTGGGAAAGTGAGCCACACTATATTTATCAAGTAAATGCGGATACAAAAAAGGTAACTCAAATTACAAATAGTAAATCATTTGACTTTATGCCTAAATATTTATCAGACGATGAAATATTATTTGTAAGAAAAGACGGAGATTCATATAGCTTGTGGAAGACAAAGGATGGAGCAGAAAATAAAATTGCTGATTCTTTAAGTTTTGGATCCACAGCTTACACAAATAGTTGGTATTATGGTCATTATAAGACCGAGAATGTTATAGATGTATTTATAGGATAGTATTATTCACAATTGGATATCTATAGATATACAATGCAAAACTTAGATTTATACGATAACCAACCGAAAGAGAAGGTACTCTGTTTCTCGATTGCTAGAAAAAGAGTACATTCTCTTTCTGGTATAGAAAGCATTTCAAAGCATAAATCAAATTCTTGTTTGGGTTATCTCATTCTATTATTGCAGTATACATTTTACTCAAGTCATTTACTTCGTCCTGAAACCATTTTAGAATTTTAGTTCTAAAGATATATTTAATTTCTTCATTAGGTATTTATATTATAACCAACAAATAATTCACTTAAAACATAACCCAGACGATAAGTATTTTGTATTTATTGAGACCTTGGATTTGTTGTTTATGTTTAAATAAAGTTAAATATGATAGAATAATTATAGTGATGGAGTAAGGAAGTGATTTTAGGGATGGAAAAAGAATTTAATGTAACGGGAACATGCATACCGAATATGCATTATATGGTTGATACATCAAATAAATTAGATAATACTATGAAATTAATTAATAAAGGGAAATATTTTATTATTAATAGACCAAGGCAATATGGAAAAACTACAACATTATATATGCTTGAAAGACTTTTAAACAAAGATAGTGAGTATTTAGTAATATCTATAAGTTTTGAGGGGATAGGGGACTTGGTTTTTCAAGAAGAAAAAATGTTTTCGAAAGAACTTTTACAGATTATGGCTGATAGTTTATTATTAAATCATATGGAGTTATCTGCATTTTTAGAAAAACAAAAAAACAATGTTGAAAGTTTTAGCAATTTATCTAGAGAAATAACAAAGTTTATTCTAAAATGTAATAAAAAAGTGATTTTAATGATAGATGAAGTTGATAAAAGCAGCAATAATCAATTATTTTTGAGCTTTTTAGGAATGCTTAGAAATAAATATCTCCTAAGAAATGCTGGTAAAGATTATACTTTTGATAGCGTAATTCTCGCGGGAGTTCATGACGTAAAGAGCTTAAAGATTAAAATAAGACCGGATGAAGAACATAAGTATAACAGTCCCTGGAATATAGCATCTGACTTTGACGTAGATATGAGTTTCTCAACAGAAGAAATAGGCACAATGTTAGAGGATTATATTCAGAGTAAAGAAGTAATTTTAGACAAAACCTATTTTTCGGAAAGGATTTATTTTTATACTTCAGGTTACCCGTTTTTAGTAAGTAAGCTATGCAAAATAATAGATGAAAAAATAATGCCAGAAGATGGATTGAAGTGGGAAAAAGAATATATGGATATGGCTGTTAAGGAATTATTAAAAGAGAGTAATACTAATTTTGACAGTTTAATTAAAAATATAGAAAACAATGATGATTTAAAATCATTAGTAAAGAAAATAATACTTGATGGATATGAAATTACCTATAATCAAGATAACTTTATTATAAACATGGCAATAATGTATGGTATATTTAATAATTATAATGGTAAGGTAAAGATCCATAATAGAATATATGAGCAAAGAATATATAACTACATGAGTTCATTAATAGAAACTTCAACAAACTTAGGATTTTATAATGAAAGAGAAAAATTCATAAAAAGCAATGGAGATTTAGATATTGAAAAAATACTTATAAAATTCCAGGGGTTCATGAAGCATGAATATTCGGAGAAGAGAGAAGAGTTTTTAGAAGCAGATGGAAGATTAGTTTTTTTAGCATTTATAAGTCCTATAATAAATGGAACAGGCTTCGCCTTTAAAGAAGTGCAGGGTGGAGAAGAGAAGCGATTTGACATAGTCATAACCTATAATAAAAAAATGTATATATTAGAGCTAAAAAGATGGAACGGAGAAGAATATCATAAAAAGGGACTACTTCAATTAGCTGAATATTTAGACCAATATAGTTTAGCTGAAGGTTATCTTTTAATATTTGATCTTAGAAAACTTAAAGGGGAATCAGGAAAGGTTGAGAAAAGTATTGTTACTCTTCAAGGAAAAAAGAAAAATATATTAGAAGTTTACTGTTAAGGCGAAATTAGTGGGAATTATAGATTAAGCATAATTTTTGATAAGTGCCAGTCGCTAGATAGTTATAAAGAGTATTTTATGTGATACTAAAGGGGTGATAGTTTTGGAAAAATCAGAATTTTTAAATGAAATAAAAAAGATTAACAGCATTATTTGTATTTCTGAATTTGGAAGTTACAGAACTGAGTATTGGGATAAGGATAGAAGTGATATAGACTTAGCTGTTGTGGTCAAACCAGAAGTTTCATTCATGGATACATTGGAGATTGAGGAGGAAATTCTAGAATTATCAAAGCTATATTACAACTATGACAATATACATTTGACTTTTATATTATTTAAAGATTTTCCAAGTAAATATGCAAGATTTGCAGTTGATAGCGATAATAAATATATTATTGATGAAAATCTATGGTATGATTTTCAACATTATGTACTAAAATATGCGAGAAATAATGCGGATTTTGAGAAAATGTTAAAGATAGATGAACAATATACTTATTTCGGAGGAATTATAGATGAGTCCTTACTTCTTTAAATTATTTTTAGAGGAAAGTAAAGATAGTGTTATATTAAAATATAGAGAGAAAAAATAAGTTTTATAGATGAACAAATTGAAAATCATACTTATGTGATAACTCACGAAAGAGAATGTGTGGAATATTTCAAAGTATTAGTCTAGTTCGTGGTTTGTTTATCTGTATATTTTATATTATATAAGGAAGTGTGTTAACACCTATCGTTTGGAGTTTTAGGGGGGGATATGCTTCCTTATTGTTATTTTAGATATTAATTTACGGATTATAGTATTGATTATAGAAAGTAGGCTTCTTTTAATAGTATATAAAGTTGGATATAATAGAGATAGTATATGGAGAGAGTAAATTAAAAGAAGAAAGAAGGTGCTGTTATGAAAAAGAATATACAAATAGGAACATCTGATTTTAAAAAGTTAATAGAAGGGAACAATTACTTTGTAGATAAAAGCCTGTTAATTAAAGAATTCTTAGAAAATAGTGCAGATATAATTTTGACACCTAGACCAAGAAGATTCGGTAAAACTTTAAACTTAAGTATGTTGAGATACTTTTTTGATATAAGAACAAAGGAAGAGACAAAGGATTTATTTAAAGGTTTGAAGATAGAAAATGAAAAAGATATAATGAAGCTTCAAGGGGAATATCCAGTTATTTTTATTACCTTTAAAAATCAAAAGCATTTGTCATATGATAATTTCGAAGATGGAATTAAGATGCTATTGTCTAATTTATATAGGGAGCATGAATATTTATTACATAGTCCTAAGTTATCAGAATTTGATAAAAACGACTTTAAAGAGGTTATTTTAAGAAATCCATCCATAGGACTTTTATCAGAAGGAATAAGTAATCTTATGGGATATATGAATAAGCATTACGGAAGAAAAGTCATGTTATTCATAGATGAGTATGATGTGCCGATTCAAGAAGGGTATATGCGTGGATATTATAATAGTATGATTGTCTTAATAAGAAATCTATTAACAGCAGCTCTTAAAGATAATTCATATGTTGAAAAATCTCTTATTACAGGAATACTTAGGGTAGCAAAAGAAAGTATTTTTTCAGGACTTAATAATGCAGAAGTAAATACGATTGTAAGGTATAGCTTTAATGATAAATTTGGTTTTACAGAAAGTGAAATTGAAGATTTAGTTAATTACTATAATGAGGAAGAAAATATTGAAATTATAAAACAATGGTATAACGGATATGTTTTTGGTGGAGAAATAATATATAACCCTTGGTCAGTCTTGAACTATTTAAAGAATCCAAGAGAAGGATTTATGCCATATTGGATTAACAGTAGCAGCAATGATTTGATTAAAAGATTATTAATTAAAGGTGATAAAGAAATAAAACTTGAGTTGGAAGAGCTTATAGAGGGTAAATCTATAAATAAGGAAATAGATGATACTATAGTAATGGCAGAGGTTGAAGATTCTAATCAAAATATTTGGAGTTTTTTATTGATGAGTGGATATTTGAAGGCTGTTAAGACAGAACTTATAAGAGGTAGATTGAATTGTGAACTTAAGATTCCAAATGAAGAAGTGCAGATATTTTATGAAAACCTAATAATAAAATGGTTTCAAGAGACTATGAGCAATCAGAAATATGAAGAAATGCTTGCTAATTTAATAACTGGAGATATAGAGAATTTTAGTTATGCATTTGAAGAATTCGTAATTAATAATATAAGTTATTTTGATGTGTCAGGAAAAGAGCCAGAGAAAATATACCATGCTTTTGTACTTGGTATGCTTATATCAATTTCTAATACTCATGAGGTAAAATCTAATAAAGAAAGCGGTTATGGAAGATATGATGTAATGATAATTCCTAAAGATATTTCAAAACCCGGAATTATCATTGAGTTTAAAAAAATAAATAACTTATCCAAGGAAACGGTAGAACAAGGAACCTTAGAAGCTTTAAAGCAGATTGAAGAGAAGAAATATTGTGCAGAGATTTTAGCTAAAGAAATAAAAAATATCATAAAACTTGCGATTGTTTTTAAAGGTGAGGAAATAAAAATTACCCAAGGTAAGTGATGTTAGAAAAAGGGCTTAAGGATAGAGATAAAAAATAAGTTTTACAGTACGATTAAAATGAATGGATGAAGAGACAAGATGGAAAATAAGAATTATTTATACAATAATTATTTAAATATGGCGAGAAATTTAAGAACCGAAAATAATAAATTAAAGGCGCTAACGTTTTATAAAAAAGCTTATGCGCTAAGTATGGGAAAACAAGATACTGATTTGCTTATGGACATGGCCTTATTATATGATGAAATTGGATTTTCAGATGAAGCAGAAAAGAAATATTTAGAAGTAATTGAGCTAGATGAAGATGAGGCAATAGCATATTATGGTTTAGCTATAATATATGATGAAAATGGTGAATTAGAAAAAGCTAAAAGTTATTATGAGAAAGCAATAGACAAAAATCCTAATTATGATAAGGCGTATTTCTTCCTGGCAAATATATATGATGAATTTGGGGAAAAGGATAAAGCAATACTTTATTATAAGAAAGCAATTGAAATAAATCCAAATGACTTTTGGGCTTATGTTAATGTGTCCTGTATTCTTGAAGAAATCGATAGAAATGAAAAGGCCTTGCATTACATAGATAAGGCACTAAAAGTAGATAACAAGAATTATAAGGCGCTATTTAATAAGGCAGTAATATTAAATAAGCTAGATAGAGTTACAGAAAGTATAGAGTACTATAATAGGTCAATTGAAGAAAATCCTGAGTATCCCTATAGCTTTTTAAATTTAGCTGTTATATATAGAGAAGAGGGGGATTTTAATAAAGCTATAGAAATAATTAGTGAAGGAATAAGAGAAAATAGTGACGAAGGCTTTTTATACTATAATAGAGGATGTTTCTACGTTAACATAGAAGAAAATCTAAAAGCGTTTCAGGATATAGTTAAGAGCATAGAACTAAATGAGTTTTTCCTAGATTACATGAAAGAAGATAATGAACTAGATCCCATAAGACAACTAAAAGAATATAAAGAATTAATTATGGATAAAGAGCAGTAATTTAGATTTATGATGTGACTTACTTGAATATTACAATATTTATTACACAAGATATATCTAAAGGAGAGGTGTGTAATGAAGAAATTTATTGTATTATTCTTAATTTTTTTAGGTCTATCATTTAACTTTTTTGGAGTTATAACTTTTGCTGTAAATATTACTAATGTTATAAAAGAAGGAGTTTATACATTAGCTGATCTTCGGGTTTCTCCAGACAATCTTTATAACATCACAAATGTTTCGTCAACAGAAGATGCATATATAATTATTTTTAATGAAGATTATGTTATAATGCAATCTCTACGATTATCACCAATTATAAGAAGTTTTAATTTAATACCTTTAGAACCTCAATATAAACTTGTAGTACTTGGTAAAACAGAAGTTTTTATAGAACCAAGAAAAGTTCAATAGTTGGAAAGAAAAATAACTATTATGTGAAATATAAAATTAAATATTCAATGTTTATAACACCTGCTATAGGTGTTTTTTATGGCTTAAATGTTATTTATCTAAATATACCTAATTTATGTTGATTTAACATGAATTTAAATCATGCGTTGATAGATATATCTACATATTGTGTTTATACTTTGAAATAAATTCTACACCAGAAAGAAAAGTTATTCTTTTGCGCAGTGTTGTATTAGAAAAACGGCTATAGGATTTCTTGAGTAAAAGTTGTTCCGCATGAGTCTGAGTTATAGGGGGTCTATCACTATAAATATATGCAATACCAGAAAGGGAGTAGACTCTTTCATGCAGTGTTGCATTTAGAATAGGGCTGTAGGATTTCTTCATTAGAAGTTGTTCCATATCTGCTTGTCCCAAGGTTTCCTTGGGAACATGCGGATGTGGTGCAACTTCTGATGTTAGAAATCCACAGCCCTATTCTATAGCAACCGAAATAACAGAGTCTACTCCCTTTCGGTTAATTTCTATATTGAACAGTTGATAAATCTGAAGCATGTTCGTATTCTATTGGTTGGTTATTATAAAGGAACTTTACACCATCAATCCATTCTCCCTTTGATTTGTTATTAGATTGAAGGAAGTTTTCGATTAGTGTATTAGATGTAACAGAACCACCAGTTGATCCTTGGAATTTTGGCACCCATTTGCTGCTGCTTGAATCAGTTAAGTTTATAGTAGCAACTTTCTTGCCATTAACAGTATCAATTGATTTTATTTCAATAGGTAGTTTGTCGAATTTTTTCTCAGATACTGCCTTTGATAAGGCTTTTAATTTATCTTCAATACTTAATTTTGCATCAAGTTCAATAGTACCTGACTCATTAGGTTCCAAAGAATTTTCATCTATATTATATATAGAAAGTTTTACCTTATTTGCCTTTGCATCTTCATTGGTTTTATTGTCCTTTGCTTCAGAAGAGCTTTTGCTGTCATTATTTTGTTCTACAGTAGTATTGGTGCTGTCATTAGATTTAGATGTATCATTAGGCTTTGTATTACAGGAAACTAAAGTAATTCCTAACATCAAAACTGTAGCCAAAAACAATTTTCTTGTCATGATATGTACACCTCCTATTATTAGGTATTAATTATTATGTTATGTATTATTAATTAATTATACCATATGAAATTGGAAATTAAAAGTATGCTTAAAATGGAAAAAATTGAAAAAGATTTGACAACAGATTTTTAGTATAGTATATTTTGATTATCAAACTATTTGATATTAAAAATTTTCACATCATATTATTTTAAGGATGAAAAAATCATTACTAGTGTTTGCGTATTAATAAAAATTAAAGTATTTCTAAAAATAAATAATGTGTATTCTACTTGTTTCGTATGACATTTTAAAAGTTTAGTTGCTAAAAATAGTGTCATGTTACGAAATTTTATATTTTAAGGCATTAAAATATAAATGTATTATCAAATGATTTTTAGGTGCTAAAGTGGAGAGTGCAGATGAATGAGTAAATCAACAACATTGATTAATGAACTCTTGGTGCAGTTATTTAATGACGTCTTACAGATTGAAGAACAGACTTTAAAAAGTGGTGTGCTTTCAGATATTTCAATAACAGAAATACACACAATAGAAGTTATAGGCATGTATAATGAACGAACAATGTCAGAGATAGCTCAAAAATTAAAGATTACTGTAGGTACATTAACAACTGCGATTAACAGATTAATAAAAAAAGGTTATGTTGAAAGAGAAAGAATAGAAGAGGACAGAAGAGTAGTTTTAGTAAAGTTAACTAAAAGAGGAAAGTTAGCCTTTAGGCTGCATCAAAGATTTCATAGAGAAATGATAAATAATGCAATAGAAGGCTTAAGTTTAGATGAGGAAGAAATTCTAATCTCCTCTTTAAATAAAATAAATGACTTTTTTAAAGAAAAATATAAATTAGAATAAAAAAGGAGAGCACTATGAATAATGTTACAATTGCGGGGATTGGCGCGTATGTACCATCTTTAGTGGTTACAAACGAAAAGATAAGTGAATTTGTTGACACAAATAATGATTGGATAGTTGAAAGGACAGGCATTACAGAAAGAAGAATTTCAGAAGGTGAAAATACATCTGACATTTCAATAGAAGCAGCAAAAATTGCTCTTGAGAGAGCAGGTGTTAAAGCAGAAGATTTAGATTTAATAATCGTTGCTACAATTTCGCCAGATATGTTCATACCATCTGTTGCTTGTATAATGCAAAGTAAATTAAATGCAGGCAAAGCCGCTTGTTTTGATATAAGCGTTGCTTGTTCAGGGTTCTTATATGGACTTGAAATAGCAAATAGTATGATGAAATCAATGAATTATAAAAATGCTTTAGTAGTAGGCGCAGAAGTACTTTCAAAAGTAATGGATTGGTCAGACAGAGGAACCTGCATTCTTTTTGGTGACGGTGGTGGTGCAGCCGTACTTAAAAATGAACCAAGTGACTCAAAAGGAATTATAAAATCATATTTAAGATCAGATGGAGCAAAAGGAGAAGCTTTAACTATAGGAGCTGCTGATTTTAATACTCCATTTACTAAGGAACCACAATTAAAAGATAGAATAATTAAAATGAACGGTAGAGAAGTATTCAAATTTGCTACTAATGCAATAGTAGAGTCAGTTAATGAAATATTAAAAGACACAGGAGTTTCTCTAGACGAAATTAAATATATAGTTCCACATCAAGCAAATTATAGAATTATAAAGTCAGCTGCTAATAAACTTGGAATTGATGAAGAGAGATGGTATTTGAATTTAGATAGGTTTGGTAATACATCAGCAGGATCAGTTCCAATAGTGTTAAATGAAATGTATGAAAAGAACTTAATTAATAAAGGGGATAAATTTATTTTAGTTGCATTTGGTGGGGGATTAACCTATGCAGCTACATTAGTAGAATGGTAAAATTATAAAATGTCAATAAAGATTTTATTGGAGAATATGAACTTATTTTTAATTTTTTAGGGATGCAATTGATAATTACATCTTATATATAGTAAAATTACTTATCATATAATAGGTTATTTTATCTAGATAGCTCTTAAATACGATAAAGACAAATAGTTGATCCATTATTGTATTAGTAACAAGGTAGTATAGATAGTAATTTGTAGTTTGATAATGGTAGGAGGAGTTTATTATGGAAAAAAATAGAGTGTGTGAACTATTAAAAATAAAATATCCTATATTTCAAGGTGGTATGGCAAGAATTGCAGATGCTTCTTTGGCTTCAGGTGTAAGTGAAGCTGGTGGGATTGGAATAATAACAGGTGCGGCGCCAACTGAATGGGTAAGAGAGCAAATAAAAAAAGCTAAGGAAATGACGAGTAAACCATTCGGAGTTAATATAATGCTAAGAGCAGAAAATGCTGATGAAATAGCTGATTTGGTATGCGAAGAAGGCGTATCCGTTGTTACAACTGGTGCAGGAAGCCCAGGAAAATACATGGAAAAATGGAAAGCTCATGGAATCAAAGTTATACCAGTTGTAGCTTCAGTAGCTTTAGCAAAAAGAATGGAAAAAGCGGGAGCTGATGCAATTATTGCAGAAGGAACTGAATCAGGCGGTCATGTAGGACAATTAACAACTATGACATTAGTGCCACAAGTTGTAGATGCTGTTAATATTCCAGTTATAGCAGCAGGTGGTATAGGTGACGGAAGAGGTGTGGCTGCATCATTTATGTTAGGTGCTGAAGGCGTTCAAGTTGGAACAAGATTCTTAGTAGCTAAAGAGTGTACAGTACATCAAAATTATAAGGAAAAGATATTAAAGGCTAATGATATAGATACAGAAGTAACAGGAAGACCAACAGGTCATCCAGTAAGAGTTTTAAGAAATAAGCTTGCAAGAAATTACTTGAAATTAGAGAAAGAAGGAGCATCTGTTGAAGAGCTAGAAAAGCTTGGGATTGGTGCGCTTAAAAAGGCTGTTGTAGATGGTGACGTTGATAATGGATCTCTTATGTCAGGTCAAATAGCTGGACTTATTTGTAAGGAACAAACATGTAAAGAAATGATTGAAGAATTATTTACAGAAGCAGATGAAATATTTAAGCGTTTTGGAGGCAGACATGAATAGTAGTAAAACCGCATTTCTTTTCCCAGGTCAAGGGGTTCAAACTATTGGGATGGCAAAAGAACTTTGTGATAATATACCAGAATGTAAAGAACTTTTAGATCGTAGTGAAGAGATTTTACAAATGCCTATTAAGAAGATGATGTTTGAAGGGCCTGAAGATCTTCTTACAGCTACTGAAAATGCGCAGCCTACAATTCTTGTTGCGTCTTTAATAGCTCTAAAAGCATTAGAAATTAATAATATTGAGGCAGATTATGCAGCAGGACTTAGTTTAGGGGAATATGCAGCATTAATATACGGGGGAGCACTTTCTTTAGAAGAAGGATTACTACTTATTAAAGAAAGAGGAAGAATTATGGGCAGCGCTCTACCAGAAGGACTTGGTAAAATGGCTGCTGTGCTAAAATTAAGTGATGAGAAAATAGAAGAATTATTAACTAGAGCAGGTGAATTTGGAATAGTAGAAGGTGCTAACTTTAACTGTCCAGGTCAAGTAGTTATTTCAGGTGAAAATAACGCAATTGATGAAGCAGTAAAAATTGCAAAAGAATTAGGCGGCCTTGGAATTCCTTTAAAAGTAAGTGGACCATTCCATAGCTCTCTTCTTGAGCCAGCAAGTGAAGAATTCTTTAACACAATAAAAACTGTAGAAATTAAAGAAGTTAATAAAACAGTATATTCAAATGTAAAAGGACTTCCTTATGATAAAGAAGATGATGTTAAAGAGTTACTTAAGAAACATATAAGATCATCTGTACTTTTTGAAAAGACTATAAATCATATGATTGACAGTGGTGTTGATACTTTTATTGAAGTTGGACCAGGAAAAGCTCTTAGGGGATTTGTTAAGAAGATAAATAAAAGCGCTAATCTTTTAAATGTTGAAGATATGGCTTCATTAAATAGTACCATTGAAAAATTGAATAGTTAATAATTATCCACAATTAATATGGAAATCTAATATTAATTGTGGTTGTGTTATGAGTTGAAATATAGGAGGAAATAGTATATGCTAAAAGGAAAATGTGCAATTGTTACTGGAGCATCAAGAGGAATTGGAAAAGCGATTGCTTTAAAGCTTGCTTCTCTTGGGGCAAATATAGTTATAAATTATAGAAGCAATGAAAAAGAAGCTTTAGAAGTTGAAAGTCAAATAAAAGATATGGGTGTAGAAACTCTATGCGTAAAAGGAGACATCTCTAAGGCAGAAGAAGCTCTGAAACTTATTGCATCTGCAAAAGAAAAATTCGGAAGCATTGATATCATGGTAAATAATGCTGGTATTACAAAAGATACATTAATACTTAGAATGAAAGAAGAAGATTTCGATAGTGTTATTGATGTTAATTTAAAAGGAGTATTTAATTGCTTAAAAGCTATTACTCCAATTATGGTAAAACAAAAATATGGAAAGATAATAAATCTTTCTTCAGTTGTTGGAATATCAGGTAATGCAGGTCAAGTAAATTATTCAGCATCTAAGGCTGGAGTAATTGGAATGACTAAGTCACTTGCAAAAGAAGTTGGTTCAAGAGGAATCAATGTAAATGCAGTGGCACCAGGATATATTGAAACAGATATGACAGAAGCGTTAAGCGAAAAATATAAAGAAGAAATGAAAAATAATATACCGCTTAAGAGACTTGGGACTGCAAATGATGTAGCAGAAGTTGTAGCTTTCCTTGCAAGTGAAAGTTCAAACTATGTTACTGGTCAAGTTATCCAAGTTGATGGCGGAATGCTAATGTAATGGAGGAAGAGTTGAGTTATGGAAAGAAGAGTTGTTATTACGGGGATGGGAGCATTAACTCCAATAGGAAATGATGTAGATACATTTTGGAATAATGCTAAAGCAGGAAAATTAGGAATAGATTTTATAACATTAATTGATCAAGATTTAATAGATGTAAAAATTGCAGCAGAAGTTAAAGATTTTGATCCAGATACATTAATAGGTAGAAAAGAAGCAAAGAGATTAGATAGATTCTCACAATTTGCATTAGTAGCATCAGATGAAGCAATAAAAGATTCTGGTATAGATTTAGAAAAAGAAAACCTAGAAAGATTCGGAGTAATGCTTGGATCAGGAATAGGTGGATTCCAAACTATTGAAGATGAATGTACAAAAATTGCTACTGGAAAATCTAAGAGAGTTTCACCATTCTTCGTTCCTATGACAATAGTAAATTTAGGAGCAGGAAATGTAGCAATTAAGCATGGATTAAAAGGACCATGTACATCAGCAGTAACTGCATGTGCAACAGGAACAAACAATATAGGAGATGCATTTAGAACTATAAAACATGGATATGCAGATGTAATGCTTGCAGGCGGAGCAGAAGCACCTATAACTAGACTTGGAGTTACTGGATTCCATAGCATGAAAGCTTTAAATTCAGGAAATAATCCAAGTAGAGCATCTATTCCTTTTGATAAGGATAGAGGCGGATTTGTTATGGGAGAAGGTGCAGGAGTTGTAATTCTTGAATCTTTAGAACATGCAGAAGCTAGAGGTGCTAATATAATAGCTGAAATAGTAGGATATGGTTCAACTTGTGATGCATATCATATTACTTCACCAGATCCAGAAGGTACTGGTGCTGCAAGAGCTATGAAAGATGCGATTCAAGAAGCTGGAATAACGCCAGAAGATGTATCTTATATTAACGCTCATGGAACTTCAACAGAATTAAATGATAAGTTTGAAACATTAGCTATTAAAAATGCTTTTGGAGAAGCTGCTTATAAGATTCCAATATCATCAAGTAAGTCGATGACAGGACACCTTTTAGGTGCAGCAGGAGCAATTGAAGCAATAATTTGTGCAAAAGCACTGCAAGAAGGATTTGTTCCACCAACAATTGGATATGAAACAAAGGATGAAGGATTAGATTTAGATTACGTACCTAATGTAGGAAGAGCGCAAGAATTAGAATATGCACTTACAAATTCATTAGGATTTGGCGGACACAATGCAACTTTATTATTAAAGAAATGGAAATAATTTTTTTTATTACGATGAATGATGAATGATGAATAATGAATGATTGAGGGGGGAATTCCAGGCGGGATTTCTATGAAATAAAAGAAACTCCGAAGTAGTTTCGTCCTCAGTTATTCATCATTAATCATTAAGTTTAATTATTCATCCATTTAAGGGAGGATATATTTATGGACTTTGAAAAAATAAAGGAGCTTATTAAATTGGTTGATTCTTCAAGCCTAGCATTTTTTGAGCTTAAAAGTAATAATGATCATATAAAAATGGATAAATCTTTAAGCAGAGGATTAGCTGATAATAGTGGGGCTGCTGTTAGTGTTCCTGTTAATGCTAATGCTGCTATAAATTCAACTGTCTCAAATGAAAGTGCAGCTAGCTCTGTAGCAGCAAAAGAAGAAGCTATAAATTCTGTAAAAGAAGCAGCTATAGATGACAAAGATGTAAGCATCATAACAGCTCCAATGGTAGGAACGTTCTATTCTTCAGCATCACCAGAAAGTTCGTCTTTTGTAGAAGTAGGTGGTAAAGTTTCAAAAGGCAAAGTTATATGCATAATTGAGGCTATGAAACTTATGAATGAAATAGAAAGTGAATATAATGGTGTAATTGTTGAACGTCTAGCTAATGATGGTGATATGGTTGAATATGGCCAGCCATTATTTAAGGTTAAGGGGGAATAGGGATTGCTTAACGTAAATGAAATTAAAGAAATAATACCTCATAGATATCCTATGCTGTTAATAGACAGAGTTATTGAAATGGATATAGAAGAAAAATTGTTTGTAAAAGGATATAAAAATGTTTCTGCTAATGAAGCTTATTTTCAGGGACATTATCCACAAGAGCCAATTATGCCAGGGGTATTACAAATTGAGGCATTAGCTCAAGCAGGAGCAGTTGCTATTCTTTCAATGGAAAAATATAAAGGAAAGACTCCTTTATTTGCAGGAACTAATAAAGTTAGATTTAAGGGAAAAGTTGTACCTGGTGACAGGTTAGATTTATATTGTGAAATTATAAAAATAAAAGGACCTATAGGAATAGGCAAAGGAATAGCTTCAGTTGATGGGAAAACAGTTTGCGAAGCAGAAATACTTTTTGCATTGCAGTAGGATAGGTGATAAATATGTTAAAGAAAGTGCTAATTGCCAATAGAGGAGAAATCGCAGTTAGAATAATTAGAGCTTGTAGGGAAATGGGAATAAGTACAGTTGCCGTTTATTCAGAAATTGATAGAGAAGCACTTCATACGCAGTTAGCAGATGAAGCTGTATGTATTGGACCTGCAATGCCAAAAGATAGCTACTTAAATATAACTAATATCTTAAGTGCATGTGTTCTAACCGGTGCTGATGCTATACATCCAGGATTTGGATTCTTATCAGAAAATCCAAAATTCGCAAAGATGTGTAAACAGTGTAACATTAAATTTATAGGACCTGATTATGAAACTATTGAAAAGATGGGAAATAAGGCTAGAGCTAGAGAAATAATGAAAGAGTCTGGAGTTCCTGTAGTTCCAGGATATGAAGGCGAAATAAGAGATGAAAATCATGCTCTAGAAATAGCAAAAGAAATTGGATATCCAATAATGATAAAAGCATCAGCTGGTGGCGGCGGTAAAGGTATAAGAATTGCAAAAAATGATGAAGAATTCTTAATGGGATTTAAAACTGCAAAATCAGAAGCGAAAGCCTGTTTTGGAGATGATTCATTATATATAGAAAGATATATCCAAAAGCCAAAGCATATTGAATTTCAAATTTTAGCTGATGAACATGGTACTGTAGTTCATTTAGGTGAAAGAGAGTGCTCAATGCAAAGAAAGAATCAAAAGGTTCTTGAAGAAGCTCCATCTAATGTATTAACGCCAGAGTTAAGACATAAAATGGGTGAAATCGCTAAAAGAGCAGCAAGTGCAGTAGATTATAAAAATGCTGGAACTATTGAGTTTTTATTCGATAAAGAGAATAATTTTTACTTTATGGAAATGAACACAAGAATACAAGTAGAGCACCCAATTACTGAAATGATTACAGGAATAGATTTAGTAAAAGAACAGTTAAAAATAGCATCAGGTGAAAAACTTAGCTTTACACAAGATGATATAAAGATTAAAGGTCATGCTATAGAATGCAGAGTAAATGCAGAAGATCCAGAACATGATTTTAGACCATGCCCAGGAACAATTGAAGAACTTTGCGTTCCAGGTGGAATGGGAGTAAGAGTGGATTCAGCAATATTCTGTGGATATAAAATACCACATTGCTATGATTCAATGATAGCTAAATTAATCACTTTTGGAAATGATAGAAATGAAGCTATTGTAAAGATGAATAGAGCATTATCAGAATTTGCGGTAGGTGGAGTAAAAACAAATATTAATTTTGAGTTATCTATACTTGAAACTAAAGAATTCTTAGAAGGTGATTATGATACCTCATTTTTAGCAGAAAAGATGGTGAATAAGGATGTCTCTTAAGGACCTATTTATAAAAAAACAACAATATGCAACAGTCAGACCTTCAGTTGTTAGAAATAGTAAGCCACAGGAAAAACCAACTATTCCATCAGGAATGTGGGTAAAATGTGACAAGTGTAATGCAATGATATATGGTGAAGATTTAGAAAATACTAAACATGTTTGCACGGTTTGTGGCTATCATTTTAGAGTAAACGCAAAAGAAAGAATAAAAATTCTTTTTGATAAGGATACTTTTAAAGAGTTTTGGAGAGATTTGAAGACTACAAACCCATTAGACTTTAAAGGCTATGAAGAGAAACTTAAAAGTGGAAAAACTGATAGTAAAGAAGCAGTTGTAACAGGTGTAGGTCAGTTAAATGGAATAAATGTGGCTTGCGCTATTATGGATAGTTTTTTTATGATGGGAAGTATGGGTACAGTTGTTGGTGAAAAAATCACAAGAATTGTAGAATATGCTACGGAGAATAAACTTCCAGTTATTATTTTTACTGCATCCGGTGGTGCCAGAATGCAGGAAGGAATTTTTTCGCTTATGCAAATGGCTAAAATAAGTGCAGCCCTTGCGAAACATGATGAAGCAGGTCTTTTATACATTTCTGTATTAACAGATCCAACTACAGGTGGAGTAACAGCAAGTTTTGCTATGGAAGGTGACATTATATTAAGTGAACCAGATGCCTTAATTGGTTTTGCAGGAAGAAGAGTAATAGAAAATACAATAAAAGAAAGTCTTCCAGATGATTTTCAAAAGGCCGAATTCTTGATGCAAAAAGGATTTGTAGATAGCATTGTTGAAAGAAAAAACATAAGAGCATGCATATATAAAATTCTTATTTTACATGGGGTGAGAAATAATGGATAAAGAATTTATAAAGACTAATGTAACACCATGGGAAAGTGTTGAGATAGCAAGGCATAAAGACAGACCAACAGGGAAATTTTATATAGAAACTATATTTAAAGATTTTATAGAATTTCATGGTGATAGGAATTTTGGAGATGATAAATCCATTATTGGAGGAATTGCATCAATCAATGATATAAGCGTCACTGTAATTGCTATAACAAAGGGTTCAAATACCACTGAAAATATACAAAGAAACTTTGGTATGCCAAATCCAGAAGGATATAGAAAAGCCTTAAGACTAATGAAACAAGCAGAAAAATTTAAAAGACCAGTTATTTGTTTTGTAGATACTCCAGGTGCATTTTGTGGAGTAGGAGCAGAGGAAAGAGGCCAAGGTCAGGCTATAGCAAATAACCTTTTTGAATTAAGCAGATTAAAAACGCCAATAGTATCTATTGTTACAGGTGAAGGTGGAAGCGGTGGAGCTCTAGCGCTAACAGTTGCAGATAGAATTTTCATGATGGAGCATTCCATATATTCAATTCTTTCTCCAGAAGGATTTGCATCGATTTTATGGAAAGATGCAAGCCGTGCAAAAGAAGCAGCTGCTGTTATGAAAATCACAGCTAAAAACTTAAAGGATTTTAACATAGTTGACGATATAATAAAAGAACCTAGGGGTGGAGCACATAAAAATCCAGCTAAAACAGTTGAAAGTGTTAAAAAAAGTATTATAGATGCTTTAGCTGAATTAAGAGGAAAAGATTTAGAGTCATTACTTAACGAGAGATATAATAAATTTAGACAAATAGGAAATTTCTATTAATAAAACAAAAGAATTTATTGAAAAATATTGTATAATTCCAATGGGTTTTCCCATAAGCGGACTTTATAGAGTATGAACAGATTAAGTTAATAATCCCCGATAGGGGATTTTTTGCTTTTATTTTGAGGTATATGAGCCCCTTTGATTAATTAGCAGTTATGGTATAATGTTATAAAGATAAGAAAAATATTTATATGATTTTTAAATTGGTATTAATTTCATATGTTAAAGTAAAGCAGATTTTAATTGAAAATTTAAGGTGGTGTGTTTTATATTTATGGGAAAAAGATTTAATAGTACAGGGGTTTGCGTTTCACAAAAGCATTACATGGTTGATATAAGTAATAAAATTGAGCAGATAAAAAAACTTATAGATAACGAATTCTATTTTACAATAAATAGGCCCAGGCAGTATGGAAAGACAACGACTTTAAATGAAATAAATAATAAGTTAAAGGAATTATATTTAGTTATAAATATAAGCTTTGAAGGAATTGGCGATATTGTATTTGAAGACGAAAAAAAGTTCTGCAATAAATTTTTGAAATTAATTATTAAAGAATTATCATTTGTAGATAAAGAAGAAAAAGAGAGATTAGAAAAACTAAACCTAGAAATTAATGATATTGAAGAATTATCAGAAGTAATAACAAGATTTGTTGAGGGTGCTGAAAAGGATGTTGTTTTAATAGTAGACGAAGTAGATAAAAGTTCAAATAATCAATTATTTTTAAGTTTTATTGGAATGCTTAGAAACAAGTATTTATCAAGAGAAGTTGGGAAGGATTTCACGTTTAAAAGCGTTATTCTAGCAGGAGTTCATGATGTAAAAAGTTTGAAAATAAAGATTAGAAACGAGAACGAGGCAAAATATAATTCTCCGTGGAATATTGCAGTGGATTTCAATATAGACATGAGTTTTTCACCTAAAGAAATAATTACTATGCTAAATGAATATGCTATAGAAAATTCTCTGTTAATGGATATAGATAAATTAAGTGAAGAACTTCATTTTTTTACAAGTGGGTATCCATTTTTGGTTAGCAGATTATGCCAAATAGTAGATGAGAAAATTTATGAATTTGATAAAGAGCCGTGGACTATTAAAGACATTCATAAGGCAGTCAAGATAATTTTAGAAGAAAAAAATACGTTATTCGATAGTCTGATCAAGAACTTGGAAAATAATAAAGAACTTTATGATTATATTGAAGACATAATAGTAAGAGGAAATGTTAAGAGTTTTAATAATGATAATCCACTTATAGAATTAGGTTACCTTTATGGATATTTTGAAAATAAAGATGGAAAAGTTAATATATCGAACCGAATATTCAGTGAAAGAATATATAATTACATGATATCTAAATTGGAAAATGACTATAATAAAACAGGTATATGTTTAGGTCAATAAAGAGTAATGTTATAGGTTTCGATTGATTGGAGAGTGAAAAAATGGAAAGTAATAGTACAAAGGTTGCTAAAATTGCTACTAAGATGGCTATATGTGATAGACATGAGGAGGAGCGTCTTAAGAAAGTTTATGATGAAAAGGGAATAAAGGTTACTGCTGTAAATGTAGGTGGGAATATTAATTCGTCGATTACAAAGATACTTGAGAGTGCGTTAGTTGCAGCGAAGAGGAATGGGCTGATAAGGGAAGAACATTTACACGAAGGTGCTCTTATTGGTGCGGCGAGAGATGCTATTATTCAAATAGGTAATAGGGCAAGTGGTTTAAATGTCGGAGGAAAAATAGGAATAGCAAGAGGTGGAGAACATATATCGGTATGTATATTCTTAAACATAGGATTATTACATCTAGATGAAGTGGTTATAGGAATAGGTCATAGGTCACTTCCTATATAGTTATAATTTTTATAATAAAATACTTAAAAAGCCTCGAAGTATTGCGGGGTAACTTTACAAAAAAATTAAATTATGATATTATAATTTAAAAGATTTATAAATTATTATCAATTTATTTGAGTATTTATCATAAATATAGATATATATTTATGATTATATTTGTTAGTGACGTTTAAGGTTCTGGAGTATAGTAGGAAATTGATAATAAGGAAAATTAGTAGGAGGATGGAAACATGGTAGGAAAAAGAAAGTTAGCTATGCTATTAAGCACAGTTTTAGTTGGAGGAATCCTTGCAGGATGCGGAAAAAGTGCAACAGATTCTAACAATGGAAGTACTGCATCAGCAGTAAAAAATATTGGTGTTGTTCAATTGGTGCAACATGATGCGCTTGATGCATCTAACAAAGGTTTTGTTGATGGTCTGAAGGAAAAAGGATTTGAGGACGGAAAAAATATTAAGATTGAACAACAAAATGCTCAAGGTGAACAAGCTAATGCTCAAACAATTTCTAAACAATTTGCAGATGCTAAAAAGGATTTAATTTTTGCAATTGCTACACCAGCAGTTCAAGCAGCGTATAATTCAACTAAGGATATTCCAATAATATTCACAGCTGTAACAGATCCAGTAAAAGCAGAAGTAGCAAAGGATTGGAAGAGTTCAGGTACAAATGTTACTGGTACATCAGATAAGGTTCCAGTTGATAAGCAAATAGAATTACTTAAGCAATTATTACCAAATGCTAAGACTGTAGGTGTTATTTATAATACTTCAGAAACAAATTCGGTAATTCAAGTTGATGAACTTAAAGCAGCAGCTCAAAAACAAGGATTAGCTGTAAAAGAAGTTGGAGTTACTAATGTAAATGAAATAAATCAAAATTTAGCAAGTGCATTAGGTGAAATGGATGTATTATATACACCAACTGATAACACAGTAGCTTCAGGATATGCATTAGTAGGTAAACTTTGTTTAGATAAGAATATTCCTATTATAGGTGCAGAAGAAGCGGTAGTTACTAAAGGTGGTCTTGCATCTATAGGTATAGATTACTACCAATTAGGAAAAGAAGCAGGATATAAGGCTGCAGAAGTATTAGGTGGAAAGAAGCCATCAGAAGTTGAAATAAGTACATTAAGTAAAATGTCATTTACTATAAACACTGATGTTGCAAAGAAATTAAATATTACAATTCCATCAGATATAGAATCAAGTTGTAAAAAGGTAACTGGAGGCGTTGAGTAGTGGATGTTTTAATTAACATTTTAGAACAGGGACTACTATTCTCGATTGTTGCCATTGCAGTATATATAACGTATAAAATCTTAGATTTTCCGGATATGTCTGTTGACGGTACATTCCCAATGGGAGCTGCTATTTCATCAACACTTCTAGTTAATGGAGTTAATCCATGGATTAGTATTATAGCAGCAGCCATTGGAGGTGCAATAGCTGGAGCAATAACAGGTTTTTTACATGTTAAGTTTAAGATTGATAATTTAATGGCTGGAATACTTATGATGATAGGATTATATTCAATAAACTTAAGAATAATGGGGAAAGCAAATGTCCCTTTGTTTAATGTAGGAAATATATTTAAATCAGGAATCCCAGCTGTGGTAATTATTTTAATAATACTTTTAGTAGTAAAATTATTACTTGATGTATATCTTAAGACAAAATCAGGATTTTTGCTTATAGCAGTAGGTGATAATGAGCAGGTAGTTTCTTCAATTGGAGTAAATAAAGACTTAGTTAAAATACTAGGACTTGTTATAAGTAATGGATTAGCTGCACTTGCAGGAGCATTGATGGCTCAATACCAAGGTTTCAGTGATGTTGGTATGGGTACAGGTACAGTAGTAATGGGTCTTGCAGCTGTAATTATAGGAAGTTCTTTATTTGAAAAGATTTCTTTTATAAAAGCAACTACATTATCAATATTTGGTGCAATTATTTATAAATGTGCCATTGCCCTTGTATTAAAATATGGATCTGTAGTAGGAATAACTGCTAATGATTTAAAATTAATGACAGCAATAATTGTTGTTGTAGCACTATGCTCTAATAATGGAATTTTTAAATTCAGAAAGAAAAAGACTCTTGTGGAAGGTGGTGCACAAAATGTTAAAAGTGAAACAACTATCCAAAGTGTTTAATCCAAATACTATAAATGAAAACAGAGTTTTTGATAGATTATCTCTAGATGTTAAACAAGGTGATTTTATAAGTATTATTGGTTCTAATGGAGCAGGTAAATCAACACTTTTAAATATGATATCAGGAACCCTTCAAGCGGATTCGGGATCTATATTATTAGATGGTAATGAAGTTATTAATAAACCAGAGTATGCAAGATCTAAATCTATTGGAAGAGTATTTCAAGATCCGTCAAAGGGAGTAGCACCTAATATGACGATTTTAGAAAATATTGCTCTTGCAGATAATAAAGGTAAGACTTTTGGTCTTAGCTTTGGAATCAATAAAAAGAGAATAGATTATTATAAGGAAATGGTAAGAGAGCTTAATTTAGGGCTAGAAGATAAGCTTTATAATAAAGTAACACTTTTATCTGGAGGACAAAGACAAGCGTTGACTCTATTGATGTCCGTAATGTCGAAACCTAAATTATTATTGTTAGATGAACATACGGCAGCATTAGATCCTAAGACATCAGAAAAAATCATGGAAATAACAAGAAACATTGTTAAGGATAGTGGAATAACAACTCTTATGGTTACACATAATCTTAAACATGCTCTTGAACATGGAAATAGACTTTTTATGATGCATAGAGGTCAAATCTTAGTTGATGTTAAAGGTGAAGATAAAGAAAAACTAGATAACAATAAACTTCTAGGACTATTCGAAAAAGCAAATGGATCAGAAGCATTAAGTGATAGAACTTTATTTGGATAACTTAATTTGTGATATAAAAACCGAAAGAACTGGTAGTCTGTTACTCGGTTGCTAGAGAATAGGGCTGCGGATTTCTACCAGTAAAAGTTGTACTCATTCAAACTTGTTCCAAATATAAAATTTGGACAAGTTTGAATGAAACAACTTTTACTGAAGAAATGCCTGCAGCCATATTCTCAATGCAACACTGCGTAAAAGACTACCAGTTCTTTCTGGTGATATAGATAAAATAAGTAACTTGATATTATTATAATCGCATACGTAATTTGGATTTACATAATATGTGAATCGAGAGAATAGCTGAAGAAATGATTACAGCTATTTTTTTATGCAACACTGCGTAAAAGAGCACCTTCTCTTTCTGGTGAAATATATATTTAAAGGCATAAATCAAGTTTAGAACTTAAGCTTATGCTCTTGAAAGTTGTAATCATTTAACTAGTTCAAAATATAAAATTTGGACAAGTTTGAATGAAACAACTTTTACTGAAGAAATGCCTTCAGCCATATTCTCGATGCAACACTGCGTAAAAGACTACCAGTTCTTTCTGGTGATATAGATAAAATAAGTAACTTGATATTATTATAATCGCATACGTAATTTGGATTTACATAATATGTGAATCGAGAGAATAGCTGAAGAGATGATTACAGCTATTTTTTTATGCAACACTGCGTAAAAGACTACCAGTTCTTTCTGGTGATATAGATAAATATAAGTGACTCAATATTATTATAATCCGCATACGTAATTTGGGTTTATCTAATAAGTGAATCGAGAGAATAATTGTGGATTTCTACCAGTAAAAGTTGTACCCATCCTCGCATGTTCCCGAGGCAAGCTCGTGACAAGCAAGGATGGAACAACTTTTACTGAAGAAATGCCTACAATTATTTTTTTTATGCAACATTGCGTAAAAGAGCACCTTCTATTTCTGGTGATATAGATAAATATAAGTAACTTAATATTATTATAATCCTCATACGTAATTTGGATTTATCTAATATGTGAATCGAGAGAATAGCTGTGGATTTCTATCGGCAAAAGTAGCGCCATTTCTGCTTGTTTCTTAGGCAAGCTAATGACAAGCAGGAATGGAACAACTTTTGCTGAAGAAATGATTACAGCTATTTTTTTATGCAACACTGCGTAAAAGACTACCAGTTTTTTCTGATTATATAGATAAATTAAGTAACTTGATATTATTGTAATCTGTTGAAAGCATACACAGTATTTTAAAATTTTGTAAGAAAGTATTAATGTAAATGTAATTATTAGTAAATTTTTTTGGAAAATAAAGGACTAAATATTAAATTTTCAATATAAATGGAATCATAAGTATGATATGAGAAAAATTTATGTTATAATGTTAAAGGTGGATATAAAAATAATAATTAACTATTTTAGGGGGAATATTTTTTTGAGGAACTTTATAAAATTAATGGTATGTACAATTTTGGAATAGAAGTTTATTAAAGTTAAGTAGCTTAGTTATTGATAAATTTTAGGACAAGTATTGTGAAAATAGAGAAATAGGGAGTTTAGCAGATGAATGAAGAAAATATAAGAAGTGAAGAATTTATAAGAATTGAAGAAATAGCAGATATTTTATTAAAAAGATGGAAAATGATACTTTCCATAACATTACTTACAACTTTAACAGTAGGAATTATTAGTATTTTTGTAATCGCACCTAAATATGAAGCTAGCACAAAAGTTTTCATTGGAAAAGAGAGAACAGATAGTAAAGATCAAAATTATAACAATAGTGATATTCAAATGTATCAACAGTTATTAAAGACATACGCAGAAGTTATAAAGACCAATGCTTTAGTTGAAAAAGCTATTAATACATCAAATTTAAATACAACTTCAGAAGAAATTCTAAGTGATTTGACTGTCACTCCGACAGCAAATACGCAAATTTTGGAAATAAAATATATAAGTAAGGACAGGGAATTAAGCAAGGTCGTATTAGATTCTATTACTGGTGAATTTATTAAAACATCTACAGAACTTATACCAAATGGAAATGTTAAAGTAATCGAGCCGGCAAAATTACCAGAAAATCCAGCTAGTCCTAATAATAAAATGAACATAGCTATTGCATTTTTAGTTGGACTTATGATCAGTGTTGGGTTATCGTTTTTATTAGAATTTATAGATAATACTTTTAAGAATAAGGAACAAGTAGAACAAATATTAGGAATACCTGTTATTGGCGCAATTCCTGATGATTTGGAATAGGGGGATGAGAGATGTTTACAGCGAAAAAACTGCATAAGGCAGTAGCTAATCAAGATTACAAAGGGTTTGTAGTGGAAAAGAAACCAAAGTCTATAGTATCTGAAGCTTATAGAACTCTAAGAACAAATGTACAATATTCATCATTTGATAAGGCTATTAAAACAATAGTAATTACTAGTGCTGAAGCAGCAGAAGGAAAGTCTACGGTATCAGGAAATCTAGCCTTATCTTTTGCTCAGAATGATAAAAAAGTTATAATAGTAGATTGTGATTTAAGAAAGCCTTCTGTACATAAAAACTTTAAAATATCTAATTTAAGTGGTTTATCAGAAGTACTTATAGGAAAAGAAAATCTAGAAGACGTAATACAAAACCGTAATGGAAATCTTGATATATTAACATCAGGTAAAATTCCACCTAATCCTTCAGAAATGCTGTCATCAGTATCTATGACTAATTTGATAGAAAAATTAAGGGAACAATACGATATAGTAATTCTTGATAGTGCACCACTTCAAGCAGTTACAGATGCTCAGATTCTTTCAACAAAAGCAGATGGAACTATACTTGTAATAAGAGCACAAAGAACTAGCAGGGATTCAGTAATTGAAGCGAAAAATCTATTAACTAAGGTTGGAGCTAATATATTAGGTACTGTATTACATGCAGTGGAGAATACTAGAGGTAAATACTATTATTACTATGGAAGTAGTGATGAAAGTAAAGAAGCTAAATAGGAGTAAATATGATAATAGATATTCATTCACATATAATACCAGGAATTGACGACGGATCTAAGAGTATGGAAATGACTTTAGATATGCTTAGAAATGCAGAAAAAGATGGGACTAAAAAAATTGTGGCTACGCCTCACTATTTACTTGAATATGGAGAGGCGACAATTGATGAAATAAAGAACTACGTACAAGAAATTAATACGATACTAGAACAGGAAAAAATAGATGTTAAAGTATATAGCGGGCAGGAAGTATACTTTAATGAAAACATAATAGATTATTACATACAAGGAAAGATAGGAACAATAAACGATTCAAGGTATATGCTTATTGAATTTCCAATGCATAAATTTGATGAAAATATATTTGATGTTCTTTATGAGCTTCAAGTTAGAGAAATTGTTCCAATAATAGCTCATCCTGAAAGGTATAAGCCTATTATAGAAAAGCCTAGTCTTATTAATGGGTTTATTAATGAAGGATATTTATTTCAATTAAACGCAGGAAGTATAGAAGGGAAATTTGGCGAAAAGGTTAAGAGAACAGCCGATGTGTTATTAGATAATAACATTTATAACTTTATAGGTTCAGATGCGCATAATATTAATAAGAGAAATACAGGCATTAACAATGCTCTGGAGTTAATAAACAAAAGTATAAATAAAGATATCCTTAAAGATAGTTCTGAAAAACTGCTAAATAATGACAGAATTGAATTCGTTGGTGAAAAAATTAGGGAAAGGAAAACAATATTTTCCTTTTTTAAAATGTGATTTTACCATAGTATGTCTTATTATGTAGTACGAATAATAGGATGGATACTGGGTTTGAAGTTAACAAATGGTGTAATATATGGTATAATTTTTTTAAGGAAACAGTGAACCGTATATTTTATCTGGGCACTTTATATATGGTGAGTTAATAGTGCAACCGGCCTTGATAGTTTTTTGGTTGGTTGCTTTTTGTTGGAAAATAACGATAGAGTAATAAGTTCTGATAAAAAAGCATAGAATCTTAAAAGCTATTGATAATTTAGTATAAGAAAAAAAGTTTTTAGGGGTGAATGAAGTGGAGCAATTAGAATTTAATAGGGAAGAAGTTTTGTTTAAAGAACAAGTGGATGAAGAAGAAAGTAGTAGATTAGGGTATTGTTTTTTAAAGAGAACTATAGATTTAATATGTTCATTGATTGGACTTATAATTTTAAGCCCAATATTTTTAGTTGTAGCTATCTTGATAAAAATGGAATCAGAAGGAAATGCTATTTTTTCTCAAGAGAGAGTGGGGAAAAATGGTAAGAGATTCAAAATGTATAAATTCCGATCAATGGTAGTTAATGCAGAAGAATTAAAGGACAAGCTGACTTCTAAAAATGAAATGAATGGCCCTATGTTTAAAATGAAAGATGATCCAAGGATAACTAAAATTGGAAAGTTCATTAGAAAAACGAGTATTGATGAATTGCCACAATTAATCAATGTATTTAAAGGGGAAATGAGTTTAGTAGGACCAAGACCATCACTTCCAAAAGAAGTAATGAAATTCGAAGGCTGGATGATGAAAAGATTAGAGGTAAAACCGGGACTTACATGTTACTGGCAGGTATCGGGGAGAAGTGATATCGGCTTTGAGGATTGGATGAAATTGGATGTTAAGTACGTTAAGGAAAGAAATACGTTTGTTGATGTAATGCTGGTATTTAAAACAGTTGGAGTGTTATTTGGTGATGAACATGCAAGATAGGGGAAGTAAGATGAAACATGTATTTATTATAGGCTCAAAAGGAATACCAGCAAAATATGGTGGGTTTGAGACCTTTGTTGAAAAATTGACAGAAGGTAAAAAAAGTAAAGAAATAAAATATCATGTTTCTTGCTTAGCAGATAACATTAAAGAATTTGAATATAATGGCGCTAGGTGTTTTAATGTTAAAGTACCTAATATAGGGGCTGCAAAAGCGGTTTATTATGATATAGCCGCATTAAAGGAAACTATTAAACACATAAAAAGGAATAAAATAAAAAATTCAATAGTATACATTTTAGCTTGTAGAATAGGGCCATTTTTAGGGTATTATAAAAGAAAACTTAAGGCATTAGGTGGAACGTTAATTGTTAATCCAGATGGACATGAATGGAAAAGAGCTAAGTGGAATAAAGCTATAAGACAATATTGGAAGGTATCCGAAAAGTATATGGTTAAACATGCAGATTTATTAATATGCGATTCCAAAAATATTGAGAAGTATATACAAGAAGATTATAAACAATACAATCCAAAGACAATTTTTATAGCTTATGGAGCTGACACCGAAAAATCCAAATTATCTGATGATGATAATACCTTGATAGAATGGTATAGAGAAAAGTATGTTAAGAAAAAAGAATATTACTTAGTTGTAGGACGATTTGTTCCAGAAAATAATTATGAAACTATGATAACTGAATTTATGAAATCAAAAACTGACAAAGATTTTGTATTAATAACAAATGTAGAAAAGAATAAATTTTATGAGGAATTAAGAACGAGGACAAACTTTGATAAAGATAAAAGAGTAAAGTTTGTAGGAACAGTATATAATCAAGAATTATTGAAAAAAATTAGAGAAAACGCATATGGGTATCTTCATGGACACGAAGTTGGGGGAACCAATCCATCTTTATTAGAAGCGTTAGCTACAACTGATTTGAATTTGTTATTGGATGTTGGATTTAATAGTGAGGTTGGAGAAGAGAGCGCCCTTTATTGGACGAAGGGAGAGATGGAGCTTGCAAACCTTATTGATAAGGCTGATATCATGTCTAGAGAAGAGATTATAGCTATAGGCAAGTTGGCAAAAAAGAGAATTAATGATTACTATAGCTGGGAAGACATTGTTAGTGAGTATGAAAAATCATTCAATGGGCTTGAAATAATATCTAGTAATTTAATTCAGTATGATAAAGTTATTGAATTATGATTTATGTATAGGAGATTAGAATGAAAATTTTACATTACGCGTTGGGTTTTCCACCATATAGAACAGGTGGTTTAACCAAATACTGTACTGATTTAATGATAGCGCAGAGAGAGCAAGGTCATGATGTTGGATTACTTTGGCCAGGACAGATAAGAGTAGCATTTCGAAAATCATCAATTAAACAGGGAATTGATATAAATTGGATACACAGTTTTGAGATTATAAATCCATTGCCTGTTGCTTTAGATGAGGGAATTATAAATGTAGAAATGTATATGACTAAGGGAAATAAGGAGATCTATAAAGATTTCTTGGAGAAGTTTTCACCTAATGCTATACATATTCATACGTTGATGGGAATTCATAAGGAATTTATTATTGCGGCAAAAGAACTTAACATTAAAACTGTTTTTACTACACATGATTATTATGGTATATGTCCTAAAGTTACACTCTTCTATAATGGATCTGTTTGCGATAATGACCATGGATGTGAGGATTGTATTAACTGCAATCAAACAGCATTATCTTTGAAAAAGATTATGCTGTTGCAGTCACCTATGTATCGTCAGATGAAAAATTTGTCAATTACTAAGGCGTTAAGAAGAAAACATCGTAATCAGTTCTTTGAGGCTACAGGAAATGTGAAATGTCAACTAGCGCAGAATGAGATTAATAGCAGAGTAGAAAAATATAAACAATTAAGAGAATATTATATCGATATTTTAAAAAACATCGATGTTATTCACTTCAATTCATCAGTTTCTGAAATGGTTTATAAACGATATTTCATACCTAAGGATGGAAGAGTTGTTAACATAACTCATAAGGGAATTGCAGATAATCGCAAGAAGAAAAAATTTAATCATGGTAAGTTGAAGATTACATATCTTGCGCCGGCAAAGCCATATAAAGGATTTAGTGTTTTAAAGCAAGCTTTGGATGAGTTATGGGATGAAGGAAATAGAAATTTTGAATTAAATATGTATAGCGTAACTAATAAAATTAGTCCATATATGGAAATCCAAGATGGCTATAATTACGAAGAACTTGAAAGCATTTTTGATAAAACCGACTTGTTAGTTGCTCCTAGTGTATGTTACGAAACATTTGGTTTTACAGTTTTGGAAGCCTTAAGCTATGGAGTTCCAGTTTTAGTGAGCGAAAATGTAGGTGCTAAAGATATTGTTTTAAATCCTAATTGGGTGATAGAAGCTAGCTCTGTTCAGGAATTAAAGAATATAATTAATAATATTAAGATAGAAGATTTAGAGGCATATAATGCTAAAATTTTAGAATTAAATAAAATTTGCGAATATAAAACTTTTGTCAAACAAAATGATAAGCTGTATCAGTAGGGAGAAGTTGCTATATGAAAATTATGGATAAAGCAATGAAGATTGTTGGAAAAGAAAATTTTAAGTTAGATAGAAGGATTGGCATTTCGTATATTATTAGATTATGTTGGTCATATGGTTGGATGATGATCAGGGGAAGAATTATCTCCTTTTTCAGTAAATCCATTTCATCCAGTATATTCGTTGGTCGCGGGGTTAAATTGTATGAGAAGAGATATTTACAAGTGGGAAATAAAGCTAAGATTCATGATGATTGTGAAATAGATGCGTTATCTACTGATGGTGTTATAATAGGAGATTCGGTTGTTCTTGGAAAAAGAACAATAATCCAATGTACAGGAGGATTGCAAAAGATAGGAAAAGGTGTTCGGATAGGTGACAGGACAACTTTTGGCTCGGATTGCTTTTTTGGCGCTGCCGGAGGAATTGAAATTGGCAATGATGTTGTAGCAGGACAGTACATCAGATTTCATTCCGAAAATCACTATTACGACGATATGACCCAATTAATACGAGAACAGGGTGTAACAAATAAAGGAATAAAAATTGGTGATAATTGTTGGATTGGAGCAGGTGCAGTATTTTTGGATGGTGTTAAAGTTGGAAATGGATGTGTTATTGGAGCTAATACTTTAGTTAATAAGGATTTACCACACAACTCTGTAGCAGTTGGTAATCCAATTAGAATAATAAGGATTCGTGGAAATGAGTAGAAATAAATGGGGGTCTTAGTAATATGTATATAAGTATAGTTATTTGTACTTACAATAGAAGTAATTTAATAAAAAAATGTATAAATAGCATATTAAATAATAATTATCCTGAGGATAACTATGAAATTGTTATAGTTAACAATAATTCAGAGGATGATACTGAAAAGATATGTATTAATTTCGTAGAAAACAATACTAATATCAGATATATATTTGAAGAAAAAATTGGACTATCAAATGCTAGAAATACTGGTATAGACAATGCAAAAGGTAATATAATTATATTTATAGATGATGATACATGTGTTGATATAAATTATTTAAAAAATATAGAGAAATTTTTTAATATTAACAACGACATTATGTGTGCAGCAGGAAAAATAATACCTGTTTGGAACGAACCGAAACCAACTTGGTTTACAGATACATTTGCTTCTATAATAGGAGAAACATTATATGGAAATAAAGATAGAATATTAAGAAGAGGAGAATTTCCGATAGGAGCAAATATGATTTTTAAGAAAGAAATTTTTAATATAGTTGGTAAGTTTAATTCTGAGTTAGGTATACAAGGAAATAAGCTTTATTTAGGCGAGGAATGTGATATTTGTAGCAAAATAATTAATAAGGGCTTTGAAATTTATTATATTGCAAATGCATCGGTAGAACATAAAGTTCATCAGAATAAAGTAGATAAAAAATATGTGACTAATCGACTAATTTTAGAAGGAGCTAGCTTAGCTCAAATGCATAAAGATGAATCAAGCAAAATAAAATGTATTTTATTGGGGATTAAGAGATGTGGAATACTACTTGTAAGAGATATTCCTCTATATATCGTTAATATTTTTAATGAAAGTGTTAAGTTTGAGAAGAAATGTAAGGTGAAAAGAAGTGTTTCATATATTAAAAAAATTTGTTGGTAATATGTAGAGTTTTTAACATGTTTAGTTGATGGTCGAGTTTCAACTATTTTACAAGTTATATCAGTAGTAAAATTTAATACCAAGAGAAGGATATATAATGAAAAATATGTAGAAATTCAGGATGCAATTATTTACAAGATAAGTTTAAATAAATGACTGGTTGATTTTTATTTTTTAGGAGGTTATAGTGAATTCACGTATTGGATAAGTTTTAAAAGTAATAAAAATGCATAGTTACAAAGCATATTTTCTTGTCAAATTAAATAAATAAAAATACTATAGAATTTGATTTGTTTTATACTATTTAAAAAGTTAGCGATTGGCAAGATAACTAGAGTTATGAAGTAATTTACATTTTAGTGAATTTTAGGATAACTTGATTAAAATATAAAAGGAGATAAACAAGATGCTTAAATTTTCTGTTGTAATACCACTATACAATAAGGAGAAATACTTATACAAAACAATTGAATCGGTATTAAAACAAACTTACGCAGACTTTGAGTTAATAATTATTGATGATGGTTCTACAGATAATAGTCTTAAAATAGCTAACAGTTTTAATGATGATAGGATAAAAGTGTATAAGCAAGCTAATGCTGGTGCATCGGCGGCCAGAAATTTTGGGATAAAAAAAGCTGAAGGAGAATTTATAGCATTCATAGATGGAGATGATATTTGGTATGAGAATTTTTTGGAAACAATAATAAGTTTAATGAATAAATATCCAAATTTAAAAGTCTATGGGACAGCGATAGGTTTAAATGATTATGAAAAACAAATAGAATCAAAACGAAGAAATATGGAAGAGAAAGACTTTATAATAGAAAACTATTTTTATTATAAAATTAAAAAAGATATATATCTTACTGCATCATCAGCAGTAGTAAAAAAAGAAGTGTTCTATGATATTGGATACTTTCAAGAAGGGTTGAGAAATTGGGAGGATTTGGATATGTGGGCGCGAATTACATTAAAATATGATGTGGCTTTTTCTACAAAGATATGTGCTATATATCAACAAAATATTATTGGAAGTGCAAGTAGATATAATGGTAAAATAAATGCTGATTTTTTTGATTACCCTGAAAAGTATATTCTAAAATATAATGTACAAGGTGAAAAACTTTATTATATGCTAGAATATATTGCAATGTGGAAAATATATTATGCTAGAATCATTCACTCCTCTACAAATAATAGAAAAGAGAGCTTAGAAATTTTAAAAAAATATAAATATACAAGAATATTTAAAAATGATTTAATTAAAACATATATATATATAATTTCACCACGAATTATGCGGAATTGTGTGAAGAGAATTTGCAAATCATTATATTCTATTAGAAGTAGATGAAAAAAATATAGGTGGAGTTTAATAAAGAGAATCTGAAATACATGAAGATAATATTAGTGAAATAACTCAAAACAGTAAATAAAATTATTGAAATGCTAAAAACAAATAGCTCATAGAAAGAGTACAGTAAGTAAAATTGCAAAAGCAAAAAAGTTATTGAAAAACTGGTATTATAAGGATAAAATGTTTTGTTCTAGCATTTAGAAATTTTTATTAAAAATACAAAAAGAATTATAAAAGGAAAATGGTGAGGTAATGCAAGAAAAAAACAAATTGTATTTTTTTGATAAAATAATATTAATGTATTTTATTTTTCAAATATTGTTTTTAAGATGGTTTAATCAAATGACATATATTTCATACGTAAGCATAATAATTATAGTTGCAATAATTCTTAGAAGAAGAAATAATTTTAGAATAACAATAATAGATTCGATCATTGGATTAGTATATGTATTTATATTAATAATAAATCTAATTAATAATGGGATACAACCTTTATTCATAAGTAACTTTTATTCTCAAGGAATGGCAAATTTGAGTGTTGTAATTTATATTTTAATGTTAGCCAATGAGAATAGAGGTGGATTGAAAAATTTTATTCTGAAAGATTTATTTATAATATTAAATACCTACTTTATTATAAATATTCCAATATTAATAAAACAGCTAGATTATACATATTTTCTAATGAGAAATGTGCAAAGTAATTCAATGTATGAAGATCATGTAACGGGATTAATAGGTACAAGTGGAACTCACGAACTAACTTTTTATTGGATTGTTTTAACAATTGTAAATTTATATAAATACTCACAGAAAAAAAACAAAAAAATATTAATATTAACATGTGCATATGTTGTATTTATGTTCATTATATCAAGTCAAAATGATAACACAGCATATTTTATTTTATTTCCAATGATAATATT
>NZ_MZGT01000010.1 GCF_002029255.1 Clostridium chromiireducens
CTAATAAAACGATATGATAAACAAAGAAAAAATTATATAAAATATTAAACTATCCTTAATTTATCTTGACATAGAATGATCTATCAACTAAAATATTGAGAAAGAGAAAATTTAAAAGTTAAGATGCACTTTAACTTGGTCCTGTGAGGCCAAAAAGGGAACACGACTATGATATTTGGAAGCGTTGAAAAATTTCATAGCTTATTTTTTGAATTCAAATATTTGTAAGGTATATCACAGGATAGTGAAGAGCGTAGTTTTTACTGCAGTCTCTTTATTATCCTTTTGTTTTATATAAACAAAAATTTATAAGGTGTAGTTTTAGCAAAAATATATTTGTAGGAGGCTTGAGCATGAAGGCAAAGCTTATATTAGAAAATGGCATGGTTTTTGAAGGGAAGGCTTTTGGATACCTGAAGGAAAGTGTTGGAGAAGTAGTATTTACAACTGGTATGACAGGTTATCAAGAAGTACTTACAGATCCATCTTATTACGGACAAATAGTAACTATGACTTACCCTTTAATAGGTAATTACGGAATCAATCTTGAAGATATGGAATCAGATTCAATAAAAGTAAGGGGCTTTATTGTAAGAGAAAAGTGTAATATGCCTAGTAACTTTAGATGTGAATTAGAACTTGAAGATTTCTTAAAACAAGGAAAGGTTATTGGGTTAGAAGGAATAGATACAAGAGCTTTAACTAAAGTATTAAGAAATAGTGGTACTATGAGAGGAATTATTACACTCGAAGATGTTGATGATGAATATGTTAAAGAAAAAGTTGCGGGCTTTTCTACTAAGGAAGCTGTAAGAACTGTTACTACAGAAAAATCTTATACTGTTGAAGGCACAGGAAAGCATATCGCAGTTATGGATTTTGGTATAAAGACTAATATAATAAGGAACTTTAAAAAGAGAGGATGCAAGTTAACTGTATTCCCAGCCACAACTACAGCTGAAGAAGTTTTAAATGTTAATCCAGATTTAGTATTCTTATCTAATGGTCCTGGGGATCCAGAAGATTTAGATTTTGCTATAGAAAATATTAAAAAATTAGTTGGAAAGAAACCAATAACTGGTATTTGCTTAGGTCATCAATTATTAGGTTTAGCGCTAGGTGGTAAAACTACTAAATTAAAATTTGGGCACAGAGGATGTAATCATCCTGTTAAGGATTTGGAAGCTAACATTGTGCATATAACTTCTCAAAACCACGGTTATGTAGTAGAAAAGTTACCAGATGATATGGAAATTACTCACGTTAATATAAATGATGGAACTGTAGAAGGAATGAAGCACAAGACTTTACCAATATATTCAGTTCAATTCCATCCAGAAGCATCAGCAGGTCCAAAAGACAGTGAATACATATTTGATAAATTCTTAGAATATGCACTATAGGAGGGGTAAGTAAAATGCCATTAAATAAAGATATAAAAAAAGTTTTAGTTATAGGATCGGGTCCTATAGTCATAGGTCAAGCGGCAGAGTTTGACTACTCAGGAACTCAAGCTTGTGAAGCGTTAAAATCAGAAGGAATAGAAGTTGTACTTGTGAATTCAAATCCTGCGACAATAATGACAGATAAGGAAGTAGCGGATAAAGTTTATTTAGAGCCGTTAACATTAGAGTTTGTTGAGAAAGTTATTGCTAAAGAAAGACCAGATAGTTTACTTGCAGGAATGGGTGGTCAAACAGGACTTAACCTGGCTGTAGAATTACATGATTCTGGTACTTTAGAAAAATATAACGTAAAAGTAATTGGAACATCTATTGCATCTATTAAAGAAGGTGAAGATAGAGAATTATTCAGAAATATGATGAATAAAATTGGGGAACCAGTTATAAAGAGCGAAATTGTAACCAGTTTAGAAGAAGGTATGGATTTTGCAAATAAAATTGGATATCCAGTTATAGTTAGACCAGCGTATACTTTAGGTGGATCTGGCGGCGGTATTGCTAATGATGAAGAAGAACTTGAAACTATATTAAGATTAGGACTTCAATTAAGTACAATAGGTCAAGTTTTACTTGAAAAGAGCGTTAAGGGATGGAAAGAAGTAGAATACGAAGTAATGAGGGACTCTTATGGAAACTGCATTACTGTATGTAACATGGAAAACATAGATCCTGTTGGTATACATACTGGTGATAGTATAGTAGTTGCACCATCACAAACTCTTTCAGATAAAGAATATCAAATGCTTAGAACAGCATCAATAAATATAATTAATGCAGTTGGAATTGAAGGTGGATGTAATGTACAATTTTCATTAAATCCAAATTCCTTTGAATATGCAGTTATAGAAATTAATCCTAGAGTATCAAGAAGTTCAGCTTTAGCATCAAAGGCAACAGGGTATCCTATTGCAAAGCTTGCAGCTAAAATAGCACTTGGATATGGATTAGATGAAATAAAAAATGCAGTAACTCAAAAGACTTATGCATGTTTTGAACCAACACTTGATTATGTTGTTGTTAAGATACCAAAATGGCCTTTTGATAAATTCTTTGGCGCTGATAGACAATTGGGAACTAAAATGATGGCTACAGGAGAAATTATGGCTATCGGAGCTAATTTTGAGCAAGCGTTTTTAAAAGGTATTAGAAGTTTAGAAATAGGAAAATATTCTTTAGACCATAAGAAATTTAAGGAATATAGTATTGCAGATTTAAAAGATATAGTAATGAAACCAGACGATGAAAGAATATTTGCGCTATCTGAGATGATAAGAAGAGACTATATGATAGATAGAATAAACAAAATTACAGGTATTGATATGTTCTTTTTAGAAAAGATCAAATGGATAGTTGAAGAAGAACAAAGATTAAAACTTAGTAAAATAGAAGATTTAGATAAAGAATGGTTACACAACTTAAAGAAAAAAGGATTTTCAGATAAAGCTATTGCAGATATGTTGAAGGTTAGCCCAGATGACATTTATAGATTAAGAGATATATGGAATATAAAACCTTCGTATAAAATGGTTGATACTTGTGGAGGAGAATTTGAAGCATTATCACCTTACTATTACTCAACATATGAGCAATATGATGAAGTTGAGGTATCAGACAATAAAAAGGTTATAGTTATAGGTTCAGGTCCAATAAGAATAGGTCAAGGAATTGAATTTGACTATGCGTCAGTACACTGCGTAAAAGCATTAAAGAAACTTGGAATTGAAACTATTATAGTTAATAATAACCCAGAAACAGTAAGTACTGACTTTGATGTATCAGATAAATTATACTTTGAACCATTAACTGAAGAAGATGTTTTAAATATAATAGAAAAAGAAAAGCCAGATGGTGTAATACTTCAATTTGGAGGTCAAACAGCTATTAAGCTTGCAAACTTCTTGAAAGAACAAAATATTGTAACACTTGGAACTACAGCTGATCAAATAGATATGGCTGAAGACAGAGAAAAGTTTGATGATTTATTAGAGAGATTAGGAATAACAAGACCAAAGGGTAAGGGAATATGGTCTTTAGAAGAAGGATTAGAAGAAGCTAGAAGATTAAAGTTCCCAGTACTTGTTAGACCTTCATATGTAATTGGAGGTCAAGGAATGGAGATAACTCATGATGAAGAAGAGTTATCATACTATTTAGAGAATGCTTTTGCTAAAGACAGTAAGAATCCAATACTTATAGATAAATATCTAATGGGTAGAGAAATAGAAGTAGATGCTATATCAGATGGAGAAGATATTTTAATACCAGGTATCATGGAGCACTTAGAAAGAGCTGGAGTTCATTCAGGGGATAGTGTAACTATGTACCCAAGCCAAAATATTTCTGACAACATTAAAGCTGATGTATTAGAATATACTAGAAAGTTAGCTCTAGAAATTGGAATAAAGGGTATGATAAATATTCAATTCATAGAATTTGAAGGAGAATTATATGTAATTGAAGTTAATCCAAGAGCATCAAGAACAGTACCATATATAAGTAAGGTAAGTGGAGTTCCAATAGTAGATTTAGCAACACGAGTAATGCTTGGTGCTAAATTAAAGGATTTGGGATATGGAGTAGATGTATATAAAGAGCCTAAATTAGTTTCAGTTAAAGTACCTGTATTCTCAACTCAAAAATTACCTAATGTTGAAGTAAGCTTAGGGCCTGAAATGAGATCTACAGGAGAAGTTTTGGGAGTTGGTAGAAATCTAAAGGAAGCACTTTATAAAGGATTTGTTGGGGCGTATATGTACCCTTCAAAGGAAAAGGGAAAAATACTTGCTACAATTAACAAGCATGATAAGGCAGAATTCTTACCAATAGCAAAAGATTTAGCATCAGTAGGATATAAATTTATTGCAACATCGGGAACTTGTGAGTTATTAAGGGAAGCAGGTATAGAAGCTGAAGAAATTAGAAAAATAGATGAAGAAGAACCAAATATTTTAGATATAGTTAAGAATAGAGAAGTGGACCTGGTTGTAAATACCCCAACTAAGGGAAATGACTCAAAAAGAGACGGATTCTTAATAAGAAGAGCAGCTGTTGAGAGAAACTTAGGAGTAATTACTGCATTAGATACATTAAGAGCTATTGCGGATGTAGAACTTGAGAAGTTTGATGAAAGTAAAGATTTAGAAGTATTTAATATAGCAGAATAAGAAACATAAATGGACCTCTAAGGACTTAAGATTAATATATCTAGTCTTTAGAGGTTTTTTGTAAAAAAATGTTGTTTAGATAGAATTGTTGACAAATGAACATATGTTCTATATAATACAATTAATGAACATATGTTTGGTTAGGAGATGTGTATTGTGAGTGAAATAGGAAATTTTTTTGTTAAAGTTAATTGTAAGAATGTTGATAATATTAGAAGTTTAATAATAGATAGACAAGGGAATTTTATGAGTCAACAAGAGAAGTATATAATGTGTGCAGGAAAGTATGACAAAAATGGATGGACATTAGTTTTTAGAGCTAGAAGCTATAAAGAAGCAGAAGAATTAGCAAATTTGAATCCATTTGAACATAAGAAACAAAGAATTAATTAAAGTAATATTTAACAAGCACTATTTATAAGTGTTGTAAAAGTATGATATATAATATTATTTTCAAATAAATATTAATAGATAGAAAAACAAGCTACAAATATAATAAATCGGCAGCTTATTTTATACTTCATATTTTATATTAGATATAACTACTGAAAGGTTGTCCACTAAATTAATCTTAGAGCCAACTTTATTTGGTAGATTACTTTTAAGTATTTTTACAACTGGTCTTAATGGAAAGTTCGGAAGAGTTTCTTCAACTACCCCTATGTCGCCATTACTCAAACTTACAATTGTGCCTTGAGGAAAAGGAATAACAATTTTGCAAAATACACTAATCATATCATAATCAAATAGTGTTCCTGCATTAGACATTAAATATTCTAGTGCATCACTTGGGCACATAGCTCTTTTATATGGCCTATCAGATGTTAATGCATCATATACATCCGCAATACTAACAATTCTAGCCAAGTAGCTAATTTCTTTACCATTTATACCATTAGGATAACCTAATCCATCAAATCTTTCGTGATGTTGTAAAACTATTAATTTAATATGAGCACTTAAAGTAAAAAATCTATTTAGAAAATTATATCCATATCTTGAATGATTTTTTATTATATCAAATTCTTCTGGCGTTAATTTTCCAGGTTTTTGAAGAACCTCTCGTGGGATGAATGACTTTCCAATATCATGAATTAGCGCACCAATACAAAGATAAGTTAAATTTCTTTTCGAAAGATTTAAACTAATTCCAAGTATAAGTGATATAACAGCAACGTTAACACAATGGGAATAAGTGTAGTTATCCATGCTTTTTATATCAACTAATGAAAGAAGTACATTTTTATTTGACAAAACATTTTCTAATAATTCATCTGCTATTTTATTAATTGAGTTAAAGTATTTTTTCTCTTGCTTTGAATACTCTTTGATACTACGTTGCTCAAATTTATGAACCGAAGCTATCCTTTCTATATCGGAAAAAGTTTCCTTAATAACAGATATAGATTTTTGCCTTAATTCTGGTTTTATTATATCTTCAATTTCAGCAGTACTGTAGTCATCAACTATATAAAGTGAAAATATTTTATATTCTTTAACTTTTTTTAATATAGCATCAGTCAATACAACTCCAGCTTTAAGCAAGCATCGCCCATCAGAAGTATATATATTTTTACCCAATAAAGAACTTTCTCTAACACATTCAATAGGAATTAAACGCATAATTATATACCTCGCTGCAATAATAATAACAATTATATCATAAAAATTGTGTAAAATTATAGTATAATAATGAAAAAAATGCTAAGGTATAGGATTTTAATATAATTAGCAAAAGAATTAAATCTAATATATAAATGAATACTACAATCGCTAGACATCAGGTAGATAAAGTAATAAAATATTTATTATGATAAGTTTTTAGATTTAACTGATTAAATTTATAATTTCTTAAGTAATAAAAGCAAACTATGTGTTGTTCAGTTTTGTCTATATTTTCGTAAATATTTATTATAAAATGAGCATGTTTTAAATATAGTTATATCATTTTACATGCCTAATTTTAGAGAAAGATGGAGTGAGGGCACTTTGTATATTAATAATAATCCAATAGGATTTTTTGACTCAGGGGTCGGTGGATTAAGTGTAATGAAAGAAGCTATTTTCGTCATGCCCAATGAAAATTATATATATTTTGGAGATTCAAAAAATGCTCCTTATGGAACTAAGGAGTTGGATGAAGTTAAAGATCTTACTTTGAAAGCGGTAGATTTTTTATTAAATAAAGAAGTTAAGGCAATTGTAGTGGCTTGTAATACTGCGACTAGTGCAGCTATTGAATTAGTTAGAAGTCAATATAAGCATATTCCAATAATAGGAATAGAGCCGGCATTAAAGCCGGCAGTAAAGCTTAATAGAAAAGGTAATATAATAATAATGGCAACGCCCATGACGTTAAGAGAAAAGAAATTTAAATCATTAATGGAGAGATATAAAAGTGAAGCGAGTATAATATCTTTACCTTGCGCTGGACTTGTAGAGTTTATAGAGCGAGGAATTCTAGAAGGTAAAGAATTAGAAAATTATTTAAAAGAAAAGTTTAAAATATATCTGGAAGATGATATAAGTGCAATAGTTTTAGGATGCACACATTATCCTTTTATTAAAAAGGCTTTAGCTAGCGTTGTTGGAGAAAATGTGCCTCTTATTGATGGGGGAAAGGGTACCGCTCAAGAATTAAAAAGAAAACTTTTAGAAAAGGATCTATTAAATGATTCAAAGTCAAAAGGAGAGGTAATGATCTATAATTCTATAAATGATAATAATATTATAGATTTCTGTTATAATCTAATTAATATATAAATATAATTTAGATTTATAAATGCACATGAGTTATGAATTTAATTTTATATTTTAGATAATAATACTATTTAAGATTGATTTCGAGAGGAGAAATTATTAAGATGAAGAATCCAATTATTACAATGACTATGGAAAATGGTGGAGTTATTAAAGCAGAATTATATCCTGAAATAGTACCAAATACGGTAAATAATTTTATAGATTTAATTAATAGAGGATTTTATGATGGATTAATTTTTCATAGAGTTATTCCAAACTTTATGATTCAAGGGGGATGCCCAGAAGGTAGCGGTATGGGTGGTCCAGGATATTCTATAAAGGGAGAATTCACAAGTAATGGATTTAAGAATACTTTAAAACATTCAAGAGGTGTACTATCAATGGCTAGAGCAATGAATCCAAATTCAGCAGGTAGCCAATTCTTTATAATGGTAGCAGATTCGCCACATTTAGATGGGCAATATGCATCATTTGGTAAGGTTATTGAAGGAATGGAAGTAGCAGATAAAATTGTTGCTCAAAAGACTGATAGGTCAGATAGACCATATGAAGATCAAGTTATTAAAAGTGTTACAGTTGATATGCAAGGCGAAGAAATGAAGGCACCTGAAATAATAGAAGATTAAAAGACATATTAATTTAAGTTATAAAAATGAAAAGAGGTGTCATAAATGGCTACAAATAATAAGTGTATATTAGCATATGGGTTAGATCAAGAACAAATTGATAAAATTAAAGGACAGAATATTAAAGTCATAGAAGTAAATAATAAGATGGCTTTAATGAAAATAGAAGATATAATTAATGGGAATACCAATGATAATTCTTATGATGAATTGCCATTAAATGAGAAGGCACTTATTTTTAATGGATTTAAAGACGAACAATTAAAAGTTACTATTCGATACATCAGAGGGTTTGTTCAAGGTGGAGTATTAGCTATATCTACACCACAAAACTATAGATGGACATTTAGCTATTTATTAGAACATTTGATTGAAGAAAGAGAATGGTTTAAAGAACAACAAAAGGGGAGAAAGTAAAAGTGAGTCGTGTAGGAGAAAATATTAAGCAGGCTAGAGAAAAAAGTGGTATGACAGTTAAAGCTCTAGCAAAGAAGCTAGGTGTAGCGGAAAAATATTTGAATGAAGTTGAAATGGGAAGAAAAGTCGCACCAGAATCGTTCATTGATAAAGCAGCTAAGGTTTTAAAAGCTGATTTAAATGATATCAGCATGGTGGTTACTGATGAAGCTTTAATGGAAGAAAAAAAGACTTTAAAGGAACTTCCAAAAAGAAATGTAGAAAGTTCAGAAGTGTGGACAGATGCCTTTTCATCAGTACTTAGAAGTGTTCCTATATATGATTACTCTTTATCTAATAAAAAAGGATCAAAAGAAATGCCTGTTCATTCAAATAAGATAGATAATTACCCACAAGACAAAGTCTTCTATTTAGAAATAGAAGATGATGAAATGAACGGTTTTAGAATGTTAAAGGGAGATATTGCTTTTGCTCATAGTGTAAAGGAAGTAAGCAACAATGGTTTTTTCTTAGTTGACTATAAGGGGAAGAGGAAAATACGACAAGTAAAAGTTCTAGGAAATGCCAAGTTGCTTTTGGTAAGTAATGCAGGAAGTTTGATCACTGAAACTATGGAATTAAAAGAAATAGACGTAATTGCAAAATTAGAAAGAGTTGAAATCAAACTATAACTAAATAATGAAAAGAGTATAACTGGATCTTCCAGTTATGCTCTTTTTTATTACATAAGAATATTTTATGAGTAATATAATTTAAAGATAGAATTATTTGGGATGTGATTATGATAGTGGCATTAGAAAGGCAATTACCCTCAAAGGTAGATGCATCAATAGGATTATTAACTAATGTACCAAAAGCAATACTAGATGAGTTAGGCTATAAATATCAAAGTCAAGGTAACAACATAGAACTTACAATTCTGTATAGAGGTAATGAAGAGGAAACAAGAGCATTCGTTGAAGGAATAGGTGGGAGTTTTCAAGACTTGGGGTTTAACTTTGCAGTAGTTATTATACCTGCTAATATGCTAGAGCAATTGGCAGCTAGTACTACAATTCAATATATAGAATTACCTAAAAGTCTATACGAGCAAGATCAAGAAAGTAATAGAGTATCATGTATACCTCAATTATCTCCTGATTTTAATGTTTCAGGTGAAGGTGTATTAGTTGGATTTGTTGATTCAGGAATAGATTATACTCATCCGGCATTTATGAATACACAAGGAACTACTAGAATAGAGTATATTTATGATTTGAGCACTGGAGGTCAGGTTTATAACAAACAAACCATTAATGAGGCAATAAATTCTTCTAATCCATTTTCAATAGTTCCTTCACTTGATAATACAGGGCATGGAACGCACGTAGCAGGTATTGCATGTGGTGGAGGAAATATTAACCCAATGTACAAAGGTGTAGCACCTACTGCGTCAATAGCGATGGTTAAAGCTGCAAGAGGAACCACAATTTTAAGTTCACAGATAATGCAAGGTATTAAATTTTTGTTAGATAAGAGTAAGGAACTAAATATGCCTTTAGTTATTAGTATTAGCTTAAGTACAAACGATGGAGCTCATGATGGAAGCAGCTTACTTGAACAGTATATTAGAACAGTTTCAAATTTAGAGCGGGTATCTATAACTATTGCAGCTGGGAATGAGGGAGATGCCGGGCATCATGTTGGAGGAGAATTACTTAAAACACAAAGGAAAATTTTCAATATAGCAAGTGAAGAAAAGTCCATAGTTATGAATTTATATAAACCAATTCTGTCAAATATGTCAATGACGATAACAAATCCAACAAGCCAAAGTAGTGGAAATATTACTATACAAGAGGGATATATCCAAGGAGCAATAGGAAGTGATAGGTACGATATATATGTATCAGGTCCAAAACCTTTTGAGTTGAATAGTGAAATAAAAATAATACTTTCAGCGAGAACTAATTTTCTAGCTCAGGGAGTATGGGCTTTGGAATTAAATGTTATAAATGAATATTTGGGAACATATTCAATATGGCTTCCAGTATTAGAAGGTCTTAATCCAGCAACAAGATTTTTAGAACCAAATCAATTTAATACGCTGGGGATACCTGCTACAGTGGATAATATAATTGCAGTAGGAAGTTATAACTATCGAACTAATAACTTATCATCGTTCAGTGGAAGAGGAGCACAAAATCAGGGGAATTTAGTGAGACCGGATTTGGCTGCTCCTGGAGAGGAGATAGTTGGGCCAGTGCCAAATGGAGGATATGATAGTAAAACGGGTACATCCATGGCCACACCTCAAGTTGCAGGAATATGTGCACTAATGATGCAGTGGGGGATTATCCGAGGAAATGATCCTTATTTATTTGGACAAAGGTTAAAGTACTATTTAATAAAGGGGGCGCAAAGAAGACGCATAGATGTAACATATCCTAACCCTTTGTGGGGGTATGGAGAAGTATGCGCATTTAATAGTTTAAAACTACTTCAAAATGATTTAAGTTCCATTTTAACTAGGAGATATATATCTAATAAAGATATACCAGTAATAAATATCAACCTAAGTAAATATAATATTCTGAGAAAAAATATAAAGAGGAAGTTTATGGAGAGTACAAGTAGTGGAAGTTCTACACAAAATATTGGTAGATTAAAAATTCAATGTTTCAGAGGATCTGATTATATTCCAATTGATGGTGCTAGAATAACTGTAAGAGGAGGAGAAGGCTCTGATAATGTAAATAGTGTTCAGCTAGTTACAGATACTGTTGGCTTGACACAAATAATAGAATTAAATGCACCACCTTTAGAATATTCTCTAAATCCGAACAGTAACCAGATGCCTTATAGCCTATATGATATAACAGTTGAAAGAGATGGGTTTAATCCGATTATAATACGCGGATGTCAGGTATTTCCTACACAAGTTGCTTATCAGATATGTAATTTAACAAGTAACTCAGGAAGGGGAAGTATGCGGCAAGAAGTTATAAATATACAACCAAATAGGTTAAATGGTAATTTTCCACCTAAGATACCAGAGGATCCAGAGAAACCATTACCAGCACCAACTTCAGGGGTCGTATTGCCTCAGCCTATAGTTCCAGAGTATATTATTGTACACCAAGGAGGACCTGATGATCCATCAGCACCAAATTACAAAGTTCCATTTAAAGATTATGTAAAAAATGTTGCTTCTAGTGAAATATATTCAACATGGAATGAATCTGCTATAAGAGCAAATATTTTTTGCATTGTATCATTTACATTAAATAGAATTTATACTGAATGGTATAGGGGAAAAGGAAAGAATTTTGATATTACTAGCTCAACAGCCTATGATCATGCATTTAATTTCGGAAGAAATATTTACGACAGTATAAGTGAAATCGTAGATGAAATATTCTCTACTTATATAAGACGAGTTGGAGCTAAGCAGCCACTTTTATCACAATATTGTGATGGTAAGAATGTTACTTGTCCGCAGTGGTTAAGTCAATGGGGAAGCCAGAAATTAGCACAACAAGGTATGGTACCTTTTGAAATACTAAGAAATTATTATGGAAGTGATATTGAATTAACTACAGCTGAAAAGGTTTCTGGAAGTCCTCAATCATATCCAGGAAAACCACTTACTATAGGATCTTCAGGCCAACCTGTAAGAACAATACAAAATCAATTGAATAGAATAGCTAGAAACTACCCTTTAATACCTAAAGTAGCCGAAGATGGGCAGTTCAACCAAAAGACTGCAGATGCAGTAAAAACATTTCAACAGATATTTACATTACCACAAACAGGTATAGTTGATTATGCAACATGGTACAGAATTTCAGATATTTATGTTGGAGTAAGTAGAATAGCGGAGCTTAGAGGAACATTAGGAATGCGTGAGTTTATTCCACCAGTTATACCAGGATTAGATAATAAAAGAGGAATACCAAAATTTTATTACTAATTTGATTTTATCTAATTTTGAATGTGAAATACTTTTGGTATATGAAGCAAATAAGGTTAATAGGGATGTATTTGTAAGAGGTTTGATTTATTATTATCACAAATACATCCCTGTATATTTAATGCAATTGAAAATACATCTATTTTTTTACACCATCTAAATTAAATTCAGGAATAAAGTCAGATGTATTAGTACCTTCGTCTTGAATAAAACCATTTTTAATTCCAAGTTCCAAAGCGTAATTAATTAAGCTGTCATAATGTTTGGAATTAAGTGGCCTATTAATCTCTGGAAAGTTGTGAGCTTTAAACATAGGAATGTATTGGTTCATTAAACTTATATAAATATCATCCTTATACCTATTATATAAAAAATCTATAATCTTCTTTGAATCAAAAAGAAGTCCTGGTAACATTAAGTGTCTTACAATAACTCCTTTGATCATATTTCCCTTTGAATCAAATTTAGGTATTCCAACTTGACTAACCATTTCACTTATTATTTGTATTGTATTGTCAGCATAATTATCAACATTAGAATATTTTTTAGCATATTTATCATTGAAGTACTTAAAATCTGGTAAATAAACATCAATATATCCATCTAATAATTTTATAGTCTCAATGGAATCATAACTATTAGTATTATATAAGATTGGTATAATTAATCCATTTTTCTTTGCAATTTTTAATGAGTCAATTATTTGAGGAACAAAGTGAGTTGGAGTAACCAAATTAATATTATTAGCACCTTTTTCTTGAAGCTCTAAGAATATTTCTGAAAGACGATCTATAGATACTTCAATTCCAGTAACTAATGGATTGGAATTTGGAGGTTGAATATCTAAATTACATTCTATACCTTGACTTATGTTGTAATTCTGACAAAATACACACTTAAGGTTACAATGAGAAAAGAATACAGTACCAGAACCTTTTCCTTGTGATATAGGAGGTTCTTCCCAAAGGTGCAGAGAGGCTCTGGCAATTTTTACTTTATTTGATGCTCTGCAAAATCCTATTTCACTATTATTTCTATTAACTTTGCAATTTCTAGAACAGAGAGTACACTCGTCTAATAAGCTTAAATAATTCATTTGTATCAATCCTTCTGATGGTAATTAAACTTTATATTAATAAAGTATATCATATTTATTTTTCTTCAGGCATATTAGAAAGTTCTTTTTTATGTTTGAAAAAGAAAAATATGCATTGAAATATAAATATTAAGCTTAATAACCCGAACATTGGATATAACTTAGTTATTAGGTTTCCAAATCCAAATTGAGAAATTACAAGGGCAATACCAATTACTATGAATATAGCCTTTTTAAATTTGATATTAAATGAGCGTTCTATAGTTTTACTAATTGAATATATATCTGATACTTCAGTTGAAAACATCTCTAGCCAAATAATTACAAGTAGCAGAGCTTGAATTATATTACCAAATCTATTTGCTACAAAAAGTAATGGAATTTCATATTTATATATATAAGGCTGATTAACTGTTAGTAATAAATTAATCATTAAGCAAAGTATAGTAAGACCAATTGAACCAACTATAATTCCCATAATCATGGTTCTAGTTTTTTTCATTTGTGTACTAAGTGGAACTAAAACACCGGATGCCGAAAGTGTATTGTATCCTGCATATAATATTGTTGAAAATAAGATTCCAGATTTCCTAGGTGGGAAACTAGATATATTATTAAGTGAAACAGAATCCTTACAAAATGTAAAATATAAAACTGTAATTAAAGAAAGAGTGCAAACTAATCCAGGTACAATGAATGAGTTTACTTCAATCAGGCCTTCTGTATCCCTAAGTAAAAAAAAGATACCAACTAAAATCATTATTAATGAACCAATTATTTTTGGAATTCCAAAGAATTGGTGAATTAAAGCCCCACTTCCAGCAAGTATTATTGAGGCACTAGAGATTAAGAATAAGGTAGTTATTACTCCAGTAAACTTACCAAATATATTTGGACTTATTATATTCATAACGTCACTATATGAACTAAGGTTGTAATGAATACTTATTTTCGAGATTATTGAACTCATCAAAATATAAAATATACCACAACCTATGATACCTAAAAAGCTAGATAGTCCATATTGAGTGAAAAATTCTGTGATTTCTTTTCCAGAGGCAAGTCCAGCACCAACAATCGTTCCAATAAATACAGTGGCAACTTGAAATACCTTCAATAATTCCTTTTTCAAATTTATCCCCCTTGAAGAATGTTTCTTTTACTAATTATATAAGCTTTACTTTTGATTTATTCTTTAAATGTTACAATATTTAAAGAAAGTATATTAAAAAGACATAGGTATTTTTTTAGGTTACAATTTATAAGTAACATTCATAATGTACATTTATTAATTTAAAATGTAGAATTAATAAAGAATAAAAATTTAGTTACATAAATTAACAAAGATAAAATTAATATATAAAAAGTGTTGTAGTAAATAAAATGACTTCACATAATACTAGGAGGAAACATGAATAATTTTTGGTCAGGAAAGAGATATCATAGTTTAAACTATTTTTTAAGAAACAAATTTGGAGAAAAAGTATTCAAAATATCATTAGACGGAGGCTTTTCTTGCCCTAATAGAGACGGAAAGATTAGTAAGGGTGGTTGTCTTTTTTGTAGTGAAAGAGGTTCTGGAGATTATGCAGGCGATAGAGAAGTATCAATAGCAAATCAATTTGATGATATAAAAAAAATGATGGCACAGAAGTGGAAAGGTGGGAAGTACATAGCTTACTTCCAGGCTTACACTAATACATACGCACCTGTTAGTGAATTAAGAAGAAAATATGAAGAGTCACTGAATCAAGAGGGGGTTGTAGCAATTGCAATAGCTACAAGGCCAGATTGTCTAGATGACGACGTATTAGACTTATTAGAAGATATAAATGGTAAGGTTTATCTTTGGATAGAACTTGGTCTTCAAACATGCAACGATGAAACTGCAAAGAAAATAAATAGAGGTTATAGATTAGACGTTTTTGAGAATGCAATGAAGAAACTAAAAGAAAGAAATATAGATGTAGTTGTACATGATATTTTGGGATTACCAGGTGAAACCAAAGATGATATGATAAAAACAATAAATTATATTGCTCATTCAGGCGCTAAGGGGATCAAATTTCATCTTTTACATTTAATGAAGCAAACACCTATGGTGAAGTTATATGATGTTGGTGAGCTTGAATTTTTGTCCCAAGAGGATTATATTGAGCTAATAACAAAAGGAATAACTCTTTTGCCAAAAGAGATGGTTGTGCATAGACTGACAGGAGATGCACCGAGAGAACTTTTAATTGGTCCAATGTGGAGTCTAAAAAAGTGGGAGATTTTAAATTCCATAGATAAAGCTTTAGAAGATAATGATATGTGGCAGGGAAAGAACTTTAAATGAGAAATTTTAGAGATCAAATACTGTTAATAGGTATTTAAAAATAAAGGAGGGATTCAACAATGAAGATAGATGTTATAATATCCGCTGAGGACATACATGATAGTAAAATTAAAAATAAGATAGTTGTTGTAATAGATATATTTAGGGCAACTTCTGTAATTATTACAGCACTGAATAATGGATGCAAGGAAGTTATTCCTTATTTAACTATTGAAGAGACATTAGAATTTGCTAAGAAATTAAATAGAGAAGATTATGTGCTAGGGGGAGAAAGAAAAGCAGTTAAAATAGAAGGTTTTGATCTATCTAACTCTCCACTAGAATATACTAAAGAATTAATAAGAAATAAAACAGTTTTATTTACCACAACAAATGGAACTAGGACTCTTGCAAAATCAGTTTCAGCAAAAAAGGTATTTATAGCAGCTATGATAAATGCAGAATCTGTAGCAAAGAAGCTGATTAACATTAATGAGGATGTAGTAATCATCAATGCAGGGACGAATGGGAATTTTTCAATGGATGATTTTATTTGCAGCGGATATATAATTAATGAAATGTTAAAATATAATAAGAGTATGGAACTTACAGATATATCAAAAACAGCAAATATAATATATAAGGAAAATTCCGATATTTTAAGTTATGTGAGAAAAGCAACACACTATACTGTGATGAAGTCTTTAAAGTTAGATTCTGATATCGAATATTGCGTTAGAAAAAGTATTATAGAGATAGTGCCAGAATATGATGGGGAGAGAATTACTTATACAAAATAAGATAGCTAATAAAATAAATTATTAAATAGATGTAGTTATTGAGAGTATGTATAAATAACCTTTAATATGAGAAGAACACATACAAGTCATAAATAAAAAGTATGTGTTCTTCTTTACTTAATTTTAGAACTTGATTTTTATAAATAATCAAATTAATTTAATAGTTATCGTCTTTATGTTTTTTTAACAGTTCATATATTCGAGGAGAGCAATTTCTCCCTTTACAAGCACCGCTGCCTGCTCCAGTAGCGGCCTGAACTTCTTTTACTGTTGAAGCACCATTTCTAATTGCTTCTTTAATTTTAGATCTAGGAATTGCCTTACAAGTGCAAGTTTTTGTTAATTTATCTAAAATAGCTTCATTCAAATTATTATCCATATTAATTCTCCTAAAATACATTATTAAAGTTAAAGAAAATATTCTTTAACTCAATTATACAGTTTAGATAAAAAGTTTAAAGAAAATTATTTAAGAAAGTAATATTATTGATTTTATTTTAATATACTAATTATTTAATTATATGTAATAGAAGCTTTTAATATGCTTATTTAAAATTGAAGGCTATAGATTTTGCTATTTAGAATTTTGAAAACTGCAAAACATGAGGAGATTAAGCTATTATTAAGAAAATTATTATATAATTGAAATAAAATTAGAGGATAATGGAGAAGTTAGTTCATCTACTAACTGATATATGATTATTAAACTAGAGGTGATGATAATGGTAAATGTGTTGCTCGTTGAAGATAACATAGAAATAAGTAAAAATATAGAGGAATATTTTAAAGGAGAGGTAGAAATTCAGGCTGTTTATAATGGCTCAGATGCAATTGAATATCTGGGAGCATATGATTATGATATTGTAATTTTAGATCTTATGTTACCAGAAGTAAGTGGAATGGGTGTTTTAAAGCACATCTCTAAAAATTGTTTAAATACTGGAGTGATCATATTAACAGCTAAGGAAGAGCTTGGAGATAAACTTAAGGCTTTTAATTTGGGGGCTAATGATTATCTAACTAAGCCGTTCTTTATGGAAGAATTAAAAGCTCGTATTAATTCAATTTTAAAAAGCATGGGAAAAGTTAAAAAGCCTAATATCCTTGAATTTAAGAACATGGAAATAGATATGAAGGTAAAAAAAGTGTTTATAAATAACAAAGAGCTAGAATTAAATGAGAAATTATACAGACTTATTGAGTATATGGTAATAAATAAAGGTGTATTATTATTTAAGGAACAAATATTTGATAATGTGTGTGGATACAATAGTGATGCAGCAACTGAAATTATCGAGGTCTATATAAGTAGGTTAAGAAAACAACTATCCGCATTCGGGTATGGTAAGTATCTTATAACTAAGAGAGGGATGGGATATTTACTAGACGAAAGTATAGAGGATTAAAACATGAAAAAGGATATATTTTTATCAACAAAGAAAAAAATTATAGCTACAAGTACAATTGTAGTATTTACATGCTTAATTGTATTTGCAATAATAACTCAAATATTATACTCATCAACGGTTTTAGATAATATAGATCACCAACTTATAGAACAAAAAAAATTCTTTCTTCAACAGGAATCGGATTTTAGTTATGAACAGGGTCTAAACAAAAATGATGTTATTACAAGAGAAAATGGATTAGGCGATAAATTTAAGGATAAATCATTGCAACAACAAAATAAACCTGAAGGTTTTAGTGGAAGATTAGATGGAAAACCAGCACATATCCCTCCCAATTTAATTGTTATTATATATAAAAATAATACTTTTGAAGCCATGAGTAAAAATTTATACTTTAGTGAAGAGAATTTACCAGTGATTCCATTAAGTGCAGAGGATGAGATAGTTACAATTACAAGTGGTGGGTATAGTTTCAGGGGTATAGTAGTTAATAATGGCGAATATAAAATACAAGTTCTTGCTAATATTGATGCTGAAGAACGTTCATTAAGCAGATTAAGAAATTCTATTATAGCAAGTTTAATTATACTTATTATACTAGCAACATTACTTTCAGCATATCTAGCTTCTAAAGTAATAAAGCCAATTAGGGAAGCTTATGAGAAACAGGTTTATTTCGTTCAAGATGCATCTCATGAAATGAGAACTCCATTGGCTGTAATTAAAGGAAAACTGGAACTATTAGCTCATTCATGGGGAGATACTATAGATAATCACTTTGAACATATTTCTAAGATGATGACGGAGGTAAGAGGACTAGAAAAACTAAACAGTGATTTATTACTATTGTCAAAAGAAGATTTAGATTTAGCTGTTAATATCACGAGTTTTAAACTAAATGATTTTATTGATGATTTAAGTGAATTTTATTTGGATTTAGCGGAGATTAAGGAAAAGACCTTTAAAGTAAATGGATTAGAAGAAAATATATCTGTTCAATGGGATTATGATAAGGTAAAAAGATCAATAGTAATTTTAATTGAAAATGCATTTAAATATACTAATGAAAATGGTGAGATAATATTAAGTGTAGAGGATATGAACAAATATGTTAAGATATCGGTAAAAGATAATGGAATAGGAATTAAGGAAGAAGAACAATCTCGTATATTTGATAGATTTTATAGAAGTGAAGCTGTTAGAGGAGAAAATATTGGTGGTACTGGAATTGGATTAAGTTTATTGAAATCAATTTCGAAAAATTTTGGGATAAAACTGAAAGTTAACTCAGAGTATGGTAGTGGATCAGAGTTTATTTTAATAATCCCAAAGATAATAAAGTAAGAATATAACAAAATAAGAACAAGTTAGAATAATGATTTTAACTTGTTCTTATTTTATTAATAAATTATCTAAGCCCAAACAGCCTACCCATAAAACTTAATTTCTCTTTAGTAGTATCCATTTCCTGTTGGACATAATAAGCGCGCTCTATAACATTTTTGAATCTTCTAATTTCATCAATTAAATTTATATCCCTAGAATTAGAAGCTTCATTAAACTTATCAAATTGTAATTTTAGAATATCTTCTAAGGAAAGTTTCTCTGAAATTAAATTATCTATTTTTAGAGATAGCTCATTATATAGGTTATTTTTTTCTTCATAAGCTTTCTCAAATTTATAGTCAATGTATTCTTTTATTTCTTTTAACATATCTTCCTTAAATAGTTTTAATTGATCATTTTGTTCCGATGCGAGGTCAACAATTTTTTTAATGCGTAATTCATTATCTTCTTTAATCTTGTTTGATAAAGTTTCCTTTAAACTACTAATCTCTTTATTTTCAAGATCAATTATCGTTGATATTATTTCTTTAACAGATAAGGAATTACTTTCTTTAACTTCAACTAATTCTTCCAGGTTCAATGGTAGTGATTCACAGTATTTTTGAATCTCCTTAACAGTCATTCCTTTATTTTTCAAGTTAATTAAAAACTCAAGTTTATCTATATCACTATTGGTATATCTAAACTCTTTATTTAAAATTTCAATTTTTAGAATGTTATCAAAAACATTAGTATAATACCGTATACTACTATCTTCTTCCCCTAATAAACTGGCTACTTGATTAATTGAATAATGTAATATATCCCCCCTTTTTATGTTTTTTACAGTTAACTTATCAGGAATATGCATATATTTATCTTCATAATCCATAATATTTTAAACCCCCTCTTTTAGGTTAAAGTAAAGTATTAATTATCGCAGTTAAGTTATTCTGATGTATATTGGAAAGTAAAAGTATAAGAGAAAATTTATATAAATTATTTTTAAATACAAATAGTTTTTTGAAATAGAGTATTTGAGAATATTGTAGGCAATTAACTATAAGATTAGTTGCGTTCAATAAGTTTTCAAAAAATAAAGGTGACTATATAATAATAGTCACCTAAATATAACAAAAGTAAAAAAACATCTTATTATAATTATATTTTGGCAACCTGACAATCATAGAAAATTAAATTTTCCTTAGACTCATGGCTTTGCGACCCTACTTTTCAATAAGTGTGCTAGTATCATTTATAGTTATAAAAAATTATATTTTAAAAGAGCTTGTTTATGTTTTAATTATAGAATAATTAAAACATCTTATCTATAAATATTTTCTAATTTCCATGAAACTCAAGAAATAACTTTCGAAAATAAATATATTTTAGTATGTAAAGTTAACTTTATAATATAAAGTTAGTAATATGTAATAAGTAATATTAAAATTGTACATTCATTAATATTATCGACAGATTATAAAGTGTTTTTACCTTATTCGATTATATTACTTATTTTAACCTTAAATTACTTATTTATATTAAATATCCTTTAAATATTAATAAATATAGTATAAAATTGTAATGTAATAAAATATTTCTAATAACTATTATACAATAAATACAGGCATATAAAAATCAAAAAATCAAAAAATCTTTTAGAATAGTAAAAAATCCGATATATATTGATTAAATAGGGGGATTATTATGGAAAAGAGCAAAATATTATTAGTTGCATTAGGACAAGGTGCAGGTAACATTGTTGATGGTCTGTTAGGTAGAAATAAGAATTATAATGGATTATTTTTTAATAGTAGTTTATTTGATATTAAACCATTAAAAAATGCAAATATAGATAAAAACGTTTATTTATATCCAGGGACAGATGGATCTGGCAGAGATAGAAATAAATCAAAAGAGATGATAAAAGATAATGCAAATGCAATAGGAACTTTATTAAGAAAGTATCCTCAAACAGAAGTTATGGTTGTTTTTACAAGCATGGCAGGGGGGACGGGATCTGGCGCAATCAAGACGTTCATACAGATAGCTTCAGCTGCTATTCCAACTACAAAAATTAATGTAGTAGCAATTCTTCCAAGCCTGACAGAAGATCAACTATCATTTAAGAATACAATAGAATGTTGGAATGACATTAATGGTGTAATTGATTCAATTAGTGATATTAAGTTTGTTGATAATAATAAAAGAAATACTTATAAAGAAATAAACAATGAAGTGATTGAAAGCTTAGATTTAGCATACAATCTAATGGGAATTCATATTGATGGAAATATTGATAAAAAGGATTCGTTTAGAATAAATACTGCTGAAGGATCTGGTATTGTTTTAAAGCTTTATGATGGTTTAAAGGATGAAAAGACGGCAATAGATCTGGCTATAAAAAACAGTGTATTTGCTCAACCTGACACATATGATTGTGATTATTTAGGGATAAATTTAAAAATAGACGGATACGATCCAAATGAAGTATCAAAATGCTTTGAAGTTTATAAAAGCACATATATTACCTATAACAATGATTTCAATATAGTTGTTCTAGGTGGATGTGACACACCTACTGAGTCAATTAAGTTAGTTAAAATGGCGTTAGATGATAAATCTAAAAGAAAATTATCAAGGAGCAGGGACAGGGGAATCATTATAAATATTGATGAGAATGTTGGTAAGGAAAATAACCCTAAAATTGAAGAGTTAAGTGAGTATAATAATGATGAATTAGAATTCTCTTTTGATTAAATATATAATAATATAAAAAGCTATTTCTAAGTAGGAATTACTACACCTACGTAGAAATAGCTTTTTTATTTTATATTAAAAGTATATATTAGTACTTTATAATAAATTTATGGATCAATATATACAATTATAAACCTTATTGCAAGGTATGCATGTGCCAATATCATAATCTATTATTTGTCCACAATTATTGAAAAAACATCATGGTTACCTTTTCTCTGTTATATTTGATGTTAATGAATACAATATAACATTTAGGTAAACTATAGGTAAATAAATAAGTGTATTAATATTAATAGAACTTTATCTTACAAGATACTATTAATTGACATTTAAAAATCATTAATATATAATATTACAATAAAAGACTATGATTAGGAAAAGTACCTTAGATATTATTTTTAGAGAGTAGCTGTATGGTGCAAAGCTATAATAAATCTCGGAGAAAATCACCTAGGAGTTGGAGACTGAAAAGCATTAATGCCCAATAAGTTATCACGTAACAGCCTGCGTTAAAGGATAGAGTATGTATGTACTTGAAATAAAGCATTTAATATTATTTTTTAGATGTTTTGCCTTAGGTGGTTTGCGAATTCAACTTCGTCCTGTAGGATGGAGTTTTTTTACGTTTAGAAAAATATATAAATTTTGAAAAATTATTGAGGAAAATATATAGTTTACTCAGAATGAAAGGGGAATTTTTAATGTACAATAAGGTAGATTCGTCAAAAGGTACCGTCAACATGGAAAAAGACATAGCAAAGCTTTGGAAAGAAAGAGATATTATCAAAAAAAGCTTTGATTCAAATCAGGATGGAGAATATTTTACTTTCTATGATGGACCTCCAACAGCAAATGGAAGACCTCACGTTGGTCATATTTTAACTAGAGTTATGAAAGATATTATTCCAAGATATAAAGTTATGAAGGGACATAGAGTTCTAAGAAAAGCAGGATGGGATACTCATGGTCTTCCAGTTGAACTTGAAATAGAAAAGAAGCTTGGAATTTCAGGAAAAGAGCAAATTGAAGATTTCGGTGTAGAAAATTTCATTAAAGAATGTAAAGATAGTGTATTTTCATATGTTAGTTTATGGGAAGAGATGTCACATCAAATAGGATTCTGGGTTGATATGGAAGATCCATATGTAACTTATCATGATGATTATATAGAATCAGAATGGTGGGCATTAAAGAAGTTATGGGATAAAGGTTTATTATATAAAGGTCATAAGGTAATGCCTTACTGTCCAAGATGTGGAACGGCTTTATCATCTCATGAAGTTGCTCAAGGGTATAAAGATGTTAAAGATTTAACTGCAACTGCAAAGTTTAAAGTTAAAGGAGAAGAAAACAAGTACATTCTTGCTTGGACAACAACTCCTTGGACATTACCATCTAACTTAGCATTATGTATAAATAAAGCATACACATATGCTGATGTTAAAGTTGGTGAGGAAGTTTATGTATTAGCTAAGGACTTAATTGGAACTGTTCTTGGAGATACAGAACATGAAGTAATCAAAGAATATAAAGGTGAAGAATTACTAGGTACTGAATATGAACAATTATTACCTTTTGCTAAGGTTGAAGGTAAAGCATTTGTAGTAATTCATGGAGATTATGTAACACTTTCAGATGGTACTGGTATAGTACACATTGCACCAGCTTATGGTGAAGACGATAGTCTTGTTGCAAAGCAAAATGGTATTACATTTGTAAACTTAGTAGATGCAAGTGGTAACTTTGTTGAAGAAGTAACTCCATGGGCAGGAAAATTTGTTAAGAAGTGCGATGAAAGTATCTGTAATTACTTAGAAGAAAATAATAAATTATTTAATAAGCACAAACATCTTCACTCATATCCTCATTGCTGGAGATGTGACACACCACTTTTATACTATCCAAAAGATAGTTGGTTTGTTGCAATGACTCAAATGAGAGATAAATTACTTGAAAATAATAATAAAGTAAATTGGTATCCTGATAACATTAGAACAGGAAGATTTGGTAAGTTCCTTGAAAATGTTATTGACTGGGGTATTTCAAGAGATAGATACTGGGGTACACCACTTCCAATATGGCAATGTGAATGTGGTCACAGAGATTGTATAGGAAGTAGAGCTGAATTAGAAGAAAAGGCAACTACAGATTGCAAGGGAATAGAATTACACAAACCTTATGTAGATGGAATCAAGTTAAAATGTTCTGAATGCGGAAAGGAAATGAGTAGAACTAATGAAGTAATTGACTGTTGGTTTGATTCAGGGTCAATGCCTTTTGCACAATGGCACTATCCATTTGAAAATAAAGAAAAATTTGAAAAGAATTTTCCAGCTCAATTTATATCAGAAGCTGTTGACCAAACAAGAGGATGGTTCTATACATTAATGGCTTTATCAACATGTTTATTTGATACAAATCCATTTGAAAACTGTATAGTATTAGGTCACGTATTAGATAAAAAGGGACTTAAGATGTCTAAGTCTAAAGGAAATGTTGTTGATCCATTTGAAGTGTTAAACAGTCAAGGTGCAGATGCTACAAGATGGCATTTCTATACTGCAAGTGCTCCATGGCTTCCAACAAGATTCTCAGTTGATGATGTTGCAGAAACTCAAAGAAAGTTCTTAGGTACTTTATGGAACGTATATTCATTCTATGTTTTATATGCTGAAATAGATAATTTTGATCCAACTAATTATGCTGATTTTGTTTCAGACAACGTGATGGATAAATGGATTATATCTAAGCTAAACACATTAATTGAAACAGTTGATGATGGATTAAACACTTATAAGATTACTCAAGCAGCTTTAGCTATTGAAGACTTTACAGATGAATTATCAAACTGGTATGTAAGAAGAAACAGATCTAGATACTGGACACAAGAATTAACAGATGATAAAATTGGTGCTTATGTAACATTATATAAAGTGTTAGTTAACCTAGTTAAGGTAGCATCGCCATTTGTACCATTTATGACAGAAGAGATTTATCAAAATTTAGTTTTAAATCTTGATAAGAATGCTCCAGAAAGTATTCACTTATGCACATGGCCAGAAGTGAATAAAGAAGCTATAAATGAAGAATTAGAAAAGGAAATGGATTTAGCTTACACATTAGTTAAGCTTGGAAGAAGTGCTAGAAATGCTGCTAACATTAAAAATAGACAGCCGCTTTCAGAGCTGCTTATTTCAACAAAATCACTTCCAGAATATTATGGAGATATAGTAAAAGAAGAATTAAATATCAAGATGGTTGAATTAGGAGCTGACCTTTCTAAATATGTTAACTTCGAAATTAAACCTAACCTACCTGTTATAGGTAAAATGTACGGTAAATTAATTCCTCAAATCAGAAAGGCAATTTCAGAAAAGAATCAAATGGAATTAGCTCAAAAGATTCAAAATGGTGGAAGCGAAACTATAGTTGTCAATTATATAGAAATAGTTCTTACAAACGAAAATCTTTTAGTTACTATGCAGGGATTAGAAGGTTATGCATTTGCAGGGGAAGGTGAACTAGGAGTTGTTTTAGATACAACAGTAACACCAGAACTTCAAGAAGAAGGGCATGTAAGAGAAATTATTTCAAAGATTCAGAACATGAGAAAAGATAAAGGGTTTGAAGTTGCAGATAGGATTAACCTTTATGTAGCAAATAATAATATGTTAATAGATATTATTAGAAAATTTGAAGAAACAATTAAGAAAGAAACTTTAACTTCTGAAATTATTTATAACCAAGAAACTGCTTACTCAGAAACAGTTATAAATGGTGAAGTGCTAAATATGAATGTCGAAGTAATAAAATAATGAAATCGGCTAGGAATAAAAAGATTCTCTTGGAGTTCCTAGCCATTTTGTTTTATATTAATTCTAGTTAAAATAATACTAACTTATTATTATACTTAAGATCTTTTAATAAAATTATGAATTTAAGTTTAAAAACTATGATTTCTGACAAAACTTAGAATAAAATAATAAATTATTGTAAGTTCTGTTGATTTATAATGTAATATATTAGTATAATGAAATTATCTAGAAAAATTCAAAGGAGGAATAATAATGGCTACTTCTATTAAGGATGTTGCAAAAGAGGCTGGAGTATCAATTGCAACTGTTTCTAGAGTTTTAAATGATATCGATGTAGTAAACGAAGATACTAAGAAAAAGGTATTAGATGCAATTAAGAAACTTGGATATAGACCTAATATAGTCGCAAGAAGTTTAAAAACTCAAAGAACAAAAACAATAGGAATTTTACTTCCGGATATATCAAATCAATTCTATCCAGAGATTGTAAGAGGTGCTGAGGACGTTTCAAATATATACGATTACAATATAATATTGTGTAATTCAGACCTTGATATAGAAAAGGAAAAAGAATATTTAAGAGTACTTAAAGAAAAAATGGTTGATGGTGTAATTTACATGAGTAGTTCTTTAAATGAAGAAATATTAGAATTAATCAATGAATTAGATTTAAAAACCGTGTTAGTTGAAACTAGAGATAAAGAAGGACTATTACCGAGTGTAACAATTGATAACGTTAAGGCTAGTTATGATAGCACAAAGTTATTAATTGAAAAAGGAATAAAAGAAATTGCTTTTATAGGACCAGAAAAGGAAAGCAGAAATGCATGGGGAGATAGGTATATCGGGTATGAAAATGCCATGAAAGAATCAGGAATTGAAATAGATTCTGAGTTAGTGTACCTAAGCTCAATGAAAGTAAAAAGTGGATACGAAGGAATACAAAAATTCTTAAAACAAAATAAGAAGTTTAAGGGTGTCATATGTGCATCAGATGATATAGCAATGGGCGCAATAAATGCTCTAAGAGACAATAAAATAAAAGTTCCTAAAGATGTTAGCGTGGTTGGATTTAATGATAATTTTGCAGCATCAATATTCTATCCAAAGATTACAACAATTTCTCAACCAACTTATGACATGGGATCAGTTGCAATGAGAATGCTTATTAAAATGTTAAATAAAAAAGAATTAGATGAACCACATTATGTTTTAGAGCATCAGTTAGTTGAAAGAGAAAGTACGGTTTAGTAAGGAATAAAAGTAATTTCTAAAATCTATATTTGATTTTAACGATTACTAAAATAATTAATCTATAAGCTTTAAGATGACTGTTTCAAAATAATTAAGTATTATTTCGAAACAGTCATTTATTGTCCAAAATTTAGATAGTTGCACTCGCAACTATCTAATGTTAATATAATTAGTGCAACCATTAATTTGAATATGTGATAAATATGGGCAGTGTATGAGACTATATTTATTTAATAGTATGATAGGAGAGAAGAGAGATGGAAGGTTACCAACATATAGGCAAATATATTGGTGAGATTCATAGATCTAGTTGTATGTATTTTAGCAAAAGGTTTAGTAAGTTTGAAATAGGTTCAGGCCAATACCTATTCTTGTTAAATCTTTATAAGAATCCAGGAATAACACAGGAAGAATTAACAGAGAAGGTTAAGCTAGATAAAGCAACTACAGCAAGAGCCATAAAGAAACTAGAAGATAAAGGTTATGTGAGGAGAATTAAAAAGGAAAGTGATAGACGGGCTTATATGCTGGAACTCACAGAAAAAGCAGAGCAAATAAAAGAAGAAGTATTTTTAATAATGGAAGAATGGGAAGATAAAATTAGGAGTTGTTTTACAAATGAGGAATCTGAAGAATTAATGAAATTATTAAATAAACTATCTAAAAGTTCTTTGATAAGTAAGGGGGAATTATATGAATAATCAAAAGAGATTAGAAGAAATGAGTGTAGGGAAATTATTGTTGGAGTTTTCTATTCCAGCTATTATAGGTATGTTAGTAAATACTTTATATAATATTATTGATAGAATATTTATTGGGCATATAGAAGGAATAGGAAATCTAGCTATGGCCGGTGTTGGAGTAACTATGCCACTTATGACTATAATATTAGCATTTGGTATGTTAATTGGAATTGGTACAGCTACAAAGATATCAATAAAGCTTGGAGAGCATGATAAAGAAAGCGCTGAAAAGTTATTAGGGAATGCATTCACACTAATAATAATAATAAGTATTTTTTTAACAGTATTTGGACTAGTATTTTCAAATCCATTATTAAAAATGTTTGGAGCAAGCGAAAATATTATAGGTTACGGAGAAGATTTTATTCAAGTAATTTTTATTGGATGCATATTTAATATGATTAGTTTTGGTCTTAATCATTCAATTAGAAGCGATGGAAGTCCTAAAATAGCAATGGCATCAATGCTTATGAGTGCTATTATAAATATTATATTAGACCCTATATTTATATTTGGTTTAAATTTAGGAGTTAGAGGAGGAGCACTTGGAACCGTTGTTGCACAATTAATAAGCAGTATTTGGATTTTATATTATTTTACTAAAGGATCTAGTACCCTTAAAATTAGGAAGAAGAATTTAAGACTCGATAAAAAATCTGTAATGGGGATAATTGCTATAGGAGTAAGTCCGTTTAGTATGCAAATTGCCCAAAGCGCCGTGCAAATAATTGCAAATAATTCTTTGCAAATATATGGTGGAGATATAGCAGTAAGCGCTATGACAATAATAGGTAGTCTGGCTATGGTGTTTTTAATGCCGATTTTTGGATTAAATCAAGGGCTCCAGCCTATAATAGGATATAACTTTGGCGCTAAAAAATATGATAGAGTAAAGCAAGCTGTAAGATATGGAGTTATTGCGGCAACTATAATTGTTACAGTAGGATTTATAGTTATAGAAGCAGCTTCAGAGCTATTAGTTAAAGTGTTTAACAATGATCCTTCTCTTATAGAAGTTACATCCCACGGAATGAGAATATTTTTACTTATGCTTCCATTTGTAGGAGGGCAAATTATAGTCACTAATTACTTCCAATCTACTGGAAAAGTTAAAATATCAATGTTATTAAGTCTGTTAAGGCAGGTTATAATATTGATTCCATGTCTCTTAATAATCCCTATGTTTAAGGGATTAGATGGCGTATGGATTGCAGGAGCGACTTCTGACTTTTTATCAGTCATAATAACATATGTGGTGTTTGTAAGAAAATCAAAGGAACTAGTAGAAAATAAAAAACCACAAAAAGTTATACTTGAAAATTAAAGGATTTGAATTTAAATATTTTTCTTAAACTTTATCGAAATAACAACTTATATCTGGGGAATGGGTATATAAAAACAATATATAAAGCACAGGAATACAGTAGTATTACCTGTGCTTTTAATTATATTATATGTAGTTTAAAGGATTCCTTCGGTTTTTAAAATATTCTCTAATTTTTGAACTCTAGATGATAGATTAATAAACTTTTCTTTTAGTAGTTCCTTTGAAGGTTCATTATCAGTTATAAATTTTTCTATATCTTCTACAGTTTTTAAAGCTTCCTCTACATCTTGTTGAGCTATTTTTAAATTTAAATCGTCCATAAAAGTTCTCCTCTTAAATATAATTATGTTTAGTAACTATATCCTATCACTACTAAAAAATAAGTGCAAGGAATATAAATGTAAAGAACAATTATACTATGGGGGAGAATATGATAAATTATATTTGGTTCATTTTAATATTTTTTGGTGTTTTAGTTGGATTACTAAGTGGAAATGGAGAAGTAATTTCCAAGGCTATAGTAAATTCTAGTAGTAGTACCGTAACTTTTATTATAGAACTTACAGGAATAATGTGTTTCTGGTGTGGAGTTATGAAGGTAGCGGAAAATAGTGGTCTTACAGAAAAAATATCTAAATTATTAAAGCCTATTCTTAAGCGTATATTTAAAGAAGTTGCTAAGGATGAAAAGGCTTTAGGTGCTATAGTCATGAATCTTACTGCTAATATGATGGGATTATCTAACGCTGCAACACCTTTTGGAATTAAAGCAATGGAAGAAATGGATAGGCTTAATAGAGATAAGGGAACTGCATCTAATGACATGGCACTTTTTCTGGTCTTAAACGCGACATGTATTCAATTAATACCATCTACGATAATTTCAATAAGGGCAGCTTGTAATTCAGCAAATGCAGGAGTGATAATACTACCTACGCTAGTATCTACAGCAACTGCAGCAATAGTTGGAGTAATATGTTGTAAAATTTTGCAGAGATATTTTTAGGAAATGAAATAGTATCATCATAATTAATTTTGCAGGAGGAATAATAAATAGTATGTTTAATTATTTGAGTAAAAGCATAATACCAATAATATTTTTACTTATTATAACATATGGAATGTTTAAGGGACGAAAAGTCTATGAGTGGTTTATTGAAGGCGCTAAAGATGGTCTAATGGTAACGTTAAGAATCTTTCCGTACCTTTTAGCTATGATAATTGCTGTACAAATATTTAAGGAAGCGAACTTAATGAATTTGTTAAATAACTTAATAGCTCCAATCGGAAACTTAATAGGATTGCCAAAAGAGCTAATTCCACTATTAATAATAAAGCCGCTATCAGGAAGTGGGGCTATTGGTGTATTTACAGATGTAATAAAAAGTTTCGGACCAGATACAAGAACTGGGCTTATAGCATCAGTTGTAATGGGAAGTACAGAAACGATATTTTATACAATTACAGTTTACTTTGGTGCAGTAAAGGTAAAAAAAATACGGCATACTTTATGGGCAGCAGTTTTCGCTGATCTTACAGCAATAATTATGGCTGTATTTGTGGTTAATTTATTTTTAGTTTAGGTATCCTAGTGACAAAAGTTTTGGTATATTAATTTCTTATTGTCATTAAGTACCTTTATTTGTATAAATTTTTGCAGTATCATATTTAGAGAAAGAAATATTTGTAGAAAGAAAGAGGCTAGGTTTATGGATAAGAGTACTTATATAGATAATAGAAAAAAATTTATAGAAACAATAGAAAATAATTCAATAGTAATATTATTTGCAGGAAAGCCATGCAAAAAAACAGGTGATGAGTTATATGAATTTACTCCAAGTAGAAATTTCTACTATTTAACAGGAATACAAGAACAAGAACATATTCTTGTATTATCTAAATATAAAGATGTTATAAATGAAAAATTGTTTTTAAAAGATATAGATTTAGATAAGGAAATGTGGAATGGAAAGACATTAAGAGATAGCGAAGGAAGAGAAATATCAGGGATACAAGACGTAGTATATATAAAGGACTTTAATTCATATATAAATAGATTGGTTAAAGGAGCTGAAGAAATTAATTTATACTTGGATTTAGATAGAGAAGATATTGATGAAGCTGATTCAATAGCTAATATTTTTGCAAAAGAAATCAAAGATAAATATCCTCAGCTTACAATAAAGAACTTTTCAAACAAGATTGCACCGCTAAGAATGACTAAATCTGAGCAAGAAATAGAAGAAATGAAAAAGGCAATAGAGATTACAATTGATGGTGTAAAATCTTTAATGAGAAATGCAAAAGCTGGGATGAAGGAATATGAGCTTGAGGCATATTTTGATTTTGAATGTAAAACTAAAGGTGTTAAGGATTTTGCATTTAGAACAATAGCAGCGTCAGGTAAAAATGCGACGATACTTCATTATGTAGAAAATAATAGTGAGATAAAGGATGGAGATTTAATACTTTTTGATTTAGGGGCACAATGGAACTTATACAATGCAGATATAACCAGGGTGTTTCCGGTAAATGGAAAGTTTACAGATAGACAAAAGGAAGTTTATGAAGCTGTTCTTAGAGTTAATAAAGCGGTTATTGATAGAATAAAACCAGGAATTGATTCAAAGGAACTTAATATATGGGCTAGAGATTTAATTGCTGAAGAATGCATTAAACTAGGAATTATTAAAGAAAAAAGTGAAGTTACAAAATATTATTGGCATAGTATAGGACATAGTTTAGGATTAGATACTCATGACTTGGGAATTCACGGAAGAGAATTTATATTTACTGAAGGAATGGTATTTACTGTAGAACCAGGAATATATATAGGCGAGGAAAGCATAGGTATAAGAATAGAAGATGATATTTTAGTTACTAAAGATGGATGTGAAGTTCTAACAAAGAATATGATAAAAGAAATTAGTGAGATTGAAGAATTTATGAAGTAAGATAGAATGAAGAAAATAATAGGTATATTAACTGGTTATTTTCTTTTGGATATTAGAATAAGAAATAATTTATAGTGGGGATGAATATGAAAGTATCAGAGAAAATACAAAAATTAAGAGAACTAATGAAGAAAGAAAAGATAGATTATTATATAGTGCCAAGTGGAGATTTTCATCAAAGTGAATATGTGGCTGAATGCTTTAAATCAAGAGCGTATATAACTGGATTTACAGGCTCAGCAGGAACAGCCATAATAGGAAGGGAAAAGGCAATTCTATGGACAGATGGAAGATACTTTATACAAGCTAATGAGCAATTAAAGGATTCCGGGGTAGAACTGTTTAAGATTGGAATTCCAGGATGGCCAACTTTAGAAGAATGGTTAATTGATAATATGGCCGAGGGGCAAACTTTAAGCTTTGATGGTAGAGTAGTATCGGTTAATCAATATAAAGAGATTCTAAGAATAAAAGAAAATAAAAATATAAACATTGTTATGGATAAAGATTTAATTGATCAAATTTGGATAGATAAGCCTAAAATGCCTAAGGAAATGATTTTCTTACATGATATAAAATATTGTGGAAAGTCTGCTGGTGAAAAAATACAAGAAGTAAGAAATGAAATGAAGAAATTAGGTGGAAAATCATATATTATAGCATCTTTGGATGATATAGCTTGGCTTTATAATATTAGAGGTAATGATGTAAAGTATACGCCAGTAGTATTAGCATATGCGCTAATAGATGAGAAAGAAGCAGTGCTATATACTAATGAAGAAAAAGTATCAGGTATAGATAAAGAAAAATTATCTAGCGAAGGAATAGAAATAAAAAGCTATGAAGATGTATTTAAGGATATAAAGGAAATAAAGGATAGCGTTATATTAGATTCTGATAAGGTAAGTGCTTACATATACGAGCAGATACGTGATGATGTGAAGAAAATAGAAGAATTGAATATATCTACAAGATTAAAGGCCATAAAAAATAATACAGAAGTAAAAAGTATTAAAAATTGTCAACTTAGAGATGGAGTTGCAATGGTAAAGTTTATTAAGTGGATTAAGGAAAATGTTGATAAAGAGACAATTACAGAGCTTACTTTAGCAGATAAATTATGCGAAATTAGAAGTCAAGGTGATTTATTTATTGAAGAAAGTTTTGGAACAATTTCAGGATACAAAGAGCATGCTGCTATGATGCACTATTCAGCGACAGAAGAAAGCGCATATAAATTAGAAAAAGAAGGAATACTGTTAGTCGACAGTGGGGGGCAATATTTCGATGGGACTACTGATATAACACGTAGTATCATATTAGGCCAAATAAGTGAAGAAGAAAAAAGAGATTTCACATTAGTATTAAAGGCACATATTAATCTCATGAAAGCTAGGTTTTTAAAAGGAACTACAGGATCTAATATTGATATATTAAGTAGAAGGGTTTTGTGGGAAGAAGGCATAGATTATAAATGCGGAACAGGACATGGAGTAGGTTTTTGCTTAAGTGTTCACGAAGGACCACAAACAATAAGACCAATTCCAAATAAAATTGCTTTAGAACCAGGAATGATATTAACTAATGAACCAGGAATATATAGAGAAGGTAAACATGGAATAAGAACAGAAAATATCATGTTAGTTATCGAAGCTGAAAAAAATGATGAATTTGGGGAGTTTTATAAATTTGAAACTTTGTCATATTGTCCTATAGATATAGAAGGGATAGACGCAGAATTATTAACTAGGGATGAAAGGGAGTGGTTAAATAATTATCATAAAGAAACTTATGAAAAATTAAGTCCTTTATTAAATGATGATGAAAAGCAATTCCTTAAGGAAGTTACTAGAGAAATATAAAATGTATTTAATAGAAAATTATCCTATTGCTTCTAAGTGAAACAAATAGTATAATGTAAATAATTTGAGTATTATCATAAATAGTAGATTAATATAATAAAAATGCTATGAAAAGAAGAGTAATAAAAGAATCATTCTATAAGAGAGCTAATATATGCTGAAAGTTAGCGTTTGTGAATTTTATGAAGATGGACTTAGAGCATATTTTTTGAGCTAAAGTTGTTTAGTTAGGAAAATACGGGAGCAACCGTTATATTGCAGGGTGATGATGGTCACCTACTGAGTTATTTATTGTGAGATAAATAAGAATTAGAGTGGTAACGCGTGTAATACGTCTCTATGTAATTTTTTTAGAAATTACATAGAGATTTTTTTATTATATAAATATAGTTTTCAATGTAGAATTTACTCGTGCAATTATGGGAAGAGTTATAAGTGAAGCCCGCAATAGATGTATTTAGGCAACTTAATTATAATTTTCCATGAATTGCAACATGTAAAAATATTGATTGAAAATAAGGAGGAACAGAAGAAATGTGTAAAAAAACATATTATATTACTACACCAATCTATTACCCATCAACAAAACTTCATATAGGAAATACTTATACTACAGTTGCAGCTGATGCAATTGCTAGATTTAAGAGATTGACAGGATTCGATGTAATGTTCTTAACAGGAACTGATGAGCATGGTCAAAAAATCCAAAGAATAGCTGAAGAAAAGGGAATTACACCTAAGGAACATGTAGATGAAGTAGTTGCAGGGATTAAAGATCTTTGGGGCATGATGAATATAAGCTATGATAAATTTATTAGAACTACTGACGATTATCATATTAAAGCTGTTCAAGATATATTTAAAAAGTTATATGATCAAGGAGATATATATAAGAGCTCTTATGAAGGGTGGTATTGTACCCCTTGTGAATCATTTTGGACTGATACGCAGTTAGAAAAGGGTAATTGTCCAGACTGTGGAAGGCCAGTTGAAAAATCAAAGGAAGAAGCTTATTTCTTTAAGATGAGCAAATATGCAGATAGATTAATAAAGTACATTGAGAATCATCCAGAATTCATCCAACCAGAATCAAGAAAGAATGAAATGCTAAATAACTTCTTAAGACCAGGACTTCAAGATCTTTGCGTTTCAAGAACTAGCTTTAACTGGGGAGTGCCTGTAACTTTCGATGAGGGCCACGTTGTATATGTTTGGATTGATGCACTATCAAACTATATAACTGCTCTTGGATATGGCCAAGATAATAAGGAATTATACGATAAATATTGGCCAGCAGATGTACATTTAATAGGAAAAGATATTTTAAGATTCCATACCATTTATTGGCCTATAATGCTAATGGCTTTAGATTTACCACTTCCAAAGCAAGTTTTTGGTCATGGATGGTTACTTGTAGATGGTGGAAAAATGTCAAAATCTAAGGGTAATGTAGTAGATCCAGTTGTACTTGTAAATGAGTTTGGAGTAGATCCGGTAAGATATTATCTATTAAAAGAAATTCCTTTTGGAGCAGATGGATTATTTAATAATGAAATATTTATAAAGAAGATTAATTCTGATCTTTGTAACGACTTAGGTAATCTTTTATCAAGAACTGTTGCAATGGTTGAAAAGTATTTTGGTGGGGATATGCCTGCTCAATCTGAAAAGGAAGCTATTGATGACGAATTGATAGGATTAGCATTGGCTGCACCAGCTAAAATTGAAGCAGCTATAAATGAATTGAATATACCTCAAGCATTAGAATATGTTTTTGAATTAATAAGAAGAGCTAATAAGTATATAGACGAAACAACTCCATGGATATTAGCCAAAGATGAAAGTAAAAAAGCTAGACTTGGAACAGTACTTTATAATTTAGCTGAGAGTCTTAGATTTGCATCAGTAATGATTTCAGCATTTCTTCCAGATACAGCTAAGAAAATTAATAATCAAATTAATACAGAAGAGATTTCATGGGATTCACTGAAGTCATTTGATGGAACAAAGACTGGAACAAAGATGGTTAAAGCAGAAAATTTATTCCCAAGAATAGATGTTGACAAAAAATTAGAAGAACTTGAAGCTTTAAGAGCGGCTTCTCAGCCTGCAAAGAGAGAAATTACGCCGATAAAAGAAGAAATCACAATAGAAGATTTTGAGAAGATTGATTTAAGGGTAGTTAAAGTATTAGCTTGTGAGCCAATAAAAGGTGCTAAAAAGTTATTGAAGTTAAAAGTTGATTTGGGTGGAGAAGAAAGACAGGTAGTATCAGGAATAGCAAGTTATTATAAACCTGAAGAATTAATAGGAAAGAACGTAGTATTGGTTGCTAATTTAAAACCTGCAAAACTTAGAGGAGAGTTATCTCAAGGAATGATTTTATGTGCTGCAAGTGATGATGATAGCATATTAAAGGCTGTAAATCCAGGGGAATTAGAATCTGGTAGCATAGTAAGATAAGCGTATTATACATTGCTTTTTACTTTATTATAAGCATAAAAAGAACGTCTCACTTAGGGGAGTGAGACGTTCTTTAACCATATAAAACTAATGGTTAAAGGGGTAAATAATAATGCTTTAACTACTTTACAATTTAATTTTACGACAGGAATATGTCAGTTACGTGTCAAAATAAAAATTTAGAGTATTAGTTTAACAAGTGCAAATTATTGGATATAATAAAAAATATATAGTTATAAAACAAAGGAAAGGGATATAAAGTTATGGAAGAAAAATTTAAAATAATAGATAGTCATGCACATTATGATGATGACGCTTTTAATGAGGATAGAGAACTGGTATTAGAAGAAATTAAGAAAAATGGAGTTGTTGGAGTATTAAATTGCGCATCATCATATAATAGTCTAAGTGCTACAGATAAATTGACAAAAGAATATGATTTTATGTTTGGTGCATTAGGAATACATCCAGAAAATGCATACGAACTTAAAGAAAGTGCAATACAAGAAATCAGAAATTATATAGACATCAATGATAAGATAGTAGCGATAGGGGAGATTGGTCTAGATTATTATTGGGATGAAAATCCACCTAAGGATGTACAAAAAGACGCGTTTAGAAAACAAATGAACTTAGCGAAAGAATTAGGACTTCCAGTAGTAATTCATGATAGAGATGCACATAGTGATACTCTAGAAATAATGAAAGAATTTCCAGAGGTTACAGGAGTAATACATTGCTTTTCAGGAAGTGTGGAGTTTGCCAAAGAATGTATAAAACTTGGATACTATATAGGATTTACTGGAGTTATAACATTCAAAAATGCAAAAAAAATAATTGAAGTGGCAAAGGAAATACCATTAGAAAGAATCCTTGTTGAAACTGATTGTCCATATATGGCACCTGAGCCTAATAGAGGAAAACGTAATAAATCGGATTATATTGAATATATAATTACAAGAATTGCTGAAATCAAAGAAATTGACCCTTACAAGGCAAATTTGAGCTTTAATGAGAATTTTTTGAGATTGATTAAAAAGGAAATATAAGGTAAAATATATTTTGTACATTTATTTATTATTTCCAACATTTAATTTATATTTACACATAAAAAGTAAAAGGTTTCCAAAACTTAATATCATTAAATTCTTAACTTTATTAATGAAGTAATATTTAAAACTGCTATCATTTTATATTATTATTTATTATGCACAGGGTGCATTATTGCTATGCTTCATTATAATGCAAGAGGTTACAAATTTGACAAGTCTAGAATAATAATATATAATTCAAAAGACACTCTTGCCAAAGGAGGGAAATTAATGATAGAAAAATTGAAAGAATTCACAATGAAAAGTTTTTCTAACGGTCCGAAGGCAAAAATTTTAATAGGGGCAATTACAATGTTAATTGTAGTTGTTGTAGCAGTGACAATAATGAGCATGAGAAATACGCTCATAATTAGTATAGACGGTAAAGAAGAGACTTTTGTCACGTACAAGGGGACTGTTAAAGATGTGTTGCAAGAAAAGGGGATACAATTATCCGAAAAAGATAAAGTGCAACCATCCTTGGAATCCAAAGTATCTGAGAAAGAAACTATTAAATTAAAGACAGCTATTCCCGTAGAAGTGAAAGCAAACGGGGTAAAAGTACAGGTGCAGACAGCAGAAGATACTATTGAGGATATGCTAAATGCAGAGAAAAATACATTAAAAGAGCAAGGGATAGAATTTGATAAAGATGTAGATGAAGTATCACCTTCACTAGATTCTAAATTAGGAGAAGACGTAAGTGTACAACTTGTCAAAGTAGAAACAAAGAACCTTGTTGAAAAAGAGACAATTAACTTCGATACAATAGTTGAAAAAGATGAAAATCTAGACAGTAGTGTTCAAAAGGTTAAGAGTGATGGAGTTAATGGTGAGAAGGAAATTACTTATGAAATAATATATAAAGATGGAGTAGAGATTTCTCGCAATATAAAGAGCACTAAAACTATTTTAGAACCCAAAAATGAAATCGTGGTAAAAGGAACTGGTCAAGTATACGCTAGTAGAGGCGGAGAAAGTATAACTTATAAGAAAAAACTTGATTGTGAAGCAACGGCTTATAGTAACCATTCAATTACGGCTACAGGGAGAACTCCTGTTAGAAATCAAGGTGGCTTGAGTACGATTGCAGTTGATCCACGTGTAATACCATTAGGAAGTAAAGTTTACGTAGAGGGCTATGGATATGCAATAGCAGCTGATACAGGTGGTGCTATAAAAGGCAACAAAATTGATATATACCTTAATTCATCAAATGAATGTAATAATTGGGGAAGAAGATCAGTTAACGTATTAATAGTTGCTTATCCAGGACAATAGTAACTTATTTTAAGAGATAACATTTGTTATCTCTATTTTTTTCTTTAAATTATAGTTATTTTATCATATTATTAGAAATAGGATAAAATAACTATAATTATGCTCTTATTAGGGCAAGTTTTAATGAATGAAAGGAAGTAGAATATTGATAAAGGAAGTAATCGTTGTTGAAGGAAGAGACGATGTTGATGCTGTAAAGAAAGCAATAGATGCGGAAATAATAGCTGTTGGCGGGTTTGGAATAAATGCGAAAGTAATTGAAAGAATACAGGAGGCTCAAAAAAGAAAAGGAGTAATTGTTTTAACTGATCCGGATTTTGCGGGGGAGAAGATAAGAAGAATAATATCTAAAAGAGTTAAAGGTATAAAACATGCGTATATTGCCAAAGAAGATGGGCTTAAAAATGGAGATATTGGAGTTGAAAATGCATGCCCAGAAGTTATTATAAAAGCTCTTGAGATGGCTAAAGTAACACAAGTAGAAAAGCAGGAATTTTTTAATATGCAAGATATGTTTTATTTTAAATTTACGGGAGATGCTACATCTAAAATTAGAAGAGGTATACTTGGTAAGATATTAGGCATAGGTTATGGAAATGCTGCTCAAATGGTTTCTAGATTAAATAATTATGGAATAACAAAAGAAGAATTTACTAATGCTATAAAAGAGGTAGAAAAACAATTGGAAGTAGGTAAGAAATAAATGGATTTAAAAGATATAAAAACTCAGGAGTTAGTTAAAAAATATAATTTCAAATTTTCGAAGAGTCTGGGGCAGAATTTTTTAGTTGATGATTCAGTACTTAATGATATAGTTAGCGGAGCAGAAGTAAATAATGAGGATTTCATTATAGAAATTGGTCCAGGAGTAGGAACTTTAACAGCGCAATTATTAATGAAGGCTAAAAAAGTAACTTCAATTGAATTAGATAATGATTTAATACCAATACTTCAACAAGAATTAGGCGAAAATAAAAATTTTGAGTTAATACATAAAGACGCACTTAAAGTTGATTTTAATGAACTCATAGGTGAAGAGAAGAGTGTTAAGCTTGTGGCTAATCTGCCGTATTACGTAACTACCCCTATAATAGTTAAACTTTTGAAAGGTGGATATAACTTTAAATCTCTAACTATTATGATACAAAAGGAAGTTGCAGAAAGAATGAATGCTGAACCAGATTGCAAAGACTATGGATCATTATCTGTTTTAGTTCAATATTATTGCAATACAAGTATAATAAGAAGAGTACCTCCAACTTGCTTTATACCAAGACCAAAGGTGGAATCAATAGTAATAAGATTAGATAGATTAGATGAGCCTAGAGTAAAAACTAAAGATATAAGTTTTATGTTTGAGCTAGTGAGAGCCGGATTCAATATGAGAAGAAAGACTTTATGGAATGCTGCAAAGACGCTCCATGTAAATAAAGAAAAATTGGAAGACGCGTTTAAAAGGTCGGGAATTGATCCTAAGAGAAGAGCTGAGACTTTGTCATTAGAGGAATTTGGGTTATTGGCGGATTCTTTATATGATATAAAGCTTTAATTCAAAAAGATTGAGGTATTATCTTTAGAATGTAATTGAATCATAATACTAAATATTCCGCATATACTATATGGAATAAATATATGCGGAGGGAATATAAGGTTTGGCACATAATAAATTGTATAGAAATTTCATAATATTACAAGAAGATGAAAGAGGATACTCTCATTCTAATGATAAAACCTTATCTGGGTATGCTAAGGTTGAAGCAAAAGGAGATAAATGTAAAGTATCTTTTTATGCTCAAAATCTTAAGCCAGAAGATAACTATTCAATGGTACTTATCTGTTGCAAAAGAGACTCAAAACAATTAATTGATTTAGGGCCTTTAGCAATAAATGAAGTTGGAAAAGGAGATACCAGCAAGGAGTATTATGTAAATAACATAGCTGGACTTGGAATATCTTATGATAAAATATCAGGTGCTGCCATTTGCAGAGTGAAGGATAATGAAACAGATTTCATAATGCATGGATTTATGAATGGAGAAGAGTCTGCTGATAATTGGAGAAAATTTAAATTTATAAAGACAGATTCCAAAAAGTATATTAATAAGACAGATTTAGAAGTAAAAAAGAAGGATATTTCTAATTCTAGTATAGTCAGTGTATCGGCGGTAAATATCCTAGATTCTAATTCTGAGAAAGTTAAATTACAAGCTGAAGTAGTTGAACGCAAAAATAGTGAAAATACAGTTCAAAACAAAGATGATATAGAGTCAGTGGATATAACAAAAGATAATTCTATGGTGGAAATTAGAAATACTGAAATTAATGAAAATATAGACGATGTAATAGATACTTCTTATGAAGAGAGACATAAAAATAAAGATTATAAGAAATATGATAAATGCGATAAACATGATAAATCTGATGAACATGATAAGTATAGCAAATGTGATGATTGTGAAAAACATGAAAAATATGATAAATGTGATGAACACGAAAAGAATCATAAACATGATATGAGTAATGAGTACGGTAACCATCAAAAGTGCGATAAATATGATATTTATGGTAAGAGTGATGATGTGGAAGATATTATTAACAAATTATCTAAAAAATTAGAGACTTATGACGGTATAATTGATGCAAAAATAGATTATAATCATGATGATATTGTAGTCTATGGTTTTATAAAGGACGAGAAAGATTATAATTGTGAGTGGAAGAAATTTAAGTTAGAAAAGAAGTGTAGAAGCGAGAGTCAGGACTTTATTAATACTCCAAGTAATTCTAAGAGATTACAAGAAAACTTTGTCTTAGATAAGTTAACCGGAATAAATGATTCAGGAAGAAAAGATATAATAGATTTTGATGAATATGAAAATGACATTAAAAAAATAGAGCCAATGGGACCGATGGGAGAAAAGGGACCAATGGGACCAGCAGGAGATAAGGGACCAATGGGATCAGCAGGAGATAAGGGACCAATGGGACCAGCAGGAGATAAGGGACCAATGGGATCAGCAGGAGAAAAGGGACCAATGGGACCAGCAGGAGATAAGGGACCAATGGGACCAGCAGGAGATAAGGGACCAATGGGATCAGCAGGAGATAAGGGACCAATGGGACCAGCAGGAGATAAGGGACCAATGGGATCAGCAGGAGATAAGGGACCAATGGGACCAGCAGGAGATAAGGGGCCAATGGGACCAATGGGAGATAAGGGGCCAATGGGACCAATGGGACAAACAGGGCCGATGAATACAGAATGCCAAACTAAAACAATCCATCTAATAATGAAACAGCCAGAAGTAGTAAAGGAAAAAGAAAAATGCCATTCAGACAAAAAGGAAAAATGCCATTCAGGCAAAAAGGAAAAATGCCAAGCGGAGAAGGAAAAAATAACTTTAATTAATGTAGGGGCAACCACAAGCAAAAAAGAAACAATAAATCCATGTGGTTGTAATCAACTAGATCTAAGCTATGTAGAACCAGTAAACTTAAATAATAATCAACAATCAACAACAAATAAAGGGTTTAATATTACTGGAGAAGTTACTCTATATTTTGAGAAACTTGCAAAAGGATTTCAACCTTACAATGGTAATTTAGCTGATATAAATCATTGCAAGTGGTATAAAATCAATGTAAATAGCATAGAGGATTTGTCTGATGATTCAAACTATAATCAATATACCTTAGCATATTATCCAATGTTGAATTACTATCCTTATATCAGTAAATCAGGTCACTTCTTATTGGGGTACAAAGGTAATAGAAATGGAGAGATTCAGTATATTGTATATGCTATACCAGGAAGCAAGGAAAAGAATGATCAACCATATGGCGGAAGAACAGGTTTTGTAACATGGACTAACGATAATAATGGCAGAGGATATTGGCTAATGTTCTATGATTTTAAAAACTCTTCCATTGTAATACCAACAAAATAAGGTAATATTCATATGAATAAAAAGCAATTAATCGTTACGTCAATATTGTTATCATTAATGTTGATACTAGCTATAACGCAAGGATTCTTCAAAGAAAACTTTGAACAGGTAATTCTCATGGATCAGGGTATAAGTGGATTTAAGGAATACAAAATTTATAAGGATAAATACATTGTATCATTTCCTAGTGAATGGTCTGTAACAGAAAAAGAAAGTAAAGAAGACCAATATGTAAGTTATAGATTGGATTTCAAAGACAAGAATAGTAAGATTACTGGTTTATTACAAGTGATAAATACTAATGAAGATTTAAATGTATTTGCAGAAAATGATTTAAATAATCAATATCTAGAGTACTATAACTCGGAAGTGGTGCCTTTTAAGAATCCGAATAATTCTGGAGTGCTAGTACAGTATGAAACATCTGTAAAAAATGGGTACGAATTTAAAAATGAATGTTATTATTTGAATTTAGGAGAAGGTAAAACAGTAAAAATATTATTTAATCTTAAAACTAAAGATTATAAAGATAATGTGAAAACTATTATTAATACGATTATTTCGAGTATTAAGACATCTTAGAGGGGGAGTATAATTAAATTTAATTTGTATTTATACTTTCATATGTAAGTTTAGTTAATAATCACGTATAAGAAAAACTTACAATACTTTATTTGATGTAAAACATAAAGTTATTTAAAAGTTATATTTAAAACTTTTAAATATATAAATTAAATTTGCCAAGGATAAGTATAAGTATTATAATTTAAGTATTAAGGAGAGGCGCAGATTAGCTTCTCCTTGATACTTATTTGACGTTTGGGGGAGAAAAATGAGGATAGTATTATTTGAGATATTTGGGATACAAGTAAAAAGTTATGGACTAATGATAGCAATCGGTATAATAGTCGCGGCAGCATTATTTATAAATAAAGGGAAAAAGAAAGGCTTCGATGAAGATTCCCTATTAAACTTAATTATTTTTGCTGTACTAGGCGGAATGCTTGGAGGGAAAGGGCTATTTATATTAACTGAAATAAAAGATATTATTAAAGAACCAAGTATATTACTTAATTTTGGATATGGTTTTGTAGTTTATGGTGCGATTGCTGGTGGGGCCTTAGCTATGTATTTATATTCTAAGAAAAAAGGTTGGAATATAGCTGAAATGCTAGATATGACTGTTCCAGGACTTGCAATAGCACAAGGATTTGGAAGAATAGGATGCTTTTTTGCAGGGTGTTGTTATGGAGCTGAAACCTCATTGCCAATAGGCGTTGCATTTCCTAAAGGATCTCTTGCGCCAGCAGGTGTACATTTGCACCCAACACAAATTTATTCTTCAATTTTTGATTTTTCATTAGGATTTCTGCTATTATATTATAGTAGAAAAGAGAGACAAACTGGTAAAGTCACGGGTTTATATTTAATAATATATAGTATAGGAAGATTTTTAGTTGAGTTTTTAAGAGATGATCCAAGAGGGAATGTTGGCATTCTTTCAACATCTCAATTTATTGCAATATTTACTTTAGTGCTTGGATTTATGGTTTTTAATAATGGCAAGATTTTTAAAGGAGCGAAGAAAAATATTGAAGAATAATAAGTTTTTAATTGTTTTATCTATATTATTATGCATAGGTACAATGTTATCAGGATGTACTTTTATTAATGATATGGAAGTTAAAATGAATCTTAAAAATGAACAATTTGAATACATAAAGCAGAATAAGGTAGATAAAATTGTTATACAAAATGTAAGAGATAGTGGATTTAGGTTTGTTGTGACAGATAGTAAGGCAATAGAAGATATTTATAAACTTTTATCAGAAGGTAGCGAAGTTTCAAAAAAGAGTTCCCTTGATCCAGACTATATTTTTGAAATATATATCGGAGAGGAAGTAAAAAAATATCAATATGTAGTTGGCGCTAATGAACGTGGTGCAGGAAATTTTTATGATGATAATAAAGCTTTTTCAGTACCAAAGAATTTAGAAAATACTATAATGCAAAACTTATCATTTATAAGAAAGCCAAGAGATTTTGAATATATATACTATCAATCAATATTAAAGGTTATTGAGAGTAAAAAAAATAATTTAGCCGGCGGGAATAAAGTTGGGGTAGATATAGGTAGCGACACAGACTGTTTAAAATATATATTCTCTGTAGATTTAGAAGAATTTAAGAAGAACTTAAATGAAGTTTTACCTGGTATTAACATTGTTAGTAATAACTATGAAGACTTTGATACAATAATTAAAGTTAAGAATAGAGGATATAATAGCACAACTTTTAAAACATTAATAACTATAGATGATAAAAAGAATAAATCATTTGAAAATTATTATATATCAGCAGAATATAATTATAAGGATTGGGACATTAAAATAAGTGAACCAAATAAAGTACCACAAGATTGGTAAGGAATTAAGGAGGACGTGCGATGAGTTGCGAAGATTGTAAGAGTAAGGATACCTGTAAGTCTAAAGGAGAAGGGTGTAAAGAAGAAAGCCTAAAATTAGCTTCTAGATATGGAAGTATTAAAAATATCATAGGAGTTATAAGTGGAAAAGGTGGAGTAGGTAAGTCAACTGTCACAGGAATAATGGCAGCAATGTTGGCCAAAAAAGGATATAAAGTAGGTGTGTTGGATGCAGATATTACAGGGCCATCTATGCCAAGATTCTTCGGGATTAATAATAAGAGAGCAAAAATAATTCCGTTAGAGAATGATATGGTAAAATTTGAACCAGTAGAAACAGATAGTGGAATAAAGATAATTTCAATGAACCTTTTAACAGCTGTGGAAGATGAGCCAGTTATTTGGAGGGGACCAGTGATTACAGGAGTATTGAAGCAAATGTTTGTAGAAACTAATTGGGGTGAACTTGATTATTTGCTAATCGATATGCCGCCAGGAACTGGAGATATAGCTTTAACAGTTATGCAGGAGTTTCCAATAAATGAAATAGTAATAGTTTCAACTCCTCAAGATATGGTATCTATGATTGTTAAAAAAGTAGTTATAATGGCTCAAAAAATAGGTGTAAAGATTAAAGGCGTCGTAGAAAATATGGCGTATATAAATTGTCCTGATTGTGACAAGAAGATAAGAGTGTTTAGTAGAAAATCTTCAGAAGAAAATGCTGATTATTTAGGGATTCCATTGATAGGTGAATTACCTATTAATATTGACCTTACAGAAGCGCTAGAAGAAGGAAGAGCTGAAGAATATGTTAAAGAAGATCCTTTATATGCATTGATCTTTGAAGGGTTATATTAAGTTAAATGATTACGAGTTTTAATTATTATTTAAAAATATTCTGATATACATACATAACTTATATTTCTTGGGAAATAATAAGTTATGTAATTTTATATTAGAGGAGATGAAGTAATTATGACACCAAAAGTAGATAAAGATACATGCATAGCATGTGGATTATGTCCTTCTATATGTCCAGAATGTTTTCAAATGGAAGATGATGGTAAAGCTGGAGCTGTAGTTGATGAAGTTCCAGAAGGTTGCGTTGATGAAGCAAAAGAAGCAGAAGAAAGCTGTCCAGTAGATGCAATTGCAATAGAAGAGTAGAATTTAATTGCAAAACAGGATAACAGAGGAACTCTAAAATAGAATTTGTATATTGTATAAAGATGGGATTGATTTTGTTTTTCACAACATCAATCCTATCTTTATTTATTAATAAATTAAGTAAAGACATATAATCTACTTAATTTGTCTGATAATTATAAACAGTCAATTGAGTTATATATATTAGATTTACTACTCTTATTATGGTTTGTTGTATAATTTTGACCAGTTTTATTTAAGTTTATTGTATGATGAGGAATAGACATATAGGGTAAGTTATTTATGGGAATAGTATATATATCATCATTACTATTTATTATGGTAGCATCTCTATAAGTTAAATCTAATATGAAATCCTTCATTAAAATACATCCTTTCAATAAGTTTAATTTTTTATATTATTCACATATACAAATATAAGTATTCACATAAAGGATTTTTTAAATAAAAAAGACGAGCTTTTAATCTCGTTCTTTTTATAAATTAATCAATTTTTTCAACAATGAATCCTACGAGTCCTGGACCGGTATGAACTCCTAGAGCAGGTCCTATTGAGCCACCTAAAGTACATTCTACTATATTAGGAAGATGTTTTATAGTATCATAAAGCATCTCAGCCTTATCAGGAGCGTTTCCATCTAAAATCCAAACTTTACACTTACTAATTGATAGGTGCTCTGATAATAAACTTGTTAAACGAGATATGCATTGCTTTATTCCTCTGGCCTTGCAAACTGTATGATATATTCCATCGCTACCCACAGTTATAATAGGCTTAAGGTTTAAAGCATCAGCTATTGTTCCAGAAACCTTGCCTATTCTACCACCCTTAATTAAATATTCCAATGTGTCTATTGTGAAAAATACATCTATCTTATCTCTAAAAACTGGTAATTTATTTATAATATAATCAAAAGATTTGCCTTCTTTAATTAAATTTGCCGTTTGAATAACCATAGCTCCTTCTGACATAGTTAAAGTCATAGAGTCAAACACGAAGGTTTTTATATCAGAAACATTATCAGCTGCAAGCCTTGCGGAATTATAGGAGCCAGAAAGATTGCTTGATATAGTAATTATAATTGCATGAGTAAATCCTTTAGATTTTACCTCTTCTAGAGCTGCTGTGAATTTTTCAACACTAGGTAAAGAAGTTGTTGGAATTTCTCTAGGTAAAGATTCATAAAGCATTGTAGGAGTTATATCTATACCATCATCGTACTCTCTGTCTGAAAAAATAATTTTAAATGGTATTATTTTAATATTATTTTTTTGTGCAAAATCAGTATTTAAATCAGAAGCACTATCTGTTATTAATGCAATCTTATCCATTTTAGTTCCTCCTAAAATATATTATCTTAATTTAATTATAGCACCATTTGTAAAAAATGTATTTTTTTATTAGTGTGTGCAGATTATTTTGTATAAACAATAAATTTTTAATATAAAATAAAAGAAGAGAATTACATAGAATATAGTAAGAGACAACATTAGAAGATATTCATAATAAGTCAACTATAGAAAAGTTGCAAAAATCAGCCTAATCGAAAGATAATTGGATATAACTTGGGATAATTAAAATCTAGTAGCTTAAAAATAAAAAATTAGAAGTATTGCTAAGGAATATCTTATACAGTATAATAATACGGTAGTAATTATACTATATATTGTGCCATGGAGGGAATAATAATGCTATATGTTGTGAAACGCGACGGGAGAGAGGTTGAATTCAATTCAGACAAAATAGCCCAAGCAATTAAAGGATCAGCTAATGAAATCGGTTTAAATTTAAGAGAAAGTCAGGTATTAGATACTGTACATAAAGTTATCACATATATTGAATCAGAGTATAAAAGAACGATAACTGTGGAACAGATACAAAATTTTGTAGAAGAAGCATTAAAGGATGAGGGACACAAAGATATAGCAGTAGCTTATTCATCATACAGAAGAGAGAGAACAAAGGTAAGAGAAATAAAATCAGATTTAATGAGAGCTATAAGGCAAATTGGAATTGAAACTGATAGAGATAACGCAAATGTAGGGAATAATTTTAGTTCTAAACTATTGAGAATCGCATCTGAATCAAATAAGTGGAATACCTTAGCTATAATGCCAAAGAATTTGGCAAGGGCGCATGAAACAGGTGATTTATATTATCATGATCTAGATAGCTACAATTTAACTGTAAATTGTTTGCATATTCCAACTAAGGAAATTTTGGAAAATGGATTTAACACTGGATATGGAACAATTAATGCTCCTAGAAGAATAGAAACAGCTGCTGAATTATCATGTATATTATTACAATCAACTCAAAATGATATGTTTGGTGGGCAATCGCATCCAGATTTTGATAATGATATGGCTATATTTGTAGATCCTACTAGAGATGAAATTAGAAAAGAATTAGAAGAATTAGAAATACCAGAAAATAAAATAGAACAGCTAATTGAAAAAAAAGTGAGAAAAAAAGTTCAACAAGCCATGCAAGGTGTTGTATATAATCTTAACACAATGCATTCACGAGCAGGTTCACAAGTTCCATTCAGTTCTATTAATATTGGATTACCTACAAGTGAAGATGCGGCACTTGTATGCGAAGTTTTCCTTTTAGAATATGAAAAGGGATTAGGAAAAGGAGAACAGCCTATTTTCCCTAACATAATATTTAGAGTTAAGGAAGGCGTTAATAGGGAAGAAAATAATCCATATTTCTACTTATACAAATTAGCGTGTAGAGTAGCATCAAAGAGAATGAATCCGACATTTATGAATATTGATGCAGATTTTAACAAGGAATATTATGACCAAGGGTATGTTCCTGCAACAATGGGATGTAGAACGTATCTTATGAAAAATATTAATGGTGAGCCAGGTTGCAAAGGTAGAGGAAACATAGCACCAACAACTCTTAATCTCCCAAGAATAGGGCTCCAGGCTAAAGGTGATATAAATAAATTCTTTGAAATACTAGATTCTAGAATGGAATTAGCTAAGGAATCTTTGATGCATAGATATGAAGTGCTAAAAGGCTTAAGAGTTAAAGACTTACCTTTTGTCGCAGGTCAAGGACTTATGAAGGGTGCTGAGAATTTAGGGCCTGATGATTCTATTGAACCAATATTAAAGCAAGGCACTTGGGGGATTGGATTTATAGGAATAGCTGAGACCTTAGTAGCTTTAATTGGTAAACATCATGGTGAAGATAGTGAAGCAAGGGCTTTAGGGGTAAGAATTATTGAACATATAAGACAGTACTGTGACAGACTTACAGAAGAATATAAATTAAACTGGAGCTGTTATGCTACTCCGGCAGAAGGTCTTTCAGGTAAATTTATAAAGCAAGATCAAAAGATATTTGGAATAATAAAAGGTGTAACAGATAAAGAATATTACACAAATAGTTATCATGTACCAGTATCACATCCAATATCTATTAAAGAAAAGATTGATATTGAAGCTCCATATCACAAATTGTGTAATGGAGGTCACATTAGTTACTTAGAGGTTGATGATACACCAGATGCAGAAACAGTAATGGATATAATAAATTATGCATATAAGAATACAAATATAAGCTATGTCGGGGTTAATTTCCATATAAGATATTGTAGAGAATGTGGAACTTATCTTCATAATAATGAAAATAAATGTCCAAAATGCGCAAGTCAAGATATACAAGGAATATCAAGAGTTACAGGATATTTAAGTTTAGACGAAAGATTTGGCGCAGGAAAGTACCATGAAAGAGAAGATAGAATATCTCATACAGGAGATCATGGACATCATTATTAATATATAATTAATAATCTATAGACTATGTTAAGATGAAAGTAAATTTAAGTTACTTAAGCATTTTAACATAGTTTTTTATATTTACGCATGAAAATTTAATATATATGACATGTAAGTAAAATATTGAAACTATGGATGTAACTATTTGGTATAAAATCTAAATAAAAGGCGTAAATTTGTTAGAAGAGTAAAAGTTTGATTTCTTGAAGTATTGCAATATTTGAAAAAAAACTTGCAATAATAGGTGTAATTTCATATTAAATCAGTTGTTTTTTAAAATAACGTGAAGGAGAGAGTGTAATACGCTGCAAAAAAAGAAAATAAATCTTGTGCAAATTTGCTTATCTATGATATTATAAATATACATGAAAATGTTAATTTATTAAAAATATTGCTTTAAGCTATAAGTTAAATAATATATAATGGGGGGATTGCAATGGCAGTTAGTAATTTAAAAACTAACAAAAAAGTTTCTATAGTAGATACTACTCTTAGAGATGGTGAGCAAACAGCAGGGGTAGTTTTTGCTAATGAAGAAAAAATAGTAATAGCACAAATGCTAAGTGACTTAGGTGTTGATCAATTAGAAGTGGGAATTCCAACAATGGGTGGGGACGAAAAGAAGGCTATAAAAGAAATTGTAAAAAGAAATTTAAAATCTAGCATTATGGCATGGAATAGAGCTGTAGTTAGCGATATAGAACAATCGATAGATTGCGGAGTTGATGCAGTTGCTATATCAATATCAGTATCAGATATACACATTCAGCATAAGCTTAAAACATCTAGAGAATGGGTATTGGAAAGCATGGTTAAGTCTGTAGAATTTGCAAAGAAGAATGGTCTTTATGTATCTGTTAATGGGGAAGATGCATCTAGAGCAGATAAAGACTTTTTAGTTGAATATATTAATGCAGCTAAGCAAGCAGGTGCAGATAGATTTAGATATTGTGATACTGTAGGAATTATGGAGCCATTTAAAATTAGAGATGATATTAAATATATATATGATAAAACAGGATTTGATATAGAAATGCACACTCATGATGACTTTGGAATGGCAACAGCTAATGCTGTAGCAGGCATTAAGGGTGGAGCATCGCATGTTGGAGTAACTGTAAATGGTCTTGGAGAAAGAGCGGGTAATGCGGCATTAGAAGAAGTTATAATGGCATTAATGCTTGTTTACGGATATAATGGTGATGGAATAAATACTCAAATGTTTAGAGAAGTATCACAATATGTATCAAGAGCATCAGGAAGAGAACTTCCAATATGGAAAGCTATTGTTGGAACGAATATGTTCGCACATGAATCAGGAATTCATGCAGATGGAGCAATAAAGGATCCTAAAAACTACGAAGCGTTTGATCCAGATATAGTTGGACTTGAAAGACAGATTGTAATAGGTAAACACTCTGGAAGAGCTTCGGTAATAAATAAGTTTAAAGAATATAATAGAGTACTTACAGAAGATGAAGCAAGTGGAATATTAGAACTTGTAAGATCTACCTCAGTTAGATTAAAAAGATCTTTATTTGATAAAGAAGTAGTTCAATTATATAATGAATATCATAGACAATTAGAAGAAAATAAGCAATAGAAGCAGGAGGAATAAAAAGTGGGCGATAATTTAGTTTATAAGATTTTAAAGAGTCATGTTGTTGAAGGTGAATTAAAAGCAGGGGAACCAATAGCGTTAAAAATTGACCAAACATTAACTCAAGATTCAACAGGAACAATGGCATATCTTCAATTAGAAGCTATGGGAATAGATAGAGTGAAGACTAAGAAATCAGTGGCATTTATAGATCATAATATGTTACAACAAGGGTTTGAAAATGCAGATGATCATAAATTTATTCAAACAGTTGCATCTAAATATGGAGTGTATTTTTCAAAACCAGGTAATGGAATATGCCATCAAATATTCTTAGAAAGATTCTCAACACCAGGAGATACATTAATAGGATCTGATAGCCATACACCAACAGCAGGTGGTGTTGGTATGCTTGCCATGGGTGCAGGTGGATTAGACGTTGCTCTTGCTATGGGAGGCGGAGCTTATAACATTAATACTCCAAAGGTAGTAAAGATTGAACTTACTGGAAAATTAAATAAGATGGTAGCAGCTAAAGATGTTATTCTTGAAGTTTTAAGAGTATTAACTGTTAAAGGTGGAGTAGGTAAAGTTTTTGAATATGCTGGTGAAGGCGTTAAAACACTTTCAGTTCCAGAAAGAGCTACTATAACTAATATGGGAGCTGAACTTGGAGCTACAACTTCAATTTTCCCAAGTGATGAAAGAACTTTAGAATTCTTTAAAGCTCAAGGAAGAGAAGAAAATTGGATGGAATTTAAACCAGATGCAGATGCTGTATATGATGAAGTAGTAACTATTAATTTAAGTGAATTAACTCCACTTACAGCTAAGCCACACAGCCCAGATAATGTAGCTAAGGTTAGTGAAGTGGGTAAGATTAAAGTTGATCAAGTAGTTATAGGAAGTTGTACTAACTCTTCTTATGAAGATTTAATGAAGGTTGCTAAGATATTAAAAGGTAAAAAAGTGCATCCAGATGTTAGCTTAGTAATAGGACCAGGATCAAGACAGGTTATGGAAATGATAGCTAGAAATGGTGCCTTAGCAGATATAATCAGCTCAGGAGCAAGAATACTTGAGAATGGTTGTGGACCATGTATTGGTATGGGTCAATCACCTGGAACTGATGCAATTTCACTTAGAACTGTAAATAGAAATTTCTATGGTAGAAGTGGAACATTATCAGCACAAATATATATAGTAAGTCCCGAGACTGCAGCAGTTTCAGCTATAAATGGAGTTTTAACTGATCCAAGAGAAATGGATGTAGATTTAACAATAGATATGCCTAAGGAATTCTTAATAGATGATTCAATGATCTTAGCACCAGCATCAACTAATGCTGAGGTTGAAGTTGTTAGAGGACCAAATATTAAGCCATTCCCAGTAAGCAAGCCATTAGGTGAAGAAATAGATGGTAAAGTATTAATAAAGGTTGAGGATAATATTACAACTGACCATATTATGCCTTCAAACTCAAAGTTATTACCATTTAGATCAAACATACCTTATCTTGCAGAATTCTGCTTCAACACAGTAGATACAGAATTCCCTAAGAGAGCTCAAGAATACAATGGTGGATTTATAATTGCTGGAGGAAACTACGGTCAAGGTTCAAGTAGAGAGCATGCTGCACTTGCACCATTATACTTAGGAGTTAAAGCAGTTATAGCTAAATCATTTGCAAGAATTCATAAAGCTAACTTAATTAACAATGGAATAGTTCCAATGGAATTTAAGAATGAAGCTGATTATGACAAAATTGATTTAGTTGATGACTTGAAGATGGAAGATATCAAAGCTGCGTTAGAATCAGGAGTAGTTAAAGTTAAGAACTTAACTAAAGGAACTGAATTTGAGGCAACAGTTGATTTAACAGAAAAAGAAATCGCGGTTATTAAAGAAGGCGGAAGACTTAACTACGTTAAAGCAAATAGCTAATTTAAAGTATACAATAATAGCTGAATTAAGAAATTTATTTTAGGGCACAAGAATTCATATACAATTAGGATTCTTGTGCCCTTCTTATATAAAACGAATGTATTTTAAACCTGATTTAATTTGATATGTCAAATATCAAAGTTATTAGAAATTGTAAATATAGTTGAAATTAAGTTATAATTGATAAATAAAAAGGATATAAAAGATTTAGAAATTAGTTTAGAAAGAAGTGCATTAAAATGGAGAAAACAATAAGATTATCTGGAATAGCATATGAGAGTTTGGTTAATGGGCCTGGTATGAGAAGAGTATTCTTTGCACAAGGCTGTAAACATAACTGTAAGGGGTGTTTTAATCCAGATACTCACGATTTTGATGGAGGAGACGAGAAAAATATAGATGAATTGATTAATGATACTTTACAAAATCCGATTATAAAGGGTGTTACATTTAGTGGCGGAGATCCGTGGGAACAGGCTGATAAATTCGCATATATGGCAAAAGAGTTTAAAAATAAGGGCTTAAATATTTGGAGTTATACAGGGTATACTTACGAATATATTATTGGAAGTATAGATAGTAGACTAGGTTGGAGAGATTTATTAAATAATATTGATGTTCTTGTAGATGGAAGGTTTGAGGAAGGGAAGATGCTAGATGGACTTAAATTTAGAGGATCTACAAATCAGAGAATAATAGACGTAAAAGAGAGTTTAAAATTGAAAGAAATTATAGTCTTGAATTATTAGTAAACAATATTTATAAATTATCCACAAAATTGATTAATAGTATTAAAATCTGTGGATAAAAATTAGAGTTTGTGGATAAATATTTAATAAAAAGAACAAAGATATCACAATATAAATATAAGTTATATTGAAAGTTAGGTGATTAAGCTTTGATTTTAGATAAAGAATTTTATAAACAAGGTGCGCTAAGTTTAGCAAAGGAACTTCTAGGTAAAGTTGTCGTGAGAACTGTTGATAATGTCACTCTAAGAGCTAAAATTGTTGAGACGGAAGCCTACATAGGAGAAATAGATAAAGCATCTCATGCTTATAATAATAGAAGAACAGAAAGAACAGAACCACTCTTTAAAGAGGGAGGTATTGCATACGTATTTTTTATTTATGGGAAATATCATTGCTTCAATGTTATAAGTGGACTTGAAAATAAAGGTGAGGGCGTTTTAATAAGAGCATTTGAACCGTTGAATGAATTTGATTATCTAGCAAAAAAAAGATTTAATGAAAGTTATGAGAAATTATCAGAGACTAAGAAAAGAGCAATTTCAAATGGCCCATCAAAATTATGTATGGCTTTTTCTATAGATAAATCAGAAAATTATAAGAAACTCTATGAAAAAGGAGATTTATATATAGAGGATGTAAAAATTGAAAAATTTGAAATAGCAGAGACAAAAAGGATTGGAATCGATTATGCGGAAGAAGCTATAGATTTTCCGTGGAGATTTTATATAAGGGGAAATAAATATATTTCTAAAAAATAAGTAACCGAAATAACAGCTATAATGCAATTATTTACTTAGGAGGTATAAGGTGTAATGATTCTAATATGCGGTCTCTTAAATAACATGATATTACATATATAATGTTAATATTAGTACATCTAATGCGGTAAAAAATAATAAATGAAAAATACTGATAAAATATAAAGTAAGAATAGGGCTTATCAGTATTTTTTTAACGAATTTAATAAAGAGAAAGTTAAGAAATAGTAATTACTTACTTATCATTTTTGTCAGTATCAGTAAGCTTATCTGAAATAATAAATCTTGGTCTTCTTTTAGTCTCATTATATATTTTTCCAATATATTCGCCTATAACGCCTAAGGATAGAAGCTGTATTCCTCCTAGCATCCAAATTGACAGAGTTAAAGAAGTCCAACCAGTAACTGTTCTACCCATGAAATTAACTATCAAGGAGTATAATAGGGCCGCGCCTCCAATAATAAATATAGCGAAACCAATGCCAGCTATTATTCTTATTGGTTTTATACTAAGGGATGTGATTCCATCTAATGCGAATGCAACCATTTTTTTTAGTGGATATTTAGATTCACCGGCAAATCTCTCGTGACGCTCATATTCAACAATTGAGTATTTATAACCAATCAAAGGAACCATTCCTCTAAGAAATAAGTTAACTTCTTTATATTCACTTAATCCCTCTAAAGCGCGTTTACTCATAAGACGATAATCTGCATGATTATAGACCATATCAACACCAAGAGTACGCATTAACTTATAAAAGGTTAATGCAGTTACTTTTTTAAAAAATGTATCGGTTTCTCTTGATGACCTTACGCCATAAACAATGTCTGAGCCGTTATAATACTGTTCGACGAATTTACCTATAACATTAATATCGTCTTGCAGATCTGCATCTAATGATATGGTCATATCTGAATATTCTTTAGCTGTCATAAGTCCTGCAAGCAAAGCGTTTTGGTGGCCTCTATTTCTTGATAAATTGATGCCTGAAATTGTATTATTTCTTTCATGGAGATCTTGAATTATACTCCAAGTTTTATCCTTTGAACCATCATTGACAAAAAGTATCTTACTTTTACAAGAAATTAATTGTCTTTCAATCATATTATTGATCTTTTCAAGTAATCTTCCAGCAGTTTCTTGTAAAACTTCTTCTTCGTTGTAACAGGGAATAACAAGGTATAGTATATCTTTCATAAATTTCCTCCGGTAGACCGTTATATTAAGAATATGCTATAGCTCATACTTTATACTTGTTATTACTGTTGAAATCTCATCTATTAAATTAACTTCTTTATTAATCATATTTGAATCAGTACTCCTAAGTATTTTTACAATAGGTCTTAGCGGGAAATTTGGAAGCGTTTCTTGTACTACCGCTATGTCACCAGTACTAAGTTCAACTAAAGTTCCCTTAGAGAAGGGAATCACAATTTTGCAAAAAGTAATTACTATATCATAATCAAATATTTTACCCGCATTTGACATTAAATATTCTAAAACGTCGCTAGGAAACATTGCCTTTTTATTTGGTCTGCCCGAAGATAATTCATCATATGCATTAGCGATGCTAACAATTTTACTTAAAATATTTATTTCACCATTTGTTAAACCATTAGGATATCCTAACCCGTCGCATCTTTCATGATGTTGAAGTGCTATTACCTTACTATGAGCACTCAAGTTATAGGAGTCAGATAAATACTTATATCCTAAAGTAGAGTGTTGTTTTAAGATTAGAGTTTCTTCAGGTGTTAATTCCTCTTCCTTCATAAGGATTTCCTTAGGGATAAATGATTTACCCACATCGTGTAGTAAAGCACCAATACAAAGGTGCTGTAGCTGCTTTTTAGGAAGTTTTAAGGTAATACCAATAATAAGTGATATTACAGCAACATTTACAGAGTGTGAATATATATAGTTATCCATGCTTCTTATATCAACTAATGAAAGTAGGATATTTCTATTACTTAGTATGTTTTCTATTAAATTTTCAGCCATATTTTCAATATTCTCAAAATAAACAGTTTCCTTTTTGGAAAATTTATCAGCAACAGTAAGTCTATTTATGTTCGAGAAAGCTTCTTTTATAGTTATAATTGCTTTTTGTCTTAACTCGGGTTTTATAATATCTTCAATTTCTTCAGAACTATATTCATCAATTATATATATTGATAGAATATTTATATTCTTTATTTTCGATATAACTCCTTCACTTAGAGTTACACCTTCCCTTACTAAAACTCTACCGTCAGAATCATATAATGTTTTACCAATAATTGAATTTGGTTTTACACATTCAATTGGAACTAATCTCATTGCTATCGTCTCCTCAATTGTTTGGTTATAGTACAATTTACAACATAATTCGCAGTTTATATTCTTAATATAATAGTAGTATATCAGTAAAGTTATCCCATTTATAGTACTATAGGAAAAAATATATAAATATTTATGTAATATATTGTAATATTGTATGGAAAAATTAATGACACGAATAATTATAATTATTGAATGAGATTTAGGAGGAGACAGAAATAAGAATTGAATTCACTTATAGTAAGGTAAGCAAAGTTTTGAGGATTTTATTTTTTATGTAAATTTCTAATTTTTTATACTGTTTAAGTTAATAAATTTGTTACTTGATGTTTAAATTATGTTATAATATTATAGATTACAAATAAAAATATCAAAAGGGGGCTTTTTTCAAATGTCAAGAGTTTATAATTTTTCAGCTGGACCAGCTGTATTGCCAGAAGAGGTTCTTAAAGAAGCAGCAGAAGAAATGTTAGATTATGCTGGTACTGGTATGTCAGTTATGGAGATGAGTCATCGTTCTAAAGCTTTTGAGGGGATTATTACAGAAGCAGAACAATCGTTGAGAGAATTAATGAATATTCCAGACAACTACAAGGTATTATTTCTTCAAGGTGGGGCATCACAACAATTTGCAATGATTCCAATGAACTTAATGAAAAATAAAGTTGCAGATCATATTGTTACAGGGCAATGGGCTAAGAAAGCAGCATCGGAAGGGAAAATATATGGAAAAGTTAATATCTTAGCTTCTTCAGAGGATAAAACTTTCTCATATATACCAGATCTAAAGGATTTAAAGATTTCTGAGGATGCTGATTACGTGTATATATGCCATAACAATACCATATACGGAACAAAGTATAACGATCTTCCAGAAGTAGGGGACAAGGTGTTAGTAGCAGATATGTCATCAGATTTCTTATCTGAACCAGTGGATGTATCAAAGTATGGATTAATTTTTGCAGGAGCTCAAAAGAATGTAGGACCTGCTGGAGTTGTTGTAGTAATAATTCGTGAAGATTTAATTACAGACGATGTATTGCCAGGTACTCCAACAATGTTGAAATATAAGATTCATGCTGATAATAAATCATTATATAATACACCACCAGCATATGGAATTTACATATGTGGAAAAGTATTTAAATGGCTTCAAGATAAAGGTGGATTAGAAGCAATGAAGAATATTAATGAAGAAAAAGCTGCTATATTATACAATTATCTTGATTCAAGTAATATGTTCAAAGGAACTGTTGTAAAGAAGGATCGTTCTTTAATGAATGTACCATTTGTAACTGGTTCAGATGAATTAGATGCTAAGTTCGTTAAGGAAGCTAAAGCAGCTGGATTTGAAAACTTAAAGGGACACAGATCTGTTGGTGGTATGAGAGCAAGTATATATAATGCTATGCCAATAGATGGTGTTAAAGCTTTAGTTGAATTTATGAAGAAATTCGAAGAAGAAAATAAATAATAAAGTTAATATAATATAAAGGGGGAATCGATAGATTTCCCCTTTTAGATTGCCTTAACTACGTATGGTGTATAGACAATAAATACAATATATACAAAGGCTAAGAATATTAATTGTATTTTAACTATTTTTTTATAAGGCATTAATAATATAAACACCATACATTAGGTTTTCAAAGTAATATTAAGATAATATATATTATGAAAACAAAATATATTAAGAGAATAGTAGTATAAGCACCATATAAAGGCATAGCAGTGGAATACATAAAAATAAGAATGTATTAGTTAGATTAGCATTTAATTAATGTAGGATATATTTTGTATAAAAAAAAGAGAGATAAAATAACTCTTTACCTCTCTTTCACTACTTATAGAATAATATTATGCGAAAGTATATAAATAGGAATGCGCATATAATATGTTAAAGTATACTATATGTCAAATGATTAGAACTCGCTTGTTCCTGGAGTTCTAGGGAATGGTATTACGTCCCTAATATTTGTCATACCTGTTATATACATAATTAACCTTTCAAAGCCTAAGCCAAATCCTGCATGTTTAGTTTCGCCGTATTTTCTTAATTCTAGATACCACCAGTAATCTTCTTCAGATAAACTCAATTCAGCCATTCTGCTTTTTAGGACATCTAATCTTTCTTCTCTTTGGCTACCACCTATAATTTCACCAATGCCTGGTACTAGAAGGTCTGTAGCTGCAACTGTTTTGCCATCTTCATTAAGTCTCATATAGAAGGCTTTTATATCTTTAGGATAATCTGTTACGAATAAAGGTTTCTTAAAGTGTTCCTCAGTAAGAAATCTTTCATGTTCTGTTTGTAAGTCTATACCCCAAGTCACAGGATAATCAAATTGCTTTCCACAATTCTGTAGTATATTAACAGCTTCTGTATAAGTAACCCTAGCAAAATCAGATGAAACTACATGATTTAATCTTTCAAGTAATCCTTTATCAACAAATTGATTAAAAAACTCTAATTCTTCTGGACACTCATCCATAACATATTTAATAACATATTTAAGCATATCTTCTGCAAGTTCCATATCGTCTTGTAAGTCAGCAAATGCGATTTCAGGTTCAATCATCCAAAATTCAGCTGCATGTCTTGTGGTATTAGAGTTTTCCGCTCTAAATGTAGGACCGAATGTGTATATATTTCTAAATGCTAGAGCGAAACATTCTCCATTTAATTGACCAGATACAGTAAGGTTAGTTTCCTTGCCAAAAAAATCCTTGCTAAAATCTACATTTCCATCCTTAGTTAATTCAGGAGTTTTAGAATTTAGAGTTGTCACTCTAAACATTTCTCCAGCACCTTCACAATCACTGCCGGTTATTATAGGCGTATGTGTATATACAAAATTCTGATCTTGGAAGAACTTATGGATAGCATAAGCGGCAACAGAACGAACTCTAAAAGTTGCTGCAAAAGCGTTACTTCTAGGTCTTAAATGAGCTATTGTTCTTAAGTATTCAAAAGTATGCCTTTTCTTTTGTAGCGGATAATCTGAATTTGACATACCTTCGATGTTAACACTACTTGCCTGAATCTCAAAGGGCTGCTTTGAATCAGGTGTTGCAACTAGTGTACCAATGACTGAAATTGATGAATTTATAGGCAACTTTGATATTTCCTTAAAATTACTTAGTTTATCATCAATAACTACTTGGATGTTTTTAAAGAAAGAACCATCATTAACTTCAATAAATCCGAATGCATTAGAGGCTCTAAGAGTCCTTATCCAACCTGATATTGTTATCTCCTTTGATAAGAAATTGTCAGTATTTCTATAAAGGCTTCTAACTGAAATTGATTTTGCCATATTATATGACCTCCATTTTTATAATTAATCTTTTGATTAAAATAAAAGTTATGTTAATGAAATGTTTTCATTATACGAAATACTATTAATTTAACCCATTGCGCTTAATAATAAATTGATTTTACAACACTTTCTTAGTGAATGCAACTTAGAGCCTGTCTTTAATTAGATAATAATTTGTAATTTTAAATGCCTAAGTTATAAGTACAATGTAAAATAAATGAAATATTAATAAATTTAATCAATAATATTATATTATTTTCAAGTTCAGCATAAATAAGGCTTTAAAATATACACTTACGAAATAAAAAATAAGCTGTAAATGTTCATAAGAGATATGAATTCATTTGCTACTAAATCTTAATAAAAATAAGATTGTATAAAAAATTCAAAATCTGCTTAGAACATTTCAGCAAATTTATATATATAAGATAACAATAGACGTAATGTCCAAAGAGTAATTCCTTGTAAGGCTTGTCTATTCTAAGCCGTTTTCTAGGCTCTGAATCAATCCATTTGGAAATTCTAGTATAGTCATATCTTTAATAATTCTTTTATAAGCATAAGGTATTTCTTTTATTTGAACTTTCATGCCATCTTCTTTTGTTATAGTTAATATACAATAAGTACTATTTGGTCGGCCAATTTTTGGTTTACCTACACTACCACAATTTATATATACCTTATTTCCGAATTCTTTTATTCCAGGAATATGGGTATGAGCACAAATTAAGACATCCTCATTAAGATCATTCATAATATTTAGAGTATTATCATCATCTTTTAAAAGATATTCATTAATTTTATTTGGGCTTCCATGAACAAATAAAAGATTTTTATTAAGAATATTTAAAGTCAAACTAGTGGATAAATTTTTGAGAAATATTCTGTTCTCCTCTCTTAATTCATTGACGGTCCAAGGGAGAGAGAAACTGTTAATGTGAGTTTCTCTTATGAAAGAATATTCATTATCGACCACAGAGATATCATAATTCCCTTTTATGCAAAGAATATGCCTTCTTCTAATCATTGAAATTACTTCATTGGGATGTGGACCATAGCCAACTAAGTCGCCTAAACAAATAATAGTATCAACTTTTTCAGAATCTATATCTTCTAAGGCATTCATAAGAGCATATACGTTAGCATGAATATCTGAAATTACTGCTATTTTCATAAGCATTCCTCCTATGTTGTTTAAAAAAGTTAAAAATGTTTACTTAAGATTTCAAATAATTTTCTCCAACAATAACTACATCACCAGCACCTACGGTTAGTAATAAGTCACCAGAAGCGAGTTTTGATTTTACATAGTTTAGGGCTTCGTCATGAGAGTGCACATTGGTACAATTTACACCTTTATCCCTTATAGCATCACCTAATTCATCAGAAGATACAAGACTGTTATTTTTCTCACGAGCAGCATAAACGTCCATTAATATAAGTTCATCTGTATCATAGAAACATTCAGTAAACTCATCAAATAAAGCTTTTGTTCTAGTGTAAGTGTGTGGTTGAAAGATGCAAAAAGTTCTATTATGATGAATTTGTTTTGCAGTGCTTAAAGTCGCTTTAATCTCTGTAGGATGATGAGCATAGTCATCTATTACAGTAACACCATTTAATTCACCTTTATATTCAAATCTTTTATGGGCACCTTTGCACTTTGATAATCCTTCAATTATACTATCATAAGAAATATTGAAAATTAATGAAACGCAGATTGAAGCAAGAGCGTTTAATATATTATGCTTACCAGGTACATCTAAAGTTAAGTTAAATAAATATTTATTATCTTTATATACATCAAAGGTTGCACAACCATTTTTATTGAAAACTATGTTCTTTGCAGTAACATTAGCATTATCAGTAAAACCATAGCTTAAAGTATTGCAAGTTGCTTTTAATAACACTTCTTTAACTCTAAAATCATCACAGTAACCCACTAGGTATCCATCATCTGGAATAAGTTTAGAGAATTGTAGGAAGGTATCTGCAATTTCATCTATATCTTTATAACAGTCCAAGTGATCAGCATCGATGTTTAAAATTATTCCTACATAAGGGAAGAATTTTAAGAACGAACGTTTATATTCGCAAGCTTCAGTTAAAAAATATTCACTATTTCCTATTCTAAAATTACCACCTATTGCATCTAACTCGCCTCCAACTAAAATCGTTGGATCTAAATCACCAGCAAGAGTTATATGAGAAAGCATTGATGTACATGTAGTTTTTCCATGTGTACCTGATATAGCTACATTATATTTATGCCCCTTCATAATTTGTCCTAAGAATTCAGCTCTATCCATTAATAAAATATTTTTTTCTTCAGCTTCTAATAATTCAGGATTATCAGATGGTATTGCTGCAGTATAAACTACTAGATCTACGTCTTTAATATTTTCTCTTTTGTGACCTATGTAAATTTCAGCACCTGAAATTCTTAATTTATCAATAATAGGAGAATCTTTAAAGTCTGAACCAGATACTTTAAATCCGCTGTTTAATAGAACAGCAGCAAGTCCGCTCATGCTAATTCCACCAATGCCAATGAAATGAATTTTTTTATCTTTATCTTTTATAAAATTGAAAGACAAATGATCAACTCCTTTAAACTTAATAAAACAAAATATAAAATTATTTTCAACTTAAATTAAATCATTTAGTTTTATACTTTAAATATAATTATATACATTTTTCTGAAAATCAACCATAGGAAAAAGTAAATACACAATATTTTATGCATATTTGATTTATTTGTGAACAGCATATAAACATATATAGTAACTTTATAACTAAAAATATTGATATTAACCTAAATTTAGCATAAAATATGAATATTAAAGCGATTTAATATAAAAAAATTCGTGTAGGAGAATTAATATGGAAAAGTTTACGAGAAATAAGAGGGTAGTTGCCATAACCAAAATTTTATTAGAGAGTCCTAATAAAATACTAGGATTAAATAGGTTTTCAGAATTATTAAATGCAGCAAAATCTACTATAAGTGAAGATATAGTTGTTGTTCGTGAAGTTTTAGAAAAGCTTAAAATGGGTAGAGTTGAAACAATCGCTGGTGTAGCCGGAGGAATAAAATACATTCCACAAAGTGGCGAAGAGGAAAAGAAGGATTTTGCACTAGAAATATGCAGACAATTAAGTGACGATGGAAGAGTTATTCCGGGAAATATAATATACATGACAGATTTAATGTATAATCCGAAAATAATAAGTAAAGCTGGGGTTATGCTTTCATCTTGTTTTCAAGGAAAAGAAGTTAATTATGTAATAACTGTTGAGACTAAAGGGATTCCTTTAGCTTATGAAGTTGCAAGAAACTTAGGCGTACAGTTAGTTATTGCTAGAAGAGATAGCCAGGTGACAGAAGGTCCAACAGTTACAATAAATTATGTATCTGGAAGTAATGGTAGACTTCAACAAATGTCATTATCAAAAAAATCAATGAAGCCTTCTAGTAAATGTATATTTATTGATGATTTTATGAAAGGTGGAGGTACTGCTATTGGAATTAAGGATTTATTAAAGGAATTTGATAGCGAATTAGTCGGAATTGGAGTACTAGTAGATAATAAACAAATTGAAAAAAAATTAATTGACGAATATGTTTCTATAGTAGAATTGAAAGCAGTAGATAAGTCTGCAATCATAGGAATACAACCTTCGAAAATATTTTCTTAAAAACGCTAATGTTCACGTCTGTAATATGTACTAAGATTTTTTTATATGAGCTATACCGTGTTGTCTTTAAAACTTATATTTCAAGGGAGCATTTTAAATTTAATCAGGACAATCTCTTAATTGTATTATTTTATGTAAATTTCCACAAAAAAATAAATTTTTAAGGATTTATCAAATATAAAAAAGGAATTTAGAAATTTGTGGAGAAAATATATAAATATTAAATATTTTTAAAGCAACTGGGAGGGGTGGAGTAAAATGCAAATAACAGACGTTAGAATTAGAAAGATTGCATCAGAAGGTAAAATGAAGGGAATAGTTTCTGTTACATTTGATAATGAATTTGTAATTCACGATATCAAGGTTATAGAAGGACAAATGGGTTTATTTATTGCTATGCCTAGTAGAAAAACACCAGATGGAGAATTCAAGGATATAGCTCACCCAATTAATACAGAAGCAAGGGAAAAAATTCAAACTGCAATTTTAGAAGCTTATGAAAAAGCTATTTCAGAAGAAATTGTAGATGGGGAATAAACTTAGGAACAAAAGGAAGTTTTTATAACTTCCTTTTGTTTTGTATAATATATTTATAGTTGTTATGTAAAACATATTTATAGGCAAATATTAGATTGTTAATAGTTGAAATAAGTATGGCTTTCAAATATAATTAATTTAATATGAATATTTAATACATTATTTAAAGAAATAATCGTATTAATAGAAGGCATATTAATAAAAATAGCAAATCGATGTGTTTGATTAATTTAATTGCAATACAAATTTTTTATATTTTGTAATAGTGGTTATGACATCTTAGATTCGTTATTTATTTCATATAGCTAAATTTAAAAAAAGGTGTGATATTATAATGTATAAATGTGCGTTAGTTTTAGCCGCAGGCCAAGGTAAGAGAATAAAATCAGATTTACCTAAAGTTTTGCATAAAGTATGTGGCAAGGAAATGTTAAAGCATGTTATAGACTCAATAAGAAACTCAGGAATTGATGATATAGATGTAATTGTAGGTAAAGGTGCTGAAATTGTAAAAGAGAGAACATTAGATAAAAATGTAGTATATTCATTACAAGCTGAGCAGCTAGGTACTGGGCATGCAGTTAAGTGTGCTAATGAATTTTTAAGAGATAAAAAAGGAGTAGTCGCAATATTTGCAGGTGACACTCCTTTAATAAAGCAATCAACCATAGAGAAATTATTTAATGATCATATTGAAAATAAAAATGCTGCGACTATCCTGACTTCACTAGTAGAGGATCCAACAGGCTATGGAAGAATTGTACGTGACGATAATAATCAAGTTTTGAAAATAGTTGAACACAAGGATTGTAATGAAGAAGAACTTAAAATTAATGAAATGAATACTGCAATTTACTGTTTTAACATTGAATTATTAGTAAATGCTTTAGAAAAAATAAATAATAATAACCAACAAGGGGAATATTACCTTACAGATGTAATAGAAATATTAAAATCCCAAGGAAATCAAGTTGGAGCAGTTGTAACTGAGTATGAAGAGACTATAGGAGTGAATTCAAGAGTTCAGTTAGCAGAGGCAGAAGAGATTTTAAAAGATAGAATAAATCTTAAGCATATGGAAAATGGAGTTACGTTAATCGATCCTAAAACTACATATATAGGAGTTGATGTTGTAATAGGAAAAGATACAATAATATACCCTAACAATATCATAGAGGGTAATACAGAGATAGGGGATAATTGTTTAATTTATCAGAATTGCAGAATATCAGATAGTACTATTGGAAATGGAGTAGAAATTCAATCATCAGTTGTACTAGATAGTAATGTTGGTGACAATACTACAGTTGGACCTTTTGCGTATATAAGACCTGAATCTACAATAGGTAGGAATGCAAGAATTGGGGATTTTGTAGAAATAAAGAAATCAACAATAGGGGATGGAACTAAAGTATCTCACCTAACTTATATAGGAGACGCAGAGGTTGGTTCAGAATGTAATTTTGGATGTGGAACTGTAGTTGTAAATTACGATGGAAAAAACAAGCATAAGACTATCATTGGAGATCATAGCTTTATAGGCTGTAATACTAATCTTGTATCACCTGTCAAAATTCACGATAATACGTATATTGCAGCAGGTTCTACTATTACATCGGAAGTTAATGAAGGCGATCTTGCTGTTGCAAGGGCTAAACAAAGAAATATTAAGGGATGGGTAGAGAAAAAAGGATTAAAAAAGTAATAGTTTCAGCAATGAATCAGCCAAAATTTTAAGGAGGTCTTCTTGATTATGATAACTCATGGGAGAAATATAAAAGTATTTACTGGGAATTCGCATCCACAACTTGCTCAAAATATAGCTGATATACTAGGAGTTCCGGTAGGAAAGTCTAAAGTTTCAACGTTCAGTGATGGAGAAATATCTGTGGATATTAATGAAACTGTTAGAGGAAACGATGTATTTATAGTGCAATCCACGTCTGCACCTGTTAATAATAATCTGATGGAATTATTAATTATGATAGATGCATTTAAGAGAGCATCTGCAGGTAGAATAACAGCGGTTATTCCATACTATGGATATGCAAGGCAGGATAGGAAGGTGAAGTCTAGGGATCCTATAACTGCTAAGCTAGTTGCAGATTTGCTAACGGCGGCAGGAGCAAACAGAGTATTAACTATGGATTTACATGCTTCCCAGATTCAAGGATACTTTAATATTCCAGTTGATCATTTACTTGGAGCACCAATACTTGCACAACATTTTATATCAATGGGATTAGTAGATCAAAAAGATGTTGTGGTAGTTTCACCAGACTTAGGAAGTGTAACTAGAGCAAGAAAGTTTGCAGATAATCTGCATGCACCGATTGCGATTATAGATAAGAGAAGACCAAAAGCAAATGTTTCAGAGATAATGAATATTATAGGTGATATTGAAGGCAAAAGATGTATATTAATTGATGATATGATTGATACTGCAGGAACTATAGCAAACGCAGCAAATGCACTTAAAGACTTAGGGGCTAAGAATGTTTACGCATGTTGTACCCACGGAGTATTATCAGGACCAGCAATGGATAGGATAAACGAATCGGCAATTGAAGAATTGGTGATGTTAAATACAATTCCTCTAAAAGAAGACAGAAATAATAGTAAGATCCTATCAATTTCGGTTGCTCCATTGTTTGCAGAAGCAATAAAGAGAATTTATGATGATCAACCGATAAGTAAGTTATTTGAATGTCACCAATAATTTAGGCATGGATACATTTAAGGAACATTATTAAAATAAAACAGAATGTATATTTATTCTTATATATTATAGAGTAAATATATATTCTATTTTTTATAAGTAAAGTAAATTTAACAGTATAGATTAGTAAACATATAAGAATTCATATTATATATTTAACTGAAATATAATTAGTAATTACTTGGTTAATTATTATCAAAATATTAGCTTTAGTAGATACTTATATATTTCTTTGTTTGCTATAAAAAGTAAATAAATTATGCTATATTAGGATATGAATAATATGCATATAATGCAAGGAGGAAAAGTATTGGAAGGAGTTACAAACAAGGTATTAATTGTAGATGATGATGAAAACATTAGTGAAGTAATCGATATGTACTTAAAGAGCTCTGGATATAGCACAAAGATAGCTCTGAATGGTAAAGATGCTCAAGAATTATATTTAGATTATAATCCAGATATTGTTTTACTTGATGTTATGATACCTTACATAGATGGAATCGATGTATTAAAGTGGATAAGAAAACAGAAGGAAACGCCAGTTATAATGATTACAGCAAAAGGGGATACCTTTGATAAGGTCTTAGCATTAGAAATTGGTGCTGATGATTATATTGTAAAACCTTTTGAGCCTAAAGAGTTATTAGCAAGGGTTAAAGCAGTATTAAGAAGATATTCTTCAGAACATATAAAGAATGAAATAATAAAATTAAGCGATTTATCAATAGATTCAACTTCATATAAAGTAATGTATAACGGAGAAGAAATAAAAATGCCACCAAAAGAATTTGAATTATTATATTACTTAGCGAATAATAAAAATAAGGTTTTTACAAGAGAACAACTACTTTGTGAAGTTTGGGGATATGACTATCCAGGGGATTCTAGAACAGTAGATGTGCATATTAAGAGATTAAGAGAGAAATTAAGTGGTGGAGAGCAGTGGGAAATACAAACTGTATGGGGTGTTGGATATAAATTTGAGGTGAACTAAATGAAATGTGGAAGTCTGCTTCAAAAATTAATAATGACATTTATAATAATATTGACCATTGTATTGGTTTCTTTAGCATGGATATTATCTATGTGGTTTAGAATTACCTACTTTGCAGAAAAAAGAACACAGTTTGCGCAAGATGGAGAGTATATATCGAAGGCAGTTAAGATATATAATATTCAACAGAATCAAATCGAATTAGATAAACTTCAGGGAATAGTAAATATGTCCAGTGTTGGAGCCAATGCAGATATAATCATTACAGATAAATCAGGTCGTATATATTTAGATTCTAAAATTGAAAGCAGGGCAAATGGTGAGGAGAAACCAAATATTTCAGATAAAAACATGAGAGATTTGGTTAGTGGAGCCCCATTAGAATATATTAGTGATCGTTATACTTATATATACCCAATAATAGAACAGGACGAGTTTCAAGGGTATGTAGCAATGACAGCTCCATTATCAATAATAAGCAAGCAGCTGCATAGAATTTATTTAATCATATGGATATCAGCATTGTGTGCTATGGTTTTTGCTTCAGTAGTTTTATCTTTGGTTTCTAAAAAAATATTGATTAACCCTTTAGCTGAAATAAATAATGCTGCCAAAAGATTTGCTAATGGAGAAGTTAATAAAAGAGTTTATGTAGAGTCACAAGATGAAATTGGTGAATTAGCTAATTCTTTTAATATAATGGCTGAATCTTTAGAAAAGGTTGAAAATAATAGAAGAGATTTTATTTCTAATGTTTCTCATGAGTTAAGATCACCTATTACATCTATAAAAGGATTCATTGCAGGGATAATTGATGGGGTGATTCCAAAAGATAAAGAGGGATATTATTTAGATATAGTTTATAGTGAGATACACAGATTAACGCGATTGATTAATGATTTGTTAGATTTATCAGCCATTGAATCGGGAAAGTTAAAATTCGATATAAAAAAAATTAACATAAATGAATTAATTAGACTTTGTGTATTAAACAATGAACAAAATATAAAAGAAAAAGGTATAAAGTTAAAAATAGATTTGCAAAATGATAATTGCTATGTTAAAGCCGATGAAGATAAAACCATGCAGGTCTTAACTAATTTACTGGATAATGCTGTTAAGTATTGTGGAAATAATGGATTTGTAAAAATAAGCACATACTATAAAGGTAATAAAGTTTTTATAGCAATATATAATAATGGACCTAAGATCACAGAAGAAGAGATAAGAAATATATGGACTAGATTTTACAAATCAGACAAATCTAGAACAAATAAAGTAAGCACTGGGCTTGGATTACCTATAGTTAGGATGATACTTATGCAGCAAGGTGAAGAAGTATGGGTTAAAAATGATCCTGATATAGGTGTTACATTTACATTCTCGCTTACAAAGTATAAGAATAAAAAAGATAAGTATCAAAGGAGGAAGGAATAGAATGTTTTTAATAGTAGGCCTTGGAAATCCGGGGAGGGAGTATGAAGATACACGACATAATATTGGTTTCAACGTTATTGATAGTATTGCTAAAGAGTATAATATTGAAATAAATAGGCAAAAATTTAAAGGTATATGTGGAGAAGGCTTTATTGAAGGAAAAAAGGTTATGCTCCTAAAGCCTACTACGTATATGAATTTAAGCGGAGAAAGCATAAGAGAAGTAGTGGATTTTTATAATCTTGATAGCAATGAAGTCTTAGTTATATATGATGATATTAGTTTAGAAGTAGGAACATTAAGAATAAGAGAAAAAGGTAGTGCGGGTGGGCATAATGGTATTAAGAGCATCATAGCGCACCTTGGTAGTGATGTTTTTCCTAGGATAAAAGTAGGCGTAGGACAACCTAATGGTGACCTAGTTAAACATGTATTAGGTAAGTTTACAAAAGAGGAAATGGTTATTTTGAACCAAAGTATTGAGATTTCAACAAAGGCAAGTGTTGAAATAATAAAGAACAACACTAAGGTGGCTATGAATCAATTTAATGGATTCAAAGCAAATACAACAGTTTAAGGAAGGTGCATGGGATGAGATTAAAAGGGTTATTAGAGCCCTTGGAAAGTAGCAGAGAATTTCAAAGTATAATTCAAGGTATTAATAATAAGAAATATCCTATTGGTATATACGGTGCATCTGAATCAGGTAGAGGGTATATCATAAGCGGAATGTTCGAAAACACCGATAGATCTATGGTTATTATTACTCAAAGCGACATGGAAGCGAAAAATCTTTATGAAGATTTGATATTTTATACAAATGAAGTTTACTATTTTCCAGTTAGAGAAATGGTTTTTTATAACATTGATGCTATTTCTGGTGATTTAAGATGGGCAAGATTAAAGGTAATAAACGAAATATTAAATAAGAAAAAGAAAATAATAGTAACCTCAATAGAGGCCTTTGCATCTAAATATACTCCACATAAATCATTTTTGGAGTATAGCATGAAATTAAAAGAAGGCGCTGAAGTTAATTTTACCGAAATATCAAGAAAGATGATTCAATCTGGTTATGAAAGAGTAGAAATGGTAGAAGGTAAAGGACAATTTTCTCTAAGGGGAGGGATATTAGATGTATTTCCGACAGGTTCAACTTATCCATATAGGGTTGAACTTTTTGGTGATGAAATAGAATCTATTAGGACGTTTAATGCAGAATCCCAGCGAAGTATTGAAAAAGTAAAAAAGATAGATATTTTTCCGGCCAAAGAAATTATTGTATCTGAAGAAACGTTAAAACTTGGACGTGACAAGCTCAAAGAAGAATTTGATAAAATAGCTTCTAATGACAAGGGAAGTGAAAGAGTAGAAAAATTAAGAAAAATATTAAATAAGAATTTAGAAGTTTTAGAGGAAACATCATCGTTTGAAACTATAGATAGCTACCTGCCTTATTTTGTAAATGAACCAGAAAGTTTATTTGATTATTTTAAGGATTATTTCTTTATTGTAGATAATGTGCAAAGGTGTAAAGGAAAATTAGAGTCTACCTATTTAGAATTTGAAGAAAATTTTACAGCTTTTTCAGAAAGAGGAGATATATTTCCGGGGCAAGGAAATCTATTACTTAACAAAGAAGAAATATTAGAGTTATTTGAAGAGGAAAGAATTGCTTTTTTTGAATCTTTAAATAAAGTGACAGATTGGCTAAGCCCAGTCTCAGTAGTGGATATTGCACAAGTAACACTTAATAGCTACCAAGGGCAATTAGATCTATTAATTGATGAAATACTAAGTAAAAAGAAGGCAGGATACAAGACGTTAATACTATCTGGAACAAGAGCCAGGGGAGAACGTTTAGTAGGAACCTTAAGAGATAGAGGAATAGAAAGTGTCTATAGAGACTCTGTTGAAAAAATTGAATTTGGTGAAGTTGTAATAACTTTTGGTAATCAACTAAAAGGATTTGAATATCCAGAGTATAAAATTTGCGTAATATCAGATAGAGAAGTATTTGGTGAAGCAAAGAGAAAATTAAGAGCCAATAATAAGTCAAAGCGAAAAGGGATTTCTAAGATAAAGAGCTTTGCTGAATTAAAACCAGGAGATTATGTAGTTCATGCTAATCATGGTATTGGAGTATATAAGGGTATTAAGCAAATTGATGTTGGAGGGCATAAAAGGGATTATCTTGATATCGTATATGATAAAGGAGATAAATTATATGTTCCTGTGGATCAGCTTGATTTAATCCAGAAGTATGTTGGAAGTGAGGGCAAGTCTCCTAAAGTTAATAAGCTTGGAAGTGCAGAATGGCAAAAAGCAAAGGCAAAGGCTAGGAAATCGATTAATGAAATAGCAGAAGATTTAGTAAAATTATATGCTATGAGAAGCACTGTAAAAGGACACAAGTTTCCTAAGGACACAGAGTGGCAAAAACAATTTGAGGATGAATTTCCTTTTGAAGAAACTCCAGACCAATTGACATCGTTAGAAGAAATAAAGCATGATATGGAAATAGATAAGCCCATGGATAGACTTTTGTGCGGAGATGTAGGATATGGAAAAACAGAGGTTGCGCTTAGAGCCGCATTTAAGGCTGTTATGGATGGAAAACAAGTTGCAATACTAGTTCCAACTACTATATTGGCAGAGCAGCACTACAAAAATATAAAAAACAGATTTTCGGATTTTCCTATAAAGATAGATATGGTAAGTAGATTTAGGACCGGAAAGCAGCAGAAAGAAATCCTACAAAAAGTAAAAGAGGGAAATTTAGATATACTGATTGGTACTCATAGGTTGGTATCTAAGGATATCCAATTCAAAGATCTGGGATTACTAATTGTAGATGAAGAGCAAAGATTTGGAGTAAAGCAAAAAGAACAAATTAAAGGGATAAAGAAGAATGTCGATGTTTTAACTTTAAGTGCCACTCCAATACCTAGAACGCTCCATATGTCTTTAAGTGGAGTTAGAGATATTTCAGTTATTGAAACGCCTCCAGAGGAGAGATACCCTGTCCAAACATATGTGGTAGAGCAAAATGACCAGCTTATAAGAGACGCTATCCTTAGGGAAATTGGTAGAGGTGGTCAGGTTTATTTTGTCTATAATAGAGTGGAAGATATAGATAGAATGGCAAAGTACGTGCAGACGTTAGTACCTGAAAGCAAAGTTGGAGTAGCTCATGGGCAAATGGCAGAAAGACAACTTGAAAAGGAAATGTTCGATTTCATGTCACAAGAATATAACGTATTAGTTTGTACAACGATAATAGAAACAGGGATGGATATTCAAAATGTAAATACAATAATAATTTATGATTCAGATAAAATGGGGCTTTCTCAATTATATCAATTAAGAGGTAGGGTAGGAAGATCTAATAGAATTGCATATGCATACCTTTTATATACTAAAGATAAGGTTCTAACCGAAGTGGCTGAAAAGAGGTTGAAGGCATTAAAAGATTTTACTGAGTTAGGGTCCGGATTTAAAATTGCCATGAGAGATTTAGAAATCAGGGGCGCAGGAAATATGATGGGTTCTTCTCAGCATGGGCATATGGCATCAATAGGATATGATTTATACTGTAGGATGCTTGAAGATACTGTTAAGCTGCTTAAGGGAGAAATTCAAAAAGAGCCTATAGAAACAACTTTGGATATAAAAGTAGATGCATTTATATCAGAGAATTATATCGAGGATGAAATCCAAAAGATTGAAGTTTATAAGAAGATAGCAGCAATCGAAGGCTTGGATGATTACAATGATATAAAGGAGGAGTTAGAAGATAGGTACTCCAAAATTCCAGAACCAGTATATAATCTAATGGATATTGCATATATAAAAAGCCAAGCAAAATCTATTTTCATAGAGGAGATAAAGGAAACACCAAAAGAAATGATATTTAAATTTGCACAGGGTGAAAGTGAATATAAGAACATATTCAAAACTTTAATGGATGAGTATAAAAGTAGTGTTGTATTAAAATTTGGATCAAACCCTTATTTTGCATTTAAACTAAAGTATATAAAGAAGGAAAATAAACTAGAATTTCTAAAAGAAGTCTTTAATGACATAATACTGTAACAAACATATGGTATAAAAGAGAAGTACGAATAAAATAGTGTAAAAAATTTGAATAATAAAAATAATATTGATATACTAATATTATGACTTTTTACAGGAAGATATATTGAAAAATAACATTGTCCGACTTGAAGAGTCATGATATTTATGGCAGGTTATTTTTTAAAGTTAAAATCTAGGATAAGCGAGGGGAAAATTTTGAAGAAATTAAAAAAGATTATTGCAGTAATAGCTGTATCGACAATTGCAGTGACAGCTATGGGATGCAAGATGATTGAGAAGACACCAGAGGCGATAAAGAATACAGTTCTTGCAACTGTTGGTAACGAAAAAGTAACAAAAGGTGATTTAGATAAAGAAATGGAGAAGTATACAGCTCAATTTAAGCAACAATATGGAGAAGATTACGAGAATAATGCACAAGCCAAAGAACAATTACAAAAAATGAAAAAACAGCAACTAGATAGCCTAGTAACTCAAAAGATACTTTTACAAAAGGCTAATGAGTTAAATTTAAAGCCATCGGATGATGAGATAAACAAACAAGTTGATGATCAAATTAACCAATCTAAAGCTCAATTTCCTGAAGAAGGACAATTTGAAAGTGTTTTAGAGCAAAATGGATTGACAGAAGATCAGCTTAAGGATCTTATAAAGAATGAAGTTATAATGAAAGCTGTTCAAGATGATATAGTAAAAGATATAACAGTTACAGATGAAGATGTTCAAACATATTATAATGAGAATAAGGATGCTAAATATACACAAGGAGCTGGTGCAACTGTATCACATATTTTAATTGCCGAAAAAGCTGGTGATGGATCAATAGACTTTGATGCATCGTTAAAAAAGGCAAATGATTTAAAAGCTAAATTAGATGCTGGATCTGATTTTGCAACATTGGCTAAAGAAAATTCAGTAGATCCGGGAAGTAAAGATCAAGGCGGTACTTTAGGATTTCAACCATATAATTCAACACAATTAGTTCCGGAATTTGTAGAGGGATATAAGAACTTGAAAGAGAATGAGATCTCTGCTCCAGTAAAGAGTCAATATGGGTACCATATAATAAAAGCCACTGGATTGAAAACCTCTCAGGTTACGCCTTTAGATCAGGTTAAAGATCAAATAAAATCATCATTATTACAACAAAAGCAAGGCGATGCATTTAACTCTAAGTTAGAAGAGTGGAAAACAGATTTAAAAGTTAAAACTTATGAAGATAAGCTTTAATTAAAAAATAGTGATATTAATAATTTAATATTATTAAATGAAAGGACCGTTACAGAATAGTTTAGTATTATTCTGTAACGGCTTTTTTGTTCATAAATAATTTTTTAATGATAAGGTATATTTTAAATATAAAACATAACTGTATTCGGCACTTTTTAATTAAATTACATGAGAAAAATTATTTATATAAAATTTGTCTATAAGTGTATAAAATTTCTAGAAATTCAAATAATAATATTGCAACCAATTAATAGAGTTTCAAAGGAGGTTATATAACCAATGAAGGCAACAGGAATTGTTAGAAGAATTGATGATCTAGGAAGAGTAGTAATACCTAAGGAAATAAGGAGAACATTAAGAATAAGAGAAGGAGATCCACTAGAAATTTTCACAGATAGAGATGGTGGTGTAATATTAAAAAAATATTCTCCAATTGAAGAACTTACTAATTTCTCAAAGGAATATTGTGAAAGCTTGCAACAAGTTATAGGTCACGTTGTATTAATAGCTGATAAAGATGCATTTGTTTCAATAAGTGGAGCACCTAAAAAAGACTACATAGAAAGAAAAGTAAGCAGTGAACTAGAAAAAATAATGGATGGAAGAAAAACTGTACTATTAAATAAAGCTAATAATTCAGTAATACCATTACATAATGATGATGATGAAGCAATATACACTAGTCAAGTTATATCGCCAATTATAGCAGAAGGTGATGAAATTGGTGCTGTAATTATCTTATCAAAAGAGGATGTAGAGCTTGGAGAAGTTGAAACAAAGTTAGTTGAAACAGCAGCAGCATTTTTAGGAAAGCAAATGGAGCAATAATATTGATAATTTAGTTACGGTATGAAAAATAAAAGGAATAATACCTCTAAACTTACAATAATAATTATTAGTAACGTGTAAGTTTGGAGGTGTTTTATGAATAAACAATCCCTAATAAAAGGGAGTATCATTCTTGGAATTGCAGGAATATTAACTAGATTCTTAGGGTTATTTTTTAGATGGCCACTAATAATGTTAATTGGAGATGAAGGAATAGGATATTATCAAATGTCATATCCGTTATATATGTTTTTTATAGCCATGGCTTCAGGAGTTCCTGTTGCAATTTCAAAGATGATATCAGAAAAAAATGCAACAAATGATATAAGTGGAAGCTTTGAAGTAATGAAGGAATCCGCTATTTTAATGGCCATTATAGGGACAGGCACTACATTGGTATTGTTCTTCTTTGCAAGACCAATAATAACATTTTTAAAATGGGATCCAAAAGCATATTATTCATTAATAGGAATATCCTTTGCACCGATTGTAATATCTTTTGTAACTATATTTAGGGGCTTTTTTCAAGGTCTACAAAATATGACCCCGTCAGCTATATCGCAAATACTAGAACAGGTTGGAAGAGTTATTTTTGGAGTAGGATTAGCTGTATTTCTATTACCACGGGGGATTGAGTATTCAGCAGGTGGCGCGGCCTTTGGAGCGACGGCGGGTGCAGTCATGGGTGGTTCATATTTATATGCGAGCTATAAGAAGATAAGAAAAAGTTACAAAGTGAAAAAAATAAAGAGTAATCCTGAAATATTAAGCACAATTTTAAGGATTGCAATTCCAATTTCATTAGGTACAACTGTTAGTAGTATTATGAATTTAATTGATTCCATTTTAGTTCCGCAAAAATTACTACAAGCAGGATTTACAAACACACAGGCAACTGTACTTTATGCACAGCTAACAGGAAAGGCTTCTGTTATTATAAATATTCCACTGACTCTTTCCATAGCAATCTGCACATCATTAATACCAATTATAGCTGAAAACTTTATTCTTAAAAAACAAAGAGAATTAAAAAACAAAATAGATGCATCTATGAAAATGGCAGCAGTAATTGCAATTCCGTGCACATTTGGACTATTTTTTTTGGCAGGACCAGTAATGAAGCTTATTTTCCCTGGTAAGTTTGAAGGAATAGAAATATTAAAGTATTTATCATTGACGATCCCTTTTATTATAATTACTCAGACAACAACAGCAATATTGCAGGGAACAGGGAATTATATAAAACCTATTGTTAACTTGCTAATAGGATGTGTAATAAAAGTTATATTAACATGGACTTTGGTCTCAATGGAGGCTTTTAATATATATGGAGCTGTAATTGCAAGTTTTAGTGCGTATGTAGTAGTCAGTATCTTAAACATAATAACTTTAAAGTTTACCTTAAAGATAGGACTTAACCTATATGAAATATTAATTAAACCAGCATATGCATCAACCATTATGATGTTATTTGTATTATTTAGTTATAATATTATATATAAGAATACAATAAGTAATGGATTATCTTGCCTAACATCTATACTTTTGGGTATTATAGTATATATTACATTAATAATCGTATTTAAGGTATTTGATATGGAAGAAATAAAAAGTAGACTTAAACGAAGATAAAAGGAGAGAAACCTGATGATTAAAATAATTGGATTAGGGCCAGGGGATAAGAATGCACTAACGATAGGAACAATATATGAACTTGAGAATAATAAAAATATATTTCTTAGAACAGAAAAGCATCCGACTGTAGAATATTTGAAGGAAAAAAAAGTTATATTTGATACTTATGACAATGTCTATGAGAGCATAGAAAACTTTGATCAGGTATACTCAAATATAGCTAATGACTTAATTAAAAAACATGAAGATTTAGGAGATTTAATATATGCAGTACCGGGTCATCCATTAGTTGCTGAAAAATCAGTGTTCAATCTTATAGATCTATGTAAAAAGAGCGACATAGAATATAAGATAGTGCCAGCGGTAAGTTTTATTGATGCTATGATAGAAAGTCTTAGGATTGATCCTATAGAAGGACTGAAAGTTATAGACTCTTTTGATATAGGAAATCAAGTGTTAGATAAGAGAATCGGTACAATAGTTACACAAGTTTATAATCAATTGATAGCGTCAGAAGTCAAATTAAAGTTACTTGATAATTATAACGATGAAACTGAAATTTATTATGTAAGAGCTGCAGGAATAGAGGGGCAAGAGAGTATACGAAGGATACCTATATTTGAGTTAGATATGCAGGAAGATATTGACTATTTAACATCTATATATATACCTAAGGATACTAAAAATAAAAAAGATTTTACTGATCTTTTAGAGATAATAGAAATTCTAAGAAGTGAAGCTGGTTGTCCGTGGGACAGAGAACAGACTCATAAATCTCTTGAAAAAGCATTAATAGAAGAAAGTTATGAAGTTATAGATGCAATAGAACAAGAAGATGATGACTCATTAATTGAGGAACTGGGAGATGTACTTCTGCAAGTTGTTTTTCATGCATCCATAGGTAAAGAAGATGGTTTTTTTGATATAAGTGATATAATAGAGGGTATTTGTAGTAAAATGATAAACAGACATCCACATGTGTTCAAAGATTCAAGCCAGTTAAATTCTTCTGAAGAAGTATTAGAAAAATGGGATGACCTAAAAAGGAACGAGAAGGGCTATAGAAGTATTAGCGAAGAAATGAGAGGAATAACAAAAGGATTACCTGCTCTATTAAGAGCACATAAGGTTCAAGAAAAAGCAAAAAAAGTTGGATTTGATTTTGAGCATATTAATTTTGCAATAAATAAGGTAAAAGAAGAACTTACAGAGGTAATTGATGTATATAATACAAAAAATGTGGAGAAAATAAAAGAAGAAGTTGGAGATTTATTATTTTCATGTGTAAATGTTGCAAGATTTTTAAAGGTAGACCAAGAAATAGCATTAAACTACACTATAGACAAGTTCATAAAGAGATTTGAGTATATTGAAAAAGTTGCAAAGGAAGAAAATGTTGAATTAACGAATATGAAGTTAGAGGAAATGGATAAACTCTGGGAGATTTCAAAAGAATTAGATTAATGCATGATTTAAATAAAGGAATTTTCTAGTTTGTGCAGAATAATTATTTTATAAAGAACTATGTTGTAACGATTTATTGGATTATTTAGTTATATATAGGAAAAGAAAGCGTTTTTCTATAGACGGGTAGCTGAAGAGGTTATATAATAAAGAAGTGCAATTTAGTACATAAAAGAAAACAGTTAAAAATATATAACTGGATTTTAAGGAGGATGTTATTGTGAATAAAGCAGAATTAATTACTAGTATGGCAGAAAAAAGTAAGTTAACAAAAAAAGATGCAGAATTAGCATTAAAAGCTTTAATTGAAAGTGTTGAGGAAGCTCTAGAAAAAGGAGAAAAAGTTCAACTAGTTGGATTTGGAACTTTTGAAACAAGAGAAAGAGCAGCTAGAGAAGGAAGAAATCCAAGAACTAAGGAAGTTATTAATATTCCTGCAACAACTGTTCCAGTATTTAAGGCTGGTAAAGAATTCAAAGATAAAGTTAACAAGTAATAAAATACATGTTAGACAGAGTAAATATGAACCCGAGTTTTCTCGGGTTCTTTTGATAAAGGAGAAAATTATGAGATTAGATAAATATTTAAAAGTATCTCGTATCATAAAGAGAAGAACAGTAGCAAAAGAAATATGCGAGAGTGGCCGTATATTAATTAATGATAAAGTTGCAAAACCTTCCACAAAAATAAAGGAAGGAGATATAATTCAAATAACCTTTGCAAATAGAATACTAAAAGCAGAAATTGTTAACATAGCAGAACATGTGAGAAAAGAAGATGCAAAGGCTATGTATGTTATTGTTGAAGGGGAAGAGGATAAAGAGTAGAGACTTATAGAGTTTTCTTACTCTTTTTTGATATATAGACATAGCTATAAAGGATTCTGGATTCTAAATTACAATATATAAACATATATTGTATAAGAAAAGTGAATGGAGGAATCTTTGATGGAGAAAAGAGTGGAAAATAAAATAGAAGATAATAAATCAAGTTTAGCTTTAGAAAATAGAAAAAAACTAACTTTAAGTGGAGTTATAGAAGTTATAAGTTTTGATGAACAAAAGATAGATTTAACTACCTGTCTAGGTAACTTAACTATTAAGGGAGAAGAATTAAAAATGAATAAGTTAGATGTGCAGAATGGTGATGTTATAATAGCTGGGAGTATTGCGTCTATAGTTTATAATGGTAAGGTGACCAAAAAAAATAATGAAAGTATAATAAGTAAATTATTTAAGTAGGAATATAGTATGCCGTTAGGATTAAATATGCAAATCAATCTTGTTATATACAGTCTAATAGGAGGGGTTATAACAGGCGTATTATTCGATATATATAGAGCAATAAGAGGATTAAATTCCATGAAAATATTGACAATAATAGAAGATCTATTATTTTGTATACTTATTGCTCTAATTGTGTTTACCTTTCTGCTATATACTAATTATGCGTTTTTGACTCCCTATGTATATATTTTTATAACCATTGCTATTTTATTGTATTTTAGATTTTTCAGTAAGTATTTTTATACGGGCGAGATAATAATAGGAAAATCATTTTACAGATTTATTCGAATTATATTAAAAAATACATTATATCCATTAAAAATAATTATATATAAAATTACAGATAGACGTAAATAAGAAAAAATTACTTGAATAATAGTATTATAGTGTTTACAATAGACTTAGGAGAATTTGCAAAATAGAGGTTCTATAGATGAAAAAAAAATTAATAAAAAGAATAATAATTGCTGGATTTATTATCTTCTTTGTATTTAGTTATATTAAACAAAGTATAACAGTGAATAGAATTCAGAAGGAAATTGATAGTAAGCAATCCCAATTAGATGAAGTTAAGCAAAAAAATCAGAGGCTTCAAGATGAGGTTGAAAAGATTAATTCAGATTCGTCAGATTATCTGGAAAAATTAGCAAGAGAAAGACTTGGAATGATTAAACCAGGTGAAAAAGTTGTTAATAATGAGATAAACCCAAATTCTAAATAATTTTCATAATATAGAAAAGCCTATAAAACTCTGTTAATATAATAAAATTAAATAATAATTAAATTTGTATTTAAAATTAAAGAACATATTTTATAAATTAGAATTTGTTCTTATAAATTTATATATTTTTAAAATTTAAGGAGGAGTCTTTTAAACATGACCTTAATGGCAGGAAACATAGTAGAGGGCACAGTGATAAACATTACAAATTTTGGAGCTTTTATTGAAGTTGAAGGCAAAACTGGATTAGTTCATATTTCAGAAGTCGCAGATTCTTACGTAAAAGATATTAGAGAGCATCTTAGCGAGCAGGATAAGGTGAAAGTAAAAGTTATCTCAATAGATGATAACGGAAAAATTAGTCTTTCTATAAAACAAGCAAATGTTCAAAAAAAATCAGTTAAACCTGTAGAAATTGATTGGAAGTCATCTGATAAGAAAAAGACAACTAATTCAGGTAATTTTGAAGATATTATGTCTAAGTTCTTAAAAGATAGCGAAGAGAGAATGCAAGATGTAAAAAAACATCAAGAATTTAAAGGTAAGGGTGGAAAAAAAGGATATTAGACCTTTTTAAAGCTGTGATGAACATATAAATATAAAATTTTATTAGTTGAAAGTTTTTAAGTGTAGAATAGATTGGCTAGAAGTTTTAGGTATTCTTTTACGGTTTATTCTACACTATAAATTTCACTACAGACTACTGATAGTGGGAGTTGGAGCGTTACATAATTATTTAAAATTTAAGTTTTAAAATTTATATTGATTTTTTTGTTGACAGCATGAGAGTTATATACTATAATTAGCTTTGTTGTTGAGACTTAGTTAAGTACAACATGCCGAAGTGGCGGAACTGGCAGACGCACAGGACTTAAAATCCTGCGGTAGTTAAACACCGTACCGGTTCGATTCCGGTCTTCGGCACCATATGTATGATAAAAATAATATCGCGGGGTGGAGCAGTTGGTAGCTCGTCGGGCTCATAACCCGAAGGTCGTAGGTTCAAGTCCTGCCCCCGCAACCATTGATATGGCGGAATAGCTCAGCTGGCTAGAGCACTCGGTTCATACCCGAGGTGTCGTAGGTTCAAGTCCTATTTCCGCTACCAATATGTGCCGAAGTGGCGGAACTGGCAGACGCACAGGACTTAAAATCCTGCGGTAGTTAAACACCGTACCGGTTCGATTCCGGTCTTCGGCACCATATATATGATAAAAATAATATCGCGGGGTGGAGCAGTTGGTAGCTCGTCGGGCTCATAACCCGAAGGTCGTAGGTTCAAGTCCTGCCCCCGCAACCATAAATAATTAATATGAATCTCTAATAAAAAAAGAGATTGCGTAAATTCTTTTAAATTAAAGAGAATGCGTATAATATGCCGAAGTGGCGGAACTGGCAGACGCACAGGACTTAAAATCCTGCGGTAGTTAAACACCGTACCGGTTCGATTCCGGTCTTCGGCACCAAAGACTTAAGCTAATTGTAGCTTAAGTCTTTTTGCATTAAAGAATAATAAGTAAATAATAGATTTCTAATCGGTATTAAAGAGTTGGTATTAAAGTATCAGTAATAGCTGATGCGATACATATTAGGATAATTCATTTTTAGTAGCCATATATAAGGGTGTAATGTAAGTAGTTGGATAAATTATTTGCGCTACGCCCTTTATTAGTTTTAAAAACAATTTGTAATATATAAAACCTAAAAAAGTGATAAAAATAGGGTGCTATTCACATCTATATAATTTTATGAAAAAATAATTAGTTATAAATTTCTAATAAAATAATATTAACGACAAATTAATTATTAGATTAAAAGTGCCATAGCTGGCTCAATATATTGATTTAACATTGATTTAAAAGAAACTTAACGAACTTTATGATAGATAGAATAATACACCAAATCATTAAATCTTAGAGAATTTTAGATGAAGTTGTCCTACGAAAATTTAATTGTAGAAACAGCTTATGACATTTATCTCAAAATAGAGATGCTATAATCATATTACATTATTTGGAAATGAGGCGAGCTAATGTGCAATATGGATTAGGTATGAATAAATACGAAGAAATAAACGAGATGACCAAGATAAAAAGAAAAGTTTGGTTAAGAGCATCTGTAGCGAAATTAGGGATCATTTTAGTTATAGGTATCTTACTTGGAAGAGTAAATTTGTTATTAAATCAATCTGATAGCCGGGGGATTGCACCCATAGGTATAGCATATTTAATAGCCATTATTACAAGAGAAAATAAAAAGAAGAGTTTAGTTGCAGCAATAGGAATTGCTATAGGTTACTTAACGATTAATGATTTGCTAACTGATGGGTATATTTATTTGGTATCTGTAATTTTGATAACAATGTATTATATTTTTATATCGCCAATTAAAAGAAGGCAAAAAGAATTGGCAAGCTTCGTAATAATATTTGGAAGTTTCTTCTTTTATGGACTTTTCATAAATAAATATGAATTGGGAGTGAACATAACTTTATGTTTGATACAGACATTAATTGTTGTTCCTATATATTATGTCATAAAATATGCTTTAAATTCTTTAGAGGAAGTTAATACTAATTATTTTTTTTCTTCTGAGGAGTTAGTTAGTATAGGAATATTTATGTGTTTAATAATTGCTGGAATAGGAAATATTAATTTCATGGATTATTCAGTGAGGAATATATGCGCATTAACATTAGTCTTAGCGATTGCATATGTAGGTGGTGCCGCATATGGAGCGATGATTGGAGTTGCAATGGGAATAATGATAGGTGTGGCATCTAATGATATGATGTATAGTGTAGCCTTTTTTGGAGTTGGCGGTCTTATAGTCGGAGTATTCAAGGATACAGGGAAAATATTTTCAATACTCTCAGGTGTAATAATTTATACTGCATTAGCTCTATATTCGAATGCAGTAACATTGAAATTAGGGATTGAGGTTTTAAGTAGTTCTATTCTATTTTTATGTATTCCCAAACCTGTGTATAAAAGTATTGAAGTTGAGATAAATCCGTACAAGAAGAAAGCATCGTTAGGAGAAATTCAATTGGATGCTATAAAGGAGGAATTCACTTTTAAATTAAAAGAACTGACCAATGTATTACTTGTAGTTTCAAAATGCTTAAGAAATGATAGTGAAAATGAAAAACTGCTAATTAAATCAAAAGGAAGTGCCTTGGTAGAAAATTTAGCTGATAGAAGTTGCTTAAATTGTGAAAATAAATCTTTGTGCTGGGAGAAAGGTTTTCATCAAACATTTAATTCTTTTCAACAGTTAATACAAAATTATGAGAAAGGAAATTTAGCTATACCGGTGGACTTGCAAAAGAAATGTGTTAAGAATTTTACTTTGCTAAGGAACACAGAGGCTATAGTAAGTAATTATAATATAAATGAAGCTATAAAGGAGAGATTGGCGGAGGGGAAGAATATAGTATCAGCACATATATCAAATATATCGTGTACATTGGATAATCTTCTAAGTGATTTTAAAAGAGAAGTTAGTATTGATTCTGATTTGGAGAGAATCGTAAAGCGCGTATTAAATAAGAACATGATTCATTATAATGATGTTTTTTGCTATGTGGATAAAAATGGTAGAGTCAAAATTAGATTGAGTATAAATAATTATGAAAAAAGTAATTATTGTGAGAAGGATATTCTTTCTTTACTAGGTAGTGCAATAAGAATAAAGTTATATGTAGGGGATAATGGATGTAATATTAATACTAAGACGAACGAGTGTACAATTGTTATAGAGGAAAAACCGAAGTACTCTATGGTTTCATATGGTGCTATAGAGCCTAAAGAAGGGGAAACTCAAATAGGAGATAGTTATAGTTTTGGAAAAACTACAAATGGAAATTATATGACTATATTAAGTGATGGAATGGGATCAGGTCCTGAAGCGAGGGAAGAAAGTAAATCAACTGTTGATTTAGTGGAAAAACTTATGGAAGCAGGATTTAATGAGGATATAACTGTAAATACAGTCAACTCTATTGTGGGGATGAGATTTGCAGAAGGTGAGAAATATTCTACATTGGATTTGAATAAAGTCAATTTATATGATGGTGAAACAGTGTTTGTTAAGATTGGCGCAGCACCTAGCTTCATAAAGAGGGGACGTGAGGTGAAAACAATCAATTCAAAAAACTTGCCATTTGGGCTTGTAGATGAAGTTGATGTAGAAATCATTAAAGAAACATTAAGGCCTGGGGATATTTTAGTAAATGTAAGTGACGGAGTTTTAGATATTGATAAATTAAATTCTGGAAGGTCTAATTGGATAGAAGAATTTTTAAAGAATATTAATGCAGATCCTAGGGAGCTTTCTGAAAAAATACTAAAACAAGCAATGAAGTTGAGTAAAGGGATTATTAAAGATGATATGACAGTAGTGGTTTCAAAAGTTTATTTAGATAGCTGAGGAGGTGTGACTAGTTAATTATTCTCTCAGATACTTAAATATTATTAATAGCTGTTTCGAAGCTATATGTAAAATAGTTTTGAGACAGCTATTAATAATTTTACTTGAGTTAATATTTACATATGCAATATATATGCGTAAAATATACTATACAGCATTATGTTTACCGATACTATATTACAAAAAAAGTAGGTGTGTTAATTTTTGTATACAAAAGTGCTATCTTATATAAGAGATAATAATTTAATTAAACCGGGAGATAAAGTTCTAATAGCTCTTTCAGGAGGACCTGACTCTGTATGTCTTTTGAATATATTATTCCAATTAAAAGAGGAATTAGAGATAGAAATAGCTGCAGCGCATTTAAATCATCTTTTAAGAGGTGACGATTCATATAAGGATGAAGAATATGTAACTAATATATGCAGGGAAATGGGAATAAGATACTTTATAAAACGTGTGGATATAAATGAATATTCTAAGGAATATAAGGTGTCTTCAGAAATGGCAGGTAGAAGTGTTAGATATGATTTTTTTGATGAGATTCTGAAGAAGGAAGGATTTAATAAAATTGCTACAGCACATAATGCTAATGATCAAGCGGAAACGATTTTATTTAGGATTATGAGGGGGACTGGTCTTGAAGGAATTGTAGGAATTAAGGCATTTAGAGATGAAAAGATAATAAGGCCCATTTTATGTCTTGGAAGAGAAGAAATTGAAAAATATATAGAATCTAAAAATTTAAAACCTAGAATTGATAAAACTAATTTTGAAAGAATATATAATAGGAACAAAATAAGATTAGATATATTACCATATATGAAAGCTAATTTTAATGAAGATATAGTACAAACTTTGAATAGGATGTCAGTGCTTTTAAAAAAAGATAATGAATTCCTTGAAAAATTATCTCTAGATTTATACAATAAATATTGTGTAGAATATGATGATTATTTTATAATAAAAAGGGAGATATTTAGAGAAGAAGAAGCCGTGCTTAATAGAACACTAAGACATGCCATAACTAAGTATTCAAAATCGAACTATGATTTTGAAATGAAGCATATATATATGATTATTGATTTAGCTAAAAAGGAATCTGGGAAAGTATCAGAATTACCAAATCAAATTTATGTTGAAAATATTTATGGAGATATATACATAAAAAGAAAAAAAGAAAAACTAAATACAATTAATATCAAAGAAGAGATAAATCTAAATAAGAATAATGCGCATAACAATACAATTGAATTTCGTAATTATTACATTAAGTTTTCAGTGATGAATAATCACAAAGAAAATAGTATAAATTTAAATGAAAGTAATTTAATAAAATATTTTGATTTTGATAAGGTAAATGGGATTATTTCAGTAAGAAATAGAAAGAATGGAGATAAAATTGTTCCTTTAGGTATGAATGGAAGTAAAAAATTGAAAGATATCTTCATTGATATGAAGATTTCAAAAGATGAAAGAGATACTATCCCCATTTTATGTTTTGATGAAAGAGTTGCATGGATTATTGGGGTCAGAAATTCAGAAGAATATAAAGTTACTGCACAAAGTAAAAATATATTAAAAGTAGTTGTCGAGAGGAAGGAATATTGAATATGAAACAAGATATACAAGAGATATTATTTTCAGAAGAGGTCTTAACAAAGAGAATTAAAGAACTTGCTGATAAAATAAGTAATGATTATAAAGGAAAGGATTTAGTTGTAGTTGGAATATTAAAAGGATCTGTTTTATTTGCGGCAGAGTTAATTAAGAATATATCTATTCATTGTGAAATAGATTTTATGGCAGTATCAAGCTATGGAAATTCTACAGAGACATCTGGTGTTGTGAGAATTTTGAAAGATTTAGACAATAATATTGAAGGAAAAGATATACTAGTAGTTGAAGATATTGTTGATACAGGAGTTACTTTAACATATTTATTAAAATATTTAGAAGCTAGAAAGGCAAATAGTATAGAAATAGTAGCTTTACTAAACAAGCAAGCAAGAAGAGTTTCGAATTTAGATGTTAGATATGTTGGGTTTGAAGTACCCGATGGATTCATAGTTGGGTATGGAATAGATTATGCTGAAAAATATAGGAATCTACCGTTTATAGGTATATTAAAACCTGAAGTATATGAAAAATAGGGGTTGCAATTTTCGTTGTAATAAGAATATTCGTATGGTAAAATTTTAAATATGATGAGAGAGGGGGGCCTTGAATGAAAAAATATTCAAGCGCAGCTGTATGGATTGTGTGTTCTGTCATGCTAGTTTTAGCAGCAGTTACTATGTGGCAGACAGGAAAAGGGTCAAGTGATATGGCATATAGTGCATTCGTACAAAAGTGGAATGCAAACGAAATAGAGAGCGTTATAATTAAAGAAGATAGTATGACCATAGAAGGTAAGACAACTGATAATAAGAGTTTTGTTACGTATGCTCCAGGTGAACTTGTTAGTTCATTAATAGAGAATCAACCCAAATCAGAAGTTAAAGTGGTTTTTGAAAAACCATCTAATAATGCAACATGGATTGCAACATTGCTTCCATTTGTGTTGATGGCAGTATTTATATTTATATTCTTATTTATATTTACACAACAGTCCCAAAGCGGAGGTGGAGGTAGAGGTGTTATGAATTTTGGTAAAAGTAAGGCCAAAATGGTAACTCCAGATACTCAAACTGTAACGTTTGAAGATATAGCGGGTGCAGATGAAGAAAAAGCAGAACTTGAAGAAATTGTTGATTTTCTAAAGTTGCCAGCTAGATATATACAAATGGGTGCTAGAATACCTAAGGGTGTATTATTAGTTGGGCCTCCTGGAACAGGGAAAACTTTACTTGCAAAAGCAATAGCGGGAGAAGCGGGAGTACCATTTTTCAGTATATCAGGTTCAGATTTTGTTGAGATGTTTGTTGGTGTTGGTGCATCAAGAGTTAGAAGTTTATTTGAAGAAGCTAAGAAAAATTCGCCTTGCATTGTTTTCATAGATGAGATTGATGCTGTTGGAAGACAAAGAGGTGCTGGATTAGGCGGCGGTCATGATGAAAGAGAACAGACGCTAAATCAACTTCTTGTTGAAATGGATGGGTTTGGTGTAAATGAAGGCATAATTATGATTGCGGCAACAAACAGACCAGATATATTAGATCCTGCATTATTGAGACCTGGAAGATTTGATAGACAAATAATGGTTGGAGCGCCAGATGTAAAAGGCAGAGAGGAAATTCTGAAAGTACACACAAAAAAGAAACCTCTTAAAGACGATGTTAAATTAGATGTACTTGCAAAGAGAACGCCAGGATTCTCAGGAGCAGATTTAGAGAATTTAACAAATGAAGCAGCTTTACTTGCAGTTAGAAGAGAAAGAAAACAAATTTCTATGTCTGAAATGGAAGAAGCCATAACTAAGGTAATTGCAGGACCAGAAAAGAAAAGTAGAGTAATAACTGAGCATGATAGGAAATTGACAGCCTACCACGAGGCAGGTCATGCAGTTGTTATGAGATTGCTTCCGAATTGTGACCCGGTTCATGAAATAAGCGTAATTCCGAGAGGAAGAGCTGGTGGATATACTATGCATCTTCCTAAAGAGGATACTTCATACACTTCAAAATCTAAATTAGAAGATGAAATGGTTGGACTCTTAGGTGGAAGAGTTGCTGAAAAATTGATCATGGGGGATATAAGCACTGGTGCTAAAAGTGATATAGATAGAGCAAGTCATATAGCTAGAAGTATGGTTATGGATTATGGTATGAGTGAAGTAATTGGAACAATATCATATAATGCATCTAGTCATGATGAAGTGTTCCTTGGAAGAGATTTGGGAAAAGGCAGAGATTTTAGTGAAGAAATTGGTTCTAAAATAGACAAAGAGATTAAAAGATTTATTGATGAAGCATATGATAAGGCTAATAAACTGTTAAAAGAAAATATGGATATATTACATGCTGTAGCACAAGCTTTAATTGAAAAAGAGAAGCTAGATGCAGAAGAATTCGAAAAGATCTTTATAAATAATTAATGAGTAAAAGCTATTTCAGTGTAAAACATTTTGAAATAGCTTTTGTTTTTTCAAGGAAAATCATAAATGTATTGAATTGGCTAACTATAGGCTATTTAGGAAATATATATTTTGCATAATTTATAATTGCTATACTCAAAATAGTAATAAGTATCAGCAATAATGCGAATAATTTGAGTATATTTCTATGAATTGTTCGAAAAAACTTTTATTGAATAAATTGAAGTGATATAATGTATATACAATATATCGATTATGGTTAATATTAGGAGGATACTTAAATGAAAAGTGATATTCAAATTGCACAGGAAGCGAAGATGGAGCCGATAAAAAGTATAGCTGAAAAATTAGGTCTTTGCGAAGATGATATTGAATACTATGGAAAATATAAATGTAAGATATCTTTAGATGTGTATGATAAAGTAAAGAATAATAAAGACGGAAGATTAGTTTTAGTAACAGCTATAAACCCAACACCAGCTGGTGAAGGAAAATCAACAGTCACTGTTGGTTTAGGGCAGGCGCTAAATAAGATTGGTAAGAGGGCGGTAATAGCGTTGAGAGAACCATCCCTAGGACCGGTTTTTGGAGTAAAAGGTGGAGCTGCAGGTGGTGGATATGCCCAAGTAGTTCCGATGGAAGATATTAATCTTCATTTTACTGGTGATATGCATGCTATTACATCTGCTAATAACTTATTGTCAGCTGCTATAGATAATCATATACATCAAGGAAATATTTTAAAGATTGATTCTAGAAGGATAGTTTTTAAAAGAGTTATTGACATGAATGATAGAGCGTTAAGACATATTGTTGTTGGAATGGGTGGAAAGGTTAATGGGTTCGTTAGAGAAGATGGGTTCAATATAACTGTTGCATCTGAAATAATGGCTATTTTATGCTTGGCAAGTGATTTAGAAGATTTAAAAGAAAGAATGGGGAATATAGTTGTTGCATATGATTTAGACGGTGAACCAGTATATGCAAGACAATTGGAGATTCAAGGTGCTATGGCTTTACTTATGAAAGATGCAATTAAGCCTAACCTAGTTCAAACATTAGAAAATACTCCAGCATTAATACATGGGGGGCCATTTGCTAATATTGCTCACGGGTGTAATTCTATAATGGCAACTAAGTTGGCTTTAAAGCTTGGAGAGATTGCAGTAACTGAAGCAGGATTTGGAGCAGATTTGGGAGCTGAGAAGTTCTTTGACATAAAGTGTAGATATGGAGAGTTAAAACCAGAGTGTGTTGTAATAGTAGCGACAATTAGGGCATTAAAACATCATGGAGGAGTAGCTAAGACTGAATTGAACAATCCAAATGTTTCAGCTTTATCAAATGGAATAGCTAATCTAGAAAAACAAATAGAGAATATAAAGAAGTTTAATGTAACACCAGTTGTTGCTATAAATAAATTTGTAACAGATAGTCTAGAGGAAGTAGAATTTATTAAAAACTTCTGTGATAATATGGGAATTAAAGTAGCCCTATGTGATGTATGGGCCAAAGGAGGAGAAGGTGGAGTTGAACTAGGAAATATAGTGTTAGATATATTAGATAAGAACAATTCAAATTTTTCACCAATATATGATAAAGAAGATTCTATTGAAGAAAAAATACAGACTATTGCCAGGGAAATTTATGGAGCTGACAAAGTAAATTATACACCAGCTGCTAAAAAACAAATTGCTGAACTAGAAAAATTTAGATTAGATAAATTGCCTATATGCATGGCAAAAACGCAGTACTCTTTATCAGATAACCCAAGTCTTTTAGCTAGGCCGCAGGGATTTGATATAACTGTAAAGGAAGTTAGAGTATCTAATGGTGCAGGATTTATAGTTGTCCAAACTGGAGATATAATGACAATGCCAGGTCTTCCTAAGGTTCCGGCCGCAAACAAGATGGATGTCTTAAAGAGTGGAGAGATAATAGGATTATTTTAACTTATAAAAGTATTTATTAAAATAAAAATATAAGAAAATGATGGGATTGTATTAAAATGATCGTTAAACCCTTGACAAATAAATTAGAATTGTTAAAATTATATTGTTATTTTTAAGTGAATTTCTAAATTAAGGCAGCTCTTTGGGCTGCTTTTAATTTAACTGTATTAAGGTGGTGCTTTCTATGATTTTACTTGTTGATGCAGGTAATACTAATATTGTTCTGGGAGTACATGATGGAGAAAAGTATATAGCTAGTTGGCGTATTTCAAGTGAAGGAAATAAAACTTCAGATGAGTATGGTATACAGGTTATGCAATTATTTAACTTAAGTAATATCAATCCTAAAGATATTGCTGGAGTTATAGTCTCTTCTGTTGTTCCTAATATAATGCATTCTTTAGAAAATATGTTAAGAAAATGCTTTTGCCATGAACCTATAATAGTTGGACCGGGAGTGAAGACGGGAATAAATATTAAATATGATAATCCAAGAGAAGTTGGGGCTGATAGAATAGTAAATGCCGTTGCGGCGTATGAAATCTATAAAAGACCAGTTATAATAATTGATTTTGGAACAGCCACGACTTTTTGCGCGGTTAGGGCAAATGGAGATTATCTTGGAGGATGTATATGTCCTGGAATAAGAATTTCAGCAGATGCTTTATTTGAAAGGGCAGCTAAGCTTCCAAGAGTAGAATTGGAAGTGCCTAAGAATATGATTTGCAAAAATACTGTATCAAGCATGCAGGCAGGAATTTTATTCGGTTATATTGGGCAAGTTGAATATATAGTTAAAAAGATGAAACAGGAAATGAAAAATTCTAAATATAAGGAAGAACCGTTTGTGCTAGCAACAGGTGGGTTAGCTAATTTAATAGCTAAAGAAACTGATGTTATAGACAAAGTTGATTCGGATTTAACTTTAGAAGGATTAAAAATATTATATGAAAAAAATAAGGAAACGGAAAATTTTCAAAGCTAAAATAATATGCAGTCCGAAAATATAGAAGGTGAGGAGTACATTCTAAATGAAGATAGGGAAGTTAACCTTTGAGAATAATATATTCTTAGCACCCATGGCAGGTGTAACAGATATATCTTTTAGAGGACTATGCAAAGAAATGGGATGTGGGTTAGTTTATACTGAAATGGTTAGTGCTAAAGCGTTATATTATGGAAGTGAGAATACACAAGCATTGCTTAGAACAGCAGATGAAGAAAGACCTGTGGCGGCTCAAATCTTCGGAAGAGATCCGGAGATTATGGCAAATATTTGCGAGGAACATCTTAATAATAGAGATGATATTTGTATTATAGACATAAATATGGGATGTCCTGCTCCTAAAATAGTTAAAAATGGAGAAGGGTCTGCATTAATGAAAGAACCAGAACTTGCATTTAATATTGTAAAGGAAATAAAAAAGGTTTCATCAAAACCAGTTACTGTTAAGTTTAGAAAAGGATTTGATGATGATAACATTAATGCAGTAGAATTTGCAAAAGGTATGGAACAAGCAGGGGTTGATGCAATTGCTATCCACGGAAGAACTACAAAACAAATGTATCAAGGGTTTGCCGATTGGGATATAATAAAAAAAGTCAAAGATGGTGTGTCAATACCTGTAATAGGAAATGGAGATGTATTTTCTCCAGAAGACGCTTTAAAGATGAAAGAAATAACTAACTGCGATGGCATAATGATAGCTAGAGGAAGTCAAGGAAATCCATGGATATTTAAGCAAGTTAGCAGCATATTAAAAAATGAACCTATTAAAGAAATATCACATAGGGAAAGAGTTGAAATGTGCCTTAGGCACTATGAATTGGCACTTAAATACGATGGTGAATTTAAAGCTATAAGAGAGATGAGAAAACATGCATCATGGTATATTAAAGGGTTACCAAGATGTACAGATATTAAAAATGAAATTAATACAATAAATGATAGCAGCAAAGTAATAGAAATTTTGAAGAAATATAAAGAAGAAGTATAATTTGATCACTAAAATCATATTATTAATACTCGCATAAATTTATTATTTATACGTATTAAAAATAATATTGTAGATATTATAAGATTAACAACAAATTTCTAACTTAAATCAAATAATATTTTAGTGATGAATTAAACAGAATACTATGAATTGCTTTCAGTTAGGATTTATTGACATATCAAATATGCTGATTTATAATTAGTTAAATGATTTTGAGGCTAAGGAGATATTATAATGTATTTATGTTAGTTTGATAAGTTTTATTTTATTAACAGTATAATATCTTAATGATAAAGCGTATAATAAGAAAACTTAGGTAATATTAGTTTGAATCAAACTCAATAATTACAATTATTAATTAAATAATTATAAAAGGTTTTAAAGGGGAGTAAAGTATATGAGCCAATCAAAACAATATGTAATGACTTATGAAGGTGTAAAAAAGTTAGAAAGTGAACTTGAATATTTAAAGACAGTAAAAAGAAAAGAGATAACTGAAAAAATTAAAATTGCATTAGGATATGGAGATTTGAGTGAAAACTCCGAATATGATGAAGCTAAAAACGACCAAGCATTTACAGAAGGAAGAATAATTCAATTAGAAAACATGTTGAAAAATGCTGTAGTTGTTGATGAATCAGAAATTCCAAGTGATATAGTTTCAGTTGGATCAAAAGTTAAAGTCAAAGATTATGAATTTGATGAAGAAGTGGAATATTCAATAGTGGGTTCAGCAGAAGCGGATCCTATAAATTTTAAAATATCAAATGAATCACCAGTTGGAAAAGCTTTAGTTGGTAAAAAAGTTGGTGATATAGTGGAAGTAACGGTTCCTGATGGAGTGAATAAATTTGAAATCTTAGGAATAAGTAGAAGTTAATTGGAGGTACATTATGTCAACAGAAGAAATGAGTATGCAAGAGTTAGAGTCTCAATATAATGAACAAGAAGGATTGAGAAGAGATAAGCTTGCAGATCTACAAAATGCTGGAAAAGATCCTTTTGATGTTTATAAAGTTAACAGAACTCATACATCAGAAGAGGTTAAGGCAAACTATGATGAATTAGAAGGTAAAGAGGTAACAGTAGCAGGAAGAATAATGTCCAAGAGAGGCCAAGGTAAGGTTGTGTTCTCAGACATACATGATAAAGATGGAAAGCTTCAACTATTCTTAAAGATTGATAAGGTTGGAGAGGAGAATCTAAAGCAATATAAAACTCTTGATTTAGGTGACTGGGTTGCTGCGACAGGTGAAGTGTTTACAACAAAAACAGGCGAAGTATCGGTAAATGTAAATACTTTTGAATTAACTTGTAAGTCTCTAAAGCCGCTTCCAGAGAAATGGCATGGATTAAAAGATCCGGATTTAAGATATAGACAAAGAGAAGTTGATATAATTACAAATTCAGGAGTAAAGGATACTTTTATTAAGAGAAGTAGAATTATTTCAGCAATGAGAGAGTTCTTAGATACTAGAAGTTTTATAGAAGTAGAAACGCCAATACTTGGTGCTATAGCTGGTGGTGCGGCAGCTAAACCATTTGTTACGCATCACAATACTTTAGATATGGATATGTTCTTAAGAATAGCACCAGAATTATATCTTAAGAGACTAATTGTTGCTGGATTTGAAAAAGTATATGAAATAGGAAGAAACTTCAGAAATGAAGGTATGTCAGTTAGACATAATCCAGAGTTTACATCTATTGAATTATATGAAGCTTATTCTGATTATAATGATATGATGGAAATTACAGAAAATATGGTTGCATATATTTGTGAAAAGATAAATGGAACTACTAAAGTTACTTATCAAGGTACAGAAATAGATTTTAAACCACCATGGAGAAGAATAACTATGGTTGATGCTGTTAAAGAATATGCAGGTGTAGACTTTAACGAAATTAAATCTAATGAGGAAGCTCAGGCTATAGCAAAAGAGAAACATATAGAATTTGCTAAACCATTAGATACAGTTACAAAGGGTGAAGTACTAAATGCCTTATATGAGGAATTCGGTGAAGCAAACATGATTCAGCCAACGTTCGTTACAGATTATCCAGTTGAAATTTCACCTCTTACAAAGAAAAAGAGAGGAAATCCTGAATTCACTGAGAGATTCGAAGGTTTTGTATTCGGTAGAGAACTTTGTAATGCATACTCAGAATTAAATGATCCTATAGTTCAAAGAGAAAGATTTGAACAACAAGCTAAAGAGAGAGAACTTGGAGACGATGAAGCGTATATGTTAGATGAGCAATTCATGAGCGCTCTTGAAACTGGTATGCCGCCGACAGGTGGAATGGGAATGGGTATAGATAGACTTATAATGTTCTTGACTGATTCAGCTTCAATTAGAGATGTTATATTATTCCCAACAATGAGGCCACAAAAATAATAAAGAAGCTAAGTAGGTCCTGAAAAAGAAATTTTTGTAAAGTTTAATACGTAGTAATATATACGATAAAAGATTCATATGTGTTCATATAGAACGTGTATGGATCTTTTTTTATATTGATTAGGATTTTGCATATAGATATATTTCGAGAAAACTCAATGAAATTTCAATATATTGTAAAGAAACTAGTTATTATGAATTTTAAACAAGTTATTCTTAACTTATTTAAAAAAATTAATATAAAAAGCTTGCATAATTATAAAAGTTTGATATAATAGATTAAGTAATGACGTTCCGCGATAGCTCAATGGTGGAGCACTCGGCTGTTAACCGATAGGTTGGAGGTTCGAGTCCTCTTCGCGGAGCCATTTTTTTATACTTTTTTGAAAAATAAAAATCAGTAAGTAGTTAAGGGTAGAAAGTGTTTTCTACCCTTTTAATATATTAAATTATATTCATGTTATGTAAATTTGCATCCATGTTAAGGTAAAGGTGACATAAGTTCTTGAAGTACCGGATCTCTAATAGATTTATCTGCAAGGTATATATTGTAAGTATTGTCCCCCATAAATGAATTACATATTTAGGTTTAGACGGAGATAAAAGTTCATATTTGAAAAAAATAAAAGAATTGAAAAAAAGGGTTGCATAATTATAAAAAGGTGATATAATAGATTAAGTAATGACGTTCCGCGATAGCTCAATGGTGGAGCACTCGGCTGTTAACCGATAGGTTGGAGGTTCGAGTCCTCTTCGCGGAGCCATTTTTTTATACTTTTTTAGAAAATAGAAATAAGTGAAATAGCTAAGGGTGGGAATTATTCTCCACCCTTTTAATATATTAAATTATATTATTTTTGTTATGATTAAAATCGAAAATTTTAAGGTATATCAGTTGAAGATTTTTATGTTGATAAATTGTAATTATAAACTGTTAAAGTGAATTAGATTGGATGTAAGTACTTTTTTCATAACGGAAATTCCGGAATGCTAGATTTCTAGTGAAACTGCCTATGAGGTGTATTTGTTCATATAATTCCTCCTCAAATTATTGCTCATTATCAGGTTTATATATAAACACAAGTCTATATATAAAAGAAAATAAATAAATATGAAAAATGGGGTTGCATAATTATAAAAGTTTGATATAATAGATTAAGTAATGACGTTCCGCGATAGCTCAATGGTGGAGCACTCGGCTGTTAACCGATAGGTTGGAGGTTCGAGTCCTCTTCGCGGAGCCATTTTTTTTATACTTTTTTAAAAGATAATTTAATCTTGACATATAAAGGAATTTTGTTAAAATAAATTTATAAATTGAATATACACGTTGAAAAAGAGGAGTAATTTATAAGTAAATTAAAGAGAGATGATGTTTGGTGGAAATCATTATTATTTGTAAATGAATGGAGCTTTTGAGTGTAGGTTAATTAGAGAAGAAAGATGGGCTAGAGCCAAGAAGGGTGGAACCGCGGAATTGTATTTCGTCCCTTTGTGCTTATAGCCTTTTTATTTTTATCAAAAAATATTTGGAGGGATAAAACGATGGCAGTAGAAAAAACAATGGAAAAGATTGTAGCTCTTTGTAAAAATAGAGGATTTGTATTTCCTGGCTCTGATATATATGGTGGGCTAGCAAATTCGTGGGATTATGGTCCTCTAGGAGTAGAGTTCAAAAATAACGTTAAAAAAGCATGGTGGAAGAAATTTGTTCAAGAAAGCCCTTACAATGTTGGATTAGACTCCGCTATTTTAATGAATAGAGAAGTCTGGGTTGCTTCAGGACACGTTGGAGGTTTCTCGGATCCGTTAATGGACTGTAAAGAATGTAAGGCAAGATTTAGAGCAGATAAATTAGTTGAAGATCATATGACAGAAAATGGAGCAGAGGTAGCTAGCGCTGATGGATGGACTAATGATCAGTTAAAAGAATATATTGAGAGTAATAATATAGTTTGTCCGAAATGTGGAAAAATGAATTATACAGATATAAGAAAATTTAATCTTATGTTTAAAACATTCCAAGGTGTTACGGAAGATGCTAAAGCAGAAATTTACCTAAGACCAGAAACAGCACAAGGTATATTTGTTAACTTTAAAGCTGTACAAAGGACATCTAGAAAGAAAGTTCCGTTTGGTATAGCTCAAATAGGTAAATCTTTCAGAAATGAGATTACACCTGGTAATTTTACTTTTAGAACAAGAGAATTTGAACAAATGGAATTAGAATTCTTCTGTAAACCAGGAACTGATTTAGAATGGCACAAATACTGGAAGGATTATTGTTGGAACTTTTTGCTTAATCTAAATGTAAAACCTGATAATTTAAGGATGAGAGATCATGGTGAGGAAGAGCTATCGTTCTATTCAAATGCGACATCGGATATAGAATACTTATTTCCATTTGGATGGGGTGAACTTTGGGGGATAGCAGATAGAACTGATTACGATTTATCTAAACATCAAGAACACTCAGGACAAGATCTAAGCTATTTAGATCAGACAACTAATGAAAAGTATATACCATATGTTATAGAGCCATCATTAGGCGCTGATAGAGTTGCTTTAGCATTCTTAATTGAAGCTTATGATGAAGAAGAGTTAGAAGGTGGAGATGTTAGAACTGTAATGCATTTACATCCAGCATTAGCTCCATTTAAGGCGGCAATATTGCCTCTTTCTAAGAAGCTTTCTGAAAAGGCTCTAGACCTTTATGGAGATTTAAGCAAAAAGTTTAACTTAGATTTTGATGAAACTGGAAGTATAGGTAAGAGATATAGAAGGCAGGATGAAATAGGAACTCCTTTCTGTATAACAATTGATTTTGATACATTAGAAGACGAATCAGTTACTATTAGAAATAGAGATACTATGGAACAAGAAAGAGTTAAGATAAGCGAGCTAGAAAATTACATTCAATCAAGTTTAGAATTCTAAAAACAAATATAACTGACTCAAAATAATTTCTTTTTGAGTCGGTTTATTTTTTTTGTCGAAGTGCTATAATTAAAATAGTAAAGAACAGATTTTGGTAATAAATTATATCATATAGGGATAGATGATTTGAATTTGGAGGATAGACATGAAAAGAGACTTTAAAGATTTTAAGAAATTTATAGTTGGGAAAGAAGTTGGTGTTGTTGGAATTGGAGTAAGTAACATTCCACTAATTAACTTCTTACTTACTTTAGGTGCTTCAGTAACAGCATTTGATAAAAAAAATGAGGAAGAGCTGGGTGAAGTGGCCGATGAATTTAATAATAAAGGAGTAAAACTAGAGCTTGGAGAAAGCTATTTAGATAAACTTTCAGGATTTGATGTAATATTCAAGACACCTTCAATGAGGATTGATAGCGAGTCATTAGTAAAGGCTAAGAATGAAGGGGCATACATTACATCCGAGATGGAGGAGTTTGTGAGATATACTAAAGGAAAGGTATATGGAATTACAGGCAGCGATGGAAAGACAACAACTACAACAATTATTTCAAAATTGCTTCAAGAACAAGGATATAAAACTTGGGTTGGAGGAAATATAGGAACTCCGTTATTCTCACAAATAGAAAACATTAATGATGGAGATAGGGTTGTATTAGAGTTGTCTAGTTTTCAACTTATGACAATGACTCAAGAAATTGATGTTGCTATATGTACAAATTTAACTCCAAATCATTTAGATATGCATAAAGACATGCAAGAATATATAGATGCAAAGAAGAATATTTTCTTATTCCAAAGTTCAGAAGGACTTTTGATAGTGAATAGAGAGAATGAAATTACTCATGAATTCGTAAAAGAGGCAAGGGGAACTGTGAAAGAATTTAGTTCTAAAAGAGAGATATTAGATGGCGCCCACTATAAGGATGGTATGCTTTATGTTGAAGGAAAAGAAATTTGTGAAAAGGATGATATATTAATAAAAGGAATGCATAATGTTGAAAATTATCTCGCAGCATTTATAGCAACTAAAGATGATGTTTCAGTGGAGACAATGAAAAAGGTGGCTGAAGCTTTTACAGGAGTTGAGCATAGGTGCGAATTGGTAAGAGAAATAGATGGAGTTAAGTATTATAATGATTCTATAGCATCAAGTCCTACAAGAACTTTAGCCGGATTGAAGGCATTTGATGAAAAGGTGATAATAATTGCAGGTGGGTATGATAAACATATACCTTTTGAGCCACTAGCATATGAAGGCTATCCTTATATAAAAGAACTAATACTTTTAGGTGCTACAAAGAACAAGATCAAAGAAGTATTTGACAAATTGGAAAAGGAGAGAGGATTAAAAATCAATATAAAGATAGCGGAATCCTTAGAGGAAGCTGTAAATATAGCTAAGAGGATAGCTAAAAAAGGAGACATTGTAACCTTATCGCCAGCATGCGCTTCATTTGATATGTATCCTAATTTTATGGTTAGAGGAAATAAATTTAAGGAAATCGTGAAAAACTTATAGTAGCAGTATGTTTGAAGGGTAAATATATATGGATGAATGAAAATGATTCGCTTATAATGAAGAATTTTCATTCATCCTTTTTATTTGATAGACTAACTTTTGGTAGAGAATTTGGCATAGCAAATGTTATTTACATTAATACTTGGGCTATAAAAAATTCCAGAAGAGGTTAAGTAATAATCATTAATTCCTTGAGAAATTTCAGGTTTATAAGTTGTAGTTGATTTGCCTAAATCCACCGATAATGAGTATAAGTTATTTGAATCACTTCCGTTAATAAAGTACAAAGACTTATTAATCTCTTTTAATTGGAACCCGTTCATTATGTAAATTCTTTTACAATCTAAAGTAGAAGGATCTATTGAGTATAAATTATTATTATCAGAAGAGTTAAAGAATAACAACTTACCATCGTATACTACAAAGCTATTTGCTGTGTAATCAGTAAGTTTCTGTCTAGCAGTACCGTCTGTTTTAATTGAATATAACTTTGCACCATCACTTAAATTTTGATATATAACGAAATCACCGTTGATAATGAATGATCCTACGTTATCGGTTGATAGTAATTGATTTGCAGATGATACAGTATCATACTTGTATATATTATTATCATTCTTATTTTTGTAAAACAATTCTGTGTTAACAGCAATTAAATTATCAACTGAATGTGTATTTAACTTACTATATGTTTTGTCAGTTATATTAAAAGAAGATAAAGCACCATTTTCTGAGTCGTTAGAAAAAAATATATTTTTATCTATCAATACTATATTGCTGGAAGAATAGTCTGCGAAGTCAGTGACATTTTTGCTTTCGAGAATATCCTTTGGTAGTGGATCAGGAATTGTTGAAATTCTATTATTTTCATCTGGATTAGGAAAAATTAAATCATTCCCATTAAAAACGAATGGACAAAAGTATGAAGAATTATCAGTTAAAGAGAATGTAACTGGGTCACTTGCTGTAGAATTTGGAACCTCCAATGATTTTGGTGAAGGGGAACTTGGAGTAGAATCTTTAGAAGATGCCGTGTTATTTGTGCAACCTATAAAAGAAATTATAGTAACTGATAGTAATAAACTTAATATTTTTTTATTCATCATCGAAATCTCCCTGAATTAAAATTATATTTATGTTATAAGATTCGCTAATAATACTAGTAAATCATATATATAGTTATTGTCGTACAATATATGTAGGTTCTATAGAGTATAAATTGTTTAAGTTAACGAAATTCGAAATTGAAATAATAAAATCAACAGAAGGAGTATATTATTGTAGTAATTAACAATAAAATATATAACGAACACTACTATATTATATAGTAGAATAAATTAGTATAAGAGTAAAGCTTAGTTGTATAAATTAATAATTCTCTAAGAATTACTTAAAAGCAAGATTAACTTTGCCAGGCGTGTCTGTTAATGAAATATATAGTATAAATGAGAAAATTAATGAAATATAAGAATAATTCTAATATATTGGATATGATTAATAAATTGATTAGAAAAAACGTGGTACTATAATATTTGTTGTCACGGCAAGTGAGCAACAAGTAAAAACATGGTTAGTAAAATTATTTGAAAAAATCTTTAAAAAGATATTGACAATAAAAACTAAGAATGTTATCATAATAAAGCAGTCGAGTGACTGAGAGATCTTTGAAAATTGAACAGAATATATAAATACATTTAAGTAAACCAGCAATTCTTTATTTGAGTAAGCTAAGATTAAACTTTTTATTGAGAGTTTGATCCTGGCTCAGGACGAACGCTGGCGGCGTGCTTAACACATGCAAGTCGAGCGATGAAGTTCCTTCGGGAACGGATTAGCGGCGGACGGGTGAGTAACACGTGGGTAACCTGCCTCATAGAGGGGAATAGCCTTTCGAAAGGAAGATTAATACCGCATAAGATTGTAGTTTCGCATGAAACAGCAATTAAAGGAGTAATCCGCTATGAGATGGACCCGCGTCGCATTAGCTAGTTGGTGAGGTAACGGCTCACCAAGGCGACGATGCGTAGCCGACCTGAGAGGGTGATCGGCCACATTGGGACTGA